>CAILTK010000001.1 GCA_903837135.1 uncultured Caulobacterales bacterium
CCGCATCGAGCGATGCTTCAACAAACTCAAGCATTTCCGACGCTTCGCCACCCGCTACGACAGGTTGCCCTCCCACTACCTCGCCTTCATCCACCTCGCCGCCATCATGCTATGGCTGCGCTGAATGTGGATTCGTCCTAGTCTAGCGGTGACCAGAGGAACGTTCATAATGTCGACGATCTAATTCAAGGATAAACCCATGGCGCTCGCACCGACCGACGATGCAGCGACGCTTCGCATTAGCTATCAAACCGACGGTTTGTTACCGGCGGCCGACGTCGCCGACATGCTGCGGGAAGTAGCGATGGCATTCGAGCGCTTCGCGCGGCGGCGCGCTCGCTCCGCCGGTCTCAGGCTGGCCGTGAGGCGCGTCGAGGTCGGCAGCCTGCTCGCCGATCTTGTGGTGATGGGCGCCGTCGCCGGCCATGCCGCGATCGAACATCGCGAGGTCCTTTACGGCTTTACAAGGTTAATCGCCGACACCCTCTCCATTCTGAAGGGCGTCAAGCCCGGCAAACCCAAGGTTGCGGATGCCCGGATGATCGACGCCCTGCAAAGGCCTGTTGCCGAGGCCGGCGCGCAGCAGGTCAACGTGTTTATCGTTGGCGACGGCAACAGTGTAACGATCGATGGAGAAGCGATCCGGCAAATCCAATCGCATCGAGAGCAGACGTCGGGCCACACGGCTCAACCGGGAGATGGGCCGCGTGGCTCACTGGACTTGGATATCCCCGCCCAAGCCCAACCACGCCTGCCGACTCTCCAAGGCAAGTTTGGCACCGTCTTCGACGTGCGCGGTCAGTGGTACGTCCGGCTTGAGGGGGAGGAAGGTGTCCTCAATCCCGTTCAGCTCGAAGACGGGATCACGGTGCAGGACGGAGCAGCTTATCAGTTAGACGGGGTTTGGGAAGGGCGGCGCTATCGCATCCGGGGCGCCCGATCTCTATAGGTCGGCCGGCTTGTGCGACTGCGAGTTGATCGACGAGTGCGGACATTCCCAAGGTCGATGATGCGTCAGCTCTGCGCGCCCGCGGCAAAGCTAACCGCTTGCCCGGAAGCGGACCTTCCCAAGTTTGCCTTAGAGGCCAGAGCCGTCTCTACGCTCTGACCAGCCGACTACCCCCCCGCCAACACCGCCGACCGCCGGCTAAACACCGCATACACCACCAGCCCCACGGCGTTCCACGCGAAGAACAGCCCGATCGTCAAGTTCGGCAACGTCGTGAACAGGTAGAGGCACCCCGGGATCCCCACCGCCGCCACCAGCGGCCACACCGGTACGCGGAACACGCGCTTGCGTCCCGGCTCGCGGAGCCGCAGCACCACCACGCAGGCGATGGTGGCGACGAAGGCGCAGAGGGTGCCGGCGTTGGCGAGGGCGGCGATCAGGCCGAGGGGGAAGACCCCGGCCAGGGCCGCCGCCACGCTGGCGGTGACCAGGGTCATCACCACCGGGGTTCCGGTTTTGGCGTTCACCTTGGCGAGGGATCGGGGCAGGAGGCCGTCTCTGGCCATCACGAAAAAGATCCGGCTCTGGCCGTACATGAAGGCCAGGATCACGGTCGGCAGGGCGATCACCGCCGCCGCGGCCACGAGCTTGGCGGCGGCGTTCTGGTGCAACTGGTCGAGCACGAACACCAGGGGGGCGGGGCTCTTGGCGAAGCTCGCCGGGGCGCTGGCCCCGATCGCCGCGGCGGCCACCGCCATGTAGATCAGGATGCACAGCACCATCGAGCCCAAGATGCCGATGGTCAGGTCGCGGCCGGGGTTCTTGGTCTCCTCCGCCGCGGTCGACACCGCGTCGAAGCCATAAAAAGCGAAGAAGATGATCGAGGCGGCGGCCATCACCCCGATCTTGGTCCCGTCGCCGGCCACGCCCGAAAAGCCGTTGGGCATGAAGGGGGTGAAGTGGGCCTTGTTGAACGCCGGCAGGGCCAGGGCCACGAAGGCGGCCAGGGCGGCGAGCTTGATCACCACCAGGACGATGTTGAGGGTGGCGCTCTCGCGCGTGCCGGCGATCAGGAAGCCGGCCACGGCGAAGGTGATCAGTATGGCCGGCAGGTTGATCAGGCCGCCGGGCGTTCCGGGGCCCGAGAGCAGGCTTTCGGGGATCGGCCAGTGAAAGGCGTGGGCGAACTCCACCGCGTGGCCGGCCCAGCCCACCGCCACCGCCGCGCAGACCACGGTGTATTCGAGGATCAGGCTCCAGCCGACGATCCAGGCCAGGGTCTCGCCCAGCACGGTGTAGCTGTAGGTATAGGCGCTGCCGGCGGCCGGGATCATGGTCGCCATCTCGGCGTAGCAGAGGGCGGCGCAGACGCAGACCGCCCCGGCGATGGCGAAGGACAAGAGCACGCCCGGCCCGGCCAGGCCGGCGCCAACGCCGATCAGGGTGTAGATCCCCGTGCCGACGATGGCCCCGACCCCCAGCGCGATCAGGTGCGGCCACGACAGGGTCTGCTTCAGCCGGTGGGCCGGATCGGTGCGCTCGAGCGCGTCGAACGACTTCCGGCGCAGCCACCCCCGCATGCGGCTCAGCCCTTCCTGGCGATCAAGGCCGCGGCGCTGTCGAGCCTGGCGGCGTAGGCCTCGAGCGCCTTGGCGGTGTGGCCGATATAGACCTGGGCCTCGGCCCAGCGCCGGCTTTCCAGCGCCTCGCGCACGCCCGGCAGGGTCTTGGAGCCGTAGCCGGTGAGGACGCCCGGCGCATAGGCCAGGTTCTTGAACCAGGGCCGGCCCGGCAGGCCCTCGGGATCGAGCAGGGTCTGGTCGATCTGCTGCAGCTCCGCGTTCAGCGCCTTGGCCTTGGCGGGCGAGAGGGCGCCGGCCTTGGCCAGGGCCGCGTCATAGGCCTTGGCGGAGGCCTTGAGCCTGGCCTCGGCGGCGTCGAGCGGGGCGAAGTCGATCTTCGGCGGCGTGTCCTCCGCCGGCGGGGCCAGGGTCGGGCGGTCGGGATCGGAGGCCTCGGCGAAGGCGCCCGAGGCGATCAGCTTGTTGGTGGTCTCGGTCCTGGCGCGCGCGTCGGCGAGCAGCTTCTTCAGCTCCTCCACATAGCCGCCGACGGTGTCGGCGAATCCAGTGAAGTTGAACGGCAGCACCTCGGCGTCGGCCATGCGCAGGACGAGGCGCCCGGAGGTCTGCGACAGGGCCACGCCGTACTCGAACTTGGGATCGCCGAAGCGGGTGTAGTGCTCATAGGTGTCGTAGAGCGAATGGTAGATGCCGCCCTGTTCGTCCTCGCCGCCGAAGCCGAGGTTGATCGACGGCACGCCGAGGTGCTGCAGGAAGGCGGTGTAGTCCGAGCCCGAGCCCAGGGGCCCGATCGGCAGGTCGCCGCCGCTCTCGATCTTCTTGGCCGCGCGCTGGGCCTGGGCGTCCGAGGGGTTGGAGAAGGCGCGCACGCCGAGGCTGGCCTCCTGGCGCACGCGCAGGCTGACGGTGGTCTCCGGGTCCTTCACGTCGGCGGCGGCCTGGTTGACCATCCGCTCGAGGTCGTGGCTGCCCTCGACGCCGAGGAAGCCGCGGCCGTTGGTGTCGGAGTTGATGTAGACCACGGCCTTCTTCTTCAGCTCGTCGGCGTGCGCCTCGGCCCATTCGGTCGAGCCGATCAGGCCCGGCTCCTCGGCGTCCCAGCTGGCGTAGACGAGGGTGCGCTTGGGCTTCCAGCCGGTCTTGGCCAGGGCCCCCAGCGACTGGGCCTCGTTCAGCAGGGCGACGTTGCCGGCCAGGGGATCCCAGGCGCCGAACACCCAGCCGTCGTGGTGATTGCCGCGCACCACCCACTGGTCGGGGCTCTCCGAGCCCTTCATCACCGCGATCACGTCGTAGATCGGCTTCAGGCTCCAGTCGGACTTGACCACCAGGTGCAGCTTGGCCGTCGACGGGCCCGAATGGTAGGTGATCGGCAGGGCGCCGCGGAAGTTGCGCGGGGCGGGCGGGCCGCCCAGGGCCTCGAGGATCGGCTGGGCGTCGCCGTAGGAGATCGGCAGGGCCGGGATCTTCAAGATGGTGGTCGCCTCGGCGCGGGTCAGGCGTTTGGCGTCCTTGGTCGAGCCGACGCCGGGGGTCAGGGGATCGCCCGGATAGTGGGTCATGTCCTCGACCGAGCCGCGCTGCACGCCGAACGGCGGGCGCGTGCCGCCCTTGGGATAGACCTCGTCCACCGCATAGCCGTCGTCGGCCGGGTCGGAGTAGATCAGACAGCCGACCGCGCCGTGCTCATAGGCCAGCTTGGGCTTCAGCCCGCGCCAGCCCGCGCCATAGCGGGCCAGCACGATCTTGCCGCGCACGTCGATCCCCTGGCGCGCCAGGGCCTTGTAGTCCTCGGGCATGCCGTAGTTGACGTAGACCACCTCGGCGGTGACGTCGCCGTCGCCCTGGAAGGCGACGTAGGGCGGCAGCACGTTCTCGGTCTGCTGGGAGCTGGCGTCGCCGGCCACGGGCGGCTCGACCAGTTTCAGGGTGTAGGGGTGGGGGCCGAGCAGTTCGGCCGAGACGGTGATCGGCGTCGGGTAGAGGATGTCGAAGGTCTCGATGTGGGCGTCCCAGCCCCATTCCTTGAAGCGGGCCAGCATCCATTCGGCGTTGGCCTTGTCGTGCGGCGAGCCGACCTGGTTGGGCCGGGCGGCCATCAGCTTCAGCCACTCACGCTGCTCGTTCGCCGAAATGCCCTTGTCGAACTGCGCCTCGAGCGACCGCTCCTGCGCCGCGCCCTGGGGGGTGAAGCCCAGCAGGGGGGCCGGCTGCGAGGCGGCGAGGGTGGGCGCCAGGCAAGGGGAAAGTGCGGAGACGGCGAGGGCGGCAAGCAGCAGGCGCGAACGGATCAAAGGGCGGCTCCGACAGGTGAGGATTGCGGAGCAACCCCTCCGCACGCTGACCTTAACGGGTATTGCCGCGCCCGCCATGGGGAAGGCGGCGGAAATTTGCTCGCGCGGCGGCCGCTCCCCCCGATCGGGGGGCGGGTGGGCGTACCAAAAGCTCCTCCCCCTCTGGGGGAGGTGGCCGCGCAGCGG
>CAILTK010000002.1 GCA_903837135.1 uncultured Caulobacterales bacterium
GCTGAGGCCCAGCCGATGGACCTTGCCGATGACGGCGTTGCGGGTCACGCCGCCCAGGGCCTTGGCGACCTGCGAGGCGCTGAGACCGTCGCGCCAAAGGGATGACAGGGTCTCGACGCGCGTGGGCGTCCAGCCGGTGTCTGACATGGGATTACCTCCTGCAGCGCTCCCGTCGAGCGCACCCGAGCCCGCCCTTCCTCCGCCTCTGGTCGGGGCGCCTACATCAGCCCCAGGGCCCGCAGGCTCGCGACCTGATCGCCTGCGACGATGAAGTGGTCGTGGACCGCAAGGCCAAGCGCGCGTGCCGCCTCGACGATCTGTTTGGTCATCGCCACGTCGGCGCTGGAGGGGGTCGCGTCGCCGGACGGATGGTTGTGCACGAGCAACATGGCGCTGGCTGACAGCTCCAGCGCCCGGCGCATAACCTCGCGGGGATATACCGGCGCATGGTCGACGCTGCCCTGGCCCAGCCGCTCATCGGCGATCAGCGCGTTCTTCTTATCGAGGAAGAGGACATGGAAGGCCTCGCGAGGCGACGCCGCCAGTCGCGCCCGGACATAGGCCCGAACCGCCTCGGTCGAACTCAAAACGCTGCGGCGGCGCAGGGGATAGGCCAAGGTCCGAAGCAGGAGCGCATGCAGCATGGTCAGCTCCCGCGCGGCCGGGGCCCCGATCTCACGCGCCAAGTCTGCTTCGGCGGCTCCGAACACACGACCGATGCCGCCGAACCGAGCCAAAAGTGCGTCGGCGGCGACCTCGGGATCCGCGCGCCCTGAAAGACATCGCGCCAGCACCAGGGTCAGGGTGTCGCCCTCGTCCAGGGCATCGACGCCGAAGTCGGCGAACCGCCCTAGCAGATCGCCGGGCGGGGCAAGTTTTGGCGCCGGCGGGGCCGCCGCGCCCGCCTCGGAGACGCCGGCGGCGAACAGATCGCCCTGCTCAGCCATCGGACCGCCCCGTCTCTGGCGGCGCGACGCCCAGTTGGACGGCGAGCGCGGGATGGAAGCGCTGGACGGTGCGCACGGCAGCCTGATGCAGCTCGGCGGCGCGCGCCGCATCGGCTTCGAAAGCGTCGAGGCCGAGGGCGAGATAGGGCAGGGCCCAGTCGCAGTCCTCCTCGAACCAGCCGTTATCGCTATAGGCGGTCTTGCGGATGGGCTCGGGCAGGCGGCCCCACGAGGCCTGTGAGAGACGAAGGCCGCCATGTGAGGCCGTGGTGACGCAAACTGCGTCCGGCCCGAGGGCCTCCACAGTCTGGATAGGTCCCCAGGGAGACGACGAACCGCAGGTCGGAGGGAAGGGGTAGAGCATGGCCAGGTTCCGCGCCGGCCAAGGACCCATTCCCCGGCCGGCTCGCCCGGCGGCCCCCTTCCTCCACCTCCCTTAAGCCGCCGCCGGCAAGATCGACTGCGCAGGCCACTTCGCCAGGATCGCCGTCAGCACCTGCGGCTGGTCTGTGGGCACGAACACCCGCGGCGTATAGGCGATGATCTCCACAAAGCAGCCCATAGCCGTGAATGCCGACCGCTGCGCCGCCGCGCCGACGATCTCCAGGCGGTGGCGGTCCATCAGCTTGGCCCGGCGCAGCCACAGCCCGCCGGCGAGGGCGACCGAGGCGCCTTCGGTCAGGACCAGGCGGCTGGCGACCACGCCGTCCCCGACCGCGCTGGCGGTGTCGGTCAGGCCCAGGGCGATCTTCAGGGGCGTGACCTGGGCGGGATCGAGCACCCGGCCAAGCCATCGACGTCCATCCGGCGCCTTGAGCCGGCGGACGGAGGTGCGCTTGTCGGGCAGGCTCGCCCAGATGGGCAGCAAGAGCCCCGTGACCAGCACCAGCTCACGACTGATCCAGGGATCGGCCTGGGCGATCTCGGCGTCCCAGGCCGTCCTCCAGACCGCCTCCGCGCAAGTCTCCCAGGCCGATTCCTCGAAACCCTTGAGCGACGCGATGCTGCGCTTTTCCGGCCGGATCAGACGCACGGCGGGGATAAGCCGGTCGTCGTCGTTCGTTGTTGTCAGCCCCTGGACGACGAGGGCGGCGCGGCCCGACTTGCTGTTGACCACGAAGTCTGTCGCCTTCGGATCGACCCCGGCGAGGGCGTCCTCCGCGCCGGTGAGGCTGCGGCGGGTCCGCACCTGGAAGGTCAGGAGCTTGGTCTCCGCCCCGGTGACCGCGTCGGTCCGGATCACTTCCTCGGCCTTCACCTCCAGGTCGTCGGCCTCGATGTCCTCCATGCCGCGGTCCAGCGCGCCAGCGGCGGCGGCCCGTTCCAGGATGCTGGAGAGGATCTCGTCGAAGGCCGCGAACAGGCTGTTCTGGTCGGCGATCCTCAGCGCCAGGAGCCGATTGAGGAAGGTGTTCATCGGCGGCAGATCGTCGGACGACTTCAGATCGCCGTCATGGTCGAGTAGGCGAAGCCCGGTCTTGGCCTCGAAGGTCTCCCGGTCCATCGCTTCGACATTGCCGAAATGCAGGGCGACGTAGAAGGCCTGCAAGGCGCGATGCGCCCAGGGGCTTTCCAGGTTGTCCTCGGCGCGGAACAGGCCGTTGCCGGCCGTGCGCCGCTCGCCCCGGGTCAGCGCGCCCAGGCTGTCGAGCCGGCGCGCGATGGTCGATGTGAACCGCTTCTCGCCGTGAATGTCGGTCGTGACCGGCCGAAACAGCGGGGCGACGGCCTGGTTGGTCCGGTGCGACCGGCCCAGACCCTGGATGGCCGCGTCGGCTCGCCAGCCGGGCTCAACCAGATAGTGGACCCGGCGCTGCTGGTTCTGAGCGCTGAGGTCTGCATGGTAGCTGCGGCCCGTGCCGCCGGCGTCTGAGAACACCAGCACCCGCTTCTTGCCAGCCATGAAGGCGTCGGTCTCGGCCTTGGCGGCCGAAGCGCTGCGCCGCTCGACGACGCGGCGACCATCGCGCTGGATCACCCGGCGACTCCGGCCAGTGATCTCGGCCACCAGCTCGGTCCCCAGCGCGGCCAGCACCGCGTCCAGCACGCCCGGCACGGCGGGCAGGCTGGCGAGTTCGGTGACCAGCTCCTCGCGCAGCCGCAGGGCCTCCTGGCTGACCACGGGGGCGCCATCGACCATCACCGGGACCATGGTGACGTTGCCGTCCTCGTCTTCGACGGCGTCCA
>CAILTK010000003.1 GCA_903837135.1 uncultured Caulobacterales bacterium
AGCTCTTCGCCATAGGGGAAATAGCCGCCCCGCATGACGCGCGTGCCGGCGGAGAGAACAGCCTCCACTGTGTGGTTGGCGGCGTTGTAGCTTGAGCCAGAGAAAACGGCGGCGCGCGAGCCACGCGCCTGCGGAGGCCCGCGCCGTTCCTCGGCAGGGGCCGCCGCCGTAGCGGATCGGGTCATGATGATGTCTCTCAGTTAGGGTCGGACGGGTCGTCGAACAGGAAGCGCAGCACACGCGCCATGGCTGGAGCCATCGGGTCATCGGCCTGCAGCGCGTCGGCCACATCGACCATGCCCTGCGTCAGGGTGGCCATGTCGCCCGTGTCGTGCGCGGCCGTCATGCGCATGAAGAATGCACCGATGCGGCTGTCCTGTGCGCCGGCGGGATCGCCCTTGGGGACCGCGAAGCTCGCGGGCGGCTGAATTGCGCCCGTGGCGTTGACCTTGCGCGGGTCCGTATCGAGCACCAGGCCGTGGGCATCCACCTCCTTATTGAAGGCGGCCATCTCGCCGAGCGCAGAACTCCAGTTCATGTCGCGTTCGGCCATGGACTGCTGCATCAGCTTGAAGCCGGAGCGAACCTCCATGATTTCGCCGCCCACATCCTTGATCGGGTCAACCGCACGGCGCGGCGGCACGGCCCAGGCCGGAATGACCTCCAAGAAACGCTTGTCGCCCGTGAGCAGGGCCAAGGCGCGCATTTGACGATCGAACGCCGGACGGCAAAGCAGCGGGATGATGACGTTCTGTTGCCAGTCGTCGAGAACGGCCCAGAAGCCGAGCAGCGCTGCGCGTAGGCTGGAATAATTGGCCTTGGAGACATCGCCCGACATCAGGTGATGCGGGACGAGGTTGGCCGAGATCCCGGCCAGCATTTGCGAGACGAAGGCCATGCCGTCGCCCGATGAGGACGGGTTCAGCGTGGTCGCGGTTTCGCCCGGACGAGTGCGGAAGATCATGCCCGGGCGGACAGTCTCAATCCCTGGCTTTTTTGGATCGCCGCCGTCGGAAGGTTGCTGGGCGGCGAGGGGCGAACCGATATTGCCCTCTGCGGGCGTAAGGATGATGGCGAGACAAGCCTCAACCTTTTTCTTCATGAGGACCGCGTCCTCATAGTCGCCGATGTCGCGCAGGGTCATCATGACCGGCGCGAACCACGACACGCCGCGCGTTTGACCGGGCCTCAGCTCCTCAAAAACGTGGTCGATATTCTCCGCGTCATAGAAGGTGGAAGCGCCCTGATAGCCGCCGAGATCGCCCGGGTGGGCCGGGTAGAGCCAATAGCCGTTCCGATCCCCATTCGCTGAGAATTGGACGCCCTGGACGATGCGCCCGGCGCCCATGACCAGGTTATTCCGCAGGTGGTCAAGGTAATCACCCTCAAGCACGCGGCAACGCGCGTCGGGACGCTTGCCGTCGTCCTCCCACTTGATCAGCGACTCGCCGCGCTCAAGCATGGCGCCGGCGGCCAGCTTTTGGACGCCATAGAAGTCATTTCGGCCATCGACCTTGCCGTGCGCCCAATTCTCCCACCACAGCTGCGCCGCCGCTGCTACTTTCGGTTCCGAATGAGTAGCGCGGGCGGAAATGCCTTTGCCGATCAGGTTGGCGAGCATCTGCCGCTTGCCGGCGGCGGCGTACTTATTGTTGCGGCACAGCTCGCTTGCGCCGTTGCGCAGCGCCGTGAACCCTTGGCGGACTTCGCGGTCTGCGCTGCCGCCAGTCCGACGCCAGCCCGACGTTCGTCGGTTGGTCGCGGCGGCGTCGTACTGGCGTTTGACCGCCTGCAGGGCGGCGCGCTCGGCATAGCGCCGGATCGCCCAACGCGGCGAAACGCGCTCCGCGAAGCCGTCAATGAGGCTGGCGATTTCGGCCATTTCAGTCGCGATCGAAAGCGGCGACGGTCACGTTCGAGGGCGCCGCGCCGGTCGCAACCGACGACAGGACCGCCTGGCCACGAAAATAGGTGAGCGAGGTCATGAGGTCGGACATCGAGCGATAGGTGACGCGCGTGCCGTTCTCCTCAACGGTCAGCTCGCCGCTGGACGCCGCCGCCTCAAGGTTTGCAATCTCGACGGCGTAGTCGGGTGCTGGCATCAGATCCAACCCTCATGTTCGTTACTGTCGATCCAAGCTGGTTCGACAGGTTTGACGGGAGCCGGAGCGCGAGCGGCGCTCGCATCGGCAGTTTGTAGGGGCGATGGCGCGGGGCGGATCGCCAGCGCCAGAAGATCGCCTTGGACAGGATCGGCCGCTGCGTATCGATCGGCGCGAAGGGCCGCCCAATCGGCGTCGGACAGCGTGTCCAGCATCAGCTTTTCAGCGGCGGCGTGGTTGTAGACGCGGCAGTCGAGCCAGTGGTTCGGACGCCCGGGCAGAGGCTTCCATTCCCGCTTGGGATAGCCGTTCACGGACGTGACCATGACCGTTTCGGACGTGATCTGCTCAAACCATTGATCCGGCGCGTCGCGATTGAAATGGCATCGGCCGCGCACCGCCCCGGGCACGCCCGTGGAGCGCTCTTCTTCGGCGACTTGCAGGGTCGCGCGAAGGTAGCCGTAGAACGTCGATTTGATACCGAACGTGCCGACGATGTAGGCCTTGTCCTCCGGCCGCTTCGACGCCTGCCCCGTCCGCCGCCCTTGCGGCACATAGCGGAGGTGCTCGCCACGTCCGAGGACCGGCAAGGTCCAGCCCGCCCGCCCGTAGACAGCCAGGCGGTTCGGACGTGAGCGGCAAAAATACTGCGCCGCCTCGGTATGGTAGCCGGCGTCTACGCACTGGAAATCGAGCGGGAAGGTCTTCCCGCCCGGATACGTCAGTTCGCGGCGCGACACCTTATCGAGGTCGATCCAGGCGCCCTCGCCCTTAATCTCAGTCGGGCCGGGGATGAAGCCGACATCGATCGACCAGCTCTCGCCGTTCACGCCCCAGCCGAGCAGTTCGTAATAGATACCGTCGCCCTGGACATCGACGCCCATGGTCGTGGCGAGAACGCCATTCGGCACCTGCCCGCGTCCCCAATCATCCTCTTTCAGTTCCGCCAGACGTGCATGCTCCGGCGCGGACCCCTTGATCTCGAACAGCTCGCCGAGGTCGAGGTTCGTCCAACCCATCAGCTTGTGGACGTCACCCTGTGCGTTGACGAAGCCTTCGCAGAGATCCGCCCAGAGGAGGAAGCTCGACACGATTCCTGTGATTTGAAAGCCAGGCTGCAGATCGCCGAGGTCGCGCAGACGCCAGCCTTGGAATTCCGCTTCGGACATGAAGCGCGGCGGCTTGGAACCGTCGATCTCCGCCGTCGCTAACCAGCCGTCGGCGAGCGACATGCTGTTTTTCTGCCAATGCTCGATCCCGCCGCCGCAGCACGGCGCCGCCATGCGCGCCTGACGGGGTTTGCCCTCCGGCCAGATCAGGTCGGCGAACACCGGATCGAACCGCGAGCCGCACTCGGGGCATTTCAGGTAGAACCGCCGCTTGTCCGAGAGGTCCCACGCCGCGCCGATCTTGGACGAGCCCCTTACGGTCCCCGTCGAAATCTTGACCCGCTTTGCCCGCCCGGTGCGCGTGGCGACGCGTAAACGGGCGGTGACCATGGCTTCCGAGGAACCCTGCCCCTCAACATCGTCTGAGTGGCCGTCTAGATCGTCCTCAATCGCGTAGCGCACCGTGTGGGCGCGCAAAGTCGCAGCCGAATTTGACCCGGCCAGGATCACGCCAGCCTCGCCGAGGCGGAACTTTATCTTGAACAGCGTCGATCCGTCGGCGTCCGACTTGAGTCGCGGCAGAATGGCCCCTGCAACCGCCTTACCGTCAACGATGCCCCCGCTCAGCTTCGGCGTGGCCCGGATCATTGGCCAGAGCTTGTCCCGCGCCCAATCTGTCGCCGCGCGGATATTGGTCTGCACGTACAGCATCTGCGCCGGCGCCACGTCGGCCACG
>CAILTK010000004.1 GCA_903837135.1 uncultured Caulobacterales bacterium
GGACGTGGCCGAGGCTGATCGGAGCGACGAAGCTTGGATCCGGACGGCGAACAGCGACCAGTCGGTGCGCATTCGCAGCCTGACCATGATCCTGCAGCGCGGCGCGACCCTGACCGATGTGCGCCTGATCGAACAGGACGATGAGACCTGGAGCATCTGGTTTCGGCTGTCGGACCGCGCCGGCGAGTTTCGCCTGAACCTGGCCAAGTCAGACGAGGCGAAAACCTATCGCGACGTGGCCCTGGCGTTCGCCACCATCCGCGAGGACTTCGGCTATATCGGACCGATTACCTGCCTCACGGAACGCTACCGCAGCGGCGCCGCGCGCAAGACCGACTAGGACCGCGCGAAAGCGATCAACGGCCGAAGATCGAATTCGTCGGCCGCCTTGAGCGCGGCGATATAGGCTGCGCGGGTCTGGCCGGGGTGAACCAGGTCCGCCTGTCCCCAGCTGAACGGCTGGCCGCCAAGCCGCTCCGCCAGCAGGTCGGCGGACAGACGCGCATGTCGCCCATTGCCGTTCGGAAAGACGTGGATCGAGACCAGCCGATGGTGAAAGTCGATCGCGATCTCGTCGGCCGGCCGCGCGCCCGCGGCGACCTGGGCGGCGACGTCGCCGGTCAGCTGGTGCAGATGCTCGCGGACCTTCCACCAGTCGGCGATGCCGATGTTCTTCTCGGACTCGCGCGGCTTGCCCGCCCAACGCCACACATCGCCGAACATACGCCGATGCAGGGTGAACAGGCTGGCCGGATCGAGAACGTCGAAACGGCCCCGGCGCGCCCAGCGCAGGCCGGCGGCGATGTTGGCGCGCTCCGCCCGGTTGAGGTCGTCACGGCTGACGATCCAGGTGGGGATCAAGCCGATCCGTTCCTCCGGCGTCAGGTTGGTCGCTGCGTCATCGCCGCCGTGCAGGTCCTGGTCGCTCAAGACCGCACGGCCCAGACTTCGCGCGGATCCAGTTCGGTCTCGATGAAACGCCGCAGGCGGTCGTCCTCCTCGGGGTCATCGACGGCCTGGTCTTCGAGCGCCATGGAATGGCTGATAGCGCCGAGCTCGCGGCGCGCGACCGCCCGGGCGGCGGTCTCATAGGTCTGCTCCAGGGGCTGGCGCGGCACGAAAGCATAGACCAGCTCGCACCCCAGCGCCTCGGCCAGCCGTCTTAGGCTGGCCAGCTGGATGGTGCCCTCCTGCTCGGACCGTTCCAGCTTCTGGATGGTCGGCTGGGTTACCCCCATCCGCGCCCCCAGTTGGCCGGCGGTCATGCCAAAGGCGTCGCGGATCGCCCTCGCCCACCCGCGGGGCGGGCGGTTCTGGGCCAGCGCCCGATAGGGCGAAAGCGCCCGGTCAAGCGCGCGGCGGGCCTCGGCGGCGGATTTGCGGCGGTCCATGACATAGCCTGTGGGCTGTTTTCTTCGAAAAGATAAACACCCTATAGGCCATATATTGACGCATCGTCTATAGCTCACAGGCCATACGGAGACGGTCGATGGGTCGAGATCATCGTTTGCGCACCGAGATCATCACCCGTTCGACGAAGACACCGACGCTTTCGGCCGCCTGTTTGATCGCCTCGATATAGTCGCGTTTGATCCGGTCAGCGGCGATGCCGGTCGGCGTCGACAGCGAGATCACCCCGTCGGTGATCCCATGGAATCCGACCCGGTTGAACCAGCTGCCATGGGCGCCGTCGCGGATTAGCCGGCGCAGCGCGGCGTTGATCTCCGGCCAAGGCGCCTCCTCGACGCCGGGCGCGAACATCAGCGGCGGCAGGTCAGGCTCTGCAGGCGGCGCGGCGGTCTCCGGCGGCGGAAGTTCGCCCTTGTTGCGGAGGATCCGCGCCAGATTCAGGCGCAGGTCGGCGGCCCCGCGTTCCTGGGTCGCCAGCTTGCCGAAATAGCCGCAGGCGCTGCGGACTTCGGGGTCTTCGAGCGCGATGGCCATCATCGTGACGATGCGGATCCCGTGCTTGCGCCAGCCCCAGATCGCGGTCTGGTCGTTGTTGCGCTCGGGTTGCGGCATGAATTCCGCGGCGGCCGCCGCCACCCGGGCGGCGTCTTCTGGCGTGGCGCTGGCCGGGTTGGCGAGCACGGCGTCCCGGACCAGCGGCGCAAGGCGGGGACAGACCTGGATGGCGGTGCGAAGCTCCTGGCGCACCATTTCCGCGTACACCGAGGCGTCCGGTTTCGCGCTGCCCAAGCCGCTGGCTCCCCCCGGAGAGCCA
>CAILTK010000005.1 GCA_903837135.1 uncultured Caulobacterales bacterium
AAGCCGCGGCCATGCTCTCCGGCCCGGGCCGCCTCCACCGCCGCGTTGAGGGCCAGAAGATCGGTCTGGCGGGCGATCTCCTGCACGATGGTGATCTTCTCGGCGATGGTCTGCATGGCCTCCACCGCCTGGCGCACCGCCGCGCCGCTGGCTTCGGCGTCCCTGGCCGACTGGCCGGAGATCTTCTCGGTCTGGGCGGCGTTGTCGGCGGTCTGCTTGATGTTGGCGGCCATCTGCTCCATCGAGGCGGAGACCTCTTCGGCCGCGGCCGCCTGCTCGGTCGCGCCCTGGCTGATCTGGTCGGCCGCCGAAGACAGCTCCTGGCTGCCCGCCGAGACATTGTCCGACGCCGCGCCGGCGTCGCCGATCACCCCGCGCAAGCGTTCGATCATCAGGTTCACGTAGCCGAGCATATCGCCGATTTCATCCTGGCCGGCGATGACGACGGTCCTCGTCAGGTCGCCCTCGGCCACGGATTGGATCGCCCCCGTCGCGCTCTTCATGCCCTTGCCGATGGTGAGCGAGATCAAGACCGCGGCGGCGATCGCCACCAGAGTTGATGCGATCGCCACGCCGATCAAGACTCCGCTGGTCTGGGTGTAGGTCGCCCGGGCGGAGGCTTGCTGCGCCTTCATCTGCTCAACAGTGAGATCGACCAGCTCCCCGGTGATCTTCACCGCATCCGAGGTCAGCCGGCGCAAAACTCCCATGGATAGGGCGGTCGCCTCGACATCCTTGCTGGCGAGGGCCAGTTCCCGCAGCTTGCTGTCCTGGGGCTTCAACTCCTCCCAGTCGGACCTCAGCTTGGCGTATTTGACCTTGCCTACGACCGTGGAGATTTCGTCGCCCTTGTCGAGCAACGCTTCGAATGCGATGCGTTCCTTGGTGAGCTCTGCGTCATAGGCCTGCATTTTTTGGTGATCGGCCTCGAGGATCAGGTTCTTTTCAGAACGGATGATCTGCAACATGGTGGACTTGACGGTCTCAGCAGTTTTCATCCGCTCCACCGGTCCATCGATCATCGCCGTCAACAGGGTGTTCATGCCGCCTAGACTGGCGACGCCATACCCCATCGCGCCCAGAAGGATGGCGATGATCAGCCCGAAGGCCAGCCCGAGTTTCAGTTTGATCGTGAAACGCATGTGAGGCCCTCAGAAACTGTGAACGAGGCGAAAGCAGGGGAATAGTCGGGTTGCCGGAGCGCCGGAGCGGAGCGGCGCCATCAGGCGTATCCCTTGAAGTTGGCGTCGTCGGCGTCGGGCCCGCCCTGGGCCAGGTCGAGGGCGAAGCCCTTGGCGCGGGCCTGCTGGGCGGCGACGGCGTGGCGCGGCGCGGCCGCCTTGCGGGTCGCGGTGGGCTTGAGGGCCGCCGGCGACGAGGGCGCGGGGGCCCTGGTCGCGCCCCTTGCGACCATCGGCTTGCGGACGGGGGTCTCCCTCGCGTCAGTGCGGAAATAGGCGACCGAAGCCTGCAGCTCCTCGGCCTGGGCGGCGAGCTGCTCGGAGGTGGCGGTCATCTCATCCGAGGCGGCGGCGTTGCGCTGGATGACCTGGTCGAGCTGCTGGATGGCCTGGTTGACCTGGGAGGCGCCCACGTCCTGCTCGCGGCAGGCGGCGCTGATCTCGGCCACCAGTTCGGCGGTCTTGCGGATGTTCGGCACGAGCGCCGCCAGCATGGTCCCTGCGGAGCTTGCGGCTTCGACGGTTTCGAACGACACCGCGCCGATCTCCGTGGCCGCGACCTGGCTGCGCTCGGCCAGCTTGCGCACCTCCGAAGCCACCACCGCGAAGCCGCGGCCATGCTCCCCGGCCCGGGCCGCCTCCACCGCCGCGTTGAGGGCCAGAAGATCGGTCTGGCGGGCGATCTCCTGCACGATGGTGATCTTCTGGGCGATGGTCTGCATGGCGATCACCGCCCGGTTCACCGCCTCGCCGGAAAGCTCCGCGTCCTTGGCCGACTGGCGGGCGATCTTCTCGGTCTGGGCGGCGTTGTCGGCGCTCTGTTTGACGTTGGCGGCCATCTGCTCCATCGAGGCCGAGGCCTCCTCGGCGGCGGCGGCCTGTTCGGTGGCGCCCTGGCTCACCTGCTCGGAGGCCGCCGAAAGCTGCTGGCTTCCCGCCGAGACATTGTTGGACGCGGTGTTGGCGTCGCCCATCACGCTCCGCAGGCGCTCGACCATCCGCTCCAGGGCCAGGCCCAGCGTATCCTTGTCCGACAGGGGCTTGGCTTCGACGGTCAGGTCGCCGCCGGCCACGTGATCGGCCAAGGCCGCGGACTCGCGGAGGTTTTTCACCATGGTCTGCAGCGCGAGGCCCAGGACGTCCTTATCGGACAGGACGGCGGGCTCGACCGACAGATCGCCTTCCGCCACGCTGATGGCGACATTCGCCGCGGCGTTGAGATTCGCCGTCATGCGATTGACGGTGTCGACCAGATCCTTGATCTCGTCGTTGGTCTTGACCGTGACCCGCTGCTCGAGGTCGCCCAAGGCGACCGCGTCGGCGAGCCGGGCGACCTTGCCGAGCCCGCGGCTGACCGTGAGGCTGATCCATACGGCGGCGGCGGCGGCGATCAGCAACGACAGGGCGGAGATGGCGATGAGGGCGGTGCGACTGGCGGCGTAGCTGGCCGCTGCTTCGTCTTGATCTTTCTTGATCGAGTTTTTCGTCGTTTCGACCAGATCATTGGTCAGGAGCAACGCCGGGTCCGTATATTGAGTGGCTACGACAAACGCGAGCGGCGTGGCTTCGGCGCGCTTTCCCTGCAGGACCAGGTCTATGAGCCTTGCGTCCTCCGGTTTGAACGTCTGCCAGATCTCCCTCAGACTTTTCAGATCGAGCTTGCCCTTGGGGGTCACGACGACCCGCTCCGCCTCCGCGAGCAAGAGATCGAAGGCGGCGGTCTGCTCTGCGTGAAGCTCGATGTAGTGTTTCCGCTTTTCGGGCATGTCGATCACCAGCAGGATGTTCTTCTCCGAACGGATGTGCTGCAGCAGGGTCGCGCGCATCGTCGTGTACCGCACCATCCTGCTGACCGGCCCGTTGATCATGCCCGTGAGCAGGGCGTTGTTGGCTGAGAGGCTGCCGATACTGTAGATCGTCGCGCCCAACAGCAGGGCGATAAGAACGCCGAAGGCCAGGGCGACCTTGAGCTTGATGGTGAGGCGCATGATGCGATTCCTGGACCGGCGGTGAGGCGGTGATTGGCGAGGGGGCGGGGACGTGGCGGAGCGCGGCGGCGCTTAGCGGGGCGTCATGCGTATTCTCTGAAGTCGGCGTCGGCGGCGTCGGGACCGCCCTTGGCCAGATCCAGCGCGAAGCCCTTGGCGCGCGCCTGCTGGGCGGGCACGGCCTGGCGCGGACCGCCTGCCTTGCGCACGGCGGCGGGTTTGGCCGCCATCGATTTCGGCGCGGGCGAGGCCTTGGGCGCCGGCTTGGCGGGGGCCGGCCGGCGAACTGCGGGGCCCTCGGCGTCGGTGCGGAAATAGGCGATCGAGGCCTCGAGCTTTTCGGCCTGGGCGGCCAGTTCTCCGGAGGTGGAGGACATCTGGTCCGACGCGCCGGCGTTCTGCTGGATGACCTGGTCGAGCTGCTGCAGGGCGTCGTTGACCTGGGCGGCGCCGATGTCCTGCTCGCGGCAGGCGGCGCTGATCTCGGCCACCAGCTCGGCGGTCTTGCGGATGTCCGGCACCAGGGCGGTCAGCATCTCGCCGGCCTGCTGGGCCGACCGCAGGGTCTGGGACGACACCGCGCCGATCTCCGTGGCCGCGATCTGGCTGCGTTCGGCCAGCTTGCGCACCTCCGAAGCCACCACCGCGAAGCCGCGGCCATGCTCTCCGGCCCGGGCCGCCTCCACCGCCGCGTTGAGGGCCAGAAGATCGGTCTGGCGGGCGATCTCCTGCACGATGGTGATCTTCTCGGCGATGGTCTGCATGGCCTCCACCGCCTGGCGCACCGCC
>CAILTK010000006.1 GCA_903837135.1 uncultured Caulobacterales bacterium
CGGAGTAGATCTTGTCAAGGACGTCGCCGAAGAACAGGTATCGCTGCAGCCACGGAGCAGCCGCCTCCTCCATCGTGGAGGTGTCGAACAGGTTGATCGGGAGCTTGTGTGGGCGGACCACCCTCGCGCCCGTGGCCTCGACAAACTCGGGGCTGCTGTAATCGCGCTTGTAGTCGAAGATTAAGAACCGAGGCCGGATGCCCCTGTTCGCCATTGACGCTTCGGAAATTTGTAGGATGAGGGACTTCAGCAGCTGCGTCTTGCCGGTCCCGAGGTCACCGACCACCCCCATGTTGAGATGGTTGAGCCGGGTGTCCGAGATGTTCAGCGAGAGTTCGCGCGCGGTGAAACCGTCCACGGTGCGGCCCACGTCGAGGATGATGCCGGAAGGACCATCTGGGGTGACGGCCTCGGACAAGGGGCTCGGCTGTTTGGCCGGCCCCGCTGTAGCCACCGGCGCTTCCGGCACTTCAGGCGCTGGTGCTGGCGGAGGCCCGGGCGGTTCTGCTGGCGGGGCATCGTCCGGCGAAGCAGCCGCAGGCGCCTCTACCGATGGGGCACCCTGGCCAGGCATCAGCCTCCAGGCCCCCACCTTCAGGCGGACGCTATCGTAGAAGTTGGTAGGATCGCCACTGACGATGACGCCGGCATCGGACCTGCCGATGGTGATAGTCTCCTCAAAACCATCGCCGTCCCGGTCTCGCGCGCTGCTCCGGTCGCTATCATCGACCACGACCAGTCGGCCCTTGGGGTCGACGGTGATCGAGCACTCGCCGCCAAGCACAGCCGTTGCGATCCGCTCATGGAAGCCCGACCACCGGTCTTGGTCGACCACGTCGGGATGCTGGCTGTAGACGCGCATCCCGAACCCGACCAGGGAAAGCAAGAGGTGCTGGAAGGCCAGCCCCCAGATCCTCGGCTGCCCCGGGTGAGGCAGCATCGTCGTTAGCAAGGCCGAAAGCGTCCTGGCTTGCTCCAAGGCAGCCGTGACGTCACCCGGCGGGAACACTGAGCCAGGCCGGCACTTCACCTCGATGGGCGTCAGGTGGATCGACACCTTCTCCCGGCCGAGCCGGATGCCGATTGAAAGCAAGTCCGGCCGGGCTAGCGACGCATCCTTGCGATCTCCTCGAACCGTCCGCGCAAGGTCGGAAAGATATCCACGGAACGGGTCGACCGGAACGATAATGGCGAGCTGGGCATCGTCTTCGTCGCCGCTGATCACCCTCAATAGGCTGTCAGCCTCGCCCGAGACCCGGAACCGGTCCTGGAGGAGCCGCACGGCGAGGAACAGGCCAAGGTCACCAGTGGCTCCCGAGTTGTCACCGGCAAGCCCGCGGATCGTTGGGATGCCGCGGCGCGCGACCTCGAGCAAAACGTCCTGGACCTGCGTCGGGCTCATCTCGCCACATCCCGGCAGCCGGGCGAGCGCGGTGCCCAGGGCCTCCCGGTCCGCCTCCTTCACCCGTGACAGCAAGTAGTAGCCGTTCGTGTCCCCTGCCCTGTGGGAGTAGGAGGGCAGGTCGTAGTCCCACAGGTACGCGCCCTTCAGCCAACCACCGAGGAAGCAGGCGGGGTCGATCGCAGAGGAGGAGACTGCTACGAAGTCGGTCTTGCGCACTTCCAGCATGTGCTGGATCGCATTAACGTTCGGCGCGAAGCTCAGGCCGCTGCGCTTGTCGCGGAGGTTCTCTAAGGCGGCGACGCAGGCACCGACCCGATCCGCCAGGACGTCGCCCGAGGCAGGAGGTGGGGATGACTGGCGGGTCTCGCTCAGGAAGGCGTTGGGAAGCTGCCGGCGCACCCGGTGCCTGAGGAGTGCGGCCAGCCCCACCGGCGTGCGACCGGGGACCGCAATGACGCTCGGTTCCGACATGTCGAGTTGGGCGATGATGCCAAGGTCAGGAACGGCGCCGTCGGGCTGGCGCGTGAACCATCGGACGCTGTTGGCTGAATCTTCTGACAAGTTCGCGATGGTCGCGTCGTCGGGCCGCGACGCGGCGTCGCGATCGTCGTAGATGTCGACATAGCGCGGCCCGGTGGCCTGACGGACCGGCCTGCGTTCCTCGTCCTGGTAGCGGGCGGCGCACCAGGAGATGAGGCCTTCATTGCAAGCGTCCGTCGTGCCTCCGGCACTTGCCACCGTGACCCCGACGACTGGCTTTGCCGCGAGCAGGTCGGAAACATCCTCGAGCGCCCTTCCAACTTGGGCGGCGCTGAAGCCTGCCGAGATTCCGCCCACCGAGATTCCGAAGCCCGGTCCAAACGGCGCCCGCCTAGAGCGTTCGGCAAGCTCGCGGAGCCGGGTCCCGTTCCAAAGCACCGCCCAATAGTCCGTGCCGTTCTCGACCGACACGAAGTCGATGTGCTCGATCCCGGCGGCCGAGCGGAGCGCCATGGTGAGCAGGTCGGGTACGCAGTCGGGATCGAGGACGCTCGCCGCCGGGCAAGGCTTTTCAGCATCGTCTGCCTCGACCAGGAGCTGCTGGGCGACCGCGTGCCAGGCAAGCCGCACCGGATGGAGGGGTGAAACCAGGATGGCGTCCGGCGTCCGGGAAAGGGTCCGCCCGTCCGGCTCAAGAGAGGTGACCGCCGCAATGTCGACCCAGCAGGCGACGTCGGGCTCTGCCGAGAGCCAGGCCTGGTAGCTGGACAGGTACTGCTCGATGAGCTCCTTGAATTCGGGCTCCGTAGAGATCCATTTGCCAAGCTGGGCGGACTCCACAAGGCCCGTCTCTCCGGATTCACCAGCCCCGCGGATGCGCCGGGCGATGGCCTGGCGGGCGGCGACGAAGCCCTCGGGCGGCTGGAATTCAGCAGGCGCCGGGCGCGGATCCTGGAGGAACTTGCCCTTTGAGAACACCGGGCCTGCGGCCTCGCTCCACGTTGGCTGGACCCAGGCGTCGACGTAGTCGTCCGCGAGGACGATCGGAAGGTACGACCGATCGGCGAGGTCCTCCGAAAGCATCCAGTCCTGCAGCGCCGAGGAACGGGCATTTCGGTCAGGCTGCACGATCGTGCGCGCTTCCGCCGGCTGGATCACCCGCCTGTTCGCGCGGATCAGGCGCTCGAACTCGCCACGGCAACCTTGTTGCACGGTCTCCTCGACCGTGAGGTAGAGGCGGCAGCCTGCGCTCGTCGCCGTACCGTCCGCTGCCGTTCGCTCGAAGCGCAAATCGACCTGATAGTTCCCGTCGACCTCGACCTCGAACTGGTACTGGCGGTCGCGGCTACTCCGGACCGCGAGGTCGGTCCCGGCCTCGCCGCGCTCCGCTGCGTCATCCAGGTTTCCGCTCGCCGTGTCCTCGACCTCCACCCCGGGGGACGTGAAGACAAGGATGTCGTAGCGGCCGGCGCCCGGCAGTACGAGGCCCGCCTCCAGCTCGGGGCCGGACTTCCCCTTCCGGCGCTTTGGCGGCGCGAGCTTCTTCGCCAGCCGGCAGGCAATGAAGATCCCGGGGCCCCATGAGGACATCGAGACGACCTTGATGGCGCCGGGCTTGAACTTGTCCGCCGATGCGACGTACCGCATCGGGGACCAGTGGACGGGTGGGGAAGAATCGACGAGGGCCCGTCCGCTGTCGGCCCGGACTTGGCCGAGCAGCTTGACGCCCGAGGGCCCTGCCGGGGTGCGCTCAATGCTTACCAAGGCATTCGAGGCGTCCGGGCCGGCCGTCTCGAACTCTAGGGCCACTTCGCCTTCGACCAGCACCGGCATTCCCTTGGCGAGCACGACAATGCCATTCGAGCAGAACATCTTGATGTCGCCGGTCTCGGTTGCGTCCTCGACAAGGAGCTCCGACCACTTCTCGACCGTGAGCGCCTTCCACCATCCGGGAGGCTCCCCAAGGACAAGCCCCATCGCCGGGGCATAGTAGGCTGCTCCTGCGCGCTCGAACGCCGTCGGTCGGTCACAGACATCGCGGAGGTGGACAAGGAAGTCACCGAGGAGGGCTGCATCCGCTTCAGATGCGCCATCCTGCGCCTTGGAGATTCCGACCCCAAACCCATCGGCAAGCGCATCGGCGATCTTCTCGAGGATCGCGGCCTGTTCCTTTGGCGACATCGCGCCCTCACGAGTGCACGGCACGCCGCATGCCAGGCTCAGGCGGTTGCCGACGGACAATCCGTCCGGCCCGGGCCTTGCCTCGAAGGCGCGGGAGATCGCTCGCCAGGCCCCCGCCCTCTGGGTGCGTTCAGGATCGACCTCGTCAGCCGCCGAGGCCGCGATCTCGACCAAGGCACGGCCACTATCTCTTTCAGCGTCAACGACACCGGCAGCGGCCAGGGCCATCGTGACAAGCTCCTGGATGAACTCGTCAGCCCACCACTCCTCGAAGGGCACGTTGCCGGCGTTGTTTGCGGCGACCATGCCGAACTCGTCCGTCGTCGAGGCCACAGAGCGGTTGCTGTGCTGTCCGGGTGGAACAAGGGCGACGTAGGTCGGTCGCGTGGGCGAGTTGCGAAGGTTGAGGAGATGGGACTCGTCGCATCGTCCTGAAGCCCCCACCGGCGGGTTGGAGTTTCCGGGGGCGAGGGCTGGGACCTGCAGCAGCACGGGGACCTGCACGCCCGCGGACTGCATGCCTGCGAGTAGCGTCGAGAATGCACCATCGAGGATTTCAAGGGGCGGGCCATGGAAGATCAGCCGGATCTCGGAGCCGGGCTCAAGGGCCGCCCGGTCGATGCGGGTGCGCACGATTCCCGCCAGGGCATTGGAAAGCTCCGTCATGCCGCGCGATCCGGGAAGGGCGGCACGAGCAGCATCCCGCTCTCGGCGTCCGGGCTGTCGAGGACTAGGCCCAGCATCCTCAGTTGGTGGCCAAGGTCGTTCTGGGCGACATCACGATGATCCACCGCGATTCCGTAGGCGGCCAGGTGCTGCGCCAGCCTACGCACGGACCTTGGCCCCGACGTGTTCGCGAGCGAGCAGTGCACGAGTGTCAGCACGGCCACGGGACCGAGGCCGACGACCCAGGGGCTGGAGGCGCTCGCCCCCTTCTTCTTAAGGGCGTAGCCCTGGTCATAGCCCCGGAGGACTGCACTAGCTGCCTGGCGTTGGCCAAGGACGTGGCGCGCGAACTCCATGATGTTGGAGCCAATGCCTTTGCGGCAGAGGATGGCGCGGTTCTCCCGCTCCTGTATCTCGCTGAGCTTCTGGAGGATCGCCGACGCTGCGAGCTTGTCGCGCGCGTCACGCACCGACGTACAGACGGCAAAGAGCCCCGCTGCCGTTCCGAGCGTCGTGGTGTTGGAAGCACCCTCCTCCTCCAGCGCCCACAGCACAGCATTCAAGCCCAGCCGGGCCAGCAGGTAGGATGACGCTCGGTCCTTGATACTCGCCAACGCCCTGTCCCCGTAGGACAGGAAGGTGCTGCCTGACGGGAAGAGTGCAGCCCGCGCCGCCTCGATGGTCAATGGTCCGCCGCCCGCGAGGCTGTCACGGACACAGGCCCAAGTGCGGGCGTGGACCTCGCAGAGCCACAGCACATGGGAAACGGCGGCGATCCTGAGCGCTGCCTCGAGGAGGCTCGTCCATTGCCGCCGGGTGAGCGAGTCCTTCGCCTCGATCACCGCCTCGAGGTCCCTAACGAATTGCTGCGCCGGGAAGACCAGCGAGGCTCGGTCCTCCGGCGCCAGCATGGGCGCCTCAGGCGATTCCGGCGCGGTCCATTGGCGATCGCCAGCCCAGGCCTTGATCTCGGCTTGTAGGAACCGGGCGAAGATGTCGTCGTCCGCGCCGATCGAGAGCGCGTTAAACAACATCGACCAAACCCGCTGCGCGTGGGCCACGTCGCGGGCGCCCAGCCAAACCATGCGGCGGACCAGGGTGCCTGCCGACCATGGGTTCCCCGTCGTCCGGGCTGACCCCGAGAAGACAGCCGCTTGGGGCACGAGGGGCGTGACTTGCAAGAACCTCTTCGAGGATTGGTTCGGAAGCTTCGGGCTCTCCAGCGCCGAGTGCAGCATCATGTGAAAGGAGTCTGCATCGAGCGTGGCCCCGACGCGGGGTTGGCGACGCTTCAGGAACTTCTGGATTTCCCTGTCGAGGTCCCTCCCCTCTTGGGGAACTGCGCTCTCCATCAGGCCTGGAAAGCCGATCACCCGGTAGAGTGACGCCAAGATCACTTCGGAACTGGCGTATTCGGGAGCGGGCGTCATCGCCAACGCGGAATGCTGATAGGCGGCATGCGACGTCCGCCATGGATCGTCGAGGAACTTTGCCAGCGTCAACGGCCCTGCTCCTCGCGGAAGGAGACGAACCCCTGGCGACGTTCCTCCACTGCCACGCCACCCGACCCGATGCGGATGCGCGCGCGGTCTAGGATCTCGCGGTCGCGCACGATTGGCCCAGACAGGCGCGCCCGGGCGGTGTCCAGAAGTGCCTGGACTGTCTTGGGCAGCGAGGCCGGGGACATGCCCCTCTTGAGCTCCTTCACCGCCTTGAATAGGTCGTAGGTAAGGGCGACCGCCTGGACGGACTTTGCCGACCCGACCCTCAGGAACGCCACCGGGCTGCGGGGACGGCCAGACGCGACCTCCTCCAGCGGCTTGACCGGTCTGGCCGGGACGACGAGCGTTGCCCTTTGCATTGGCGGGGGGAGCGGCTGGCCGAAGGTCGTCGTTAGCGAGATCTCGAAGTCCTGGTTGGTGTTGAGCAAGCGCTCGACCTCGCGCGCGACCTCGTAGAGGCCATCGCCCCCGATCTCCTCGGTGACGCGCTGGAACTCCGCGAGGATGGTCGCGTCGCGCACTGTAGCCGTCCGGGCGCCGAGGGAGCGGCGGACAGTCCGGCACGAAAAGTCCCGGATGAGCCGCTGGACTCGTGTCGCAACGGCGGGTCGCTTGCGGCGCATCTGGCCCTGCGACAATTCCGAGTCGAGCGTGGCGAGGCGGCCGAGGAGCTCAAGCTCCGCCTCCTGCAGCACGCGCGATCTGCGGACATAGTCGAGGCCCTCGGCAACGGAGCGACTGAACCTCACGTCGATGTCGCGGAGCCAGAAGGTCGTGCGCTGGGTCGCCTGCAGCTCGGTGTCCGGGCTCGCCGCCGCCGGGTCCATCAGGTCCACGACGCCCTCCAGTGCGGCCGTGATGGTGGTGGGGAGGTACTGGCCCCGCCGCGACTGCAAGAACCAATGCAGGCCCATAGCCGTGTTGTCGTCGTCAAGGCCCAGCTCCTTTAGGTCGCGGAGCAGGGAAGCGCCGGCGTCTCGGTCCCACCTGTGGAACAGGGCGTGCTGATATTGTGCGCCCACCAGCTGGAAGATCGCGGTCGAGGTGGCCTTTGACGGCTTGGCCTTGCGCTTGGCCAGGTCGTCCCGTCCGACGAGCGCCGCCGACCACGAGCAAGGGTCAGTGGAGACATCCTGTCCGGAACCCTGGTTGCCCGCGAGCAAGTAGGACGCAAGGGAGAAGAGGTCCCTGAAGCTCCATCGCTTTCCGCTGGAGACCTCGTACCAGCGCAGGATCGAAAGCAATGACGCTCGCTCGCGCGGCTTCGCCAGGAGGCTACGACTTGTGCAGAACGGGCACATGGAACCAGCCGAGCACGAGCCCGCCTCCCTCCATTTCTCTTCCGCGAGCGCCAGGCCAAAAAGGCCGACGGCGGGCGCGGGGTCACCCGAGTCGAGCGGCGCCAAGAGCGACTCGACGTCCATCGGCCAGACGGCCACCGATGGGAAGTCGGGAAGCGGCCAGCAGGGAGGGGCGTCCGGAAACAGGCTCACGGCGCGCGTGACAGCCTCGAGAAGGCGGCGGCCCGGGTCATTGCCGGCGTCTATGGCCTCGATCAGGGCGTCATCGAGGACCCCTCTGTTGACACAGCAGAGGTAAGTCGTGGGCTCAGCGCCGCCGACGGCCGCAGTGAGCTCGGCCAGCAGGAGCTGCGCAGCCGTCAGTCCCGCCGGGCCAGTCACGACCGAAGCGTCCTGCACGATCTCCAGCTGGCCGCGACCCGGCGTGTCGAGCAGCGCGTCCAGATCCACCGTCACAACCCGCGGGACAAGCCCGTCTGGCGGGGCAAAGGCTGAGCTCAGCTCGTTAGTCAGCCGGGACTTTGCTCCAAGCGCACTGTCCAGCCACCGTGCCGTGGATTCGATGGCCTCGGTCTTTCCATTTCCTGGGCCACCCACCAGAAGGAGGACGCGAGGGGCTGCAGCGTCGCCGGATGCAAACTCACCAGTCCAGTCACGGAGGCGGTGCAGGAGGTTTGTATGAAGGACAGCCTGGCCTGGACGGCCGCTCGTCATGTCGAACAGGCGCCGGACACCGCCTGAGCGGTTACCCGCCCAGCTCAGGAGTCCGGTCGGAAACTCGGCGACGCCCTCTTCAGCCACGCGATTGGTCCGCGGCGAACTTCAGCTGGGTTTCCGCAGGATTGGCGGGTGGCGACGAGCGCGCCCGATCGCGTGTTTGCGGGCATGTCATGCGACGAGGCGCAAGCGGGGGGCTTGCTGGCGGGCTTGGACATAGCCCATCAGCACCTCGCCCCACATCTCGGCGATGAGTGGCGGTACCGCGTTGGCCACCTGGGTGAACCTGGGAACTTCCTTGGCTCGGCGCTCGCCGCCCGTCGTGTACTTGCCCTGGAACGCAAACCAATCGGGGAAGGTCTGCAGGCGCGCGTTTTCCCTTACGGTGAGCGTCCGCGGTTCCGCGTAATGAAGCAGGTCGTCCGGCATGCTTGTGATGGTCGGGGCGACCTTCGTCGGGTCGAGGACACGAGTGGCCATCTTGTTGATGCCGTGTCGCTCCCGCATTTCCCGGTTCAGCTGCACGCCTAGACGGCCTTCGGCCTTGCACTCGGCAATGATCTTCGTGAATCGCTCGACGATATGGGGCCGGTGTTTGGCAAGCCGCGTGTCTGGCACCGCCCCCTCGAACCCGTCCCGCATCAGCCGTTGGTAGTTGGTACGTGCCGAGCTCGTGAGAATGGCCTCGTACCCCTTGGAATCCGGGCAGGCCCCGATCCCGGCCCGGCCAACCTCGAGGTCTGAGATCGCCTGCTTGCAGGTTACGCGCTTCGTGAGCCCACGCTTTTCGAGGAAATGGCCCCTGGCGGCGCGCAGACGCGCGAATGGCTCGTCCCGGCGCGGTAGCTTGCGACCGTGCGACTTCAAGATGCCCACGAGGAAGAACCGGGGCCGCTGCTGGGGGACTCCGTAGTCCGATAGGCGAATGGTATCGGTGTAGACGTGATAGTTCGCACCCAGCCGGTCGACCAGATCATCGGCGAAGTTGCGCCGGTCGGGTGCCTCCCCTGTCCCGACGAAGTCATAGGTGATCCCACGCACGTTCTCGATCAGGACCATCTTGGGGAGGATGATGTCGACAAACTCAAGGTATCGTTCGACGAGCTCGTTGCGAGGGTCGCCGGGCCGCCGGCGGCCGGCGCTGGAAAAGCCCTGGCACGGAGGGCCTCCGGCGAGTAGGTCGACCTTGCCCTTCAGGGCCAGCAGCTCCTCGCGATGCCCGTTCATGAGGCTCTCGATCGTCCACGGCTTCTGTTCTAGCCATGCGGGCCACGCATAGTGCCGACGGGTTTCGCGCTCGATCAGGTTCGCCTTGAGCGTGGAAAAGGCGAACGCGTCCTTCTCGATTGCAAACAGGCCATTCCAACCCGCCTTCAACAGGCCAAGGCTCAGCCCCCCGCAGCCGGCGAAGGCGTCAATGAATACTGGCCCTTGGCCTTGGTTGCGCACGCTCGTCCCCATTCGCCCCCACGCCGATTCGAGCTGGGTAGAGTAATGCTCAAGGCCCGCGTTCGCCGATTCAAATCCGGCACACGACTTCCCTAGTTTCCCATTGAAGCAGGCAGAAGAAAGAAGGTCCAGAGGCTGGGCAATCATAAGCTGTGCAGTCTGTGGCATGACAGACCCCTTAAGGGCAGCCTTCCCCGACCTATTGGTCGCCGCGGCGGTAGCGGCGACCAGCCGGGCCCCGCCGGGGCCGCAGGACGGTGACGATTTCACCTTTCCGTTCACTCCACACAATGCTCAATCCGCGAAGACGTTCGCGCTTGGCGCCTAGGCGATCGGCCAGGTCGGGATCGTCGAGCCGGCCTCGGCTCATGCGCAGCACGGTGCAACCGCCGCCGACAGGCGCTTCGAAATCCGCGTAGCTCATCAGCGCTTCGATGAGATGGTGCGGGACGCCCCTTTGTTGGGTCCGCGTGGCCGCATGATTGGAAAGTGCAAATTTCATCTGAGGTCTCCCGCCGCTGTAGAGGCTCACCTTGCGACGGCCACCCGACAGAATCGGTCGGGAAGGACTCGACGCAGTGACAACCGTTAGTAAGCTAGGCCGGTCAAGTTGGGGGTGACGCGATGCGGCACGAAAAAGCGCTGTCACTGCTTCATCTGGCCCGGGTGCTGGCCGGGTCTGCCGAAGGTCTGACCTTGGATGAGATGGCCGAGGTCGCAGGCACGGGTCGTCGAACGGTCGAGCGGATGCGCGACGCCCTCGAACAACTCTTTCCGCAGATGGAGGTGATCGAGGAGCCCCCATCGAAGCGCTACCGCATGACCTCCGGACTTGATGGCCTCTTCCAAGCGCCGACGGCCGAGGAACTGGTGGCGCTAGGCACGACGGCCGAGGCGATGCGCGCCAGCGGCAATCATGACCGGGCGGCCGCCCTGGCCTCGATCGAAACCAAGGTGCGGGCCTCCATGCGCTCGTCCGCTCTGCGCAAACTCGTGCCGGACATGGAAGCCCTGCTTCACGCGGAGACGGTGGCAGTCCAGGCCGGCCCCCGGCCCTTCGAGGACGAGACTGTGCTCGCTACCGTTCGCCACGCGGTCAAGGCGATGTGCGGCCTGAAATTCGCCTACGATGGCGGCTCGACGCCGGGCAGACTCCGCGAGGTTGCGCCCTATGGCCTGATGTTTGGCCGGACCAACTACTTGGTCGCGGCCGAACTCGGATCTGATGAGCCGAAGTCCTGGCGGCTGGATCGCATCCGCGACCTGACGCTCATGGACTGCCCGGCCCCTGCGCCAGAAGATTTCAGCCTGTCAGCGTTTGCAGGCCGCTCGTTCGGCGTCTTCCATGGCGATGCCGAGGACGTCGTTCTTCGGGTCAAGCCGCACGGGGCCGCGGACGCTTTGGGTTGGCGCTTCCATTCCAACCAGGAAGTCACCGAACAACCCGACGGGTCGGTGCTGGTGAGCTTTCGGGCCAGCGGCATGCTGGAACTCGCGTGGCATCTGTTCACCTGGGCCGACAAGGTCGAGATCGTGGCGCCGCCCAGGCTCCAAGCCTTGATGGTGACGGAGCTACAGAGCGCGCTGGCAGCCCACCAGGCGACGATCGCTCGGCCCGTCCCAGCTTAAAGCCGCCGCTTTGGCGCGACCCGACCGATTCTGTCGGGAACACAGACTAACCTCCACAAATGGTGGCGGATGAATTTGGCGGGGAAGCTGGAATGGACCTGATCTTTGGCTTGGCGTGCGATGGCCGCGCCTACCCGGATTTTCCGGGTCTAGGCGCAGGCGTCGTTCATGCGGCCGTGGTCGGGCCGACCGGGCTGATCGACGTGCTCGAAGTGCAACTGGGTCTGACCGGACCCCGCGGCGCCGAAGCCGTTCGTATCGCGGCCTACGCCGCCAAGCTCCGAGCGGCCCTGCCGGTGAGCGTCAATCCTTTCTACGCGCCCTCGTTCGCGCGGGATCCGTGGGCGACCGCGAAGGCCCTACTTGCTTGGCGCGATGAGCTGATAGCCGCCGGCTGGGGCGGCGGTGAGATCGGCTCACCGCGCATCGACGACCTGGCGCGGGCTGAAGCTCAGGCCCCGCCCTTGCCGCCTGGCGCGCCTGACCGGCTGCGCGCGGTTTCGGCGGATTTGGCTGATCGTCCGTCTCTGTCGATCAGAAGCATCACACTCGTGGAGCCCCGCGATTTGCTGACACCGCCCAATCGCCGCCTGATCGATCAAGTCGAGGCCTGCGGCGTGGAGATTCAGGCCGCTTCGCCGCCTGTTGCGGACAGCGGCAACGACCTGCATCGGGTGCAAGCCTTCCTGCGCTCCGGCGAGACCGAGCCGCTGCAAGGTGACGGCGCCTTCATGACGGTGGAAGCCGACACCGCGCTAATGGCGGCGGAGGCCTTGGCGGAATGGCTGGCGGCTGGGTCGGAAGAAGACTTGGCGGGCACCGTGGTGCTGAGCGCCGACGGGGACACCGCCCTGCTCGATCGCGCCTTGCAGGCCCGCGGCCTGCCCGCCCTTGGCCAGTCCGCCGCCTCCCCCTGGCGCGGCGCGTTGCAGGTACTTCCCCTTGCCTTCGCAGCCAGTTGGGCGCCGTTCAACGCTAAGGCCCTGCTCGATCTTCTTCTCCTGCCCCGCCCGCCCATCGAACGGCGCGCGGCCGGAAAGCTCGCCCGAGCGCTGGCCCGCGAACCGGGCATGGGCTCGCCATCCTGGACACGCGCTTGGGCGGAGCTCGAAGCGAATCTCGCCGAGCGCTTCGCGGATCACCCCTCGGCCGAAGCCGAGATCGCCAAACGCCAGACGCGCTGGCGGGAATGGACCACGGGCGGTCTCTACAGCCGCACCCAGGGCATGCCCGCGGATGCGGCCCGACGGATCGCCGCGCGGGTTGGCCAATGGGCCGTAGAAACCGACGCCGGCCAGTCCGATCCCCTGCTGTTGACGGTCGCCGGGGCCGCTAGCGCGCTGGTCAAAGCCATCGACGTTCTCGGCCAGGATCCCTTGCCCGCCCTGCTGGTCGAACGGATGATCGAGCAGGTGCTCGCCGAGGGCGCTCAGAATCCTGAACACATCGCGACCGCTGGAGGGCTGCGCTGCGTCAAGCATCCCGCCGCGATCTGGGGGCCTGTCGACCGTCTGGTGTGGTGGGACTTCAAGGGTCCCGGCGAGCGGGTGCCGACCACACCTTGGAGCCTTGCCGAACAAGCGGCCTTGGCGACCGCCGGCTGCGCCCTGGAACCCGCGTCTTCGACCGCCTCGCGGATCAGCTGGTCCTATGCCAATGCCGTGCACCAAGCGAAGGATCGCGCGGTGCTGATCCGTCCCGCTCTTGCGGGCGGTGAGGAGACGGTCAGCCATCCCCTCGCCCACCAGCTCCATCCCGTCACCCAGGAGGCGGGCTTGAAAGTTCGTTGGTCGGCTGAGCGCCTGCTCGACGACGCGGCGCATGACCTCTCAGGCCGCCGACTAACGAGGGAAATCGCCGCCATCGTCACCCCGCCGCAGGCCCGCGCCCACTGGACCCTGCCAGCCACGGCCATCGCCAAGCTGGCGGGCCGTAAGGAAAGCGCCACGAGCTTCGAACGCCTGGCTGATTGTCAGATGCGTTGGATGCTGCTGGACGTGCTGCGCCTCTCACGCGGACGGTTTGCAGAAATCCCCGGACCCGACCAACTGCTCGGCAACCTCGCTCACGAGATCGCCAACCAGGTTCTGCGGCCAGGTCCCGTCGCCGACGCGGAGGATGTTCGCCGTCAGGTCGATGCGGTGTTCGACAGCCTCCTCGGCGCCATCGCCGCCCCGCTGCAACAGCCTGAGTTCGCCGGCGAGTTGGCTGCGGCGAGAACCCGCGTTCCGGCCGCCCTAGCTGAATTGGCCCGCCTGCTGCGGGCCAAGGGCCTGGAGGTCGTGGGCACGGAACTAGACCGTGAAGCGGAATTCGCTGACGGGCTTTCCGTCCTTGGCCGCCTTGATCTTGTGGTTCGCCATCCGACCGAAGGCCTCGGCGTGATCGATCTGAAATGGACCAAGAGCGCCAAGCGCCGTCGCACGGAGCTTGCGGAAGGTCGCGCCCTGCAGCTGGCGACCTATGGCGCCATCGCCGATCCGGGCGCCGCGACGCCGGCGCCCGGCGCTTACTACCTGCTCAACCAGCGGCGGTTGATCGGCCCGGTCGGCGCCATCGTGTCTGACGAAGAAGTCGAGGCGGCGCGCTCGCTGGCCGACACCTGGAACGATCTGATGGGCACATGGCGACTGTGGCGCGACCTCGCCGCCAAGGGCGCGGCCCTCGGTACCGGACTGCCAGAGGCATCGGACCATTTTCCGGAAGGTCTCGGGATCATCCCTGGGCAGGAGCCCTGCCAATATTGCGAACTGACCAGCCTCTGCCGCGTCACTCAGGAGGCGAACTGAACATGACCGCTCTCAAGATCAACACGGTCGTAGCCTCGGCCGGCGCCGGCAAAACCACCCGGATCGTTGGCGACATCGCCCGCGAAGTGGAAATCCGCCAACCGGAAGAGATTGTCGCCACCACCTTCACCGTGAAGGCGGCCGACGAGCTCATCGAGCGCTCACGGGCCAACCTGTTCAAGTCCGGCAAGGCCGAGCAGGCCGCGCGTCTGCTGGGTGCCCGTTTTGGCACGGTCAATTCGATCTGCGGCCAGATCGTCGGCGAACACGCCATCGATCTCGGCCGCTCGCCCCGGGCGGAGGTCATCCCCGAAGACGGCGTGGCGCGGTTGTTCGCCATCGCCGCCGACACGGCCATCGAAATGCACGCGCCACAACTTAACGCCCTGGCTGAGGTGATGGGCTTCTTTGAACCCAAGCGCGCGGGCGACGCGGAGCGCTCCGACTGGCGAACCACGGTCCGCCGCCTGATCGAGCTGGCGCGTGCCAACGGCCTCGACGCCGCTGGTCTGAAGCGGTCTGCGGACCGTTCGGTGGAGTCCTTCTTGGCCCTCCTGCCGCCGCCCTTCGCCGGCAGAGCGGAAGATCTCGACAAGGTCCTCAACGAGGCTGTGGCGGGAGCCTTGGGGTGCTTGCCACCCGAACTGAGCAAGACTGGCCAACCCAGCATCGAGCATCTGCGCCGGATTCGCGCCGCCTCCCAGCGTGGCGAGCGCTTGTCATGGCCTGACTGGGCGCGCCTGTCGAAGGTCGCCTGCGCCAAGAAGGACGGCCAAGCCCTGACCGACGGCCTCGAATCTGTTTGCCGGGCCGCCAGCCGTCACCCGGAGCACCCTCGCTTACGGTCGGATTGCGAGGGGTTCATTCGCACGATCTTCGACTGCGCGGCCCAAGCCCTGGACGCCTATCAGGGCTACAAGTCCGATCGCGGCCTGATGGATTTCATCGATCAGGAAGCTCTGGCGCTGGACGTCCTGCGCGACCCAGCGATGGCCGAGCGTTTGGGGGAACGCATCGGCCGCGTCTTCGTCGACGAGTTCCAGGACTCCAGCCCGCTGCAGATCGCCATCTTCACGGCGATGGCCGAGCTGGTCGACGCCAGCACCTGGGTTGGGGACCCGAAGCAGGCGATCTACGGCTTCCGCAACGCCGACAGCGCCCTGACCCAGGCCGCCTTCGATGGCGTCGCCGCGACAGCCACCGAGCCGCAGGAGGTCCTGGCGACCTCCTACCGCAGCCGCAAGGGCATCATCGACTTCGTCAACGCCGCTTTTGGACCGGCCTTCACCGCCATGGGGTTGCCGGCGGCCGATCACGCGTTCAGCGGCACGGCGCGGACGGAGGATGGATTCGCCCACGCCCCGTTCGCCGTCTGGTGGCTCGATGGCAAGGTTGACCTGCAATACGCCGCCCTGGCCGCCGGCATCCGCGACGCATTCGCCGATGGCGCGGATTGGATGATCTTCGACAAGGAGGCCAAGGCCAATCGGCCGCTTCGCGCCGGGGACGTCGCCGTGCTGTGCCGCAGCCACGCCGACATACTTCGGGTGGCCACGGCGCTCAGCCAGCTGGGGGTGAAAGTCGCGGTCGAGCGCGATGGTCTCTCCCGCACGCCGCATGTGGAGTTGGTGATGGCGGCCTTCCGCTGGGTCGCCGATCCGACCGACCGGCTCGCGCTCGCTGAGCTCGCCCGCTTCTTCAGCGACGATCCGAAGTCGGATCTCTGGCTGCAGGCCGTCAGCGCCGAAGACCAGGACGCCGCCCTGCAAGCCGCCGTTCCGATTTCCACGGCCTTGAACGCGCTGCGCGAGAGCGTTCTGTCGCTGACCCCGGCGGACCTCGTGGACGCCCTGATCGTTTTGCCAGACGTCATCCGCCGTATTGAGACCTGGGGCGACGTCGCCGCGCGCCTTGACGACCTGGAAGCCCTGCGTGGATTTGCCCGCACCTATGAGAGCAGCTGCGCCAGCTCCGGCGCTCCGGCGACCCCGTCGGGACTGGTTCTGGCGCTGGCTACCGACGAGCCGCGCCGCCCCAAAAGCCTGCAATCAAACGCTGTAAAGGTGATGACCTATCACGGCGCCAAGGGTCTCGAATGGCCGCTGGTCGTCTTGACCGGTCTCAACCGCGAACCCAAACCCCGGCTGTTCGAACCGGTCGCCGAGGCCGATGGCGCGTTGGACTGGCGCGACCCCTTGGCTGGTCGATGGATCCGCTACTGGCCCTGGCCTTATGCCAGCCAGAGCAAGGATGTCGGCCTTGATGAGGCCGCCCTCACCTCACCGCTCGGCCAGCAAGCCGCCTTGCGCGCCCGCCAGGAAGAGACACGACTTCTCTATGTCGGGGTCACCCGCGCTCGAGACTATGTGATCTTCGCGCCGCCGACCAAGGGCGAGCTGAAATGGCTGCAGGTGCTGGACGGCGATCAGCCCGGCCATGTCGCTCTGCCCTCGGGTGCGGCGAACACTCTGGTCGCAGGCGCGGACAGCTTTCCGGCCCGCGTGAGCCCAATGGCCGTCGATGATGTCGTCGCGCCGTCGGTTGTCCGGCCAGCGTTCGTGCGTTTGACCCGACAGATCCGCGACCGGCCCGCCCTGCATCGCCGACCGAGCGGCGAGACCACGACGGATCCCTATGTGGTGGTCGAGCGAGTTCAACTGGGCCCGCGCCTGCCGTTCGTCGGCACGCCTGACATGTTGAGCCTGGGCGAGGCGGTGCATGCCATCTTCGCCGCGGATCGCGCTGACCAGGAGCTGGCGGCGCGTCACCAGCGCGCTGAGGCCATCCTTGAGCGCTGGGGCGTCCATCAGGTCAAGGCGCAGGATGTGCTCGACGCCTGTGACCGACTGAACGCGCACCTCACCGGCCTCTGGCCAACGGGCCGTCTGCACCGGGAAACCCCGGTGTTTGCCCGACTGGGCGACCAACTCGTCTCCGGCCGGATCGATCTGTTGGCGGAGCATGACGCGGGATTCGCGGTCATCGACCACAAGAGTTTCCCGGGTTCGCGCGATACCTGGGACGCCCGCGCGGTCGGCTACGGCCCCCAACTGGGGCTGTATGCGGAGGCTCTGGAGGCAGCCGCTACCCGTCCCTGCGACGCGCTCTACATCCACATGCCGATTGTCGGCGCGCTGCTGCGGGTGGCGCGCCAGCCTGGAGGCGCGGTTTGAGCCTCACCGATCCTCTGGCAAGGGCGCGCGCCGCCCTTCTCGATCACTTGCCCAAGGACGCCATCCTGGCCCGCTACCTGGCGGCCGGCGGCCAGGAGCTGGTCAGCGGCAAGTTCGCCAACCCGGAATCCTCGGCCGCCCTGGTCGCCAACGCCTTTGGGCTGTTCGGCGAGCGCCCAGACCTGTTGTCGCTGCCGGCCGATTGGCTGGGCGGCCACGCGGCTGAGAACGTCGATCTCGAGGCGCAGATGAGGTTTCCCTGGAGCGGCGGTCTGCACCCCTGGCTGGACGTCGGGGTGCAGACGGCCGAGCGCCTGATCGGTATCGAGTCCAAGCGGTACGAGCCTTTCCGCGATCAAAAGACGGCGAGCTTCTCAGCCGCCTACACTCGGCCCGTCTGGGGCCGGGCCATGGGCCCCTACGAGGCCATGCGCGACGCCTTGAGCGCGGGTCTCCGCTTTGCGTTTCTCGACGCAGCCCAACTGGTCAAGCACGCCTTTGGCCTGCGGACCGAGGGGCAAAAGACGGGCCGGCAGGCTGTCCTCTGCTACCTGTATGCCGAACCGCGGGCGTTTCCGGACGGGCGACCGATCCCG
>CAILTK010000007.1 GCA_903837135.1 uncultured Caulobacterales bacterium
ACCCGTACCTTCTACGGCCACGCGGCCGACAAGAAGGCGAAGAGGAAGTAGGGGCATGGGACAGTCGAAGAACGAACGTCGCGCCGGCAAGGTCGAGGCCATGGCCAAGGCCGTGAACCTGCGCACCTCGCCGCGCAAGCTGAACCTGGTGGCCCAGTCGATCCGCGGCCTGCCGGTGCAGCGCGCGCTGAACGAGCTCGAGTTCAGCCACAAGCGCATCGCCAAGGATGTGCGCAAGGCCTTGTATTCGGCGGTCTCCAACGCCGAGAACAACCACAACCTGGACATCGACAGCCTGATCGTGGCCGAGGCCTACGTCGGCAAGAACCTGGTGATGAAGCGTTTCTCGGCCCGCGCCCGCGGCCGGGCCTCGCGCATCGAGAAGCCCTTTTCGGAGATCACCATCGTGGTCCGTGAACTCTCTGGGGACGCCGCGTAATGGGTCAGAAGGTCAATCCGATCGGTCTGCGCCTCGGCGTCAACCGCACCTGGGACAGCCGCTGGTTCGCCAAGGGCGACCAGTACAGCAAGCTCCTGCACGAGGACATCCGCGTCCGCCGCTTCCTGAAGGATCGCCTGAACGCCGCCGGCGTCTCGCGCATCATCATCGAGCGTCCGCACAAGAAGTGCCGCGTCACCATCTACGCCGCCCGTCCGGGCGTCATCATCGGCAAGAAGGGCGCCGATATCGAGAAGCTCCGCAAGGATCTCTCGGCCATGACCGAAGGCGAGGTTCATCTGAACATCGTCGAGGTGCGCAAGCCGGAGACCGACGCCCAGCTGATCTCGGAATCGATCGCCCAGCAGCTCGAGCGCCGGATCGCCTTCCGCCGCGCCATGAAGCGGGCCATGCAGTCGGCCATGCGTCTCGGCGCCAAGGGCGTCCGCATCAACGTCTCGGGCCGCCTCGGCGGCGCGGAGATCGCGCGGATGGAATGGTACCGCGAAGGCCGCGTGCCGCTGCACACCCTGCGCGCCGACATCGACTACGGCTTCGCTCAGGCCAAGACCACCTACGGCATCATCGGGGTCAAGACCTGGGTGTTCAAGGGCGAGGTGCTCGAGCACGACCCGATGGCGCAGGACAAGCGCTGGGCGGCCGAAGCGGCCGGCCCGGGTTCGAACGACGACCGCCGCGACCGCGGCGATCGGGGCGGCCGCGACCGTCGCGACCGCGCGTAAGGTAGATCGTCATGCTGCAACCGAAAAAAACCAAGTACCGCAAGCAGTTCAAGGGCCGCATCCACGGCGCGACCAAGGGCGGCTCGTCGCTGAACTTCGGCTCCTATGGTCTGAAGGCGCTCGAGCCGGAACGCGTCACCGCGCGCCAGATCGAAGCCGCCCGCCGGGCCATCACCCGCCAGATGAAGCGTCAGGGCCGGGTGTGGATCCGCATCTTCCCGGACCTGCCGGTCTCCGATAAGCCGGCCGAAGTCCGCATGGGCAAGGGCAAGGGCGCGGTGGAGTACTGGGCCGCACGCGTCGCGCCAGGCCGGATCATGTTCGAGATCGACGGCGTGCCGGACGACGTGGCGCGGGAAGCCATGCGCCTCGGCGCCGCCAAACTGCCGATCAAAACCCGCGTGGTGACCCGTCTCGACGCGGGCGTCCTCGCCCATGTGGAGGCCGCGTGATGAAGATCGAAGACGTTCGCGGGTTCACCCCCGACCAGCTCACCGACGGCCTGGCCAACCTGAAGAAGGAGCAGTTCAACCTGCGCTTCCAGGCCGCCACCGGGCAGATGGAGAAGAGCCACCGCGTGGGCGAGATCCGCAAGGACATCGCCCGCATCAAGACCGTGATGCGCCAGAAGAAAGCGCCTCAGAGCAAGGGGCAGGGTTAAGCCAATGCCGAAGCGAATTCTCGAAGGCGTGGTCGTCTCCGACAAGGGCGACAAGACCGTGGTGGTGAAGGTCGAACGGACCTTCCTGCACCCGGTGATGAAGAAGACCGTCCGCCGGTCCAAGAAGTACCATGCCCACGATGAGGGCAATGCCTACAAAGAAGGCGAAGTCGCTCGCATCGTCGAGTGCGCGCCGAAGTCCAAGCTGAAGACCTGGGAAGTCCTTCCCAAGGCTTCGGCATAGTTTCCGGAAGGTCTGAACCATGATCCAGATGCAGACTAACCTGGACGTCGCCGACAATTCGGGCGCGCGCCGGGTCATGTGCATCAAGGTGCTCGGCGGCGCCAAGCGTCGCTACGCCTCGGTCGGCGACACCATCGTGGTGTCCGTCAAGGAAGCGATCCCGCGCGGCCGCGTGAAGAAGGGCGACGTCCTTCGCGCCGTCGTCGTGCGCACTGCCAAGGATATCCAGCGCAAGGACGGCTCGGTGATCCGTTTCGACCGTTCGGCGGCGGTGATCGTCAACAAGTCGAACGAGCCGATCGGCACCCGCATCTTCGGGCCGGTTCCGCGCGAGCTGCGCGCCAAGAACCACATGAAGATCATCTCGCTCGCGCCGGAGGTGCTGTAATGGCCGCGAAGATCAAGAAGGGCGACCGCGTCGTCCTTTTGACCGGCAAGGACAAGGGCCGTCAGGGCGTCGTCCTCAAGGTCATGCCGCAGGACAGCCGCGTGGTGGTGCAGGGCCTCAACATGGTCCAGCGGCACACCAAGGCCAGCCAGACCGATCCCAACGGCGGCATCAAGAACAAGGAAGCTCCGGTGCACCTCTCGAACGTGGCCGTGGTGGACAACAAGGGCAAGCCGACCCGCGTCGGTTTCCGGATCGACGGCGACAAGAAGGTCCGTATCGCCAAGACGACCGGCGAGGTGATCAATGGTTGATGCGAAAACACAAACGCCCCCCGAGGCTCAAAATGGTTCTGGGGGAGGCGAGGCTTACGAGCCCCGGATGAAGACCATCTATCGCGAGAGCATCCGCGCCGCGATGAAGGAGAAGTTCGGCTACACCAACGAGATGCAGATCCCCAAGCTCGACAAGATCGTGCTGAACATGGGGGTGGGCGAAGCCACGGCGGACTCCAAGAAGGTCAACTCGGCCATCAAGGACCTGTCGATGATCGCCGGCCAGAAGCCCGCGCCGACCCGCGCCCGCCTGTCGATCGCCGGCTTCAAGCTGCGCGAGAACATGGTGATCGGGGCCAAGGTCACCCTGCGCAAGGACCGGATGTACGAGTTCCTCGACCGCCTGATCACCATCGCCCTGCCGCGGGTGCGTGACTTCCGCGGCCTGAAGCCGACCTCGTTCGACGGCCGCGGCAACTACGCCATGGGTCTGAAGGAGCACATCGTGTTCCCCGAGATCAACTACGACCAGATCGACCAGATGTGGGGCATGGACATCATCGTCTGCACCACCGCCAAGACCGACGACGAAGCCCGCGCGCTCCTGCGCGAGTTTCAATTCCCGTTCACCGCGAACTGACGGGAAGGAAAGAACCCATGGCTAAGAAAAGCGCCGTCAATCGCAACAACCGGGTCAAGCGGCTGATCAAGCAGTACGCTGGCAAGCGCGAAGCCCTGAAGGCCATCGCCAACGACGACTCCAAGTCGCTGGAGGAGCGCTTCGATGCGCGCCTGAAGCTGGCCGAGCTGCCGCGCAACTCCTCGCCGGTGCGCTACCGCAACCGCTGCGACGTGACCGGCCGTCCGCGCGGCTTCTATCGGAAGCTCAAGATGAGCCGGATCGCGCTGCGCGAAATGGGCAACTTCGGCCAGGTCCCTGGTCTCGTGAAGTCGAGCTGGTAGGGGAGGGGAACAGATGTCTTTCAACGATCCTCTCAGCGACATGATCGCCCGCATCAAGAACGCCGCCATGCGCAAGCGTTCGAAGGTGTCCACCCCGGCGTCCAAGCTCCGCGGCCGCGTCCTCGACGTGCTGCAGGACGAGGGCTACATCCGCGGCTATGCGCTCGTGGAAGAGCCGGGCAAGCACCCCGAGTTCGAGATCGAGCTCAAGTACTTCGACGGAGAACCGGTGATCGCCGAGATCCGGCGCATCTCCACGCCGGGCCGGCGCGTCTACTCCTCGATCAAGGACCTGAAGCCGGTGAAGAACGGCCTCGGGATCTCCATCCTCTCCACGCCCAAGGGCGTGATGAGCGACAACGCCGCCCGCGACAGCAATGTCGGCGGCGAAGTCCTCTGCCGGGTCTACTAAGATGTCGCGTATCGGAAAAAAGGAAGTCGCCATCCCGTCGGGCGTGACCCTGACGGCCGACGGCCAGACGCTGTCGGTGAAGGGGCCCAAGGGCCAGCTGTCCTTCACCGTGCCCGAAGAGATCGAAGTCACCCATGCCGATGGGACGATCTCGTTCAAGCCGCGGGTCGACACCCAGCGCGCCCGGTCCATGTGGGGCCTGTCGCGCACCCTGGTGTCGAACATGGTCGAAGGCGTGACCAAGGGCTTCGAGGAGACCCTCGAGCTCGTGGGCGTCGGCTATCGTGCGGCGATGAAGGGCCAGACCCTGTCGCTGCAGCTCGGCTTCAGCCACGACGTCGACATGCCGCCTCCGGCGGGCATCGCCTTCGCCGTGCCCAAGCAGACCGAGATCCGCATCGCCGGCATCGACAAGCAGGCGGTGGGTGAAATGGCGGCGCAGATTCGCCGCATCCGTCCGCCCGAGCCCTACAAGGGCAAGGGCGTGCGCTACGCCGGCGAGAAGGTCCGGCGCAAGGAAGGCAAGAAGAAGTAAGCCATGGCCCTGTCTCCTCGCGATATCCATCTGCGCCGCGCCGAGCGCAACCGCACCCGTCTGAAGAAGGTCGGGAACGGCCGTCTGCGCCTGTCGGTGCACCGCTCCAGCAAGAACATCTCCGCCCAGATCATCGACGATGCTCGCGGCGTGACCGTCGTCGCCGCCTCCTCGCTCGAGAAGGCCGGCCCGGAAAAGGGGTCGGACAAGGACGCGGCCGCGGCGGTCGGCAAGCTGGTCGCCGAGCGCGCCCTCGAGAAGGGTGTGAAGGACGTCGTGTTCGACCGCGGCGGCTTCATCTATCACGGCCGGGTCAAGGCCCTGGCGGACGCCGCGCGCGAAGCCGGCCTGAACTTCTAAGGATCACCTCATGGCTCGTGGACCTCAACAAGGCGGCGGTGAAGGCGGCGGTCGGCGCGACCGGCGCGATCGCGGCGCTCCGACCGAAGAGCGCGCCGACGGCGACATCGTCGAGAAGCTGGTGCACATCAACCGCGTCGCGGCCACGGTGAAGGGCGGACGCCGGTTCTCGTTCGCCGCCCTGATGGTGGTGGGCGACGGCAAGGGCCGGGTCGGCTTCGGCCATGGCAAGGCGCGTGAAGTGCCCGAAGCCATCCGCAAGGCGACCGAGGAAGCCAAGAAGACCATGATCCGCGTGCCGCTGCGCGAGAGCCGCACCCTGCACCACGACGGCCAGGGCCGTCACGGCGCGGGCAAGGTGGTGCTGCGCGCCGCCCCTCCCGGCACCGGCGTGATCGCCGGCGGTCCGATGCGCGCGGTGCTCGAAACCCTCGGCGTTCACGACGTGGTCGGCAAGTCCACCGGCTCGTCCAACCCCTACAACATGGTGCGCGCGACCTTCGACGCCCTGAAGGGCCAGAGCTCGCCGCGTCAGATCGCCAACAAGCGCGGCAAGAAGGTCGGCGACATCATCGGCCGTCGCGCCGACGGCGCCTCCTCGGCCGAAGCGATCGAAGGCTAAGGATTAGGATCATGGCCAAGGCTCCCGCCCAGACCCCCGCAGAAAGCAAGACGGTGACGATCCGCCAGATCGGCAGCCCGATCCGTCGCAAGAACGACCAGCGCGCGACCCTCGCCGGCCTGGGCCTCAATAAGCTCGGCCGCGAACGCACCCTCGTGGACACGCCGTCCGTGCGCGGCATGATCGCCAAGGTGGCGCACATGGTCGAGGTCGTGGACTAAGAACCGTAGGCGCTCCCCCTCTGGGGGAGCTGTCACGGAGCGACCGAGGGGCGCCGCCGCGGCCGGATATGACGCCGACGTATCGGGCGTCGCGCCGGACCCCCTCCGTCCGCTTCGCGGACACCTCTCCCGAAGGGGGAGGACCTCTAGATCAACAAGCCGAGTCGGGGATTGTCCCCGGCGCAACCTCCAAGGAGAAGGCGAATGACCAAGCTCAACGAGCTCGCCGACAACGAAGGCGCCCGCAAGGGCCGCATGCGGATCGGCCGGGGCCCCGGCTCCGGCAAGGGCAAGACCGGCGGCCGCGGCGTCAAGGGGCAGAAGTCCCGGACCGGCCACGGCTTCAAGCAGTTCGAAGGCGGCCAGATGCCGCTGCACATGCGCATGCCCAAGCGCGGATTCAACAATCCGGGCGCGCTGGTGTTCGCCGAAGTGAACCTCTGGCGCATCGCCAAGGCCATCGAGGCCAAGAAGCTCGACCCGGCGCAGCCGATCGACGCCAAGGCCCTGATCGCCGCCGGCGTGATCCGCCGCGAGAAGGACGGCGTGCGCCTGCTCGGCCACGGCGAGATCACCGGCAAGCTCACCATCACCGCGCACTCCGCCTCGGCCTCGGCCAAGAAGGCGATCGAGGACGCCGGCGGCGCGCTGACCCTGACCCGCAAGGAACCGGCGGAAGCGGAGGCCTGATCGCCTCCGCCGTTCGCCCCCGGCGATCGTCCGAGGACCGAGCGACGGACAGGGCGAGGGAGTCGCGGCGAGGGCGTCCGAGGCTGCGACCGCACCGCCCGGATGACAAGCCCGCCGCATCCACCTATGTGTGATCCGTCATAACGTCGTCGGGGAGAGCTTATGGCTTCGGCCGCAGAACAATTAGCCGCCAATCTGAACTACAGCGCGTTCGCGCGGGCCACGGACCTGCACAAGCGCCTGTGGTTCACCCTGGGGGCGCTGATCGTCTACCGGCTCGGGACCTACATCCCGATTCCCGGGATCAATCTGGCGGTGTTCCAGCACGCCTTCTCGGGCCAGACCAACGGCATCCTCGGCATCTTCAACACCTTCTCCGGCGGCGCCGTGCAGCGGATGGCGATCTTCTCGCTGAACGTGATGCCCTACATCTCCGCCTCCATCATCATCCAGCTGATGGGGACGATCTACGGGCCGTGGGAGAAGCTCCGCAAGGAGGGCGGGGAGGCCGGCCGCAAACAGCTCAACCAGTACACCCGCTACCTGACCGTGGTGCTGGCCGTGGCCCAGTCGTTCGGCATCGCCATGGGCCTGCAGTCCCAGCCCCAGGTGGTGCAGGATCCGGGCCTGTTCTTCATCGTCTCCACCATGGCCATCCTCACCGGCGGCACCCTGTTCCTGATGTGGCTGGGTGAGCAGATCACCGCCCGGGGCGTCGGCAACGGCGTGTCCCTGCTGATCTTCGCCGGCATCGTCGCCCAGCTTCCCACGGCGATCCTCAACCTGTTCTCCCTGGCGCGGACCGGCTCGCTGAGCCCGTTCCTGCTGCTCCTGGTCCTGGCCGGCGCGGTGGCGGTGGTGCTGGCCATCGTCTTCATCGAGCGCTCCCAGAGGCGGCTCCTGGTGCAGTACCCCAAGCGCCAGGTGGGCAACCGCATGTACGGCGGCGACAGCTCCTTCATGCCGCTGAAGATCAATACCGCCGGCGTGATCCCGCCGATCTTCGCCTCCTCGCTGCTGGCTCTGCCGGCCACCATTCAGCCGTGGCTGGCCAACCTCAGCGCCAAGGGCGGCATCCCGGCCTGGCTCCAGTGGCTGCCGAGCATGCTCGGCCAGCTGCGGTCGGGGTCGCCGACGCACATGGTGCTCTACGCGCTGCTGATGATCTTCTTCTCGTTCTTCTACACCTCGATCGTGTTCAATCCCGATGAGACGGCCGAGAACCTGCGCAAGTACGGCGGCTTTCTCCCGGGCATCCGTCCCGGCAAGCGGACGGCCGAATACCTCGACTATGTGCTGAGCCGGCTGACGGTGCTGGGCGCCGCCTACATCACCGTGGTCTGTCTGGTGCCCGAGGCGATGTACAGCGTCAACAACGCCTTCACCCTCGGCGGCACCTCGATCCTGATCGCCGTCACCGTGACGATGGATACGGTGGCCCAGATCCAGTCGCACCTCCTGGCGCACCAGTACGAGGGGCTGATCAAGAAGTCGAAGATGCGGACCGGACGGACGCCCGCAGTGAGGGGCGCGCGGTGAACCTCATCCTGTTCGGGCCGCCGGCGGCCGGGAAGGGCACCCAGGCCAAGCGTCTGGTGGACGAGCGCGGTATGGTCCAGCTGTCCACGGGCGACATGCTGCGCGCCGCCATCGCCTCCGGCTCGCCGCTCGGCGAACGGGTCAAGGGGATCATGGAGCGGGGCGAACTGGTGTCGGACGCCATCGTCATCGCCCTGATCGAGGAACGCCTGCCGGAGACCGAGGCCGCCGGCGGGGCCATCTTCGACGGCTTCCCGCGCACCGTGGCCCAGGCCGAGGCGCTGGATTCCATGCTGGCCGGCCGCAACGCCAAGATCGACGTGGTGATCCGGCTCAGGGTCAACGAGCACGAGCTCCTGGAGCGGATCTCGCGGCGCTTCGCGGAGCAGGGACGGGCGGACGACAACCCGGACGCCTACGCCGTCCGGCTCAAGGCCTACAACGACCAGACCGCGCCCCTGCTGCCGTACTACGCCGCCCAGGACAAGCTGGTGGAGGTCGACGGCATGGGCACGGTCGAGGCCGTGGCCGCCGAGATCGACCACGCGCTGGGCCCTCCGCCGGTTGCGGCGGCGGTCGGCTGACCCTATCTCGCGGAAGAGAACGGCCGGCATGGCGCGAAAGCGTGTGCCGGGCCGAAAATCTTCGGCTGATCCCGTCAACAACCGGTTGACGGATTTACAAAGCGGCCTATAACGCTCGGCTTCCGCGAAAGGGCGCAAAGGTCGCGCCAGCCTCCTGCCTTACCTGATTTCGGGTGGGGCCGGAGCTTTTTTCGCGTCTGTGCGCGACCAGGAGAACTAGGCAAAGTGGCCCGTATCGCAGGCGTCAACATCCCCACGAACAAGCGCGTCGAGATCGCGCTCCAGTACATTCACGGCGTCGGTCCCCGAATCGCCAAGGAAATCCTGGAGAAGGTGGGCATCGAAGAATCCCGTCGTGTGAATCAACTCACCGACGCGGAAGTGCTGCAGATCCGCGAAGCGATCGACCGCGACTATACCGTCGAGGGCGATCTGCGCCGTGAGACGCAGATGAACATCAAGCGGCTGATGGACCTCGCGTCCTACCGGGGCCTGCGTCACCGCAAGGGCCTGCCGGTTCATGGCCAGCGGACCCACACGAACGCCCGCACGCGCAAGGGCCCGTCCAAGCCGATCGCCGGCAAGAAGAAGTAAGGCAAAGCCTCCATGGCCAAGGAACCGGCGCGCGTCAAAAAGCGCGAACGCAAGAACATCACCTCCGGCGTCGCGCACGTGAACGCCTCGTTCAACAACACCATGATCACCATCACCGACGCGCAGGGGAACACCATCTCCTGGTCGTCGGCCGGGACCATGGGGTTCAAGGGCTCGCGGAAATCGACCCCCTACGCCGCGCAGGTCGCCGCCGAGGACGCGGGCCGCAAGGCCATGGAGCATGGCGTGAAGACGCTGGAAGTGAACGTCGCCGGTCCGGGCTCGGGCCGCGAGTCCGCGCTTCGCGCCCTGCAGGCCGTCGGCTTCACCATCTCCACCATCCGCGACGTGACCCCGATCCCGCACAACGGCTGCCGTCCGCCGAAGCGCCGTCGCGTCTGATCCGCCTACGCCTACCCGTTTGAGGCGCTGGCGCCCCCGGCTCGCGCCGCTATCCGTTCGAGAGACCCCCCCGTGATCGAAAGAAACTGGCAAGAGCTGATCCGTCCCGAGAAGCCGCAGATCGAGACCGGCCAGGACGCTCAGCGCAAAGCCCGCATGGTCGCCGAACCGCTCGAGCGCGGTTTCGGCGTGACCCTGGGCAACTCCCTACGCCGCGTGTTGCTGTCATCGCTGCAGGGCGCCGCCGTCACCGCCGTCCAGATCGACGGCGTGGTGCACGAGTTCTCCTCCATGGAGGGCGTGCGCGAGGACGTGGTCGACATCGTGCTCAACATCAAGCAGCTGGCCCTGCGCATGCACTCCGAAGGCCCGAAGCGCATGACGCTTCGCGCCGAAGGTCCGGGCCCCGTCACCGCCGGCCAGATCGAAGCCCCGTCGGACATCGAGATTCTCAACACCGACCACGTCCTGCTGACCCTGGACGAAGGCGCCTCGGTGCGTATCGAGTTCACCGTGCAGAACGGCAAGGGGTATGTCCCGGCCGAGCGCAACCGTCCGGAAGACGCGCCGATCGGCCTGATCGCCGTCGACGCGCTGTATTCGCCGGTCAAGCGCGTCGCCTACCGGGTCGAGCCGACCCGTCAGGGCCAGTCCCTGGACTACGACAAGCTGATCCTCGAAGTCGAAACCAACGGCGCCGTGTCGCCGGTGGACGCGGTGGCCTACGCCGCCCGCATCCTGCAGGACCAGCTGCAGCTGTTCATCACCTTCGACGAGCCTAAGAAGAAGGTCGAGGGCGAGGCCAAGCCGGAGCTGCCGTTCAACCCGGCCCTGCTGAAGAAGGTCGACGAACTCGAACTGTCGGTCCGCTCGGCCAACTGCCTGAAGAACGACAACATCGTCTACATCGGCGACCTGATCCAGAAGACCGAAGGGGAGATGCTCCGCACCCCCAACTTCGGCCGCAAGTCGCTGAACGAGATCAAGGAAGTGCTCGGCGGCATGGGCCTGCACCTCGGCATGGACGTGCCCAACTGGCCGCCGGAAAACATCGACGACCTGGCCAAGAAGTTCGAAGACCAGATCTAGTCCGCTATCGCGAGCCTGTCCTGCAGGCTCCGCTGCGCTGTCCTCCGGGACCGGTTCGCCGGTCCAGGGCCCGCTGACGCCGCACCGCGGCCGAGGGCCCCGGCGCTTCACGAAGGTCAGTCCGGGACGCGGGCTGAAAAGGTTGCAGCCAGGTCGCCGGATCCTCCGAGGAGCGGCGCCGAGTGGGGCGAGAGCCCGGGAGTAGATTAGATGCGTCACGGTAACGCCCACCGCAAACTCGGCCGGACCTCGGCCCACCGTACGGCCATGTTCGCCAACATGGCCGCCAGCCTGATCAAGCACGAGCAGATCGTCACCACCCTGCCCAAGGCCAAGGAACTGCGCCCGTTCGTCGAGAAGCTGGTCACCCTGGCCAAGCGCGGCGACCTGCACGCCCGCCGCCAGGCGATCAGCCAGGTTCGCGACATCGCCCAGGTCGGCAAGCTGTTCGCCACGCTCGGGCCGCGCTACGCGGAACGCCAGGGCGGCTATATCCGGGTGCTCAAGGCCGGCTTTCGCTACGGCGACAACGCGCCGATGGCGGTGATCGAATTCGTCGACCGCGACCCGGACGCCAAGGGACTGGATTCCGGGCCGGTAGACGCCGGCGAAGAATAAGATCGCCACACAATTCTGTTCTAGCGGAGCCCGGAAGGTTATGCCTTCCGGGTTTTGCATTTCTGGAGCGATCGATGCGGGCTTGGCTGCGCGTTGCGGTGGTGGGGACGCTTGCGATCCTCGTGTCGTCGTGTGGGACCGCGGACGACTTCTATCACCGGTTCACGGGCGATGAGCACCAGGAGACGCACCGGCCTCCGCCGCCCGCCGTGGCGGCGACGCCGGTCATTCTGATCTCCATCGACGGATTTCGCGCGGACTATCTCGATCGGGGGCTGACGCCGAACCTCAAGGCGCTGGCGGACGGCGGGGCCCGCGCGGAGCGCATGCTCCCGTCCTTTCCGTCGGTCACCTTTCCCAACCACTACACCCTCGTGACCGGTCTGGTCCCCGACCACAACGGCATCGTCAACAACACCTTCGAGGACCCAGGCCTGCCCGACGGCAAGTTCCGGGTGGGCTCCAAGGCGGCGGTCGCCGACGAGCGCTCGTGGGACGAGGCGACGCCGATCTGGGTGTCGGCCGAGCGCGCCGGCATCCGCACCGCCAGCGAGTTCTGGCCGGGGTCGGAGGCGCCGATCCACGGTGTCAGGCCCAGCCGCTCTTCGGTCTTCGACCAGAGCATCTCCTCCGAGGCGCGCGTCGATCAGGTGCTGAGCTGGCTCGACCTGCCGGGCGACCAGAAGCCGTCCTTCCTGACGCTCTACTTCGACATCGTCGATACGGCGGGGCACCACTTCGGTCCCGATTCGCCGCAGGTGAATCAGGCGCTGGCGACCGTCGACGCGGCGATCGGGCGGCTGGTCGCCGGCCTCGCGGCGCGGTCCCTGAAGGCCGACCTGGTCATCGTCGCCGATCACGGCATGGCCGCGGTTCCGGCGAACCAGCATCTCTACATGGACGATTGGGCCGATCCCGCCGCGTTCCGGATCGTCGCGGCCGGGGCGGTGGCCGGTCTGGCGCCGAACTCCGCGCCGGTCCAGGCCAAGCTGCTGGCGCATCGCCCGCACGTAAGCTGCTATCCCAAGGGCGGCGTTCCGCGGCGGTTCCAGTATGGGAGCAACCCGCGCGTCCCGCCGGTCGTCTGCATCGCCGAGGTGGGCTGGCTGCTCACGACCCACGAGCGCGAGGCGCACAGCAAAACTCCGACGCTGGGCGAACACGGCTACGATCCGGCCGATCCCACCATGGGCGCCCTGTTCATCGCCAACGGCCCCCGGTTCTTCCCCCATGTGGTGCTGAAGCCGTTTCCCAATACCGATGTCTACGGTCTGCTGGCCCACCTGCTCGACATCCAGCCGCTGCCCAACGATGGCCATGTGGAGGATCTCTATCCCGCGCTGAGGTGAACGGCCGGCCGCGGGCGCAACCGCTTCGGCGGCGCGGCTTGACTCGATAGTTGCGTTATGGGTTAAATATTAGAAAGAGAGGAAACAGTCGTGGCCGATTTCACACAACGCCCCACGGTCATACCGGCGCTCAGCTATCGCGAGCCGATGTCGGCCTTCACCTGGCTGCAGTCCGCGTTCGGCTTCGAGCCGAGGATGCTGATTACCGACGCCGCCGGCGATCTCGCCCACTCGGAGATGGCCTTCGAAGGGGGCTGGATCATGGTCGGCAGCGAATGGTCGGCGAATCACCGCAGTCCGGCCGGCCTCGACGGCAAGTGCACCCAGTCGGTGCATGTCCAGGTCTCCACCGACATCGACGCCCACTGCGCGCGTGCGCGGGCGGCCGGTGCGGAGATCCTGGCCGAGCCGGAGACCCAGTTCTATGGCGACCGCACCTATCGCGCGCGAGACCTCGAAGGTCACATCTGGACCTTCGGCCAGACGGTGGCGACGGTCCCGCCCGAGGACTGGGACAAGGAGACCGGGCTGAAGACCAAGATTTGGGAATGAGGGCAGCGGCGCGGGACGACAGTCCGGCCGGCGACGGCGTGGGCGCCACCCTGGCCGCGCTGGCCGACCCCCAGCGGCGACGGGTGGTGCGGATCCTCAGCGAGCGGCCGCGCCGGGCGGGCGAACTGGCGCAGGCGCTCGGGCTGAGTCCCCCGGCCATGAGTCGGCACCTGCGTACCCTGCGCGAATGCGGCCTGGTGGAGGAGCGGCACGACGGGTTCGACGCCCGGGTGCGCGTCTATGAGCTAAGGCCCGAACCGATCGCCGATCTGGCGGCCTGGCTCAGGGAGACCGAGGCGATGTGGTCGGCCCAACTCACGGCCTTCCGCGACCATCTGTTGGCGCGCGACACGGACCGGCGCGAATGACCGCCCGCGTCCTGGTCGCCCTGCGCGTGCCGGGATCGCCCGAGCGCGCCTTTCGGGTGTTCACCGAGGAGATCGGCGCGTGGTGGCGCCCCAGTCCCCTGTTCCAGTTCACGCCGAGAGGGCCCGGCGTCATGGCCATAGAGCCGCCGGGCGAGGACGGACCCGGCCGGGTGGTCGAACGGCTCGGGAGCGACAAGGTGTTCGTGATCGGCGAGATCACCGGCTGGGAGCCCGGCAGGCGGCTCGCCTTCGGCTGGCGACAGGCGGCCTTCGCGCCGGATCAGGCCACCCGGGTCGAGGTGCGCTTCGAGGCGGTGGGGGAGGAGACGCGGGTCACGGTCGAGCACTTCGGCTGGGACAGCGTGCCGCCCGTGCATGTCGCTCGCCACGCCCTGCCGGAGGCGATCTTCAACCGTCGTCTCGCCGATTGGTGGCGTGAACTCCTGATCTCGATGGGAAGTCGGCTGTGAGCGGCGACGCGGAAACGACCGGCGAGGGCAGGGGCAGCGTCGAGGCGGTCGCTCGCGTGGCGCTCGGCTTGCCGGGCGCGGTGCAGGGCGCACACTTCGACACACCGGACTTCCGCGTGGGGGGACGGATCTTCTGCACGGCGCGCACCCGGGAGCCGCTGGCCATGGTCAAGCTGCCGCAGGAGATCCAAACTGCTGTCATGATTCAGCGCCCGGAGGCTATAACGCCGGCGGCGGGAGCGTGGGGGCGCGGGGGGGCGACGCTGGTGCGCATCGACCTCGTGCCCGCCGATCTGCTGGCCGACCTCATCGTCTCGGCCTGGCGTCATGCGGCGCCCGAGTCGCTCGTGGCCGCGTACCTGGCCGATCAGGAAAGACCTCAGTAGTCCCATGACCGACGCCGTACACGCCGCCCCCCTCACAGAGACCACTGGCGCAGACGCCGCCGTCACCGAAGCGCCGGTCGCGGCGCAGCCGCCGGTGACCGACGCGGCCACGCCGAAGGGCCGTCAGGCCGCGGTGCTGTTCGTCTATTTCAGCGCCCTTCTGGATATCTTCGCCCTCGGCATCATGATCCCGGTGCTGCCGAACCTGATCAAGCGCTTCGTCGGCGCCGGCCTGTCCGACGCGGCGGCCACCGCGCAGGCGGCGCACTACTCGATGTATTTCGCCGTCACCTGGGGGGTGATGCAGTTCTTCTGCGGCCCGGTGATGGGGATGCTGTCCGACCGGTTCGGCCGCCGGCCCGTGCTGCTGATCTCCATTTTCGGCCTCGGCGTGGATTATCTGTTCATGGCCATGGCCCCGTCCCTCGCCTGGCTGTTCGTCGGCCGGGTGATCAACGGCGTCACCTCGGCCAGCTTCTCCACCGCCAACGCCTATGTGGCGGACGTCACCGCGCCACAGGACCGGGCCAAGGCGTTCGGCCTGATGGGGTCGGCCTTCGGCATCGGCTTCATCGTCGGCCCGGCCATCGGCGGCACGCTCGGCCAGATCGATCTGCGGCTGCCGTTCTACTTCTCAGCGGGCCTGGCCCTGATCAACTGGCTCTACGGCTTCTTCGTCCTGCCCGAGAGCCTGCCCAAGGAACGGCGCAGCCCGGCGCTGAACTGGCGGCGCGCCAATCCGATCGCCGCCTTCGGCCTGTTGCTGGAGTTTCCGACCCTGATCGGCCTGTCGCTGGTGATGGTGCTGTTCCAGCTCGCCCACAACGTCTTCCCGTCGATCTTCATCCTGTTCGTCGGCCACCGCTGGCATTGGGGGCCGGGCATCGCCGGGCCGATGATGATGCTGACCGGCGTGCTGTCGCTGCTGGTGCAGATCTTCGTGGTCGGCCGGGTGGTGAAGGCCTTGGGCGAACGCGGCGCCCTGCTGATCGGCCTCGGCTGCGCCGCGGCGGCCTTCCTGGTCTACGGCCTCGCCCCCAACTGGATGATCTTCCTGGCGGCCTCGCCGCTCGGCGCCCTCGGCGGGCTGATCGGCCCCGGGGCGCAGAGCCTGATGTCGCGCCGGGTGCCCGGCAATCAGCAGGGACGGCTGCAGGGGGTCAATTCGGCCTTCATGGGCGTCTGTTCGATCTTCGGGCCGGTGATCTATCTGGCGTCGCTGAGCTTTGCGGTCCAGCGCGAAACCAGCGTGGCGCCGGGTCTGCCGATCCTGATCGCCGCCGGCTTCTGCGCCGCGGCCCTGGTCGCCGCCTGGTTCCTGGCCAAGCCGGTGGCCGACGCCGAGCCGTCGCCATCATAGGGCCGAAAACCTCGGCTTGATCGGCGGATGTGCTAATGCGGTAGCGAGAGGTCCCCCTCTTTCCGCGGGATGAGCGGAGGGGGGTGACTTCCGCCAGAGACATCATACGGACCCATACAACATGCGCCTTACGCGCCTCGCTCTCCTCCCGCTGGCCCTTCTGGCCGCCTGCTCCGACCCCGCCGCGCGCTCGAGCGCGCAGACCTCGCCGCTGGGCGCACCCGCGCCGGCGCTGGCGACGCCGAACCGCGCGCCGCCGAGCGATTTCACCACCATGAAGATGTCGTTCGCGCCGATCGTGAAGCGGGCGGCGCCGGCGGTGGTCAACGTCTACTCCACCCGCGTGGTGCGCCAGCAGGTGGATCCGTTCTGGCAGCTGTTCGGCGGCATGGGCATGCCGCAGAACCGGGTGGAAGGCTCGCTCGGCTCGGGCGTCATCGTCCGCTCGGACGGGCTGATCATCACCAACAACCACGTGATCGAGGGCGGCCAGCAGCTCAATGTGGTGCTGGCCGACCGGCGGGAGTTCCCGGCCAAGGTGGTGCTGGCCGACCGGCGCTCCGATCTGGCCGTGCTGCAGATCGAGGTGAAGGGCGAGCGCCTGCCGGTCCTGCCGATCGCCGACCGCGAGGACGTGCAGGTCGGCGATCTGGTGCTGGCGATCGGCGACCCGTTTGGCGTCGGCCAGACGGTGACCAACGGCATCGTCTCGGCCCTGGCCCGCACCGACGTGGGCGCCTCGGACTTCTCCTTCTTCATCCAGACCGACGCCTCGATCAATCCGGGCAATTCCGGTGGTCCGCTGGTCGACATGAACGGCAACCTGATCGGCATCAACACCCTGATCTATTCGCGCACCGGCTCCTCCACCGGCATCGGCTTCGCCATTCCGGCCGCCATGGTGCGCCGCGTGGTGGAGAGCGCCTCCGGCGGCGGACGCAGCGTCAGCCGCCCCTGGCTCGGGGCCCGGACCCAGGGCCTGACGCCCGAGATGGCCCGCAGTCTGGATCTCGACCGGCCGGTGGGCGCCCTGGTCGCCGAAGTCTATGCCGGCGGTCCGGCCGCGCGGGGGGGGCTGAAGCAGGGCGACCTGATCGTCGCCGCCGATGGCCAGCCGGTGCAGGACGACGGGGTGCTGAACTACCGTGTCGCCACCCACAAGCCGGGGGAGACCATCGCCCTGACGGTCAAGGCCGGCAAGGGGGTTCGCACGGTGGAGGTGCGGCTCGAGACCCCGCCCGGCGCCGGCGCCCGCGACGATCGCCTGCTCGCGGGTCGCCAGCCCCTGTCGGGGGCCACGGTGGTCACACTCTCGCCGGCGGTCGCCGACGAGTACGGCCTCGATCCCGGCCTGAACGGTGTGATGATCGTCAAGCTCGCCGACGGCTTCGCGGCGCGCCAGGGCTTCCAGCCCGGCGACATCATCCGCCAGGTGAACGGCCACGCCATCACCACGACGGCCGGCCTCGCTGCGGCGCTCGCCACCCCTCAGGGCGGCGGCTGGCGCGTCACGGTGGAGCGCAAGGGTCAGCGCATGACGGTGGAGTTCGCGCTTTAGAGAGGGGTCTATATATAGGTCTTCATGACCGATCTCTTCCAAGCGGCGGGGCTGGAGCCCGAGGCGCCGCGGCCGCTGGCCGACCGGCTGCGGCCCAAGACCCTTGCCGAGGTGGTGGGCCAGGAGCATCTGCTCGGACCCGAGGGGCCGATCGGGCGGATGGCGGCGGCGCACCGGCTGTCGTCGATGATCCTGTGGGGACCGCCCGGCGTCGGCAAGACGACCATCGCCCGCCTCCTGGCCGACGCCGCCGGCTATCAGTTCCAGCAGCTGTCGGCGGTGTTCTCCGGCGTCGCCGACCTCAAGAAGGCGTTCGAGACCGCCCGCGCCCGCCGGGCCGCCGGCCAGGCCACCCTGCTGTTCGTCGACGAGATCCACCGGTTCAACCGCGCCCAGCAGGACGGCTTCCTGCCCTATGTGGAGGCGGGCGACATCACCCTCGTGGGCGCGACGACCGAGAACCCCAGCTTCGAGCTCAACGGCGCCCTGCTGTCGCGCGCCCAGGTCTATGTCCTGCGGCGCCTCGACGATGTGGCGCTCGATGAGTTGCTGCGGCGCGCCGAGGCCTACGAGGGCCGCGTCCTGCCGCTCACGCCCGAGGCGCGCGAGGCCCTGGTCGCCATGGCCGACGGCGACGGCCGCTATGTGCTGACCCTGGCCGAGACCCTGTTCGCCATCGAGCCCGGCGCCAACCCGCTCGACAACGCCGCCCTGGCCGCGGTGCTGCAGCGTCGCGCGCCCGCCTACGACAAGGACCGGGAGGAGCACTACAACCTGATCTCCGCCCTGCATAAGTCGATCCGCGGCTCGGATCCCGACGCGGCGCTCTACTGGCTGGCGCGCATGCTGGAGGGCGGGGAGGAGCCCCTGTTCATCGCCCGTCGGCTGATCCGCGCCGCGATGGAGGACGTGGGCGCCGCCGATCCCACGGCCCTCCTGGTCGCGCTCGGGGCCAAGGAGGCCTACGACTTCCTGGGCTCGCCGGAGGGGGAGATCGGCCTGGCGCAGACGGTGGTGCATCTGGCCACGGCGCCCAAGTCCAACGCCATCTACAAGGCGCTCGGCGCCGCGCGGCGGGCGGCCCGCGAGACCGGCTCGCTCATGCCCCCCGCCCACATCCGCAACGCGCCGACCAAGCTGATGAAGCAGCTGGGCTATGGCGAGGGCTACGAATACGACCACGACGCCCAGGGCGGCTTCTCGGGCCAGAACTACTTCCCCGACGGCATGGAGCGGCAGCGCTTCTACAATCCCAGGGGCGACGGCCGCGAGGGCGCCATCAAGGAGCGCCTCGACCGCTGGGCGGCGATCCGGCGGGAGCGGGGGGCGTGAGTGGGCGACGGCGCCGATCCCTCCCCCTCTGTGGGGAGGGTGGCAGGCCCGAAGGGCCGCCGGGTGGCGTACATTCTGCCGGCGTCGGCGCTGCCCCACCCGACCGCTTCGCGGCCACCCTCCCCATAAAGAGGAGGGACAGTTGACACGCGTCCCCATCGCCCTCACCGCCGAGGAATTCGCCTTCGCCCGTTCCCTCGTCATCGTCGATGACGCGGTGATCCTGGCGCTGAACAAGCCGGCCGGGCTGTCGAGCCAGGGCGGGCGGATCAAGGCGCACACGCTCGACGATCTCCTGTGGGCGTTCGCGCGGTCGAACGGCAAGCGGCCGGACCTGGTGCACCGGCTCGACCGCGACACCTCGGGCGTGATCCTCGCCGCCCGGACCAAGCCGGCGGCCGCCTACCTCGGCAAGGCGATCATGGGGCGCAAGGTGCGCAAGACCTACCTCGCGCTGCTCGCGACGGCGCCGGGGCCATCGGCCGGCACGATCGACACCCCGCTGCGACGCGAGGAGATCGGCCGCGAGGCCTATATGCGAACGGCGGCCGCCGACCACCCGCAGGCCGAGGCGGCGCTGACCCGCTACCGCACCCTGGCGACCGGCGCCGGCGCGGTCCTGGTCGAGCTGCAGCCGCACACCGGACGCATGCACCAGCTGCGCGTCCACCTGGCGTCGATCGGCCGGCCGATCCTCGGCGACGTCCGCTACGGCGGCGCGCTGACGGCGGCGGGCGCTCCCGTGCCGCGGCTGATGCTGCACGCCTTCAAACTGGAGTTTCCGCACCCCGAGGGCGGCTCACGCACGATCGAGGCCGCGGCGCCCGACGACTTCGCGGCGGTCGCCAGCGCGGCGGGGCTTGCTATAACCGGCCGATGAACATCGCTCTGGTCTTCTTCGGCGGCGGGCTCGGCGCCGTCTTCCGCTATCTGGTGGGAACCGGCTGGGTGCGGCTGCACGGGCCGAACCAGACCTATCTGGCGACGGCATTGATCAATGTGACGGGAAGCCTGCTGATGGGCCTCCTGATCGGGGCCCTCGCCCGCAGCACCGGTGGGGTCGGCGACCGCTGGCGGCTGCTGTTCGGGGTGGGCGTGCTCGGCGGCTACACCACCTTCTCCTCCTTCTCGCTCGAGGCGGTGATGATGCTCGAGCGCAGGGCCTACGGCGTGGCCGCGGCGTACCTCTGCGGCTCGGTGGCGCTCGGCGTGCTGGGCCTGATCGCGGGCCTGATGATCATGCGCCGGCTGCCGCTGTGAAGGAAGTCCGCACCCTGATCGTCGGCGCGGGCGAGGACGGCGTCCGGCTCGACAAATGGTTCAAGCGGCGCTGGCCCCACCTCAACCACATCATGATCCAGAAGCTGGCCCGCTCGGGCCAGATTCGCGTCGACGGCGGGCGCGTCAAGCCTGACACGCGCCTCGCCGCCGGCGCCCAGATCCGCGTGCCGCCCCTGCCCGACGCGGGCGAGGCGGCCGAGAAGCGCGAGGGCCTGTCGCCGCGCGACATCGCCTACGCAAAGTCCCTGATGCTCTACGAGGACGAGGAGGTGCTGGCGCTGAACAAGCCGTCGGGCCTGGCGGTGCAGGGCGGGACCAAGACCACCAAGCACGTGGACCGGCTGCTGTCGGCCTGGGGCGAGGGGGTGGACCGTCCGCGTCTGGTGCACCGGCTCGACCGCGACACCTCGGGCGTGCTGCTGCTGGGCAAGACCCCCAATGCGGCGGCCCGGCTGGCCGGGGCCTTCGCCAAACGCCGGGCGCAGAAGATCTACTGGGCCATCGTCGTCGGCAATCCCAAGCCGCCGAAGGGGCATATCGACCTGCCGCTGGTGAAGAAGGGCGTCGGCGACCGCGAGATGGTGGTGCCGGCCGATCCCAAGGAGTTCGGCGCCGAGCCGGCCGAGACCGATTACGTCACCATCGCCCGCGCCGCGCACCGGGCCGCCTGGCTGGCGCTGCGCCCCTATACCGGGCGCACCCACCAGCTGCGCGCCCACCTGCTGGCGATCGGCCATCCGATCCTCGGCGATCCCAAGTACGGGAACGAAGCCTCGGCGGACTTGTCCGAGGGGCTGAAGCTGCAGCTGCACGCCCGCCGGCTGATCCTGCCTCATCCTTCCGCCGGCCAGCTGATCCTCGAGGCCCCGCTGAGCGCCGAGATGCGCGCCGGTTTCGACCGCTTCGGCTTCGACGAACACGAAGCCCCGGCCGACCCGTTCGAGGGGAGCGGAAGACGGCGGTAACGGGGCCGGGCCCGCTACACCAGCCCCGCCACCGGCTGCGCCTCGCGGCTATTTGGGAACACGGCGGTCTCCAGCCGTCCGCGGTCGATGCCGAGGTGGTCGATGAGCACGCCCTTGAACACCGCGCGCACGTCGAGGGTGGGGGCCAGGTCGCGGTTCTCGAACAGTCTGGCCGGTTGCAGGGTCGGCCAGTCGCCGACGATGCCGCCGGGCTTCAGCGCGCCGCCGGCCAGCACCATGCACGAGGCGGTGCCGTGATCGGTGCCGTGCGTGCCGTTCACCCGCGCGGTGCGGCCGAACTCGGTGGCCATCACCACCACCGTGTCCTTCCAGTGCTCGCCGAGCCCGGTCTGCAGGCCGGCGATCACATTGTCGACCAGCGACAGCCGGTTGGCGAGCTGACCGTTGTCCGCGCCCTGGTTGGCGTGGGTGTCGAAGCCGTCGAGGCTGAGCACGGCGATCGAGGGTCCGCCCGGCGCGATCAGGAACTTGGCGGCGGTGTTGGCGAAGGCCTGCACGTCGGCGCCGTTCAGCGGCTTGCCGCCGTTGATCACGTCGGCCTGGGCCTCGGTCTGCAGGCCGGTGGCCAGGGCCGGGCCCAACAGGGCGTCGCCGGCGTAGAGGTCCATCAGGGCGTTGGCGACCCGGTTGGTCTGGCCGTTGAGCCGTCCGCCGGGCGACCAGGACTGGGCCTGCACCGGCCCCCGCAGGATCAGGGGCTCCTGCGCGCCGATCGACAGGGCGGTGATGGCGTGACCGGGCTGGGCGGCCTGCAGGGTGCGGTTCAGCCAGCCGGTGGTGGAGGCGTAGAGCTGGGCCCCGCCGGTCTCGAGCAGGTCCTGCGCCTCGAAGTGCGAGCGGATCCGCTGGGGGATGGCCGCGGCGGGAACGATCCGGGCCTGGCCGGCCAGCATCAGCTCATGCACCTTCACCAGCCTGGGGTGCAGGCCGAAATGGCCGTCGATGGCCAGCGCCTTGTCGCTCGCAATGGCGATGTCGCCGCGAAGCCCCACGTAGTCCGGATCGCCGATCGGCGGCGCCAGCGAAAGGCCGTCGCAGGCGCCGCGCTGGATGATGACCACCAGCTTTCTGCCGGCGAATTCGGCGGCCGCGGCCGCGCCGGCGGCCCCGAGGAAGGTGGCTCCGACTCCGGCGGCGAGGGCCGAGTTCAGGACGGTGCGGCGGGACACGAGGGGGCCGGAGGGGCGGTGGGCGATCATCGGCGTTGGAACTCCGGCGACAGGAGGAGGAGGGCGAAGGCCTCGGGCCGGCTTTCGGCGCGCGAGACGGCGAGCAGGGTCTTGGGAGTCAGCCGCTTGCCGAGGACGGCGCGGGCCTCGTCGGGCGGCGCCCCCTGCGGGGCGCTGGCGTTGGCGAAGCCCTGCGCCCAGGTCAGGCGCTTGACGATGGCGTCCGGCGCGGCCCAGTCGGCGGCGACGTCGGACCAGCCGTTGGGCTGGGGCGCGCCGAACGGACGCTGGCCGAGGGTGTTGAGCGGACCCACCACCTCGCGCGCCGGATTGACCGGCGTGAACCCGGCCGCCCGATAGCTCGAGATGATGAAGTCGTAGGGCGTCTTCAGCTTGCGCGGCGTCGGATCGAAGGCCTCGGGCGCGGTGATCAGGGCGTCCGCCACCTTGGCGAGGTCGCCGCCGGTGCGCAGCCAGGTCTGCTCCAGCCGGGCGACCAGGGCCGGCGGCGGGTCGTCGGCCACGAAATGGGCGGCGATCTTGCGGGCCAGCCGGCGAGCGGTCTGCGGCTTCTGGGCTAGGTCGAGGATCACCGCGGCCGCCTGCTTGCCGCCGTCGTCCCGGTACGCCTTGCCCATCACGGTGCGCGGGCCGGGCTCGTGGAAGTTGTCCCGGTAGAGGAAGGCGCCCGGCGGAGCCTGCGGCTCGTTGGGGTTGTTGGCGATCGACCAGCCGGTCAGCGCGCGGGCGAACTCGGTGACGTCGGCCTGGGTATAGCCCGCATCGGCGCCGACGCTGTGCAGCTCCATGATCTCGCGGCCCAGATTCTCGTTGAGGCCGCTGCCCTTGCGGCGCTGGCCCGCCACACTGCCGGGACCGATCGACTGGGTCTGGTCGAGGTAGAGCAGCATGCCGGGGTGCATGCTCGAGCGCAGCAGAAGCTCGGCGAAGCTCTTGAACACATAGGGTCGGATCGCCTCGCGCTCGAACGGGCCGACAGCGATCATGGTGTCCTGGTTCTTGGCCGCCACCGTGAAATGGTTGCACCAGAACAGGGCCCAGCGCTCACGGAATCCGGCGTCGGTGGTGGAGGCCAGCCGGGCGCGGGCCAGGGCCTCCTCGGCCGCCAGTTCGTTGATGGGGAGGCTCGCCAGCCGGCGCAGGTCGGGGTCGGCCTTGGCGCCTTTGATCTCCTCACGGTATTGCTGGAACGTCCTCCAGGCGGCCTGCATGGTCGGCAGGGGGCGGCCCGAACCAAAGTCCGTCCTCGGCGGCGTGGGCGCGAGCGGCGCGGCCGGGGCGGTCGTCATTCCGGGGGCGGCCGACGACCCCTGAGCGGCCATCTGCGCCTGCATGCGGGCCATGGCGTCCGGCGGGACGGGACCGGCGGCCATGGCCGCGCCCGCAGCCACTGCGGTGGACGGCGCGGGCTTGGGCGGGCCGGGCGGCGGCGTGGCGGGCAGGGGGGCGGTGACGGGCTGGTCGGCGCCCTCACGGCGGATCTGCGCCCGAAGCCAGCCGACCGGATCGGCGCTGGCGAGCTCGATCTCGCCGGGGCGGGCGCCCAGGCCGAAGCGGGTTACCGCGATCGCGCCGTTGAGGGCCTGGTCGGCCATGGTTCACTCCTCGCTTCCCCCGACCCTCGAGCCTAGATAACGGCCGTATCTCCAACTTCCGTCGCACAGGACAAAGGTTTCGCATGGCTCGCTCGGACGCGGATAAGTTGATGCGCGTGCGCCGGTTCTATCGCGAGGCGGCGTCCGGCCCGGTGGCGGGCGGACATGGCGTGCTGCTGGACGGCAAGACAGCCAAGACCGCCGGCGGCGCCGTGCTCGCCGCGCCGACGCCCGAGCTCGCCGTCGTGCTCGCCGCCGAGTGGGCGGCGCAGGACGAGTCGATCGACTTCACCGCCATGCCGGCGACCCGGCTGGCCTTCACCGTCATCGACCGCGGCGTCGCCGTTCACGCCGATCTCGCCCGGGAGGCGGCGCGCTACGCGGGCTCGGACACCCTGTGCTATCCGGCGGAGCGCCCGCGAGCGCTGGCCGAGCGCCAGGCCGCGCTGTGGACCCCCTGGCGCGACTGGGCCAACGAAACCTTTGATATCCGCTTTGAAACCGCCGGGGCCGCCCTGCATCATGTCCAGCCGCCCGAGACCCTGGCCGGGGTCGAGGCGGCGGCGGCGGCGCTCGATCCATTCAGTCTGGCCGGTCTGGTGTTCGCCTGCGGCCTCTACGGCTCGGCCATTCTGGCGCTGGCGGTCCAGCGCCGAGCCCTGAACGCCGTGGAGGCGTTCGAGCTGTCGCGCATCGAGGAGGTCTTCCAGGCCGAGCAGTGGGGACTCGACGCCGAAGCCGAGGCCCGCACCGAGGCGCATCGCGCCGAGGCGGCCATGCTCGATCCCTGGTTCGCCGCCCTCGCCTGAAATCGGCCGGGCTATAGCGTCCGCCGTCACCGTCAAGACGCGCGAACGCCTCAGCCTCGGCAAGCGACCGGGAGTTACGCCTTCACCGGATTGCACCACAGGCCGGCGATCTTGCCGGCGTTGCTGAAGGCGATCGACAGGTCGGCCTGGCCGTGGGCGAATTCGCCCCGGTAATGCCAGACGCCGCTGGGGCCGTAGCCCTTGTACTCCAGGCTCTTCAGCACGCCGAGCTGGGTCAGGGCGGCGGTCAGCGGTCCGCTCTGGGCCTTCACCGCGTCGACCACGGTGTCGTCCATGTCGTCGAGGTTGGGCTTGCCGTTCTCGAAGGCGGTGATGGTGGCGGTCAGCGCGCCCTCGGCCTTCACCTCGTCATCCGGACCAGGCACGCGGAGGGACGGCGCGGCGCCGGCCGGGGCGGGCGCCGCTGGGGCGGCCTTGGGCGGCGCGGTGGAGGGGGTCTGGGCGTGCGCCGGCGCGGCGGCCAGGGCGGCGAGGACGAAAAACGGCGTCATGAGGGTTCTCCCCGACAGAGACTTCCACCGTGCAAACTTGTCAGGCGCGGCCCACCCTTCTACCACGAGGCGGTGACTTTTCCGTGAGGACCCCGTGCACGACATCCTGCAGGAACTGGAGCGCCGGCGGGCGCATGCGCGGTCGGGCGGGGGCGAGCGCCGCATCCAGGCCCAGCACGCCAAGGGCAAGCTGACCGCGCGCGAACGGATCGCGCTGCTGCTCGACGAGAACTCGTTCGAGGAGTTCGACATGTTCGTCGAGCACCGCAGCCACGAGTTCGGCATGGAGGACCAGCGCGTGCCGGGCGACGGGGTGGTGACCGGCTGGGGCGCCATCAACGGCCGGGTGGTGTACGTCTTCTCCAAGGACTTCACCGTGTTCGGCGGATCGCTGTCGGGCGCGCACGCCGAGAAGATCGTCAAGGTGCAGCGCCAGGCGGCGAAGGTCGGCGCGCCGATCATCGGCCTGTTCGACGCCGGCGGGGCGCGGATCCAGGAGGGGGTGGAGAGCCTGGCCGGCTATGCCGACATCTTCCTCGAGAACGTGCTGTCCTCGGGCGTCATTCCGCAGATCAGCGTGATCATGGGCCCGTGCGCCGGCGGCGACGTCTACTCGCCGGCGATGACCGACTTCATCTTCATGGTCCGCGACACGAGCTATATGTTCGTCACCGGCCCGGACGTGGTGAAGACGGTGACCAACGAGATCGTGACCGCCGAGGAGCTCGGCGGCGCGCGCGTGCACGCGGGCAAGTCGGGCGTGGCCGAGGGGGCCTTCGACAACGACCTCGAGGCCATGACCCAGGTGCGCCGGCTGGTGGACTTCTTGCCCCTGTCCAACCGGCAGAAGCCGCCGGTGCGCGAGAGCTACGACGAACTCGACCGCGAGGAGCCCTCGCTCGACACCCTGGTGCCCTCCAATCCCAACAAGCCGTACGACATGAAGGAGCTGATCCTGAAGGTCGTCGACGAGGCGGATTTCTTCGAGATCTCCAGCGACTGGGCCAAGAACATCATCACCGGCTTCGCCCGGCTGGACGGCGAGCCGATCGGGGTGGTGGCCAACCAGCCGCAGGTGCTGGCCGGCGTGCTCGACATCGATTCCAGCCGCAAGGCGGCGCGGTTCGTGCGCTTCTGCGACGCCTTCAACATCCCGATCCTGACCTTCGTCGACGTGCCGGGCTTCATGCCGGGGACCAAGCAGGAGTACGGCGGCCTGATCAAGCACGGGGCCAAGCTCTTGTTCGCCTACGCCGAGGCCACCGTGCCCAAGATCACCGTCATCACCCGCAAGGCCTACGGCGGGGCCTACGACGTGATGAGCTCCAAGCACCTGCGAGGCGACTTCAACTACGCCTGGCCCACCGCCGAGATCGCGGTGATGGGGGCCAAGGGGGCGGTGGAGATCATCTTCCGCGCCGACATGAACGACCCGGCCAAGCTCGCCGAGCGCGAGGCCGAGTACAAGGCCCGCTTCGCCAACCCCTTCGTCGCCGCCAGCCGCGGCTATATCGACGACGTGATCCTGCCCCGCGAAACCCGCCGCCGCGTCACCCGCGCGCTGAAGTCCCTCAAGGGCAAGGTGCTCGAGAACCCCTGGAAGAAGCACGACAATATCCCGCTCTAGAGACGGAATTCCGCGCTTCGCTCACCGGTTCGGGGGTTTCACGCCGCACGCTCATTCGAGCGTGAGCGACCCGCGGCTATTGCGCCAGCTCCGCAATAGACCGCATCCTGTCGCCGGTTGAATCGGAGACCACCCCTTGCCCCACGACACCCCCCTGGAAGCGCACGAGCATGCCGAGCATGCCGAGCATGCGCAGCACGATCCGTTCACCGGGCGGGTGTCGATCACCATCGCCGTCCTGGCGGTGCTGGCGGCGACGGCCGGCAGCCTGGAGACGGTGGAGGCCGGCAAGGCCATCACCCTGTCTTCCGAGGCGGTGCTGAAACAGGACCTGGCCACCGACAACTGGGGCTTCTCCAACTCCAAGGCCGTGCGCAAGAATCTCTACGTCATCGCCGCGACGGAGGACCCGGCCAAGGCCGACGTCTTCAACAAGGCGGTAGCCAAGAACGACCAGGACGAGGCCAAGGCCCGCGAGAAGGCGCAGGACTTCGAGAAGGAGCGCGACGCCCTCCTCAACGAGAGCCGCCAGCGCGAGGACCGCCACCACTGGCTGACCGCCGCGGCCACCCTCGTGGAGGTGGGCATCGCCATCTCGACCGTCGCCATCATCACCCGCCGCCGCCTGTTCTGGTACGGGGCGATGGCGCTCGGCCTGGCCGGCTGCGGCCTGCTGGCGATCGCCTACCTGCCTCTCTAGGGCCGCAATAGGCCGGAAACATAGGCGCGCCAAAGCTTGGGTTTAGGCGGGTCGCTGGGGTGAACGGACGCCCGGCTGTTGGGAGGCGCCTTTGTCGAGTTTCGATCCCGCCGCGGCGACGGACGCCTATCTGTCGGCGCTGTCTCCGGGCGCCCATCTCAAGGCCATCCACTATACCCAGGGCGGCCACTGGCTGCTGTTATGGGGCTGGCTGGTCAGCGTCGCCGTCGCCTTCCTGATCCTGCGCACCGGGGTGCTGCATCGGTTGCGCATAAGGATCGACGGCGCCCGGCGCCGTCCGCTCGCGGCCAGTGCGGCGGTGGTGTTCGTCTTTCTGGCCCTGGACTGGCTGCTGACCCTGCCTTGGTCGGCCTACGCCGAGTGGTGGCGCGAAAGGCAGTACGGCCTGAACACCCAGAGTTTCGCGGCCTGGCTCGGCGAGGCGGCGCTGTCCGGCGTCCTCTCCACTCTGGGGCTCGGCCTGTTCCTGGTGGTGCTCTACGCCCTGATCCGCCGCGCGCCGCGCAGCTGGTGGGCCTGGGCCAGCGGCGTCGCGGTGGTGTTCATCGTCTTCGGCCTGCTGATCGCCCCCATCGTCGTCGAGCCCCTGTTCAACACCTTCACCCCGGCGCCGCCGGGGCCGGTCCGCGATGCGGTGGCGGCCCTGGCCAGGACGGCGCACGTGCCGTCCGACAAGATCTACATCTACAACGGCTCCAAGCAGTCGAACCGCTATACCGCCAATGTGGCCGGCCTGTTCGGCTCGGCGCGCGTGGCCATGAGCGACGTCATGTTCCAGAAGGGCGCGGACCTCGCCGAGGTGCGCGGCGTGGTCGGGCATGAGATGGGCCATTACGCCCGCGGCCACGTGATCTGGGGCGCCCTGTGGGCGGCGATGCAGGCGGTGCTGATCTTCCTCCTGATCCAGCGATTGTTCCCGTGGCTGGCGGGCCTGCTCCGCGCCGACGCGGTCAGCGTCGCCGATCCGGCCGGCCTGCCGGTGGTGGTGATCATCGTTGTCACCGTCCAGCTCCTGCTCACCCCGTTCGACGATACGGTGAGCCGCTGGCAGGAGGCGGACGCCGACCATTTCAGCCTGGTGGTGGCCAATGAGCCGGACGGCCTGTCCAAGGCCCTGGTCAAGACCATCGAGTACCGCGCCGATTCCCCCTCGGCGCTCGAGGAGCTGGTGTTCTACGATCACCCCAGCGTCCGTCGCCGGGTCCGCACGGCGATGGACTGGAAGGCGGCGCACGCAACCGCGGCGAAGGGAGCCACGCCATGAGGACCACCACCCCGCGCATTCCGCCGGTGCAGGACGACACGGCGACCGAGGCCCAGGCGGCGGTGCTGGCGCCGATGGCCGAGCGCGGGCCGGTGTTGAACGTGTTCCGCACGGTGGCGCAGGAGCCGGACGCGGCCAAGGCCTTCCTGGCCTGGGGCGGCTATATCCTGTCCAAACGCAACGCCGTGGCCCCGCGCGAGCGCGAGATCGCCATCCTGCGCACGGGCTTCCTGTGCAGATCCGGCTACGAGTGGACGCAGCACGTGCGCATCGCGCGCGAGGCCGGCGTCACCGAGGCCGAGATCGCCGCCATCAAGGTCGGGCCGGGCGATCCCACGTGGGGCGACCTCGACCGGCTGATCCTGCGGGCCACCGACGAGCTGTTCGCCGACAAGTTCATCGCCGACGCCACCTGGGCCGGGCTCGCCGAGCACTTCAGCCGCAAGCAGCTGATGGACCTGGTGTTCACCGTCGGCCAGTACACCCAGGTGTCGATGTTCCTGAACAGTTTCGGCGTCCAGCTCGACCCGGGCCAGACCCTGGATCCGGATCTGAAGGGGTTTTGAGGGGCGGATTGAACTAGGACCGCGCCATTGGGTCATGCTCGGGCCTGACCGAGCACGCCGCCGCTCCACCCGGCCCGCTGCCGGGTCCTCGGCTCTCCCGCCCGCTTTCGCGGGTGTCCGCCCGAGGATGACTCGTAATTGCGAATTGGGACTTACCGCTTCCGAACGAACACGGTCCCCGCCGAATAGCCCGCGCCGAACGAGCAGATCAGGCCGGTGTCGCCGGGGGCGAAGCCCTGGTTGGCGGTGTGGAAGGCGATGATCGAGCCGGCCGAGGAGGTGTTGGCGTATTCGTCGAGGATGATGACGTTCTCCTCGGGCGTCGGGTCGCGGCCGAGCACCTTGCGGCCGATCATGTCGTTCATGTTGATGTTGGCCTGGTGCAGCCACATCCGCTTCAGCCCGTGCGGATCCAGCGTCAGGTCGTGGGCGTGCTCGAGGATCATCTCCGACACCATCGGCACCACCTCGCGGAACACCTTGCGGCCTTCCTGCACGAACAGCTTGTCGGCCTTGCCGATCCCCTCGGGCGCGGCCCGGTTCAGAAAGCCGAAGTTGTTGCGGATGTTGTTGGAGAACACCGTCTTCAGCCGCGAGCCCAGAATGTCCCAGCCGCCGTGCTCGTCCGCGTCCTCGGCCCGCTCGACGACCACCGCGGTGGCCACGTCGCCGAAGATGAAGTGGCTGTCGCGGTCGCGGAAGTTCAGGTGGCCCGAGCAGATCTCCGGGTTGACCATGAGCACCGCCCGCGCCGACCCCGTGGCCACATAGTCCGCCGCCGTCTTGATGCCGAAGGTGGCCGACGAGCAGGCCACGTTCATGTCGAAGGCGAAGCCGTCGATCCCCAGCGCCTGCTGCACCTCGATGGCTATGGCCGGATAGGCGCGCTGCATGTTGGAGCAGGCGCACAGGACCGCGTCGATGTGGCTGGCCGGCTTGCCCCAGGCGGCGATCGCCTGGTTGGCCGCATTGACCGCCATTTCGGCCAGGACCGAGATCTCCTCGTTCGGTCGCTCGGGAATGACCGGCCGCATGAGCTCGGGATCGATCAGCCCCGACTTGTCGACCACATGGCGCGACCGGATGCCCGACGCCTTGACGATGAACTCGGGCGAGGACGGCTGCAGGGCCTCCACCGCGCCGGCGGCGATGGCGTCCGCGTTCGCTTCGTTGTGGCGGGCCACATAGGTGTTGAAGGTCTCGACCAGCTCCTCGTTGGAGAGCGACTGGGGCGGGGTGTAGAGGCCGGTGGCGGCGATGACGGCGTGGTGCAAGGCGATCCCTCAAGCCCGCCGGCGCGCGCAAGCCGCGCGGCGGGTCTTCTTCATTGCGATGGGCCTGGCTTAGCACGCGCCGCGCGGGGTGCGAACCGCCGGATTCGCCGCAGACGCGCCGTTCGCTGAGATGAAGTTTTGTACAAGCATCGTGACCTTCGTCGCGCGCTGTCCACACTACCGACAGACCGTCGCCGTAATTTTCATTCCCCCGCCGCCTTGTGAACAAGACCTGTGGCATGGAGGGCGCAGAGGTATATCCGACTCTGCTTTGTGCATAGTTTAACCGGAACGTCCAAGCGGGATGGGTCATTCTTGACCCGGGCTGTTCGTTTTGTGGAGTATACACATGAACCGCCTTATGCTTGTCACAGCCGCAACTTCCGCGGTCCTGATCGCCGCGCCGGCCTTCGCCCAGGACCATGTGCAGACCGGCCAATGGTGGCAGCCGACCGATCTCTATGGCTCGCTTGGCTATACCGGGATCAACCAGGGCTCGGGCGTGGACGCGCACATCGGCGCCCTGACCGGCCGGGTCGACGCGCGCTTCGGCAAGTACTTCGGCCTCGAAGTGGAAGGGTCGGGCGGGATCGCCGGGGACACCAGCGCCCAGGGCTACAAGACCCGGCTCGATCACCAGTACGCCGGCTATATGGTCGGCTATCTGCCGGTGACGCGCAATTTCGACCTGTTCGCGCGGGTGGGCTATGGCGACAGCAAGGTCCGCTATTCGGGCGTGAACGGCTATGCCGTGAACACCGAGAGCTTCAACTACGGCGCGGGCGGCCAGTACTTCCTGACCCCGCACGACGGCGTCCGCGCCGAATACACCCGCCAGGACTCCCAGGATATCGGGCCGAGCGCCGACACCGTGTCGGTGAGCTACGTGCACCGGTTCTAGGGGGCGTACGCTGACCTGGAGCCCACAACCATGGTCGTCATCCCGGCCGTAGCGTAGCGGGGAGCCCGGACCCAGCAACTCCACCCTCAAAAGCCTCTTCGCGGCGGCTGCGAGCGCGGTGCTTGCTGGGTCCCGGCCAAGCGCTGCGCGCTTTTCCGGGGTGACGACACCGAGGGCGCGCGAGCGCCTGTGTCCATTGGCGAACGCCTTGAGGAAGCACCGCGCCGCCACGTCAACTTGACGCTGTCGCGACTTCGGACGACGGTCCGGCCGATATGACGCCCGCCTTCCTGCTGCAGACCCTGGCCTCGCTGGTCGCCATCTTCCTGCTGGTCGCCCTGGCCGCCTGGGCCCGGATCGCGCGGCCGGCGCCGGCGCTCGACGCGGATACGGCGCGCGCCCTGATCGCCGAGGAATTCCCCGATCACGCCCTGGGGCCGGTGTGGGTGGCGGGCGACGGCGCCGCCGCGATCGCGCGGTCGCAGGACGAGGCGCTGATCGTCTATCGCGCCGGCGATGGCTATGTGGCCCGGAGCCTGCCCTGGAGCAAACTGGCCGATGGACGGGCGTCGGGCGGGGCGGTGGCGCTGAAGCTTGGGGACGTCACCGCGCCCCGGATCCGGTTCTCCCTGGCGGAGGGCGGAGCCTGGCCGCCGCCGATGGGGGAGGCGGGGCGATGACCCTCGATCCCGTCACCCTGGCCACGCCCTTCTTCATCCTGGCGGTGATCCTCGAGATCGTGCTCGGCAAGCTCGGCAAGGCCCGGGCCCACTACGAGGGCCGGGACACCCTGGTGTCGCTGAGCCTCGGGCTGGGCTCGACCCTGGCCGGTCTCCTGACCGCGGGCGTGGTGTTCGCGGCGACCCTGTGGGTCTACCAGCACCGTCTGTTCACCATCCCCATGTCCGCCTGGTGGGCCTGGGCGGCGATCTTCGTGCTCGAGGACCTGACCTATTACTGGTTCCACCGCCTCAGCCACGAGCGCCGCTTCTGGTGGGCCTCCCACGTGAACCACCACTCCTCGCAGCACTACAACCTGTCGACCGCGCTCCGGCAGACCTGGACCGGCGGGTTGAACGGGAGCTGGCTGCTATGGCTGCCGCTGGCCTTCCTCGGCTTTCCGCCGCCGATGATCGCCATCGAAAAGTCGATCAGCCTGGTCTATCAGTTCTGGATCCACACCGAGGCGGTCCGCCGGCTGCCGGGGCCGCTCGAGGCGGTGTTCAACACACCCTCCCATCACCGCGTCCATCACGCGCGCAACCCGCGTTACCTCGACAGCAATTACGCCGGCATCCTCATCGTCTGGGATCGCATGTTCGGAACCTTCGTGGCCGAGGACGAGCCGCCGCGCTACGGCATCGTCAAGAACCTCGGCGATTTCAACATCGTGCGCGCGGCGTTTCACGAGTGGGCGTCCATTGGCCAGGATCTGTGGCGCGCCCGTTCGCCGCGGGAGGCGGCGGGTTATCTGTTCGGTCCGCCAGGCTGGAGCCCGGACGGCTCGCGTCAGACCTCGACGGCGCTGAAGGCGGCCTGGGCGCGGCGGCGCGGCGGCGCCGTTCCGCCCGAGCCGGAGCACGCGGCGCTGACGCCGCCCGGTCTGAACGGGAAGCCGCGAACCTAGCGATTCCAGGACGTCGCCCCGCGACATCAGGCGGAAAATTAACCGTCTCGGCCGTTGATGCGTCAAGGCGGGTGTCCAGCGCGGAGAATATCGACGTGTCGGCGCTATCCGTGACGATTGGCGCCGCCCCCGACACCGCGCTCGGGGCCAGTCCCGAGGGGATCGACGCCCTTCGCCAGGGCTGCGACGCCGCGCCGGGCGCGGCCGCTCCTCGGATCGCCCTCGCCGCCGCCCTGCTGACCGCGCGGCGCGCGGCGGAGGCCTTGTTCCCGGCCGAACAGGCGGTGGCCCTGTCCCCCGGTCTTCGCGCGGCGATCGACGTACGGGACGCGGCGCTGGCGGCGCTGCAGGCCGGGGACCCGGACCTGGTGAAGCTCGAGCTCACCTGCGCGCTAGACCCGTCGAACGGCGACGCCCACCTCACGCTCGGCGAAAGCTACGCCGCCGCCGAGCGACCGATCGACGCCGAACGGCACCTCAAGCTGGCGCTGGCCCTCGGCCGCGCGGGCGAGGCGCACGCCGATCTCGCCGCCCTCTACCTGTCGGTCGGCATGGACGACGCCGCCGAACACCACGCCGATGCGGCGCTCCGGGTCGGCGATCCCGCGGACCGCGACCAGACCGCGGCGGCCATGGCCCACCAGACCCTGGCCGCGATCTGCGCCCAGCGTGGCGATACCGCCGGCGCGGCGCGGCAACTGGATCTGGCCTACGCCCGTCAGAGCCTGTTCCGCCAGCCGGTGGCGGGCGGCGCATTCACCATCCTGGTGCTGGTGACGCGCGGAACCGGGAACCTGCCCTACAAGACCCTGCTGCCGCCGCACCGGTTCGGCTATGCGGTCTGGTACATGGAGCATGCGCGCGCCGAGCAGATCGCCGACCTGCCGCCCTACGCCGTGGTGCTGAACGCCATCGGCGATCCGGACGCGGCGACCGGCTCGGCGGCGGCGGTGGACGCCATCCTGGACGGCCTCCACCGTCCGGTGATCAACGCGCCCGAGCGGGTGCGTCTGACCGCGCGCGACCGGCTGGGCGAGACCCTGGCCGGGCTGGCGGACGTGGTCGTGCCGATGACCTTACGCGTCTCCGCCGCCGACCTCGGCGCGGGGCGATCGCCGCGCAATCTGGCCGAGCGGGGTCTGTCGCCGCCGCTGCTGTTGCGGCCCGTGGGCTCGCATGGCGGCGAAGGCCTGGTGCGGGTCGACGACGCGGCGTCCCTGCCGCGGGGCGCTCCGGCCGACGGGGCCGATCACTATGTCACCGCCTATCACGACTACCGCTCGGCTGACGGCTTCTTCCGCAAGTACCGGATGATCTTCGTCGACCGCCGGCCCTGGCCGTACCATCTGGCGATCAGCCGTCAGTGGATGGTGCATCACCAGACGGCGGAGATGGCCGCCGATTCCCTGCGCGTCGACGAGGAGATGCGCTTCCTGTCCGATCCAGGGGCCGTGATCGGCGCGAGAGCGATGGCGGCGGTGGCGGCGATCGGCGAACGGCTCGATCTCGACTATGGCGGGGTGGACTTCGCCCTGACCGCCGACGGCGCGGTGCTGGTGTTCGAAGCCAACGCCACCATGCTCACCCACCTCGAGGCCGAGGACGGGCCGTTCGCGGCCAAGAACCTCTACGTGCAGCCGATCATCGACGCCTTCCAGGCGCACGTGGCGAGGCTTGCCGGCGACTCATTGAACGTAGGCGACTCGGTCGTTCCGTAGGTCTCGACCGGTTCAGGCCGCAAGCAGACTTGTGGCGCGTCGCATTTCGCCGAGCAGTTCAGCCGCGTTGATGGGCTTGCGCACGACAGGGCGGCCGACAAAGCGATCGTCATCAAGTTGAGCATAGCCGGTGCAAAAAACGAACGGAACGCCTTCCGACGCTAGTCTCTCGGCGAGGGGATAGACCAGGCTGCCGTCGAGATTGACATCGAGCAACGCCACATCGACCGGGGCCGTGCCGTCAAGGACGCGCATGGCCTCCGCCACGCTCCCCACCGGTCCGATAACAATCCAGCCCAGACTGGCCAGCATGTCGCAGAGCTCCAGCGCGATGAGCGACTCGTCCTCCACGACGAGCACCCGCCCGGACTTCTCCTTGGCGATCGGAAGGATCTTGGCCTGGAGCGTAAGAGCGCGGCTGGGGCTGGTCTCACGCAAGTAGACCTTCGCCGGCAGTATAGCGGTAAAGCGCATCCCGACCGGCAGCCACTCGATCTCCACTTTCCCGCCGAGCTGGCGTGTGGTCACCTCGCTGATCAGGGTCGATCCAAATCCCTTCGTCTGCGGCGGGCTCACGGGCGGGCCGCCGTACTCATGCCAGCTCAGCTTGAGCGCTTCGTCGGGCTGGATCGCGAACTCGATATCGACGCGGCCATGCTCTTGGGAGAGAGAGCCGTACTTCACCGCGTTTGTGGCCAGTTCATGGATAAGCAGGCTGATCGGTTGGACGACGTTGGGCTCGAGCCTGATCGCCGGGCCGGTGAAGCGCAGTTGGCCGGGCCGCTGGTACGGGGCGGTTTCGTCGGCGACGATCTGATTGAGGTCTGCGCCCTCCCAGCGGTTGTGGGCCAGCAGCGAGTGCGCCCGCGCCAATGCGGACACCCGTCCGCGTACGGCCGCGATGAACTCCTCCTTGGTCGCCGCGCGTGTCAGCGACACCACCGCCTGTACGACGGCGAGCGCGTTCTTGGCCCGGTGATCGACCTCACGGGCCAGGAGGAGCCGCGCCTCCTCGTTGACCTTGCGCTCGGTGACGTCTCTGAGGATCACCGTGGCCAGCGTCTCGTTGTCGAGACCGACGTGCGAGATCGACGCCTCCAGAAAAAACTCCTCGCCGTTGGCGCGCAGTCCGCTGACCGCGCCCAGCGCCCCCATCTGGCGGCTGGTGACTCCTGTCTCCGCGAACTGGCGGATATGAGCCGAATGACCGGCCCGGTACCGTTCCGGAATGAAACGCGAGATGTGCTCGCCCAGGGCCTCTTTGGCGGAGAGGCCGAACATGTGTTCGGCGGCGGGGTTGAAGAGGATGATGCGTTGTGTAGCGTCAACCGTGATGATCGCATCCATCGCCGAGCCGACGATACCCTCCAGACGTCGCATCGTCTCGATGGCCGCGTGTGATGAATTCCGCATCAATGTCCCCAGACACGCCAGGAGTTAGCATTATGCTTCTCTCCGTCGGCGACAGCAAGAATCTACCGATGGATTACGAGACACTTTGGCGCTTGGATAAAATACGTGGTTGATTGCCACAGTCGAGGCGCTCTCGAAAGTTGATATTGCGCGCGGACGCCGGCTGGTGATCCTAGAAAATCGCCCATTCACGTCAGTTCGGCGACGGGTTGATGACAGCGAAGCGACAGCGCGCTGAGTGACTCTCAGTGAATCCGTGGACCGCCCGGTCCGGTTCGGCCATTGGCGCCCCGACGACATCCACGGGGGGATCCAACATGTTGAAGCACGGCCTATGCCCGCGCCATGGCGCGACACCTTTGCGATGGAAAGGGGCACTCCTGGCCTCGGCCGCCCTGGCGCTGATCACCGTTCAGTCCGCCCAGGCGCAGACTCCGGCGACCGGCGCGCCGGTTCAGCCGCGCGCGGCCGACGCCGGCCCTGCGACCGGCGTCGAGGAGGTGGTGGTCACGGCCCAGGTCGATCCCACGGCGAGCCGGCAGGCGATCGAAGCCAAGCGCAACGCCGAGGTCATCTCGGACAATATCTCGGGCACGCAGATCAGCGGCCTTCCGGTCTTCGGCCTCGGCGACGCGCTGGCGGCCCTCCCGGGCGTGAGCTTCACGATCAACAACGGCCGCGGCGAAAACCAGATCATGACGGTTCGCGGGCTCAATCCGAACTACAACACCGTCACCATCGACGGCATGCAGCTGCCGTCCACGGAAGAGAAAGACCGCACCCTTTCGTTCGACGTGTTTCCCGGCTTCCTGATCAGCAAGGCCAGCGTCTACAAGTCGTGGACGGTCGACCAGCCGTCCGACGCCATCGGCAGCGTGACCAATCTCGAGACCCGCAGCGCGTTCGACCATCCGGGCCCGTACGTGGGCGGCCACGCCGATGACGGCGTCTGGGACCGCGATCAAAAGCTCCGCAAGAACCGGATCTCCGGCGCCGCCGACCTCGTGGCCAGCACGACCTTCGGCCCCAACGACGCGTTCGGCATCCTGGCGATGGGCAGCTGGTATCAGCGCTCGTCCAACTCCCAGAACGCCACGACGTCGAACTACGCCTATTATCCCGCCTCGGCGGCGCCGACCTCGAAGCCTATCCTGGGGCTCGATCAGACCAGCGGCACGGCGATCGGCGAGACCCTGCTGCCGTCCCAGGACGTCTCCGGCCTGATCGCCGTCCCGCAGACCCATCAATGGTATTATTACGACGACCTGCGAACCCGAAAGGGCGCCTTCCTGCGGCTCGATTACGATGATCACAGGATGTGGCGCGCGGCGCTGAGCGGCGGCTATTTCACCCACGACCTGAACGAGAACCGCTTCTATCAATACCTCGACAGCGCGGGCCCGCAGACGCTGCTGACGCCGACGACCGGCGGTTCGGCCCTGGGCAAGGCCGGCATCGACTACGACCACTATCACGATGTGCGCCGCTCGGAGTACGTCGACCTGCGGATCGGCGCGGACTTCGACCCGAAGACCCACCTCGACCTGAACGTCAACTATGGCGCGGGCAGCTATCGCCAGGACGGCCTCGACGCGCCCTTCTCGACCGCCACCTCGGCGGATTTCGCGACCACCTTCGATCTCAACGCCCCGGGGGCGCCGCTGCTCAACCCGGTCGGCGGGGCCTACATGACGCCCGCGTCCTACACCCAGGGGAACTACCAGCTGGAGACCGACCGGAGCCGCTCGACGCTGCCCCAGGTCCGGCTCGATTTCCGACACAACGTCGATCCTGCGGACAGGGGGTTCGGCCTGAAGCTCGGCGCATCCTATCGCGACCTGTCGCAGACCTACGATTACCAGCAGACGACGCTCACACCGGTCAAGCCCGCGCCGACCCTGGCCGCCATCGGCACCCTCCGCCAGACCCTCTCCCTCTACGACGGGCAGGGTCAGACCCTGCTGTTGGAGGATCCCGCCGCCGTCGAGGCCTATGTCGCGTCCCATCCGGCCGGCTATGCGGCCAGCACGGGCGACGCCTTGCCGAACCAGGTCAACGACTTCACCCTCGACGAGAAGATCGCCGCCGGCTATGTGCAGGCGCGCTATGCCGATCAGCATTTCGAAGCGCTGGCGGGATTGCGCGAGGAGTCCACGCAAGAGAAGATCAACAACTTCCTTCCCGTCCCGTTCAACAGTACGACCAATTTCGCCGCGGTCACGACGACGAATACCTATTGGAAGCTGCTGCCGTCGCTGAACCTGACCTACAAGGTGGAGGACAACCTGCTGCTCCGGGCGGCGGTAACGCGAAATCTCGCGCGCGCCGACTATGCCTCGCTGGCCCTGAACAGCTCCGCCTCGCTGACCACGACCGCGAGCGGCGGCACGGCGTCGGAGAAGATCGCCAATCCGAACCTCAAGCCCCGCGAGGCGACCAACTACGATCTGGCGGCGGAATATTATCCCCTGCCGGGCGTGCTCGCCGCCGCTTCGGTTTTCTATAAAGACATCAGCAACGAGATCCTGACGCTCACCAACACCGAGCAGGGCGTGACGATCCCGGGATATGCGCTTCCGGTCACGCTCTCGATCACCCAGGCCGCGAACGGCAGCAAGGCGTCGATCAAGGGGGTCGAGCTCAATCTGGTCGACCGGAGGTTCGACTTCCTGCCCGGCTTGCTCGGCGGGCTGGGCGGACGCGGAAACGTCACGGTGCTCGATATCAGCGCCCCGAACATCCGCATGGCCGACGGGTCGTTTCGGAAGCTGCCGCAGTTGCTGCAGTCGGCGAAGCTGATCGCCAACGCCGCCCTGTTCTACAATTGGAAAGGCTTCCACTGGGAGGTCTCGTACAATCACACCGGCAAGCAACCGATCAGCTTCGACACCAACAACGCGGCGAACGACCAGTGGTATGGCGCGATCGACAGCTTCGACGCCCAGATCGGCTATCAGATCACCCGCAACATCGATTTTCGGATACAGGCCAAGAACTTCACCGATGCGACCCCGCAGAAGGTTCAGGGCCCGAGCCAGAATCTCAATCTGTCGCTGATCCAGAATGGACGCGCCTACTATGCGGGCGTCGCGTTTCACTATTAGAGCGGGTTCCGAAATGAGGGAGCCGGGTCTCGCGTCCGCGCCTGTCAGACCCGGCGACAGCCGGTGATCCATGCTTCTCCATTCAAGGAAACCCCAATGCTCCGCTTGGCCCTGCTCCTTCTGCTGATCGCCGTTCCGGGGGTGAGCGAGGCCGCGCCGCCGACCCGCGCCGCCGACGTGATGCGCGAACTGCACGATCCCGGCGGCGAGGTGCTGATCGCCGCCCACCGGGGCTGCCATAACCCGGCTCCCGGACACGGCTTGGCGACGACCGCGCCGGAGAACTCGCGCCTGGCCCTCGAGCGCTGCGTGTCGCTCGGGGTCGACATCGTCGAGATGGACGTTCGCCAGAGCCGCGACGGCAATCTCGTCATCATCCACGACGCCACGGTGGACCGCACGACCGACGGCCATGGCCGCGTCAGCGACCTGACCATCGCCCAGCTCAGGCAGCTTCACCTGCGTGACGACGAGGGCGGAAAGGCGATCGCGATCACCGATCAGCGGATCATGACGCTGGAGGAGCTCCTGCGGGCGGCGGGCGACCGGCTCGTCCTCAACCTCGACGTCAAGGATGCGAGCTATCCGGCGGTGGTCGACGCGGTGGTCCGGCTCGGCGCGGAGGGTCGGGTCATCGTCAAGGCTGTCGCCGGCATAGCCAGCCCGCCGCTGTCCGGCGCCGCGCCCTTTGATCGGGTGAGCTTCATGCCGATCCTGTCCGCCAGCGACGACGCCGGCGCCGACCTTGCGGCGGTCGCGCGGCGCCAGTCCTTGGGCGCGCGACGCCCGCTCGGCTACGAGTTGCCCTACATGGATCCGGACCAGCTTCCGCCCATGGCCCGCGAGGCCCGTCGGCAGGGCGCGAGGATCTGGTTGAACTCGCTCTTTGAGGGCTTCGTCCGCGGCTGGGGCGGCGACTCCGTGGCGGTCAGCAAACCCGACGATGTCTGGGGGCGGATGACGAGCGGCGGGGTGTCCATCATCCAGACCGATTATCCCGAAAGGCTGGCCCTTTACCTGGGCGACCGGAATCTGCGCACGCCTCCGGCCGTCGCCGGCCTCTCGGGAGCGCCTCGCCTTGCGCCCCGTCCTGAGGGCCCGGCCGCTCGCGCCGCCGCAGGTTCCGAACGATAGGACCCGGTCGTCGGACCTGCTCTAAGCGCCCGGAGGGTGCAGGCGAACAGCGATGATCTTGAACTGCACGGCGCTGGCCGCGACGTTTTCGGTTTCGAGCAGGACCTCGAAGTCGTCGATCGTATCGCCGTGCACCGCCTTCTTCAGCACATCCGAGAACTTGGTGGAGTTGAACAGGAAATCCACCGCCGTATCGACGCCGGCCACGGTCGTTCCTTCCACCAGCAGGGCGCGGCCCTGCTGCCCCAGCCCGCCCGTCAAGGCGATGAGCGCATAGTTCCTGTGCCGTGGATCGGCCGGATAGACCTGATAGCTGGCTTGCTCGTGCGCCATGGGCGCATGGTTGACCACCAGATGGGTCGAGGTGGCGGCGTCGATCTGAAATTCGAAATTGAGCTGTCTGGCGAAGAGCTCGACCCAGGGATCGCCCCAGGGATCGCCGACCAGGATCACGTTTCCCGCTTTCAGGTCGTCGGGGGTGACGTCGCGCGCGAATCTGACGTCCAGGGTCCGTGACAATCTTCCGGCCATCGCCGTCGTCTTCACCGCCATGACGAGGTCGGCCACGCTGGTGTAGCGCCGCTTTCCGAAGTTGATCACCGGGCTGTCGGGGGGCAGGGCCGGGTCGATCAGCGGCAGGGGTTCGAGTTTCTTCTCGGCGTATTCGCGGACATCGACCGTGTGGTGGGTGATGTTCATGGTCATGGACAGACCGCTGTCGCCGGAGACGAGCAGGGTTGGATGGTTCGCCGCCAGGACCGCCCGCCAGAACACCGTGCGGGGATCGACGGGCCCCGCCGCGAACAGCAGGCCCCAGATCAGCAGTCCGCCCGCCGCCGCGGCCCCCAGCGCGACGAGGGGCCAGAGGGGGACGCGCCACGGCGGCCCGTCCCGGTCCGCGGCAGGCTGGGCGGCGTCGGTGACGGCTCCGGTTCGTTCGAAAACGGGGATATAGCTGCCCGTGGGCACCGACAGGCGCCAGGCGCTCCCGGCCCCGTCGCCCAGACTGTAGAGTTCGAGCTTCTGCCGAAGCTGCCGCGCCGCGGATCGGACGATGGTGTCGTCGCCGGGATTATAGTCGGGCGATCGACCAAAGACATGCACGGCGATCTGCTGTTCGGAAATCTCGTCGAGCCGGTTCGCGAAGGCGCGTTCGCAGATATAGGTCAGGAAATCCCTCAGCCGGGGCGACTTGCGGAAATGCCGGCTGGCCAGAATGTGCTGAAGCAGCGCCTCGCGCGCCCCGTCGTCCGCGGCTCGGGGCGCATCCGGCGACGGTTTGGTGTGACGCATTCGCCAGAGCTCTCGGCGCCGAAGAGGCAGGTGCAAGTGCGTCCCCAACAGGGGCGCGGCGAGCGCTCTATCCGCTGTGCGCCGACCTCGCGCCCCTTACGATCAGTCTTAGGATCGATTGATCGATCCGTCATGACATAGATTTGTGGCGGTCCGGACGCGGGGCCGGACGATCGTCGATCAGGGGATCTTGGGCTTGCCGCCCTGCAGCTCCACCAGACCCATGCCGTTGCCGGCCGGATCGGTGAACAGGCCCACCACCACCACGCCCTTCACCTCGAAGCGAGGCTGGACGATCTTTCCGCCGTGGGCGACCACCTGCGCGAGGCTGGCCGTCACGTCGTCGACGCCGATATAGATGATCTTGCCGGCAGGGTCCTGGCGCAGGGCGCCGGGGAGGGCCGGTCCGGACACCGGGACGCTCAGGGTCCCGCCGGGGCCGTTCTCCCACCCGAACACGTCGCGGTAGAACGCCGTCTGCTTCGCCGCGTCGGGACCGGCGATGTCGAAAAAGACGATGGGGGCGGGCATGGGCGCTCCTTTGACGACCGGCGCGGCTGCGGAGAAGGCGAGGGCGATCAGGACGGCGCGCATCATCGTGTCTCGCGTGCTGGCAAGGTGGACGGGACGAAAGCGACTGTTGCGAAGGTGGCACGAGGGCGCCCGCAACGACAAGGCCATGGGGCCTGAAGCCGAGGCTGGCACGTCGAGGTTGCGCGGCGCAGGCGCCTGGGAGAACGAATCACTAACCGCTAAGCATGGTAGGCCGGGAGCCCGGCCACGCCAGGGCTTGCGTTTCGTTCGGTGATTGTTCCGACCCTTTCGCGCGGTCGGCGCGGCGTTTTACCCTTCGCTCGCGAGCGGCAGCGACAGGCCGAGGGTCGGGCGGGCGGAGAGGGCCTCGCGGCGATAGCGGAACAGTTCGGCCGGGCGGCCGCCGGTTTCGGCGCGCTGCCGGCCAAGGCCCTCGACCAGACCGGTCCGCTCGATCATGCGCCGGAAATTCTGCTTGTGCAGCCGCATGCCGGAGATCGCCTCCACCGCCCGCTGCAGCTCGAGCAGGGTGAAGGCCTCGGGCATCAGTTCGAACACCACCGGCCGGTATTTCAGCTTGCCGCGCAGGCGGCCGAGGGCGGTGGCCAGGATCCGCCGGTGGTCCGACACCATAGGCCGGCCGAACACGTCCTCGAACCGCGAGGGCTCGGGAAGGTCGACGCCCTGGGCCCGGCCCCGGTCGCGCGCCGCCTCGGCGGCGAGGCCGGCCTCGTAGAGCAGCTCATAGCGCTCCAGCACCCGCTCCTCGTTCCACGGGCCCGCGCCGCCGAGGGCGAACAGGCCGCGGGCGCGGCCGATCCGTTCGGGATCGCCGCCGGCCCAGGCCTTCAGCGCCGGGGCGATCTCGCCCTCGATGACCGCGGGCCTGCCGCGCCGCCAGTCCTCCCACGGGAAGTAGCGGGTCCACGGCCGCCAGGCCGCCGCGCCGCTGCCGTCCGCCGCCTGCGGCGTCAGGGCCAGATAGCCGATCGAGATCATCCGCGCCCCGTCCTCCGCCTCCATCGCCCCGACGTCGGCCAGCGGCGCGTCGCGTCCGAGATCGCCGAAGGTGTAGAGCTGCTCCACATAGCCGAGCCGGAAGCCGGTCTGGGCGGTGACGAAGGCGCGCAGGGCGAGCTCGAAGGTGCGGTGGCCCTCCGGATCGAACGGACCGAACGGCAGGCCGCGCAGATCCGACGCGCGGTGGGTGCGTACGTCCTCGGGCCGCACGGTCAGCACCTCGAGTTCGCCGCCGCGCATGGCCGCGACCACGGCCGACAGGCCTATGACGACCGGCGGGGGCGCGCTCACCGGCTCACTCGGTGTCGAACGCCAGGGCGTGCGGCTCCCCGCCGGTGGCTTCCGACAGGGTGTGGAACCGCTGCAGATAGCGGGCCTGCGCCTGGGCGGGGGCGAGGGGATCGATGAGCAGGGCGTAGCCCTTGGGCGGGCGGCCGAAGAACCCCACAGCCTCGTCGGTGGAGAAGCCGGCCAGCTGCACCGCTTCGAAGAAGGCGCAGGCGCGGTCGGCCTGTTTGATCAGCGCCTTGATGTCCTCGGGCGTTTCCGGCGGCAGGCCGAAGCGGATGTGGATGGCCCGCTCCAGCCGGGCCTCGAAGGCCTTGTAGTCGTAGCCGAGCGCCGCCTTGAACGGCGAGATCATGTCGCCGATCACGTATTCGGCCGCGTCGTGCAGCAGGGCGGCGAGGCGCCAGCGCGGCTCCAGCCCGGGGCGGATGTGGGCGGCGATCTCCTCCACCACCACGCTGTGCTGGGCGACCGAGAAGGCGTGCTCACCGACCGTCTGGCCGTTCCAGCGCGCGACGCGCGCCAGTCCGTGGGCGATGTCCTCGACCTCGATGTCGAGCGGGGAGGGGTCGAGCAGGTCGAGCCTGCGGCCCGACAGCATGCGCTGCCAGGCGCGGGGCGGTCCCTTGTCCATCCGACCTTTGCCGTGCAGCCCTTTGCCCACTCAGTCGTTCCCTTGATCTATGTCTTTGCAACTCGCTCATCGCGGGTCGAAGATCAACGCCCGGACAACGCAAACGACCGGCGGCGAGGAGGCGAACGGATGAGTTGGGCGAGGATCATGGCGCCGCTGTCGGGCGCCGCGGCCGATGGCGAGGCCCTCTCGGCCGCCAGGGCGCTGGCTGTCCCGTTCGAGGCCGAGCTGGCGGCGGTGTTCGCGCCCGCGGATGCGGCGGAACTGATGCCGTGGATGGGCGAAGGCTTCATGGGCGGGGTGCAGGTCGCCGCGCTCGACACGCTGAAACAGGCCACGATGGAGGCCGAGCGGAGGGCCAGGGCCCACTTCGACAGTCTGGACTACGCGCACGGCCGGTTCGTCACCCTGGGCTCGCCGGTGGCGTCGGAGCTGGCGATGGAGGCGAGGCTCTCGGATGTGGTGGTGTTCGGGGCCGACGCGCCGCGCGGCCGCGGTCCGCTGGTCGAAGCCTTCCAGCAGGTGCTGATGGAGGAGCGGCGGCCGGTGCTGATCGCGCGGGGCGCCCCGTCCCTCGACGACACCGTCGCGGTGGCCTGGGACGGCGGACGGGAGGCGACGCGGTCGGCGCGGATCGCTTCGCCCTGGCTGGCCAAGGCCAAGCGGGTGGTGATCCTGGCCGCGACCCAGGCGACGCCCAGGGAGTTCGATCCGGCGCGCATGAAGGACCTGTTCGCCCAGCGCGGCGTCGTCGCCGAGGTGGAGACCCTCGGTCAGACCGGCGAGCCCGGTCCGATGTTGCTGGCCGCCTGTCGCAGCGTGGGCGCCCGGCTGCTGGTGGCCGGCGCCTTCGGCCACCCCCGCTTCCAGCAGTTCATCTTTGGCGGCACCACCAAGCATTTGATGCAGGCCGACGACGGCCCATCCCTGTTCCTGACCCACTAGGCCGCCCGGCGTGGCCTGGAGCCTTGTGCAACCGCGCGTTTGATCCGAAAACCGCCTTTCGCGTTTCGGCACGTGCTCTCTTGGAGTGTTCAGTCTGATGTCTCTTTCCCGCATCGTCATGCGTCTCGCCCGCAATCCCGGCACGGAGTTCGCGGACGGAGACGACCACCGCGGCTATACCCTGACCGCGCCGCTGACCGACGACGGCAAGATCGACGAGGCGGCGCTCAAGGCCCTGAAGGGCGGGGCGCCGGTGCGCCATTTCGCCCCCGACGAAGACGTTCTGGAGGGCAAGCTCGGCCGGCGCGGCGAACGCTGGTTCTTCGACTTCGGCGACGAGGTGGAGAACGAGGAGCCGCTCTACCGCCTCGCGCAGCACCGGTTCGCCGTCGGCGAATACGTCTCGATCACCGACGAGGACGGTCGGCTCCTCACCTACAAGGTCACCGAGGTCGCGCCGGCGGAGTAGGATCGGCGGAGTAGGGTCGGCACGGTTTCCGCGCTAAATCATGGAGTCATGCTCGGGCGGAGGTTGGTCGCGAAGCGATCGGCCGCAGACCCGAGAACCCAGCCGCACCGCCCTCGACGTAGACGCGGCGGTCGGCGCGAGCGCTGCTGGGGTCTCGGGTCTTCACTCCGCTTCGCTGCGTCACGCCCGAGAATGACGACCCATATTTGCGTTTAGAAATTCGTCGATCTGACGCGCCTGCGAGGCGGATCTCACCCCTTCACATTGTGCTCGACCAGACGGTCCACGTCGTTGTGGCCGTCGTTGTGGTGTTCGGCGCGGCTCTTGAATTCGCCGACCACCAGGGGGCCCGTCACCGGGCCGCGCGCCACATAGCCGACCGCGCGATAGCCGGACGGCCCGGGCGTGTCGCCGGCCAGGATGTAGACCAGGGAGGCGTTCGACTTGCCGACGTCCTCGGCCACCACCTGAGCGCCGCCGGGACCGGCATGGACCACGGTGTTCTTCATGCCGGGGCCGCCCTTGATCGTCGCGTGATCGCCCTTGGCGTCGATGTTGAAGCCGAACAGCTTGACCTTGGCGCTGTCGCCGTTGGCGTCGACGTGAATGAACGGCAGGTCGACCTTGGCGTGGTCGCCGTTTTCGCCCTTGGACGCCTCCACCGACACCGGACCGCCCCCCGCGGTCACGTGGACGAGGCCGTCCAGTTCGGCCTTGAGCGGCGCCACGGTATCCAGCACCGAGCGGCCGTCGAGCGCCACCAGGCTCAGGTGCACAGTCTCGTCGCCGGGCCCGGCGTAGTCGCAGCTCTTGCCGTCGCTGGCCTGGGCCGTGCGGTTGAGGTCGCCTTCGCTTTCCGGGCAGTCGAGCGCCGCGAGGGTCTTCAGCGGCGGGGCTTCGTCGTCCTCGTCATGGCTCGACGCGGAGGAGCCGATCGATACATTGCCGAAGTCCGCGTGCTTCAGCGGCTTTGGGTGACAGGCGGCGATCGCCAGGGCCGAAACGGCGAGGGCGCCCAGGGTAGCTGCTTTCATCGGTCCAGATCCTTCCGCGCCAGCCCAGCGCTCGATTGGGCCCCAGGCTGGCTCCGGAGAGCGTACCGGTCCAGTGAAATCGCGGTAACGGCGACTACTGTCCCGGTCTCGCGCCCTCGCGGCGGGCCAGGAAGGCCAGGCGTTCGAACAGATGCACGTCCTGCTCGTTCTTGAGCAGGGCGCCGTGCAACGGCGGAATCAGCTTGGACGGATCGCGCTCGCGCAGGACGCTCTCGTCGATGTCCTCGACCAGCAGCAGCTTCAGCCAGTCGAGCAGCTCGGAGGTGGACGGCTTCTTCTTCAGGCCCGGCACCTTGCGCATGTCGTAGAAGATGCGAAGCGCCTCGCCGACCAGCTTCTGCTTGATGCCGGGGAAGTGCACGTCGACGATGGCCTGCATCGTCTCCGGCTCGGGAAACTTGATGTAGTGGAAGAAGCAGCGGCGCAGGAAGGCGTCGGGCAACTCCTTCTCGTTGTTGGAGGTGATCAGCACCAGCGGCCGCACCGCCGCCTTGATCGTCTCGTCGGTCTCGTAGACGTAGAACTCCATCCGATCGAGCTCCTGCAGGAGGTCGTTGGGGAATTCGATGTCGGCCTTGTCGATCTCGTCGATGAGCAGGATGGGGCGGTTGGGGCTTTCGAACGCCTCCCACATCTTGCCCTTCTTCAGATAGTTGCGGACGTCCTTGACCCGCTCCTCGCCGAGCTGGCTGTCGCGCAGCCGCGTGACCGCGTCGTATTCGTAGAGGCCCTGCTGGGCCTTGGTGGTCGACTTGATGTGCCAGGTGATCAGGGGCGCATCGAGCGCCCGGGCGATCTCGTAGGCCAGCACTGTCTTGCCGGTGCCCGGCTCGCCCTTGACCAGCAGAGGGCGTTCCAGCGCGATGGCGGCGTTGACGGCCACCTTCAGGTCGTCGGTCGCGACGTAGTCTTCAGTGCCCTCGAAGCGGGTCTTGGTCATGGCGCAGGGCTCTCCTGACGGCGCGGCGGATACCTTATCGCCGTAAACTAAAGAGCGGCGGCGGCAAGGCAAGCGTCATGACGTACCGGTTCTACGAACAGAGCCAGATGTCAGGTGATGTGCTTGACCGAAACGGGGTCCGAGGCGGGGAAGGTCTCTTCGACGCCCTGGTCGAGCAGGGCGTCCTGCCGGGCGTGGATGGCGTTCTCCTCGTCCGTGCGGTCGGCGCCGGGATCGAAACTGCGGGGCTCGGTCGGGCCGGCGTCATCGGCCGGAGTCTGCCCTGCCGCGCCGTACCCGAGACGCTCGATCTCTTCGTCCGATAGGCGCGCGGATTCGAAGCGGCGGGCGCTGCCGGCCGCCCCCTGGCGATTGTTGAGGTCGCCGGCGTCCTCGAGCTCCACCTCATCGGGGCTGAGCCGCGCCACGTCCTCGTCGAGGTTCATCTCCTCATCGTCGAGGTCGAGTTCGTCGTCGTCCTCGTCGTCGAGGGCGTCGGCCGAAAGCGCGCGGTACGGATCGTCTTCGGCGTCCTCGTCATCCTCGTCGCTGTCGGCGGCCAGTTCGACGATGTCCGCGTCGTCCATGTCCTCGCCGATCAGCGCATCGTCGTCGCTGTCGTCGCCGACCCGCCGGGTGGCGTCGAACACGTCCGGCAGTTCGTCCGCGTTCATTTCGTCGTCGCCGCGGGCGAACCGCTGGCTGTCGCTGTCGAGGTTGTCCTCGTCGAAGGTCTCCGCCATGTCCTGTCCGTCGAAATCCGGATCTCCGGCGTCGAACTCAGGTTGGTCGGCCGTTGAATTGTCGGGCATCGGTAATCCTCCGCCGCCGCGGCCCCTCCGCGGCTGTGCAGGTAAAACACCAGCGGCGCGGCTACGTTCCGGAAAAGCTGTGCTTCGTGATCGCCTCGGCGAGCGCGGCGCCGATGTCGGCCATCAGCGGTTCCCAGGCGTTGTGCTCGCGCGGCGTGAACAGCCGGGCCTGCGGATACCAGGGGTAGCGATCGGTGCCGAGGCGAGGCCAGGCGCCGGGGGTCGAAATGAGCCACAGCGCGGCGCCGCCGGCCGCCGCCAGGTTGGTGGTGGCCGTCGCCGGGCCGATCACCACGTCCAGCGCCGCGCACAGCGCCGTCAGATCGTCGAGGTCGTTCTTGAGATCGATCCCGGGCGGGGTCCAGAGTTCGACGCCGAGCTCGGCGCGGGCGCGGGCGATCTCCTCGCCGCTCTCGCCGTATTGCAGATTGACCATGACCGCGCCGGGCGTCTGCAGTACGGGCGCCCAGCGGTCGAACGGCGAGTAGAAGCGGACCCTGGCCGACTCCATCACCAGGCTCTTCCAGATCACCCCGACCTTGGGCGCCGGGCCCAGCGCGGCGAGCTCGGCGCGCCAGAAGGCCACCCGGGCGGGATCCGGCGTGAGAAAGCCGGCGCGACGGTCGGGAAAATCGCCGAGGTTGCGGCGGAACCGCCGCAGCGGCGAGGCCATCGGCGCCCAGAGATCCACCGTCTCCATCGCCTCCGCGTCCATGAACCGCGGCGCGCGGACGGTGTGATGATCCACTCTCAGCGTCCCGTGCGGCCCGACCACGGCGGCGGGGAAGGAGCGCGCGAACAGCGGGACCAGCCGGTGCTCGACCGCCAGGGTCAGCGTTCCTTCCGGCCCCACGGCGTCGAGCAGATCGGGCACGATGTTGGCGAACAGGATTTCGTCGCCGAGGCCCTGCTCGCCCATCAGCAGCAGATGCTTGCCGCGAAGGTCGCTGTCGGGCGTCCATTGCGGCCGGTCGATCATGAAGTGGGTGACGTCGATGTAGTGCGGATCGAAGCGGGCTTCGTAGGCGTCCCAACCCTCGGCCACCCGACCCGCCGACAGCAGCATGGTCGAGCGCGCCAGATTCATCATCGCCCGTTCGCTCTCGAGCGCCACGCCCGGCAAGGCCGCCTCGCAGTCGGCCAGGGCGCCCACCGGATCACCGAGCGACATCCGGGCGCCCCCGCGATTGTAGCGGCAGCTGTTGAAGTCGGGCTTGAGCCTCAGGGCTTCGTCGAAGAACTGGACCGACTGCGCCACATCGCCGCGCTCGGCGAGAATGCTGGCCAGGGTGTTCCACAGCAGCGCCGACTCGGGATTGGCGTTGATCGCCTGACGGATGGTGTCGATCGCGTCGTCGAAGCGCAGCAGGTCGCGCTGGGCGCAGGCCAGGTTGTTGGCCCCCGGCACCGAGTTGGGAACCTTCTCCAGGTAGGCCAGGAACAGCTTTTCGGCCAGCTCCTTGAAACCCATCTGGATGGCCAGGCGGCCGAGGTCGTTGGCGATCTCCGGCTCGTCCGGAGACAGCTGCAGGGCCGTGTCATAGCAGCGGAGGGCGGTGGTGAAATCGTTGGCCTTCTCCCGGCAGATGGCCAGGATATGCCAGGCGACGCCGATGCGGTCGTCGATCGCCAGGGCCTTCAGGCAAAGTTCGGCCCCTTCCATATGCCGGTCGGCGTGCATGGCGGCGACCGCCTCGTGCAGGATCGGGATGGCGATCTCGCGCCGGAGCGCGGCCAGATCGGCCAGGGCCTTGCTGAGCCGCTCGAGGGCGGCGGGGGAGGCGGAGTCGCCGAGCGGTCCCAGGGCCAGCCTGGCGGTCGCGGGCAGGGCGCGCGCATCCGCGTCCGCGGTCTGGGACGCCGGAAAGGGGGCCGTCTTCGGCGCGGAGGACTGAAAGGGCATGGGCGACTCGCGCACAGGAGGCTGACGGGCAGGCCCGATCAGGCGCGATCATGGTTACCGCGCCATTAACCAACGATCCAGGCTGGCGCCGTAGCGCCCGCGCCGGTCAATCGGCCACATCGTCCGCTTCGAGCGCAAGACCCCGTTAACTACGTTTGTTTAGCTTCGTTTCAGTGCGGACGAGGTAAGGCGAAACGGTCGCCCGCCGCGTCTGCGGAGCCCAGAAGGAGCTTCCATGCCGCTGAAATTGTCGCTGAAGCCGCACGAGAAATTCGTGCTCAACGGCGCGGTGGTCCAAAATGGTGATCGCCGGGGTGTCCTGGTGCTGCAGAACAAGGCCAGCGTCCTGCGCGAGAAGGACATTATGCAGGCGGAGGAGGCCGACTCGCCGGCGCGCCGGGTCTATTTCCCGGTGATGATGATGTATCTCGACGAGGCGGGCGCCGCCCGTTGCTACGACGAATTCGTCCGGCGCATGGGTGAATTCATGGGGGTGATCCGCAATCCGGACGTCCTTGCTGACTGCGTGAACGTGTCGAAACACGTCCTTTCGCGCGAATACTACAAGGCCCTGATGATCTGCCGCAGGCTGATCGAGTACGAAGACGAGAGGATCGGGAGGCATGTCGTTTCAAGCCTACCAGCAGGCGTCGCAGCGGGCTGAGAGCCCGCGTGAAACCGAATATCGCCTGTTCGGCGAGGTGACGCGCGCGCTGATCGCCGCTTCGGAGGCCGACGTGTTGGATTTCTCCACCCGGATCAAGGCGCTCGACTGGAACCGGCGTCTGTGGACCCAGCTGGCGATGGACTGCGCCCACGACAACAATGGGCTGCCGCCGAAGCTGCGGGCGTCGATCCTGTCGCTGAGCCTGTGGGTGACCCGTCACTCCTCGGCCGTCATGCGGCGCGAGGAGGAGTTCGGGCCTCTGATCGACGTGAACCGCCTGATCATGCAGGGGCTCAGCCCCCAGCCGCAAACGACCCAAGCCGCCTGAACCGCGCGCTTTGGGTCACCTCAGCGTTGGAGCGTGTTGCGTAGGGTCGTAGATCTCCAACGCGTCGCCATCTCAGAACGTCATGCCTGGCCCCATGTCGGGCATCCGGGAGCGCGCCGCGGCTGGACGTCCGGATCGCCGGAACGAGTCCGGCGTAGACGGCGCCTGGGAATGGTTCCGACGAAACAGGCTCCTCTTCAGCTAAGCCTGTGAAGGGGGCCCTATCTGGCTCACCGCCGCAGCCGCCTTGTCGGCGAGGTCATCGGCCCTAATCCTCCGCAATCGATGCGTCCCTGAGGTGCAGGCAGGGATTCGCCTTTTGCACGGCCGCCGCGTCGCCGGCGACGTGAATTCGCCGCCGAGCCCCGTCCTGGCGGCGCGCCGCGGGAGCGGGCGCCGAGCTCCCGGCCCGGCAGTTTTGGCCCGCCCCGGCAATTCTGCTCCGGCAATCGGGGTAGCGCCCCCGTCGGGCTCAAAAATAGACCAAAGAAAACAGATTGTTACCGGCCGTCCGTGTGGTCCGGCGTTTGCGACGTGCATGGCAGGCAGAAAAGCCGATCGGCGCCAGCCGCCGTCATAGTCCAGAACGGAAGGCCTATCATGACGACTTCTATCAACACTAACGCGAGCGCACTTCTGGCGCTCCAAAATCTGAACGCCACGGCGGTCGAGTTGAACAAGACGCAAAACCAAGTCAGCACCGGGCTGAAGGTTTCTAGCGCTAAGGACAACGGCGCCATCTGGGCTATCGCCCAGAACGGACGTTCAGACATCTTGGCGTTGGACCAGGTTAAGGACAGTCTCAACCGGGCCCAGTCGACCATAGATGTAGCAGTTTCGGCAGGCCAGTCGATTTCTGACCTGTTGAATCAGATGAAGGCCAAGGCGCTGGCGGCGACCGACACCTCGCTCGCCACCACCAGCATCCAGGCCCTCAACAACGACTTCGTGGCCCTGCGCAATCAGATCGCCAAGATCGTGTCCACCGCCAGCTTCAATGGCGCGAACATGATCAAGACTGGCGGGACGAACATATATGCGCTGGCGAACGCCTCAGGTACGAACCGGCTGACGGTTGCGGGAGTGAATCTTGGTCTGGGTGGCGGCACTGTCACCATCACGGCCTCGGGAACCTTCAGCACCAACGCCACAGCGTCGGTCCAATTGGCTCTGGTGTCGTCTTCGATCACCAACGTCAACGCCGCCGTGGCCAAGCTCGGTACGGGCTCCAACTCGATCGGGACCGAACTGTCCTTCATCAGCCAGCTTCAGGACACCATGACTACCGGTGTCGGCAATCTGGTCGATGCGGACGTCGCTAAGGAAAGCGCCAACCTCACCGCCCTGCAGACAAAGCAGTCGCTCGGTGTCCAGGCGCTCTCGATCGCGAACCAAGGACCGCAGTACCTGCTCAGCCTGTTCCAGGGGCACTAAGTCGATAGCTGGACGGGAGGGGGCCTCCCGTCCAGCGCTCCTTTCCCGCCCGGCAATAATCGCCGGGTGATGCGGCAGCTATTGCCGATCGATCCTTCCAAGATGACCTTTTCTGCCTGGTTTCCAGGACATTAATTCCTTTATTTTCAAATATATGGCAGATTTTGCCGGTGGCCCGGCAATTGCTTCTCAGGAGGTGGGCAGAAAGCCCCCGCTCGCAAAATGCGATCGGTCACCTGAGAATAGGACCAGTACCAAATGTCTTTCAGCATCAACACGAACGGCGCGTCCCTGCTCGCGCTGCAGAACCTGAACAACACCTCGACTTCGCTGCAGAAGACCCAGAACTCGATCTCGACCGGCCTCAAGATCTCCGGGGCCACCGACAACGGCGCCATCTGGGCCATCGCCCAGAATTCGCGCTCCGACATCTCCTCGCTCGACACGGTCAAGGATTCGCTGAATCGCGCCGTCTCGACCGTGGACGTGGCGGTGTCCGCCGGCCAGTCGATCTCCGACCTGCTGAACCAGATGAAGTCCAAGGCCCTGGCGGCGACCGACACCTCGCTCGGCACCACCAGCATTAACGCCCTCGCCAACGACTACACCGCTCTGCGGAACCAGATCAAAACGATCGTGACCAATGCCTCCTTCAACGGCGTCAACATGGTCAAGACCGGGGGCACCGCCATCATGGCGCTGGCCAATGCGTCCGGTTCGTCCAAGCTGACGGTGGCGGCGACGAGCCTCGCGCTCGGCGGCACCAACGTGACGATCACGGCGGCGGCGACCTTCTCCACCAATGCGACCGCCTCGGCCCAGCTCGCGCTGGTGAACGCGTCGATCACCAACGTCAACGCCGCCGTGGCCAAGCTCGGCACCGGCGTCAACGCGCTCACGACCCAGCTGTCCTTCGTCAGCTCGCTGCAGGACTCCCTGACCACGGGTGTCGGCAACCTGGTGGACGCGGACGTGGCCAAGGAAAGCGCCAACCTGACCGCACTGCAGACCAAGCAGCAGCTCGGGGTCCAGGCGCTGTCGATCGCCAACTCGTCCTCGAGCTCCTTGCTCAGCCTGTTCCACTAACAGGCGCGATCGCTTTCGGACGGCGCGCGGGGTTTCATCCCGCGCGCCGCTTTCGGACCAGAAGAGGCTCCGGGCCTCGCCGCCCGGTGAATGTGGAGATGATAGATCCGGTAAAGACCGTAGTAAGCTCACCGTCGACCACCGCCGACCGCCGCGGAGGCGGGGACAGTCCCGCCGCCCCGGCCGCCGATGTCCCGCCCAAGGCGGCGACCCCGCCCCAGGCCGCGACGACGGACCAACCCCTTCGCCTCGTGGTGGAGCCCACCGAAAACGGCGCCAGCTATACCTACAAGCTGTTCGACCGAGCCACGGGTGAACTGGTGATGGAGCTGCCCCTGGAGCGGGCGGCGAAGCTGAGCGAAAGCCCCGATTACACCGCGGGGCAGGTGATCAACGCGAAGGCCTGAGGCCCTCGCCAGTCCGTGTTAGACCGCGTTCATGGTTAACGGTCTGCACACCATCTTATGGTTAACGTCATCCTTGATGGGGTGGCGCGTTTCCGCATGCGCTCTTCATCCCGCGCCGAGAACGGCCGCACGGGAGGGTAAGAAACACGCATGACGTTGAACGTAAACACGAACTCCGCAGCCCTGGCGGCCCTTGCGGCGCTCAACCAGACCACCGACAATCTGGCGACGGTGAACGCCCAGGTCTCCAGCGGCCTGATGGTCGCCAAAGCCAAGGACAATCCCTCGGTCTATGCGATCGCCCAGTCGCAGCGCACCGATATCCAGGCCCTGTCCGCGGTGAGCGACGGGCTGAACCGGGCCCAGTCGATTTCGGACGTGGCCATTTCGGCCGGACAGACGGTGTCCGACCTCCTCAACACCCTTAAGAGCGAAGCGCTCAGCGCGACGGAAGCGTCGCTGAGCACGGCGAGCCTCTCCGCTCTCAACTCCAACTTTCAGTCGACGCTCAAGCAGATCCAGCAGACGATCTCCGCCGCCAGCTTCGGCGGCGCCAATCTGCTCGACGGGACCTCGACCGCGGGCATCGGCTTCATGGCCAACGCGAACGCCACCTCCACCATCACCCTGACGGGCCTCAATCTCAGCCTCGGCGGCTCGACCCTCACGGTGCCGTCCACGGCCGACATCTCCACCACCACGCACGCGAGCGCCGTGCTGAGCCTGGTGGAGGGTTCGGTGGCCAATGTGAACGCCGCCCTGGCCAGCCTCGGCGCCCAGAGCAGCCAGCTCGCCGCCCATTCGAGCTTCGTCACCACGCTTTCGGACGCCCTGACGGTGGGTGTCGGCGGCTTGGTCGATGCGGACACGGCGGCCGAGAGCGCCCGACTGACGGCGCTTCAGGTCCAGCAGCAACTCGGCGCCCAGTCGCTGTCGATCGCCAATCAGGCCCCGTCGATCATCCTGTCCCTGTTCCAGGGCCATTAGAGCTCGCTCCGATACGCCGGCGCTGCGCTTCCGGATCGAAACGGCGTCAAGGCAAAGCCCCAGAGCGCCGCATAAAAGGTGGGAACCGGCTTTCACTCCGGCGGCGCTCTAAACTTCAGACTCCAGAGCCAGCCATCCGCCCTTAAACGATTCCGTTTAAGGGCGGTTTGCTCTAGCGTCCCTTGGACCCGCCGCCGAGGCTTTCGCGGCCGCGCAGGGAGAGGGCGGCCAGGTCGGTGGGGGCGGGCGGGCGCTCGCCGCCGGCCTTGTTCAGCAGGGAGTCGACTCTGGCCTTCTGGCTCCGGAAGGCGAGGAGCTCGCGTCCGCCCAGGATCACGCCCTGCGGCACCTTGGCGCTGGTCGGGTTCAACTTCTCGCCGCCCTTCATCACCTCGTAGTGAAGGTGGGGTCCGGTGGACATGCCGGTCGAGCCGACGAACGCCACCACCTGGCCCTGGGCCACATGCTCGCCGACGCGCAGGCCCGAAGCATAGCGCGACAGGTGACCGTAGCCGGTGGCCCAGCCGCCCTGGTGTTCGATCTTCAGCCAGTGACCGTAACCGCCGGCCCAGCGCTCTTCCTTGACGACGCCGGCGCCGGCGGCGAACACCGGCGTGCCGGTCGGAGCGCCGAAGTCGATGCCCGCGTGCATCCGGGTATAGCCCAGCAGCGGGTGCAGCCGCATGCCGAAGCTCGACGTCACCCGGGCCCCGTCGAGCGGGGTGCGCAGGAGGAACCCTTTGATGTTCTTGCCGAGTTCGTCGAAGTAGTCGACGTGTCCGTCGTTGTCGAAGCGGTAGAACCGCGTGGTCTGACCCTTGGCGCCGAGTTCGGCGTAGAGCAGATCGCCGGTCTCCACCGTGCGACCCGATTCGGTGACCTTGCGGTCGAACACCAGCTTGAATTCGTCGCTCGGATGGATGTCCCGCGCGAAGTCGATCTTATGGCTGAACAGCTTCACCGCTTCGGCGACCATGCGGCTGTCCGCCCCGGCCTTCAGCGCGCTTTCGTACAGCGATCCCGACATGTGGCCGGCGGCCACCGTGGTCTCGTCACGGACCTTCTCCTCGAGCTCCCGCAGCTTCAGCGCGCCGTCGAAGGTGCGCGAGAGGGTCACGGCGCTCGCCGGGCCGGTCTTCATGGACAGGCCGATCAGGCGGATCGGTCCGCGATGGTCCCGCGGCGCGGCGACGACCGCCTGGAACGCCAGGCCCGCCTTGATGTGGATGGTGTCGATGGCGCTGGCGAGCGTCTGCACCACGCTCTTGGCTTCGTCGGCGGTGACCCCGGTGCGCTCCACCGCGGCCTGCAGGGTCTCGCCCGACTGCACCTTCACCGGCATCGACACCGGCGCGGCCAGGCCGGGCCGGGTCTCGGCCGAGGCGAAGGCCTGGTGTTCGAGGGCCTTGGCCTGCAGCGGCGTCAGCAGCTTGGAATGCGGCCTGGCCGCCTCCTGAGGCGAGAGCAGGAGCGACAGTCCGACGCCCGCGGCGGCGGCGCCGAGAACAGCGACGGCGCCGGCGACCAGGGGAGGCGCCCGCGACGGCGTCTCACGAGGATCGAACGAGCGGCGCGGATCGAAGTTGGACATCGGTCCCTGTGGGATGTGCGGTCCGAGGCGGCCGAGCGGCCCCGAAACGCTGGAACTGGACAGGCGAAGAGACTTCGACAGTCGGGCGCGTTCCCCGTCGGCGTCGAGTCCCGATCAGCCGACCATGCCGAGTGACGTCGGTAAGGGCAAGAAAGAATTAGGTTAAGCGGGGTTGACCAAGCCGTTTCGCGGCGATCGGCCGCGGTTTTTGGCTGCCGTCGCCGATCTTCGGTTGCGACGGCGTGCGCGAGCACCGACATAGGCGGGAGTACAGACGGCCTCCGGGCCGGCGCCGGGAGGCCCCATCATGAAAAAACGCCTGGGGATGGGATGGGGATTCTGGTTGTTGACGCTGGCGCTCGCGGCGCTGCTCGCGTTCGCGGTCTGGGGGTTCGCGACGGCGTGGCGCATGTCGGGCAACGCGCCTATCAGCGTGCACGGCTATGTGGCCCTGGGGCTCGGCGTGGTCCTCAGCCTGGCCCTCGGCTTCGGCCTGATGGGACTGGCCTTCTATTCCTCCCGACGCGGCTATGACGATGATCAGGGGCGTTGACACGGCCTGTCCGCCCTCCGGGATCAGACCCCTTGTCCGTCCCCGCGGGGGTCGGGGCCCAGATAGGTCAGTCGGACCTCGCGGCCGTCGAGCACCTGCTTGCCGGCGTCCTCGAAGGTGACGGTCACCCGCGGCCCGTCCACCGACTGCACCTGGCCCACGCCCCAGCCCGGCTGCTCCGGATGAAGGACGAGCACGCCAGGCTCGAGAAAGGTGTCGATGGTGTGATCCTGCGCCATGCGCCCTTGTCGCATACCGCAGGCGGGATTAGCCATATCCGGCGTCACGTGTCTGCGTCGAGGAGACGACCCTGAGCGATCCTTACCCCCAAGCCGCCCGGGGTTCGGGCGAAGGCGAATGGTCGAAGGTTCTGGGTCTGGAGCCGGCGGCGGAGCAGGCCGTGAGCGCGCCCGAGCTCGCCGCCCAGCTGGCCGGCCGGCTGTGTCATGACCTGATCGCGCCCGCGTCCGCCATCATCTCGGGCTTCGACCTGCTCGAGGATCCCGCGATGGCCGACATGCGCGCGGACGCCATGAACCTGATCAAGGCGTCCGCGCAGAAGACGGTGGCCCTGGTCACCTTCTCGCGCGTGGCCTTCGGCGCCTCCAATACCGCCGAGGATTTCGCGGCCGAGGATCTGCACCGGCTGGCCGAGAGCGTCTTCGGCTATGTCCGGGCCCAGCTCGACTGGGCCGTCGAGCTGCCGGTGTTCAACAAACCGGCGGCGCGGGCCATCCTCAACCTCGCCCAGATCGGCGGCGACGCGGTGCCGACCGGGGGCGTCGTGCGGGCGTCGGCTCACCGCGAAGGTCCCGATATCCTGATGTCCATGGAGGCGACCAGCCCGCGCGCGCGGCTTCGCGCCGAGACGCAGCAAGGCCTGCGCGGCGAGGCCCTGACCGAAGGCCTCGGCGGCTACTGGGTGCAGGCCTACTACCTGCACGCCTTGCTGAAGGCCGCCGGCGGACGCGTCGACGCGGTGACCGGGGAGGGGCGCGTGATCCTCCGTGCGCGCTGTCCGGCCTGATCGCCGGTTAACCCCGTCTCGAAATCGCCTCGACTATTTCGAGCGTTCAAACGGCTCCTTAACCGCGACCTCCCATCATGCGCCGGCCGGGTTCTACCATCCGAACCGAAGACCATGCGAGGGGATCGCTGAGTGAAGACCTGCCTCGTCGTCGATGACAGCCGTGTGGTCCGTAAGGTCGCCCGCCGCATTTTGGAAAGCCTCGACTTCGAGATCATCGAGGCGGTGGACGGGGCCGACGCCCTGACCGTCTGCCGCGGCGCGATGCCCGATGCGGTGCTGCTCGACTGGCATATGCCGATGATGGATGGACTGGAGTTCCTCAAGCGTCTGCGCCAGGAGCCGGGCGGCGACGAGCCCGCGGTGGTGTTCTGCAGCGCCGAGAACAAGGCCGCTCGCATCCGCGAGGCGCTGGACGCGGGCGCCGACGAGTACATCATGAAGCCGTTCGACGGCGAGATCGTGGTGGCCAAGTTCGGCGAGGCGGGGCTGCTGTGAACGGGCCGGACCTCGACTTCCTCTGCGCCCTGGTGCGGGCCCGCTCGGGCCTGATGCTGACCGGCGAGCGCGGCTTCTTCGTCGAGACGCGTCTGGCGCCGATCGCGCGGCGCGAAGGCCTGGCGTCGGTGTCGGAGGTGATCGAGCAGGTCAAGCAGCAGCCGTCCGGCGCCCTGGCGCGCGCGGTGGTCGAGGCGATGACCGTGCAGGAGACATCCTTCTTCCGCGACCGCCCGGCGTTCGGCGCGCTCGCCGAGGTCGTGCTTCGGGCCCTCGCCGCCGACCGGCCCGAGGGGCTCAGGGTGTGGAGCGCCGGCTGCGGCCAGGGGCAGGAGGCCTATTCGCTGGCCATGGCGATCGATGAGGCCGCGCCGCCGTTGCCGCCGGTCGAGATCCTGGCCTCCGATATCAGCACCGCCGCGCTGGAGAAGGCCCAGTCCGGCGTCTACACCCATTTCGAGGTCCAGCGCGGACTGCCGATTCGCCGCCTCCTGCGCCATTTCGATGAACTCGAAGACGCCTGGCGCGTCTCGGCCGCCCTGCGCCAGCGCGTGCGCTGGATGCGGCTCAATCTGATCGACCCCTTCCAGGTGGACAGGGGCTATGACCTGATCCTCTGTCGCAATGTGGTTTCGTCCTTCGCCCCGGACGCCCGCGCGGCGACACTGGAGCGGCTCGAAAAGGCGGTGGCGCCCGGCGGACGGCTGATGCTCGGAGCCGGAGAGCCGGCGCCCGAGGGGTTCGAGCCGGTGGCCGGCGCGCCCTGTGTCTTCGGCCGCCGCAGTGAGATCACGCTCGTCAACGCGGCGTAGCCGGGCCCGGGGGCGAGCCGGGACGGGCGTCCGGGATGCGTGACTTTGGACACACCGCCAAGCCTTGCGGCCTGCGGAGGACGGCCCCGCGTTGCGGCGCGGGACGCAACTGCCTAATCCAGGCGCATGGCCAACCCCCGTCCTTCCGTCGCGCGCGCGCTCCGCTGGAGGCTCGAGGCGCTGGCCTTCGATCTGGCGCGCGTGCTGACGCGGCCGTTCTCGATCGAGGCGGTTTCCGCGGCCGGCGGCTGGCTGTTTCGCCGCCTTGGTCCGCATACCCGCTCGGCCCGGATCGCCGCGCGCAACCTCGAACTCGCCTTTCCGGACTGGACGCCGGAGCGCCGCGCGGCCCTGCTCGACCAACAATGGGACAGTCTCGGCCGAACCTTCTTCGAGTTTCCGATCACCGACCGGCTGACCCCGGCGCGCGGGCGCGTGGAGATGGTCGGGCGTGAGCGGCTGGTCGCCATCGCCGCCTCCGGCGCGCCCGCCATCCTGATCTCCGGCCATTTCGCCAACTGGGAGGTGATGGCCGCGGCGATCGTCGACGCGGGGGTGCCCTGCCGGGTCACCTACCGGGCGGCCAACAACCCCTATATCGACAAGCGCTTCATCGAGACCCGCGCGCGCTACGGCGTGACCCTGTTCGCGCCGAAGGGCGGGATCGGCTCCCGGGAGCTGCTGGAGACCCTGAAGGAGGGCCAGTCGGTCTCCTTCCTCAACGATCAGAAGTTCAACGGCGGCGTCGCCGCGCCCTTCTTCGGCCGCACCGTCTACACCGCCGGGGCGCCCACCCGGGTAGCCCTGCGGTTCGGCGCCGTGCTGCAGCCGATGTGGGTGGAGCGGCTGCCCAAGGCCCGTTTCCGGGTGACCGTCGATCCGCCGATCGAACTGACGAAAACCGGCGACCGCGAGACCGACGTGCGTGCGGGCGTGACGGCGATCAACGCCTACGTGGAGGAGCGGATCCGCCGCCGTCCCGCCGACTGGTTCTGGGTGCACAAGCGCTGGCCCGACGCGGATTACGCGGGTCTGTTCTGACCCGGCCAGGTCAGGCGGCTCGCGCCAAGACGACGGAAGGCAGGCCGTCGGCGGCGAAAGGATGAACGCGGAATCCGCAAAGGGGGCGCGGCGCGCGCGGAGACCGATCCTGTGATCAGGTCCGCCGCATGCGAGGGCAAAGCGTCTCGCCGCGCGCGCCGCGCATTCTCCGCGACCTCTGCGTTAAATCCTTCGCTCCTCGCGTGAGGAGGCTCCAGAGCCTTCAGGCTTCGTCCCACTGCAGATTGTCTTCGCCGGCGCTGGTCGCGCCGCGACCGGGGGGCGGCTTGCCGTTGTCGGCGCCGCGCCGCCAGGGGCCGGTGTAGGCCGGGTCGTCCCGCCGGCGTCGGTCGGGTCCGAAATAGCCGGCGGACCGGATGAAGGGGCGGGGGCGATAGATCACCGCCTGCAGCCGCTCGAGGACCGAGCGGGCGGTCAGGGGCTTGGCGACGAATTCAGTCACGCCCGCGTCCCGCGCCTCCACCACCCGGGTCTTCTCCGAGTGGCCGGTCATCATCACGATCGGCAGATAGGGGTTGCGGCTGTCCGGTGCGTTGCGAACCATCCGGGTGAACTCCACCCCGTCGATCGGAAACATCTGGAAGTCGACGATGGCCACGTCCGCAGCCCAGTCGCGCAGAGCCTCCAGCGCCTCGGCTCCGTCCCGCGTCTCGCGCACATTGCGCACGCCGACGCCGGCCAGCACCGTCTGAACGATGGCGCGCATGTGCTGGTTGTCGTCCACGAGCAGGACGCGGAGGTTCTCTAGGCCGCCCATGCGATCAGTCCCTTCGCCGCCGATGGCGGTCCGCGACGCTTAAACGCTTAACATTCATTTTCGCTCGCTTCCCGACCCTCTGGGCCTGGCGACCGGGATACCGGCCGCGCGGCGGTTGGCTGGCTCAAGCGGCGCTCTGAAGCTCTTTCCAACGCGTCAGCGCTTCCTCCGGCCCGGCGTAGGCCTCCTGCAGTTCCGCGTTCCAATACCGCAGCAACTCGAGCGGCACCTGGCGACCGGAAACGGCGCAGATCACATAACGGCCGGGCTTCAGCACCACGTATTCGCCGTCGCCGTAGTGTACGGCGGCCGGCCCATCGAGATTTCGGTCGAATGCGTTCATGAAGGGATTGTAATCCGTCTGCTGCGCCGCGCAAACGGCGGTTCAGAAAAGATTTCCCTGCTGCGGCGGCGCCTGTTTTCGTTGTGTCGCCTTTGTCGCGTCGCCCTCCACCTTGGCCCGGGTGTTCCCATCGGCGAACTTCAACTGGAGGGCGTCGCCGGGTTTCAACTCCGCGGCGGTGTGCACCAGTTCGCCGCCCGGCCGGCGGACCAGGGCGAAGCCGCGGGCCAGCGGCGCCTCGGGATGGAGCGAGGTCAGGAGCCGGCCCGCGCGCTCGAGCCGATCCTCGCGCCGCTCGATCAGCCGTCCCAGCGCGATGGACAGCCGCGGCGGCAAACGCGCCAGCCGCTCGGCCCGCAGGGCGAGCGGCCGCTGCAGCAGGTGTGGATTGAGCCGGCCTGAGATTCGCACCAGGTCGCGCTCATGGGCCGCCACATTGCGGCTGAGGCCCGCGGACAACCGACCGGCCACGAGATCGAATCTCTGGCTGGCGAGGCCCAGCAAGGCCTCGGGGCGGGGCAGGCCGCGCGCGGCGCCGTCGAGGCGGGCGCGCCGAAGCTCGAACGTCCGCTGGACGGCGCGGGCCGTCCGTTGCTCCAGTCCAAGCACCTGCGCCTTCAGGTCCGCCAGCACCGGCGTCGCCATCTCCGCCGCGGCGGTCGGCGTGGGCGCCCGCCGGTCCGAGACGAAGTCGATCAGGGTGGTGTCGGTCTCGTGCCCGACGGCGGAGATCAGCGGAATGGCGCTCGCCGCCGCCGTCCGCGCCAGCGCCTCGTCGTTGAACGGCCAAAGATCCTCGATCGAGCCGCCCCCGCGGGCGACGATGATGATCTCCGGCCGGGGCAGGGGACCAGCGCCGTCGATGGCGTTGAAACCGCGGATCGCCGCCGCCACCTGGGCGGCCGCGTCGGCCCCCTGAACCACCACCGGCCAGACCACCACCCGGCACGGCCAGCGGTCGCGGATCCGGTGCAGGATGTCGCGGATCACCGCGCCGGTCGGACTGGTTATGACGCCGATCACGGCGGGCGAGGCGGGCAGGGTCCGTTTGCGGGAGGCGTCGAACAGGCCCTCGGCCTGCATCCTGGCCTTCAGCCGCTCCAGCTGGGCCAGCAGGGCGCCGACCCCCGCCGGCTCCATGCTTTCGATGACGATCTGGTAGGAGGACCGGGCCGGGTAGGTGGTGATCCGCCCGGTGACGATGACCTCAAGCCCCATCTCCGGCTGACAGGTCAGACCGCGCACGCTGCCCTTCCACACGACGCCGTCGATGCAGGCGCGCTCGTCCTTCAGCGACAGATAGACGTGGCCCGAGGCGTGACGGGTGACCTTGGAGATCTCGCCACGCAGGCGGACGAAGCCGTAGGCGTCCTCCAACGTCCGCTTCATCGCGAACGCCAGTTCCGACACCGAATAGGCCGGGGCGTTTCCGGGCGCGGCGTCCGCCGTTTCTGATTCGACCAGGGTCATCGCGTGAAGATAGGCGCGATGCGCGCGCCGCGCGACCGCTTGACCGGCGAGGCGGCGCGGGCCAGACGGCGGCCATGAACGTCCTCCTCGTCGGCTCCGGCGGGCGCGAACACGCCCTGGCCTGGAAGATCGCCCAGTCGCCCGCTCTCACGCGGCTGGTCGCCGCGCCGGGCAACCCGGGAATCGAGACCGTTTGCGAGTGCCGGCCGGTCGGGGTGCTGGAGGTCGCGGCGCTGGTGGACCTGGCGCGTGAGATCGCCGCCGACCTTGTGGTGGTGGGGCCCGAGGCCTCGCTCGAGGCCGGTCTCGCCGACGCCCTCGCCGAGGTCGGCGTCCCCTGTTTCGGTCCCACCGCGGCGGCCGCGCGGCTCGAGACCTCCAAGGCCTTCTCCAAGGCCTTCGCCGATCGTCACGGCCTGCCCACCGCGCCGCATGTCGCCTGCGACAGCGCCGAGGCCGCCCGCGCGGCGCTCGACGGCTTTTCGCCGCCCTATGTGATCAAGGCCGACGGCCTCGCCGCGGGCAAGGGTGTGGTGATCGCCGAGGATCGCCCCCAGGCCGAGGCGGCGATCGACGACATGCTGGGCGGCCGGTTCGGCGCCGCCGGCGCGCGCGTGGTGATCGAGGCCTTCCTGACCGGCGAGGAAGTCTCGCTGTTCGCCCTCTGCGACGGCGAGACGGCTGTGCTGTTCGGCGCGGCCCAGGACCACAAGCGCGCCTACGACGGCGACCAGGGTCCCAACACCGGGGGGATGGGGACCTATTCGCCGGCGCCGATCGCCACGCCGGCCGCCCTCGCCGCGGCCGAACGCACCCTGATCCGGCCAGCGGTGCAGGGAATGGCCGCGGAGGGCGCTCCCTATCACGGCGTGCTGTTCGCCGGCCTGATGATCGATCAGGACCGGCCCAGCCTGGTGGAGTTCAACGCCCGCTTCGGCGACCCCGAATGCCAGGTGCTGATGCTGAGGCTGGCCAGCGACCTGCTGCCGTATCTCCATGCCGCGGCGGCCGGCGGTCTGGCCGACCTTCCGCCGCCGCAATGGCGGGACGCGGCGGCGGTCTGTGTGGTGCTGGCGGCGAAGGGCTATCCCGACGCGCCGGAAAAGGGCTCGGTGATCCGCGGCGTGGCGCAGGATTTCGGGCCGGACGTCGCCGTCTTTCACGCCGGAACCGCCCGGCGCGACGACGGGGCGCTGGTGGCCGCCGGCGGCCGGGTGCTGAACGTCTGCGCCCGCGGCGAGACCCTGGCCGTCGCCCGCGCGCGCGCCTACGCCGCGGTGGCGCGCATCGACTGGCCCGAGGGATTTCATCGCACCGACATCGCCTGGCGGGCGCTCCCACCGGGTTAGGGTTTGCCTCTGCGCCCGGCCTGGGTCAAAACACCGTCAGAAGAAACGGTACGCAGGTCGAGGACTGTTGATGGCTGAAGCCGCCCTATCCGCTCAGGACACCTTCTCCGGCACCAAGCCGGTGGACGAGCGCTATCGCCTGGACGAAGGCCGGCTCGAGGCCTGGCTCAAGGAGAACGTGGCGGACTACGCCGGGCCGCTGGAGGTCCGCCAGTTCAAGGGCGGCCAGTCCAACCCGACCTACCAGCTGGTCACCCCGGCCCGAAAGTACGTGCTCCGCCGCAAGCCGCCGGGGGTGCTTCTGCCCTCCGCCCACGCGGTCGACCGCGAATTCAAGGTCATCTCGGCGCTCGGCACGACCGGCTTTCCCGTCGCCCACGCCTACGCCCTGTGCACCGACGAGAGCGTAATCGGCACCATGTTCTACGTGATGAGCATGGTCGAGGGCCGCATCCTGTGGGACGGCTCGCTGCCGGGCATGTCGCCCGAGGAGCGCCGCGCCACCTACCGGGCCGAGATCAAGACCCTGGCCGATCTGCACAACACCGACTACGCCGCGATCGGCCTGGCCGACTTCGGCAAGCCCGGCAACTATTTCGCCCGCCAGATCGGCCGCTGGACCAAGCAGTACCGGGCGTCCGAGACCATGGTGATCCCGGCCATGGAGCAGCTGATGGAGTTCCTGCCGGCCACCGTGCCGGACGATGACACCACCTCGATCGTCCACGGCGACTACCGGCTCGACAACATGGCCCTGCATCCCACCGAGCCGAAGGTGGTGGCGGTGCTCGACTGGGAGCTGTCGACCCTCGGCAATCCGCTGGCCGACTTCACCTATTTCCTGATGAACTGGTTCGCCAAGGGCGACGGGCGCTCCGGCATCGCCGGGCTGGACCTGAAGGCGATGGGCATTCCCACGCTCGACGAAGCGGTGGAGCAATACTGCGAGCTGACCGGACGCAGCGGCCTGCCGGCCCTCGACTGGTACTTCGCCTACAATCAGTTCCGCCTCGCCGGCATCCTGCAGGGCATCGTCGGCCGGGTGCGCGACGGCACCGCCTCGAGCACCCAGGCGGTCGCCAACGCCGAGCGCGTCGTGCCGCTGGCTGAATCGGCGCTGGAGTTCGCCAAGCGCGCGGGCCTCAAGTAGGCGGCGGCTGTCCGACGGGGCCTTTTATTCCACGGGGAGTTCGCCGGCGTAGAGGGCGTGCGGCCTGACGAGGTCGCGTTCGTGGTATTGCTCCATGGCGTGCGCGATCCAGCCGACCACGCGGGCGACCCGGATCAGGGCGCTGTGGTCGTGGCGCAGATCGACCTTCCGGGCCAGGAGCTGGGACGGCAGGACGAAGTCCGGCGCCGCCCCGGTCATTTCGTGCACGGCCGCCGCCGCGGCCTGCATGCGGATGAAGTCGGGATCGTCGCCGCACAGGGTGCGCAACACGTCGAACAGGGACGCGGCGCGCGGATCGCCGTCGGGATAGTTCTTTGATTCGAACCCCGGCACGGCCTTGCCTTCGCGAACGCGGCGGACGATCGGATCGCGCGGGTCGGCGGCGGCGCCGATTTCGTCCAGCAGGCGCGCCACGCTCGCGCTCTGCCCGAAGATCAGCCGCCGCCCTGAGGAGGAGACCAGGCCGGCGATCGCCGCGGCGTATGGGGTGACCCCCGTATTGGCCGCCGCGCGAACCGCATAGGTGGTCGGATCGAGTTCGTGGTCCGCGGCGAGCACGAAGAAGTGGCGTACCGCGTCGGCGTAGCGCGGATCGGCCTTCAGCGAGTCGATCAGGAACTCATGGACCGGCGCCGTACTGGGGTGATCGGCGCCGACATAGGCCGCCGCGACGCAGCGCACCACGTCCGCGCCCGACCGCCGGTATCCGGCCGGCGACAGGTCGTAGGCCCGCGGATTGGCGAACTCGACCGTGAAGAGCTTGGCGATGGCCCGCTGCAGGGGATTGATGTCGTCCGGCAGCCGCGCGCCTGGCCCGTCCGGCGGCACCCGTGGAAGGTCGCCGCCGAAGATCTCCCGCTCGTTCGCCTGCCACAGCAGGGCGGCGATCGATTCCAGCGTCTCGGTCCTGGCCAGCGCCAGGGCGGGACGGCCGCGGTAGTAGTGGCCCTGTTCGGTGATCAGGGTGATGGCGGTGGTCTCGACCAGCTTGCTCTGGAGGGAGGAGGCGGACAGGTCTCCTTTCTCGCCCTGGAGCATCCGCATCACGTCGCGACGCCAGTATTTGCGGCTTTTGGCGCCGGGAATGCGCTGCGAGCGGATCTGCCCCCGGCTCACGTAGGCGTAGACCGTGGCGATGCTGACGCCGAGGGCGTCGGCGACTTCTTCGGCGGTCATGTACAGCTCAGACGCCAAGGTCGGCCTTTCAGGTTGAATAATTTTGTACAGATTGACAGGGGAGAGCGACAAGTCAATTTTCAACCCAACTGATCTCGTACGTGTGTACGAAAAAAATCAATGTGGGGATGGGAATGAGGGACTACCAAGTCAGGTTCGCGCTGGGTGCCGTCATGGCCATGGCCCCGCTCGGGGCGTTGGCCCAGACCGCTTCGCCACCCGCCGCGCCGCCCGCGGCGTCGGACGAGATCGTGGTCACGGGGTCCCGGATCGCCCGCAAGGACTACAGCGCTCAGACGCCGATCGTGACCCTCGGGGCCGCCACGGTGGAGAAGACCGGCTCGCCGACCCTCGATACGGCCTTGAAGGAACAGCCGCAGTTCACCGCCTCGACCGGCTCGTCCACCAATTCGAGCGGCAACGGCGGTCAGGCCAACGTCCAGCTGCGCGGCCTTGGCCGGCAGCGCACGCTGGTGCTGATGGACGGCCGCCGCCTGCCGCCGTCCAATTCCGACGGCTCGGTCGACATCAACACCATCCCCAGCGCCCTGATCGAGAACGTCGAGATCATCACCGGCGGCGCCTCGGCCGTTTATGGGTCTGACGCGGTCGCCGGCGTGGTCAACATCCGCATGAAGCATCACTTCGACGGGCTCGAAGTGGACGCGCAGGGGGGAGTCTCAGGGCACGGCGACGCCGATACCTACAAGGTCAGCGTCGCGGCCGGCGGCGAGTTCGCCCAGGGCCGGGGCGGGAACGTCTTTTCCGCCGAATACACCCAGCGCGATGCGATCACCCTCGCCGACCGCAATTTCACCACCGGCGCCAACCGGGATTCGGTGCTGCCGAACGGACTCGTCTCATTCGCCACCAACGCGCCGAGCCAGGCGGCGATCAACGCCGTCTTCGCCAAGTACGGCGTCGCGCCCGGTACGGTGAAGGCCACCAATTCGTTCGGCTTCAACGGCGACGGCAGCCTGTTCAGCACCGGCCAGACCGTGCAGGACTACCGAGGCTCGACCGACCCTTCGCTCGTTCATCTCACCACCGGCACGGTTCAGGCCGAGGGGCGGCAGTACCGCTACCTGCAGCTGCCGCTGCAGAGCTATTCGGTGTTCGATCGCGCCAGCTACGACCTCACGAACGACCTGCACGCCTTCGCGCAGTTCTATTTCACCAACGAAGTGGCCTCGACGCGGCTGAATCCCTTGCCGGCGCCGTCCAGCGCGACGAGCGGCGTTCCGCTCGTCCCGGTCACCAATCCCTTCATCCCCGCCGACCTGCAGACCCTCCTGGCGTCGCGCGCCAATCCCACCGCGCCGTTCGCCCTGTCCAAGCGCTTCGACGTGACCGGCGGGCGGCTGCAGCAGAACACCACCAACGTGTTCCAGCTCGTCGGCGGCCTCGACGGCAAGCTGCCGGTCAAGGACTGGACCTGGAGCGCCGACGCCACCTACGGCCGCAACGACATCACCATCCTGCAACCCAACTGGACCAGCCGGTCGGGGCTGGCGAGCCTGCTCAACGCGGCGGACGGCGGCGCCTCGATCTGCGCCGGCGGCTTCAATCCGTTCGGCAATCAGCCGGTCTCGGCGGCCTGCCAGGCGGTGTTCACCAAGCGCCTGCACACCACCGAGGAGCTCGAGCAGAAGGTCATCGAGGCCAACCTCCAGGGCGGCCTGTTCCAGCTTCCCGCCGGCGAGGTGCGCTTCGCCGCGGGGGTCGACTATCGCGAGGACTCGTTCCGCTACGACCCGGACTCCCTGATCGCGTCGGGCGACATCATCGCCGCCAGCGGCGCCTATTTCTCGGGTCGCACCGACGCCAAGGAGGTCTATGGCGAACTCCTGGTCCCGGTGCTGAAGGATCTTCCGCTGATCAAGGCGCTCGACGCGGACCTCGGCTTCCGCGTCTCCGATTACAACACGGTCGGCACGGTCACGACCTACAAGGCCGACGTCAGCTGGAAGACCGTGTTCGACCTGACCTTTCGCGGCGGCTACGAGCGGGCCATTCGTGCGCCCAACGTCGGCGAGCTCGACACGCCGGAGAGCCAGGGCGTGACCATCATCGGCCTCGCCGGCGCGCTCGGCAGCGGCGATCCCTGCGACATCAACGGAGCCTATCGCAAGGGGGCGAGCGCCGCCCAGGTCCGGGCCCTCTGCATCGCCAACGGCGTGCCGGCAAGCCTGGTCGACACCTACACCTTCAGCCAGCAGTCGGCGGGGATCATCTCCGGCGGCAACACCAAACTGCGCGAAGAGACGGCCGACACCTTCTCGATCGGCGGGGTCTGGCGGCCGCGCTTCGAGCCGGCGCTGATCCGCAACATCTCCCTGTCGGTCGATTACTATAACATCGACGTGCAGGACGCGATCGGGACCATCACCGCGCCGCTGGCGCTGTCGCGCTGCTTCAACGCGACGGGCTCGACCAATCCGACCTACGACCCCAACAACATCTTCTGCAAGCTGATCAGCCGCAACTCCGACGGCACGCCCAACACCATCAGCACCCAGAGCCTGAACCTCGGCGGCTACAAGACCTCGGGCGTCGACATTCAGCTCGACTGGCGCTTCCCGACCGCCGCGCTCGGCCTGCCGGACGGCGGCCAGCTGTCGGTGAACCTCCTCACCACCTATCTGGCCAGCTTCCAGATCAAATCCCTGCCCGGCGATCCCTTCCTCGAATACGCCGGCACGATCGGCAACGGCCAGATCGACCCGGTGGCGATCAGCCGTCCGCACTGGAAATCCAATCTCTACCTCAGCTACGACCGCGGGCCGGCCACGGTGGGCCTGACCTGGCGGTACATCGGCGCCATGGAGAACGCCGCCAACGTCGGCGTGACCAACGGTACGGCGCTCGGCGTCTCGCCGGTGAGCTACTTCGACCTCAATCTCCGCTATCGCCTCACGCGAAAGCTCGAGCTGTGGGGCACGATCGCCAACCTCGCCGACAAGCAGCCGCCGGTCTATCCGTCGGTGGGGTCCACGGACGGGGCGACCTATGACGTCATCGGTCGCGCCTTTACCGTGGGCGTCAAGGCGCGGTTCTAATCCTCCTGGCGGCGACCTGGGGGCCGCCGCCGCAGTTCATGTGAAGGCCGTCGATGTCTGAAGCGCGTATGCAAGCCTGCAGGGTATTGGTGCCGTCCGGCGTGCTGGGCTCGGGCTGCCCGCAGGCGGCCTTCGACCGGGGCATATCGCTGAAGCCCGACGCCATCGCCGTCGATGCGGGCTCGACCGATTCCGGGCCGCACTATCTCGGCGCCGGCGTCTCCAAGATGACCCGCAAGGCGGTCAAGCGCGACCTGCGCCAGCTGATGGTCGGCCGGGCCGAGCTCGGCGTTCCCCTGCTGATCGGGTCGTGCGGCACCAGCGGCACGGACGCGGGAGTCGACTGGATGGCGGACATCTGCGCCGAGGTCGCCGCCGAGGAAGGCCAGTCGGTCAAGGTGGCGCTGCTGTATTCTGAGCAGGAGCCGGAGCGGTTGAAGGACTATCTGCGCCGCGGGGCGATCTCGCCGCTGCCGCCGGCGGGGGCCCTGACGCCCGAACGGCTGGAGTCGTGCGATCACATCGTCGCGCTGATGGGGTACGAGCCCTTCGCGCGGGCGATCGACGACGGCGCCGACATCGTCCTGGCCGGCCGCACGACCGATACCGCGGTCCTCGCCGCCGTGCCCCTGATGCGCGGCCTGCCGATCGGACCCTCCTGGCATGCGGCCAAGACGGCGGAATGCGGCGGTCTGTGCACCACCCGGTCGCGCCAGGGCGGCGTGATGCTGACCATTCACGAGGACGGTTTCGACGTCGAGCCGCTCGACGCCGACAACACCTGCACCCCCTGGTCGGTCTCCGCGCACATGCTCTACGAGAACTCGGATCCGTTCGAGCTGCGCGAGCCGGGCGTGGTGCTGAACGCGCGCGACGCGGTCTACACCGCCCTGGACCCCCGCACCGTGCGGGTCACCGGATCGACCCACCTCGCCATGCCCTACACCATGAAGCTGGAGGGATCGGGCGCGGTGGGCTTCCGCACCATGGTCTTTTCCGGGATCGCCGATCCCAAGATCATGGCGCGGCTCGACGAGTTCCTGAGCAAGCTGCGCGCCCACCTCACCGAGGGAGTCTCGTCGGTTCTCGGCTACGCGGAGCGCGAGTACGACCTCGAAATCCGGCCCTATGGCGCGCACGCCTTGGCGCCGCCCGGGGCGCCGGCGGCGCAGACGCCGCCGAGGGAGGTCGGTCTGATGACCCTGATCACGGCGCCGGACCAGACGACGGCCACCGAGATCGCCAAGTTCTGCAACCCGGTGCTGCTGCATTTTCCCCTGAACCCCGACGATCCCATGCCGAGCTTCGCCTTTCCCTTCTCGCCGGCCGAGGTCGAGCTCGGCCGGCTCTACGAGTTCAAGCTGCAGCACGTAGTGGCGATCGACGATCCGCTCGAGCTGGTCAGGACCGTCCGTTTCGCCGTCGATCGGGGAGAACGCCGTGCAGTCGCTTAAGGACGTGGCCCAATACGTCCGCTCCAAGGCCGCGGGCCCGTACTGGGTCACCGTCGACATCTTCTGCGGCGATGCGCAGGCCTATGAGCGGATCCGCCGGGCGCCGGGCCTGTCCGGGCCGGCCGTGGGCAGGCTCTATGGCGTCTCCGAGAATGCGGTGAAGGTGTTCGAGGTCCCGGCGCTGAACGTGATCAAGATCTCCTTCCCGCGCGTCGAGCCGCAGGGATCGGCGCACGACGCGGATTCCCACGCCGGGCAGTATTTCGTGCCGCTGCTCGACGTTCCGGTCGCCTGAGACCATGACCCAGACCGCCGTCATCGGCGCCGCCGAGGCGCCGACCGTTGCCGCCCGTCTCGATCGGCTGCCCGCTACCCGCTACACCTGGTTCCTGGTCGTCCTGGTGTCGTTCGGCGCCTTCTTCGAGATCTACGACCTGTCGTTGTCCGCGCCGCTCGGCCTCGGCCTGCAGGCGGCGGGGATCTTCCACAAAGGTTCGGCCGGCCTGTTCGGGCTTTCGGACCAGGCGACCTTCATCGCCGTCACCTTCGCCGGCCTCTATGCCGGCACGCTCGGCTTCTCGACCGTCGCCGACCGGCTCGGCCGGCGGCTGGTGTTTACCGTCGCCCTCCTCTGGTACGCCCTGGCGACGGTGGTCATGGGGTTCCAGAACTCCGCCGGAGCCATCGATCTTTGGCGGTTCATCGCCAGCGTCGGCGTCGGGCTCGAGATGGTGGCGATCGACTGCTACCTCGCCGAGCTCACCCCCAAGGCGATCCGCGGCAAGGCCTTCGCCGTCAGCGCCTCGATCCAGTTCCTGTCGGCGCCCCTGGTCGCCGTGCTGGCGTGGCGGCTGATCCCCGGTCAGCATTTCGGCATGGCCGGCTGGCGCTGGCTCGCCCTCCTGCCCGCCGTCGGCGCGGTCCTGGTGTGGTGGGTTCGCCGCGCCCTGCCGGAATCGCCGCGCTGGCTGGAAGCGACGGGGCGCCTGGCCGAGGCGGACCGGATCGCCGGCATCATGGAGGCGCGGGCGAGGCAGGACACCGGCAGGCCCCTGCCGCCGATCGAGCCGGTCGAGGTCGCCCACCCCGCCGCGGCGCAGCCGTCGCTGATGCGCCCGCCGTACCGGCGCTGGACCCTGGCCCTGATCGTCTTCCACCTCTGCCAGGTGGTCGGCTATTTCGGGGTGACCAATTGGCTGCCGACCCTCCTGGTGTCGCAGGGCATCACCATCGGCAAGTCCCTCGGCTATAGCGCGGTGCTGGCCCTGGTCGCGCCGGCGGCGCCCCTGGTGTTCAGCCTGTTCTCGGATCGGGCGGAGCGGAAGTGGCTCGTGGTGGCCGGCTCGCTGATGGTGGCGGGCTTCGGCCTGCTCATGGCCCGCATGACCCAGCACACCGGCGCCGCCGTCTTCATCGCCGTGGGCGTCGCGGTGGCGGCGGGCAATTCGCTGATGTCGCTGTCCTATCACACCTACCAGAGCGAGGTGTTTCCCACGGCGATGCGCGCCCGCGGGGTGGGCTTCGTCTACTCCTTCTCGCGCTTCTCGGCGGTGTTCTCCGGCTATCTGATCGCGGCGACGCTGGACCACGCCGGCAGTGTGGGCGTCTTCGCCCTGATCGCCGTCTCCATGGTGATCGCGGCCCTGTCGGTCGGCCTGTTCGGGCCGCGCACCCGGGGCCTGGCGCTGGAGCAGATCTGAACATGACCGGCGACGACGGGCTCACCCGCGCGTCGCCCGAAGCGCACGGGGTGGCGTCCGCCGACATCGACGCCTTCCTGGCCGACGCCGCCGGGCTCGGCGTCGAGCTCAACAGTTTCATGATCTGGCGCGGCGGTGACGTGATCGCCGAAGGCTGGTGGTGGCCCTATCGCCCCGATCGCCGCCATATGATGCATTCGGCGACCAAGAGCTTCCTGTCGGCGGGCGTCGGGCTGGCGGTGGCCGAGGGACGCTTCTCCCTGCAGGACGACGTCGTTTCGTTCTTTCCCGAGCACCTGCCGGAGGCGGTGGGCGACAACCTCGCCGCCATGACGGTCGAGGACCTCCTCACCCAGACGTGCGGTCACGCCCAGGCGGCCTCTGGGTCGACCTGGCGCGCGATCAGGACCAGCTGGATCGCGGAGTTCTTCAAAATTCCGGTGGTCTATCCCCCGGGCTCTGTGTTCCGCTACACCAGCGCGACGAGCTTCATGCTGTCCGCGATCCTCTCCCGCACCACGGGGATGACGGCCCACGACTATCTGCGGCCGCGGCTGTTTCAACCGCTCGGCATCGACGATCTAAGCTGGGACGTCGGGCCCGAAAACATCAATCCCGGCGGCAACGGCGTCAGCGCGCGCACCTCGGACCTGCTCAAGCTGGCGATCCTTCACCTGCGTCAGGGGGAATGGGATGGCGGTCAGCTGTTGCCGGCGGATTGGGTGCGACGGGCGACCACGGTCCAGCGCGGCAATCCGTACGGCTATCACTGGTGGGTCGGTCCGGCCGGCGCCTTCTACGCGTACGGCGTGTTCGGCCAGTTCGCGGTCGTCCTGCCGGAGCACGACGCGATCCTGGTCCTGACCAGCGCCGCGCCCCCCGGGGAGGAGACCTTGCGTTCGCTGATCTGGCGCCGCTTTCCGGCCCTGTTCGAGCGCCGGGCGCCCGAGGCCCCAGCCCCCCGAGACCCAGCCCCCCGAGACCCAGATCCCCGAGACCCAGACCCCCAAGCGCCAGTCCCCTGGTCCGACCTGCGGCTGCTTGCGCCGCTGGAGCCGCGGACGTCGCCGGCGGCGGCGCGGGTTTCCGGGGTGACCTTCACGGCCGAGCCGAACGAGGATGGGGTGTCGTCGCTGCGCCTCGAGTTCGGCGAGGAGACCTGCGTCGTCCATCTGGTCGACCGTCGCGGCGAGCACAGGGTGGTGGTCGGGTTGAAGGATTGGCGTGAGGGCGAGACGACGGTCTCGGGCGGCGCCCTGCATCACGGCTACGACCCGGACGTCCTGCGGGTCGTGGCCGGCGGATGGTGGGTCGAGGGCGATTGCTTCGAGATGACCTGGCAGTTCGTGGAAACCGCCTTCCGCGACCGGGTCGTCGTCCGCTTCGCCGCCGACACCGCGAGGCTCGACCGAAGCGTCAACATCAATTCCGGAGCGATTCGCCGGCCGACGATCATCCTGCGCCATCTTTAGCGGCGACTTTCGGCAGGAGTCGCCGCCAATCGGGCAGGGCGCCCCCAAGCTGAGCAGTTCGGCCGCCCGCCCCGTCTGAGATACCGAAAGTTCATAAGTTGGCGAGTGCGAGTCGCCGCGTTTCTCGCTAGGTCAGCGCCCGGGGGAGGCGTCGGTTGGCAGCGCGATGAGAACCGTGGCGGTGATTGGTCGCAAGGGCGGCTCAGGCAAGACCACGATCGCGGCGCACCTGGCGATGGGCTTCGTGCTGAGGGGGCGCAGGACCATCCTCGCCGACGCGGACCCGCAGCGGTCCGCGATCGAGGTGTTCAAGGGGCGCGGCGAGCCGGGCCCGGAACTGATCGCGACCTCGGGCTCCAAGCTGTTCGCGCTGAAGACCGCGGCGATGAACGCCGCCGCCGACGTCCTGGTGATCGACACGCCGGCGGTGCTCGAGGACGAGACCGCCAAGGCGGTGGTGCTGTCCGACCTGTCGCTCCTGGTGGTGCGACCAACTTTTCTGGACCTGTCCGCCGCGGTCAGGACCAGCAGCATCATCCGCCAGCTGCGGCGGCCGGGGCTCGTCATCCTCAATCAGGCGCCGGCGTCGCGCGAGGGCGTGGAGCCGCCGATCGTCAAACGGGCGATCGAAGCGCTGAGCCTGCTGCGGCTGCCGATCGCGCCGGTGGTCGTCAGGGCGAGGGCGGCCTACCAGATCGTCCTGGAATCGGGACGTTCGGTCGAGGAGCTCCCGGCCGAGACCATCGCCGCGCAGGAGATGAAGGACCTGTGCGCCTTCGTCGACCGATTCGTGTTCGGCGCGCCGGCCAAGCCGGTGGCTCAGCCGAAGGATGAGGGGCCGACGGCGAAGGAGGCCTGAGCCGCCCCGGGGGCTAAGGACAGCTCACGGCGTCAACGCCCGGTCCAGCAGGGCGTCGAGCGCCGCTTCGTCATCGAAGCGGGCGCGCACCGGCCAGGCCGCGATCCTCGGCCGCCACTCGGGCGCGAGGCGGGCCCAGTCCTTCTCGGTGGTGACGAGGCCCGCGCCGAGGGTCTTGGCTCTTGCCGCGAGGAAGCCGAGGTCCGCGGTGCTGTAGACGGCGTGATCGGGAAACGGGGCGAAGTCGACGAGGTCGCAGCCAGCGGCCTTCAACGCCCGCTCCACCTTCCACGGCTTGGCCACGCCGGCGAAGCCGAGCTGGGGGCCGGACGGCGGGTCGGCGGCGGGCATGAGCCGCGCCACCAGCACAGGGCGGCCCTCCAGCAGGTCCAGAAGCCGCGGCTCGGGGGCGGAGAGATCGGCGGGCAGCAGGATGACGACGGCGTCGGCGCGCGCCAGGCCGACGGCGAGCGGCTCGCGCATCGGCCCGGCCGGAAACGCCGCGCCGTCGCCGAACGGCCACTCGCCCGCGCGCGTTTCGCCGTCGACCACCACCAGGGACAGGGCCTTCTTCAGAGTCGGATTCTGGTGCCCGTCGTCGAGCACGACCACGTCGGCGCCCGCCGCCCGCGCCGCTCCGGCTCCCGCCGCCCGATCACGGGCCACCCACATGGGCCCGTCGCGCGCCAGCATCAGCGGTTCGTCGCCCACCTCGCCGGCGTCGTGCCGAAGCGGATCGACCCGCACCGGCCCTTCCAGCCGTCCGCCGTAGCCGCGCGACAGGCCGTGCGCCTCGCGCCCGCGCTCCCGCAGCCGCCGCAGCACCTCGCGGGCGACGGGGGTCTTGCCGGCCCCGCCGACGGTCAGGTTGCCGATGCAGATGACGGGGCAACCGGCGTCGACCGGCGTGGCCCGGGCGAGCCGGCGCGCCGTCGCCCAGGTCCAGATCCAGGAGACGGGGGTGAGGAGGATCCGCAGCACCAGGCTGCCGCCGCGCTCGGCGTACCACCAGCGCGGGGTCGACCAGGATCTCGTGCCTCCAGACTTCAGGCCCCAAGACTTCAGGCCCCAAGACCTCCTGCCCCAGGACGTCATGGCAAAAGCTTCAGCAGCGCCGTGACGGCGGCGTCGAGGCGGGTCTCCCCCGCCGAGACCGCGTGACGGGCGCGTTCGGCGCGGCCCTGCGCCGCCGCCGGCTGCAGCAACACCTCGGTATAGGCCGCTGCGAGCTCCAGCGCGTCGCGCACGATCGCCACGCCGCCGGCGCCGACCAGGTCGGCGTAGACGGCCTGCCAGTTGTCCACGTGCGACCCGGTGATGATCGGGCAGCCGAGCTGGGCCGGCTCGACCGGATTGTGACCGCCCGGACCCCGCGCCAGGCTGCCGCCGATCAGGGCCGCCTTGGCCAGCGAAAACCACAGGCCCATCTCGCCGAGGGTGTCGGCGACGTAGACGTGCGCCTCGCCGAACGGCTGCTGCGTGCGCTGCGCTGCCTCGAATCCGCGCCCCTGCGCCGCCACAAGGATCTCCTGCGCCCGCGCCGGATGGCGCGGGACGATGACGAGCAGGGCATAGCCGCTGATCATCCGGAAGGCGTCGAGCACGATCTCGTCCTCGCCGGGATGGGTCGAGGCGGCGAGCAGCACGGGCCGATCCCCGGCGGCGGTCCGCAGCGCCGCCAGCTCGGCCTGGTCGACCGCCAGCGGCGCCCCGGCCAGCTTCAGGTTCAGCCGGCCGTGGTCCTTGGCGCCGAGGTCGCGCAGGCCTTCGGCCACCGCGTCGGTCTGCGCCAGCACGAGGTCGAAGCCGCGAAACAGCACGTGCGCCGCCTCGGGCCGCCGGGCCCAGCCGGCCAGGCTCTTCTCCGACAGCCGGGCGGAGATCAGGGCGAGCTTGGCGCCCTGCGCCTTGGCGGCGAGCAGCAGGTTCGGCCACACCTCGCTTTCGACGAACACCGCCAGGTCGGGTCGCCAATGACCGAGGAAACGGGCGACCGCCGCCGGCGTATCCACCGGTGCGAACTGGTGGATCACCCCCGCGGGCTCGCGCCGGGCGATCAGCGCGGCCGAAGCGACGGTGCCGGAGGTGAGCAGCACCTGCAGCTCGGGGCGCTCCGCGCGAAGCGCGGCGATCAGCGGCAGCAGCGACAGGCTCTCGCCGACGCTGGCCCCGTGCAGCCACGCCAGCCGTCCCTCGGGCCGGGCGCAGGAGGCGTGGCCGAGCCGCTCGCCGAGGCGCGCCGGGTCCTCCTTGCCGCGTCTGGCGCGCCGGTTCAGCAGCAAGGGGGCCAGGGGCTCGGCGACGCCGGTGGCGAGGCGGTAGGCCTGCAGGGTCAGCGGCAGGGGGCGGGAGGCGGTCATCGCGCCAGCGCCTCCGCCCGCCGCGTGACGGCCGACAGGGTTTGCGCCCAGTCGGTCGCCAGGACGGCGCTGTCCGCCCCGCGCGCGACCGGTTCGCCGCCGGCCCAGACGATGGCCCCGCGGGTGAAGGGCAGGGGGATCATGGCGCCGTCCCAGCTATTCAGCCGAAGGCAGGGCTGCGCGGCCAGGCCGACGAACAGCACGGGTGCGCCGGACAGGCGGCCCAGCATGGGCGCGCCCTCCTTCATGCTCTCCGCCGGCCCCCGCGGGCCGTCGGGGGTGATGGCGACGCCGCCGCCGCCCTTGATCCACTTCAGGACGTCGCGAAAGGCCGAGGCGCCGCCCTTGTCGTTGGTGGGATCGCTGTCCTTGCGCGAGGAGCCGCGGATGGCCGGAAAGCCCAGCCGCTGCACCGCGCCGGCGATGAACTGACCGTCGGGCGACAGGGAGATCAGGGCCCGGGGCGCCTGCGCCCGGTCCAGCGGCCAGCAGGCCGGCGACAGGGCGATGCGGGAATGCCAGAAGCAGACGATCACCCCGCCGCGGCCGGGCTGGGGCGCATCCCACACCCGCTCGGCGCAGGCGCGATCCTCCTGGCGCCACCGGATCGTGGACAGGGCGAAGCGGAGATAGGCCGCCATCAGCCAGGCCAGCGCCGCCTGCACGCCCGGGCGACGGAACCAGTGCTTCAAGACCGGCTCCTCATGGAACGTCGCCCAGGGCGACGGCGGCCTGGACCGCGCCGCCGGGCGCCGGGGCCGGCCCGGCTCCAGGCAAGGGCACGTCGAGGTTCTGGGCCCGCGCCAGCCGCGCATAAAGGCCGCCTCGCGCCACCAGTCCCGCGTGGTCGCCCTGCTCGACCACCCGGCCGGCGTCGATCACATAGATGCGGTCCGCGCCCCGGACGGTGGAGAGCCGGTGGGCGATCATCAGGGTGGTGCGGCCGCTCATGAGCCGCTCCAGGGCCTCCTGCACCTTCTGCTCGCTCTCGGTATCGAGCGCCGAGGTGGCTTCGTCGAGCAGCAGGATCGGCGCGTTCTTGAGGAAGGCGCGGGCGATGGCGATCCTCTGCCGCTGCCCGCCCGAAAGCCGGGCGCCGGCCTCGCCGGCCAGGGTGTCATAGCCGTCGGGCAGGGCGGCGATGAACTCGTGCGCGGCGGCGGCGCGGGCGGCCCCCTCGACCTCCTCGCGGCTGGCCTCGGGGCGGGCGTAGGCGATATTGGCGCGGATGCTGTCGTCGAACAGGAAGGGCTCCTGGGTCACCAGGGCGATCCGCTCGCGCAGGGACGCCAGGGTCACCGCGCGCACGTCCTGGCCGTCGATCAGCACCCGGCCGGCGGTGACGTCGTAAAAGCGCGGGATCAGGTTGAGGATGGTCGACTTTCCCCCGCCGGACGGCCCGACCAGGGCCACGGTCTCGCCGCGCCGGACCTCGATCTCGACGTCGAGCAGGGCCGGCGCCGAAGGGGTGTAGCCGAACGAGACCTGGTCGAACCGGATCGAGGCGTCGCCGGGTTGGAGCGCCACCGCGTTCGGTGCGTCGCCGACCTCCGCGCGCACGTCGAGTCCGGCGAACAGCCGTCGCGCCGCCGTCAGGCCTTCGGCGAACACGCTCTGCAGGTTGGCGACCTGCCGCAGCGACTGTCCGGCCATGGCCAGGATGGCCAGATAGGCGGTCAGTTCGTTGATCGTCATCCGGTCGTGCAGCGCCCGCCACCCGGCGTAGGTGATCACCGCGGCGGTGATATAGCCGGTGACGGATTCGGTGGCCGGCGCGGCGGCGGCCCTGGCGTTGGCGCCCTTAATCAGGAAATCCTGCCGACGGTCGATCACCGCCGACACCCGCGCCTCTTCGAACGCTTCGCGGTTGTCGATCTTGACGATCTTCACCCCATCGAGGCTCTCCATCACCGCCGTCGACAGGGCCGAGGTCTCGCTCATTGCGCCTTCCGCCGCCTGGCGGGTGCGCTGGGAGAACTGGCGCATGATCCACGAGGCGAGCGGCGCGCCCAAGAGGACCATCGCGGTCAGCAGAGGGTCGGTGTACAGCATCCAAACGACGGCGAAGATCACCGTCAGACCCTCGCGCGTGTAGTTGATCACACCATTGGTCGCCGCCTCGCGGATCAGACCGGCGTCATAGAGCACCGACGAGACATAGGTCCCCGAGTGGGCGGTCCGCAGTCGGGCGAGGTCGGCGCGGATCAGGGTCGAGAAGGTCTGCTTCTGGATATCGCCGACCACGCGGTTGCCGATCCGGTTGGCCAGCGACAGCTGGGCCACCTGCAGCAGCGCGCGGGCGGTGACGACGGCGACGATCGCCACCGGGATCAGGACAAGGCTGTCGGCGCGCTTCTGGATGAAGATGCGCTTGACCACCGGATCCAGCAGCCAGCCCAGCGTCACCGTCAGGGCGGCGACCAGTACGGCGCAGAGCAAGGCGGCGCCGAGTTGCGCCCGCCTCGGCTTCAGATAGTCGCGGTAGAGCCGCGTCAGCAGCGCGCGCGTGCTGATCCCTTGCGCGGCGTCGATTGAGGTCATGCGGCTGGGTTCTGACGATTGCCCGCGGGTGTCAAGGCGACGCGCTTCCCCTTGCGGCGGCGAACCCCTAGGTAGGCTCGAATGGCGCACCGATCCAGGGCGCCGGTGAAGGACCGCGCTTGGCCCGTTTCGACCTTACCACCGCCTTGGGCCGGTTCAGGACCGTGCTCGACTATCTGTGGAAGGACCACGCCTATCTTCGGCTCGGCTTCCAGAACGCGCACTGGGTGTCGCCCGAGCTGATCCGCACCAACCAGCCCTGGCCGTTCCAGCTGGCCTGGTGGAAGAAGCGCGGCGTACGCACGGTGATCAACCTGCGCGGCGGCGGCTACGAAACCAGCTTCTATGTGCTGGAGCGCCAGGCCTGCCGCGACCTCGACCTCGTCCTGGCCGATTTCGCCGTGTCGTCGCGCGAGGCGCCCACCCAGGCGCAGGTGGCGGCGGCGCGCACCCTGTTCGACACGGTGCAGTATCCGGCCATCATGCACTGCAAGTCCGGCGCGGACCGGGCCGGGCTCATGAGCGTGCTCTACGCCCACCACCGGCTCGGCCTGCCGCTGCGCGAGGCCATGCGCGAGCTCGGCTTCCGCACCCTGCACATCAAACAGGGCAAGGTGGGGGTGCTGGACTACACCTTCGAGCGCTATTTCCAGGAGGGCGAGCCCAAGGGCCTGAGCTTCTTCGACTGGGTCGCCCAGCCCGACTACGACCACAAGCGGATCAAGGCCGACTTTCACGCCGGCTGGTGGGGCACGCTTGTGAACGACAAGCTGCTGCGGCGCGAGTAGACGCCGTTTGGCGCCGCGCGCCGGCCGTGCCACCATACCGCTTCATAGAAAAAGCCGGGAGGGCATGGGTATGGGGTTCGGGTTGAAATTGACGGCGCTGGCGGGGCTCGGCGTCCTGGCGTGGGCCGGCGCGGCGAGCGCCCAGGCGCCGACGACGCCCAGGCCGGCCGAGTACACCTCGGTGGTGCAGGACATCACCGTCGACAGGCCGATCGAGGTGGTGATGAAGAAGACCGCCGGCTATTGCGACATCGCCGGCTGGTTCAAGACCACCTGCGTCTACACCGTCGGCAAGGGCGAGCTCGGCACCAACCGGCTGATCGGCGGCCGCATCAACGAGATCCTGGTGGCCAAGACCGAGCGGTCCTACACCTACGCCCAGCCGCTCTCGCCGATCTCCTACCACGGCACGGTGGAGTACGTGCCCGAGGGAGCCAAGACCAGGATCGTCTATTCGCTGTTCTGGGACCTCTCCGCCGACGCCGACCAGGCCGCCAAGGACAAGGACATCGCCGGCCGCAAGGCCATGTTCGCCAACGTCCTCAAGACCATGAAAGCCACGGCCGAAGCGCCGTAGGGCCAAAAAAATCCTCTCCCGCGAGGGGAGAGGGGCTGTTCGAGCTATCACTCGTCGTGGGCTTGCCCGGTCTCCGGATCGAACAGCCGGTGGGCGTGGACGATGACGTAGCGCATCAGGGCGTTGTCGACGGTCTGCTGGGCCTTGGCCTTCCACGCGGTGTGCGCCTCGGCATAGCTCGGGAAGGCGCCGACGAAGTCCAGCTTGGACAGGTCGCGGTACTCCATCTTGCCGAGCTCTTTCAGCTCTCCGCCGAACACCAGGTGCAGCAGTTGCTTGTCGGCCATGTCAGGGTCCCTCGCTCGGGAGGTCGATAGGCCGGGTGCGCGCCAAGATCAACGGCGCCAGCGCCGGGGCCGCGCAGACAAGGCTCGGACAGAGGGCGCGGGGGGTGTTGAAGGCCAGAGGCCGGCCCCGGTGGTCGACCGCCGCCGCGCCGGCCTCCTTGGCGATCAGCACGCCGGCGGCGAGGTCCCATTCATGCTTGGGCGACAGGGCCACGGCGGCGTCGAAGGTCCCGGCGGCGACCAGGGCCATGCGATAGGCGATGGCGTTGCGCTGGTCGATCCGCATCGGCGGCCAGGGCTCGTTCCACGCCGGGTGGGTGAACATCTTCGCGTCGCCCAGCATGGCCGCGTCCTCGAGCGCATCGCGTGCGCTGGCGCGGATCGGCGCGCCGTTCAGCGTCGCGCCGCCGCCGGCGGTGGCGAGATAAAGCTCGTCCAGCGCCGGAGCGAAGATGGCGGCGGCGATCGGCCGCCCATGCTCGACGACGGCGAGCGAGACCACGAACCAGGGCTTGCCGCGGATGTAGGCGCGGGTGCCGTCGATCGGGTCGACCATGAACACCCGCTCGGCCTTGAGCCGGTCGGGGTTGTCGGTGGTCTCCTCCGACAGCCAGCCGTAATCGGCGCGGGCGCCGCGCAGCCGGCGGGTCAGCAGGGCGTCGACCTCCAGATCCGCCGAGGTGACCGGGCTGCCGTCGGCCTTCTTCTCGATCTCCAGCCCCGGAGTTCGCCGCTTCAGCGCCAGGGCGCCGGCCTCGCGCGCCGCGTCGGCGAGGAGCGCGATATCATCGGTCATAGTTTGGCGATCATCGACCGGCGATCGCCAGGGCGTCGACCATCAGGCTCGGCGAATTGGCCGCGCCGCGGATCTCGAGGTCGCTGGCCGGGACCAGCCGGGCGTAGAGCTCGATCAGGTTGGCGGCGACGGTGATCTCGTTGACCGGATAGGCGACCTCACCGTTCTCGAACCAGAAGCCCGACACGCCCGCCGACCAGTCGCCGTTATTGGCGTTCAGCGACGGCCCGAACATGGAGGTGACCAGAAGCCCCGAGCCGGCCGACTTCATCAGGCCCTCGCGGCTCTCCGCGCCGGGCTCCAGGGTCAGGTTGTGGGTGTTCACGCCGGGCGGACCGGCGAGGCTGCGCGAGGCGTGTCCGGTGGTTTCGAGGCCGAGCTGGCGCGCGGCGGGGGAGTTCAACAGCCAGCTGGTCAGGCGGCCGTCCTCGATCAGGGCCATCTCGCGCGTGGCCACCCCTTCATCGTCGAACGGGGCCGAGCCCAGGCCGCGGCGGCGGTGCGGCGTGTCGGTGATCCTGATCCCGGAGGCGAACACCGGCTCGCCCAGCTTGTCCTTCAGGAAGGAGACGCCGCGGGCGACCGAGGTGCCGGCGATGGCGCCGATGAAGGGCGACAGCACCGACAGCGCGATCCGGTTCTCGAAGATCACCGGCGCCGTTCGGCTATCGAGCTTGCGCGGCCCGACCTTGGCCGCCGCCCGCCGTCCGGCCTCCGCGCCGATGCCGGCCGGTGTCGGCAGATCCTCGGCGTGGCGGGCCGAGCGCCCGTCGCCGCCGCGCTCCATGCCCGAACCCTCGCCGGCGATCACCGAGGCGGACAAGGAGAAGCCGGACGCGCGGTGGCGGCCGACGAAGCCATGGCTGGTGACATAGCTCCAGCCGCTGGTGGACCAGCTGGCCGAGCCGCCTTCCGAATTCTTCACCCCGTCGACGGCGCGGGCCGCGTCCTCGGTCTCGCGGGCGACGGCCTCGAGCGCCTCGGGCGAGCGCTCGGTGGGGTCGTAAAGGTCGAGGTCGGGCAGGGGGCCCTTGGCCAGCCGGTCCTCGGGCGCGAATCCGGCGTAGAGGTCCTCCGGGGCCAGCCGCGCCATGGCGACGGCGCGCTCGACCAGCTTGGCCCGCGCCCCCGCCGAGACGTCCGAGCCCGACACCACCGCCGTGCGCTGGCCGACGAAGACGCGCAGGCCAAGGTCGCGGGATTCCTCGCGCTCCACCTCCTCGAGTTCGCCGAGCCTCACGCTCACCGACAGGGCGCTGCGCTCCGCGCCCACCGCCTCCGCCGCGTCCGCGCCGGCCGCGAGGGCGGAGCGGACCAGGTCCTGCAACAGATCAACATCCATGGGGAGCGGATATGGCCCGCTCCGGGCCAAGGGACAACCTCGGCGTTGGATCAGCCAAAGGCGCCCCCGACGATCGGGTTCAACTAGGTCCAATCCACATTCAGGGATTCCCGCTGTGGCAGATGCGTGATTCATAGGTCTCCGCTTTGGCGGAGGGCTTTGGATGGGTGTGAAGCGCTATGAGCTGACGGAGGCGCAGTGGGCGCGGATCGCGCCGCTGCTTC
>CAILTK010000008.1 GCA_903837135.1 uncultured Caulobacterales bacterium
CGACGCGGTGGAGACCGCGGGGCAGGACCAGCGGGCGGAGCGGGCCCGCGCGTCCAAGGTCGCCGACGCCGACATCGCCACCGCGCCGATCCGCGAGGTCAAGCGCGTGACCCATCACACGGTGACCATCGCCGGACGGCCGATCGCCTACACCGCCACCGCCGGCACGCTGACCATCCGCGACGACGACGGCGCGCCCACCGCCTCGATGTTCTACGTCGCCTACACCGCCGGCGGCGAGCACGGCGGCCGGCGTCCGGTGACCTTCTTCTACAACGGCGGACCGGTCTCCTCGTCCATGTGGCTGCACATGGGTTCGCTGGGCCCGGTGCGGGTGCGCACCGACAGCCCCAAGCCCACCGGCGGCCCGCCCTTCGCCCTGGTCCCCAACGACCAGAGCCTGCTCGACAAGTCCGACCTGGTGTTCATCGACGCCATCGGCGCCGGCTTCTCGCGTCCGCTCGGCGACACCAAGCTGCAGGCCTTTTGGGGCACAGATCCCGACATCGACGCCTTCGCGCGCGGCATCGAGCGCTATCTGACCGTCTACGACCGCTGGAACGCGCCGAAGTTCATCTTCGGCGAGTCCTACGGCACGACGCGCTCGGCGGGTCTGTCCTACCGGCTGCAGCAGGACGGAGCGCAGCTGAACGGGGTGATCCTGCTGTCGTCGATCCTCAATTACGGGCGCCGTTCGCCAGGCTTCGACCGCGAGCTCATCAACTATCTGCCGACCTACGCCGCCACCGCCGCCTATCACGGCCGGCTGCAAAGCAAGCCTGCCGACCTGCCGGTGTTCCTGAGGGAGGTGCGCGCCTGGGCCGAGGGGCCCTACGCCACGGCCCTGGCCAAGGGACAGGATCTCGACGACACGGCGCGCCAGCAGGTGGCCGCCCAGCTCTCGGCCTATACGGGCATTTCAGTGCGCTACATCCTCGACAGCGACCTGCGCATCGAGCCCGGCGCCTTCCGCAAGGAGCTGCTGCGCGACCAGCGGCGCACGCTCGGCCGCTATGACGCGCGCTTCGAGGGGATCGACGTCAGCGCCGGCGGCGAGAGCCCCGAGTTCGATGCGTCCGACACCGGCATCAGCGGCGCCTTCGTGTCGAGCTTCCACGACTATCTGTCGCGCGAGCTCGATTTCCACAGCGAGCTCATCTACCGGCCGACCTACTACAACGCCAAGCTGACCTGGAGCTTCGAGCACCGGGCGCCGGGCGCACGCGGGCCCGGCGGAAACAACATGGCCGACGTGGCGCTCGACCTCTCGGCGGCCATGCGGCAGAATCCGCACCTGATGGTCTACTCGCTGAACGGGGTCTACGACTTCGCCACCCCGTTCTTCGGCACCGAATACGACCTTGGCCACATGCAGCTCGACCGCACGCTGAAGCCCAACCTCCGCTTCGCCTACTATCCGTCCGGGCACATGGTCTATCTCAACACCGAGGCGCTGAAGACCATGAAGGCCGACCTGGCGCGCTTCTACGACGAGGCGGCGCCAGGGTCCTGAGGAAGGGCGGCCCGGGCGTGAGCGCCCGTGGGCCGCTGGCGCTCAGGCCGCCTCGCGTGCGGCCTCGACCGGCTCCTGGCGGATCAGATAGTCGAAGGCCGAGAGCGCGGCCTTGGAGCCGTCGCCCATGGCGATGACGATCTGCTTGTACGGCGTGGTGGTCGCGTCGCCGGCCGCGAACACGCCGGGCACGGAGGTGTGGCCGCGGTGATCGACCTCGATCTCGCCGCGCGGGGTCAGCCCCACCGCGTCCTTCAGCCATTCGGTGTTGGGCACGAGGCCGATCTGCACGAAGATGCCCTCGAGCTCGACCTCGTGCTCCGCGTCGCTGTTGCGGTCGCGATAGCGCAGGCCGATCACCTTGCCGCCGTCGCCCAGGACTTCGGTGGTGAGGGCTGAGGTGATGATGCGCACATTGGGCAGGCTGGCCAGCTTGCGCTGCAGCACCGCGTCGGCGCGCAGGTCGGAGTCGAACTCGATCAGCGTCACGTGGGCGGTGATGCCCGCGAGGTCGATGGCCGCCTCGACGCCGGAATTGCCGCCGCCGATCACCGCCACGCGCTTGCCCTTGTAGAGCGGGCCGTCGCAGTGCGGGCAGTAGGCCACGCCGCGGTTGCGGTATTCGTCCTCTCCGGGCACGTTCATCTGCCGCCAGCGGGCGCCGGGCGCGAGGATCACCGTGCGGGACTTGAGGCTGGCGCCGTTCTCGAGCTTCACCTCGATCAGGCCGCCGGGCTGAGCGGCGGGCGCGAGGCTGACCGCCTTCTGCAGGTTCATCACGTCGACCTCATAGTCCTTGACGTGCTGCTCCAGGCTCAAGGCCAGCTTGGGGCCTTCGGTGTGGGGGACCGAGATGAAGTTCTCGATGCCCATGGTGTCGAGCACCTGGCCGCCGAAGCGTTCGGCGGCGAGACCGGTGCGGATGCCCTTGCGCGCGGCGTAGATCGCCGCCGCCGCGCCGGCCGGACCGCCGCCGATCACCAGCACGTCGAAGGCGTCCTTATGCCGGATCTTCGCGGCCTCGCGGGCGGCGGAGCCGGTGTCGAGCTTGGCCAGGATCTGTTCGAGCGACATCCGGCCCTGGCCGAAGGGCTGGCCGTTGAGCAGAATGGTCGGCACCGCCATCACCTGGCGCGCCTCGACCTCGTCCTTGAAGAAGGCCCCGTCGATGGCGACGTGGTGAACGCGCGGGTTCAGCGCCGCCATGGTGTTGAGCGCCTGCACCACGTCGGGGCAGTTCTGGCAGGTCTGCGAGAAATAGGTCTCGAAATGGAAGGCGCCGTCGAGCGCGCGGACCTGGTCCAGCACCTCGGCGTCGACCTTGGGCGGGTGGCCGCCCACGTGCAGCAGGGCCAGCACCAGCGAGGTGAATTCGTGGCCGAGCGGCAGGCCCGCGAAGCGGACGTCCGCGTCGCCGGCGGCGCGGGTAATGGCGAAGGAGGGCTTGCGGGCGTCGGCGCCGGTGAGCGAGAGGGTCACCTTATCGGACGCGGAAGCGACGTCCTCGATCAGCGCGCGCAGTTCGGCCGACCGCGCGCTGTCGTCGAGCGAGGCGACCAGTTCGATCGGCTGGCGCAGGTTTTCGAGGTAGGCCTTCAACTGGGCCTTCAGGGCGGCGTCCAACATGACGGATTCCTATCGAGAACAGGGGAGGGGCGGGTGCGCCGCCCGGATCGCCGGGCGGCGCGTTCGCCTACGGTTAGATCTTTCCGACGAGGTCGAGGGAGGGCGACAGGGTGCTCTCGCCTTCCTCCCACTTGGCGGGGCAGACTTCGCCCGGGTGGGACGCCACATACTGGGCGGCCTTGATCTTGCGGATCAGCTCGGCGGCGTTGCGGCCGATGCCCTCGGCCGTGATCTCCATGAACTGGATCACGCCTTCGGGGTCGACCAGGAAGGTGCCTCGGTCGGCCAGGCCCTGGCCCGGGCGCATGACGTCGAAGTTGGTGGTGACCACGCCCGACGGGTCGCCGATCATGGTGTATTCGATCTTGCCGATCGCCGGCGAGGTGTCGTGCCAGGCCTTGTGGCTGAAGTGGGTGTCGGTGGAGACCGAATAGATCTCGACGCCGAGCTTCTGGAATTCGGCGTAGTGGTCCGCCAGATCTTCAAGCTCGGTCGGGCAGACGAAGGTGAAGTCGGCCGGGTAGAAGAAGAAGACCGACCACTTTCCCTTCAGGTCGGCCTCGCTGACGCCGACGAACTTGCCGGCTTTGAAGGCCTGGGCGGAAAAAGGCTTCACGGTGGTGTTGAGGACGGACATGCGGATCTCCCGGCGGCTGATGAGAGTGCTGATTTAGCGCGCGGCCGTCATTATGCAAATCGATTATAGTTGTCGTGTGGATAGATTTTTCCTATGTTCGGAGTCGGGTCGTCCGTACCCGTCGCAGCGCCCGCGGGGGTCGTCGTGCTTGAGCCGATCCGGCTTCCCCGCGTACTAAGGCCGGTGAGGGGGTCCACATGAAGGCAATCGTGAAGGCGGTCCTCCTCGCGGCCCTGCTGGCCGGCGGCGCCGGCGCGCAGGTCGCGCCGCCGCCGCGGGTCGACCATCACATGCACATCTTCTCGCCCGAGGGGTCGCGGGTGCTGAACCTGATCTGCAAGGCGCTGGGGCCGGGCGGCTGTCCGCCGCAGCGGTCGAACGCACCGGCGACCGGCGAGGACGTGGTCGAGGCGCTCGATGCGGCGGGGATCGGCCGCGGCGTCCTTTTGTCGGGCGGCTATTTCTTCGGCTCGCCGGAGATCGCCGATCAGGCCATCGACGTCGCCAAGGGCATGCGCGCGGAGAACGCCTTCATCGTCGCCGAGGCCGCCGCCCATTGCGGCCGGCTGATCCCCTTCATCAGCGTCGCGCCGTCGGCGGCGAGCGCGCTGGACGAGATCCATTACTGGGGCCGCAAGGGCGGCGCGGCGGGCCTGAAGCTTCATCTCGGCAGCGCCCGGTTCGACTTCCGCGATCCCGTGCAGACCGCGCGGCTGGCGGCCCTGTTCAAGGCGGCGGCCGATGAACACCTGGCGATCGTCATCCACATGCAGACCCGCCGCAAGGATTACGGGGCGCAGGACGCGGCGATCTTCCTGCGCGAGGTCTATCCGTTCGCCCGCGGCGTCCCGGTGCAGATCGCCCACGCGGCCGGCGGCGGCGGGGTGGACGAAGGCGAGCTGGCGGCGCTCGGCGCCTTCGCCGACGCCATCGCGCGCGATCCGCGGGGCACGAAGAGCCTCTACTTCGATCTCGCCATGGTCCCCGACCTGTTCGCCAACGAGGGCAAGATCCCCGCCACACCTGCGCATGTGGCGGCGCTCGAGGCGATCATGCATCGCATCGGCCTGAACCGGTTCCTGCTTGGCTCGGACTATGTGCTCGGCCTCGACCTCAAGGCCTATTTCGCCAACGCCCGCGCCGCCCTGGCGCTCAGCGACGCGGACTGGCGCGCCCTGGCCGGCAATGTCGCGCCCTACGTCAAGTCCGCGACCTGCAAGTCATCCGCGAGCAAGCCCTGACGGGCGCTCGACCCGGCAGGATCGACGCCGAGCACGTCGCGGGGTAGCCGCGTCGCGCGCTAAGAATGGCCCGTTTTGACGCAATCGCTCCCTCGTTACGTCATGCCCGGCCTCCGTGCCGGGCATTCAGGGAAACGCGACCGCAGAAGGTCTGGCTCGCCGGGACAAGCCCGGCGAAGACGGCCTTGAGGTTGGCCCCGTCTGAATGCGTCTCCTCTGCGCGCTCCGCTTTGTCTCCGCGGTCTCCGCGTTGAATCTGTTCGCGTGCATGCCCCGGTCAGAACGACTTGGGCATCCCCAGCACGTGGGTGGCGACGTGGCTGAGGATCAGGTTGGTGGAGATCGGGGCCACCTGGTAGAGCCGGGTCTCGCGGAACTTGCGCTCGATGTCGAACTCCTCGGCGAAGCCGAAGCCGCCGTGGGTCTGCAGGCAGGTGTCCGCCGCCGCCCAGGAGGCTTCCGAGGCCAGCATCTTGGCCATGTTGGCTTCGCTGCCGCAGGGGTGGCCGGCGTCGAACAGGGCCGCGGCCCGCTCCACCATCAGTTCCGCCGCCGATAGCTGGACGTGGTTGCGGGCGATCGGGAACTGCACGCCCTGGTTCTCACCGATCGCCCGGCCGAACACATGCCGGTCCTTGGCGTAGGCAGAGGCCCGGTCGATGAAGAACTTGCCGTCGCCGATGCACTCGGCGGCGATCAGGATCCGCTCCGCGTTCATGCCGTCGAGGATGTAGCGAAAACCCTTGCCCTCCTCGCCGATCAGGTTGGCGACCGGCACCGCGAGATTGTCGAAGAACAGTTCGGTGGTGGCGTGGTTCAGCATGGTGCGGATCGGCCGGATGGTCAGGCCGTTCCCCACCGCCGTGCGCATGTCGACCAGCAGCACGCTCATGCCGTCGGTGGGCTTGGCCGCGTCCTCGCGCGCGGTGGTGCGGCAGAGCAGGACCATCAGGTCGGAGTGCTCTGCGCGCGAGATCCAGATCTTCTGGCCGGAGACGACAAAGCTGTCGCCCTCGCGCCGGGCGAAGGTGGAGATGCGGGTGGTGTCGGTGCCGGCGCCGGGTTCGGTGACGCCGAAGGCCTGCAGCCGCAGGTCCCCGCTGGCGATCCTCGGCAGATAGGCTTCCTTCTGCGCCGGGCTGCCGTGCCGCAGGATCACGCCCATGGTGTACATCTGCGCGTGGCTGGCCCCGCCGTTGCAGCCGGAGCGGTGCACCTCCTCCAGTACGGCGGTCGCCGCGCCAAGGCCCAGGCTCGAGCCGCCGTATTCCTCGGGGATCAGTACCGACAGGAAGCCCGCCTCGGTCAGCGCCTGCACGAAGGCGGTGGGATAGGCCCGCTCGCGATCGAGCGCCCGCCAGTATTCGCCGGGAAAGCGGGCGCAGAGCTTGCGCACGGCCTCGCGGATCTCCGGAAACGACGGGCTGAAATCCTGCATCGCGGGCTCCTTTTGCTCTCGTCTCTAGAGCGCCGCGTGAAGAGTGGGAACCGGCTTTCGCGCCAGCGGCGCTCTAAGCTTCAGAATCCAGAGCAAATTATCCACCCTTGAACGAGTCCGTTTGAGGGCGGCTTGCTCTAGCGCCGCGCGGCCAGGACGCCTATCGCCGCCTCCGCTCCTTGCCGCGTCAGCACGGTCAGCCAAAGGATCAGTCGATCGACGAGCCGCGGGTCGGCCGACAGCGAGGGCGGAAACACCGTCTTCAGGCCGAGCAGGGCGCGCACCTGGTCGGCCGGCTCCGGGGCGCCCTGGAGCAGGCGCGCGGTGGTCGCCGCCAGGGGATCCTCCACCGTGAAGGCTTCGCCGCGGTCGTCGCGGCCGCCCTGCCAGCGCATCCAGGCGGCGACGGCCAGGGCCAGATGGTCGATCGACTGCCGCCGCTCGAGCCGGACCCTGAGCGGCGCGACGAGGCGCTGCGGGAGCTTCTGCGAACCATCGACGGCGATCTGTCGGGTCCGGTGCGCCAGGGTCGGGTTGGCGAAGCGGGCGCGCAGGGCCCTGCGGTAGGCGTCGAGGTCGAGCTCGGCGGGCGGGCGAAAGGTGGTCTCCGCCTCGTCCCACAGGCCCTCGACGAAGCGCAGGCCGTCGGGCGTGGCGACGAACTCGTGCACGTGGTCAATCCCCGCGAGGCCGCCGAGGTAGGCGACGGCCGAATGGGCGCCGTTGAGCAGGCGCAGCTTGGCGTCCTCCCACGGACCGACCGCGTCGGTGAACTGGACGCCGGGCGTCGAGACGTCCGGCCGGGCCGCCGAAAACCGGTCCTCGATCACCCATTGCAGGAAGGGTTCGGTGCGGACCATGGCCTCGTCGCGCAGACCGGTGGCGGCCTCCAGCGCCTCGATGTCGGCCGGGCGGGTCGCCGGTACGATGCGATCGACCATGGTCTCGGGAAAGGCGGCGTGGGCGCCGATCCAGTCGGCGAGCGCCGGATCGTGCGCCTCGGCCACCGCCGCGACTGCGGCGCGCAGGCGCTGGCCATTGCCCGGCAGGTTGTCGCAGGAGAGGGCGGTGAAGGCCGGCAGGCCCCGCACGCGGCGCACCGACAGGGCGGCGGCGATGAAGGCGGCGGCGCTCACGGGTTGCTCGAGGGTGTCGCGCGGCTCGGCGGCGTAGCCCTTCTCGGTGATGGTGAGGGTGACGAGCTGCACCGCGCCGTCGGCCATGGCGCGCACCACGGCGGCCGGATCCTCAGGCGCGACCAGTACCTTCCGCACTGCGCCGATCACCCGCGCGTGTTGGCCGCGGGGGCTGCGTTCGGTCACCGTGTAGAGCCCGTCCTGCGGATTGAGCTGGGCCGCCGCGTCGGCGGAGCGCAGCGAAACGCCGAGCACGCCCCAGCGCGGATCGCCCGCGCGGAGCAGGTCGTCGAACACCACCGCCTGGTGGGCGCGGTGAAAGGCCCCGGGGCCGAGGTGCACCACGCCCGTCTGCACCGCGGCGCGGTCATAGCCCGGGCGTTCGACGCGTTCGGGCAGGGCTTCGACGGTGGCGTTGGACAGGCGCGTCATCGCGGCCCTCGAGGACCGTGCGCCGGAGAACCCCTACGCCGCTCATCCGGGATGAGCGGAAAACTGAAGGGATGGGACCCCCTCACAGCTTGTACGCCCGCTTGGCCAGGCGGTAGGCGAGGTCGACGGCCGTGTCGCGGGCCTCGTCGAGGGGAAGCCGGTGTTCGGCGACCAGACGGGCGAGGTAGCCGCAGTCGATCCGCCGGGCCATGTCGTGGCGCGCCGGAATAGACAGGAAGGCGCGAGTGTCGTCGTTGAAGCCGACCGTGTTGTAGAAGCCCGCCGTCTCGGTGGTCATTTCGCGGAAGCGCCGCATGCCCTCGGGACTGTCGTGGAACCACCAGGCCGGGCCGAGCCGCAGGCACGGATAGTGGCCGGCCAGCGGCGCGAGTTCGCGCGAATAGGCTGTCTCGTCGAGGGTGAACAGGATCAGGGTCAGGCGCGGATCGGCGCCGAACCGGTCGAGCAGGGGCTTCAGCGACCGCACATAGTCGGTCGGCATGGGGATGTCGGCGCCCTTGTCGCGCCCGTGACTCTCGAACAGCGGACGGTTGTGGTTGCGGAAGCTGCCGGGGTGGATCTGCATCACCAGGCCGTCGTCGAGGCTCATGCGCGCCATCTCGGTCAGCATCTGCGCGCGGAACAGCTCGGCCTCGGCCGCGGTGGCGCGACCGGAGACGATGGCGGCGAACAGCCGCTCGGCGTCGACCGCCGCGAGGTCGGCGGTGGCGGCGGTCGGGTGGCCGTGGTCGGTGGAGGTGGCGCCCACGGCGATGAAGTCGGCGCGCCGTTTGCGGTGGGCCGCCAGATAGCCGGACCACGAGGTCACATCCTCGCCGGTAAGGTCGCCGAAGCGCCGCAGGGCGTGCGGAAACTGTTCGTGCTCGGCGTCGATCACCGCGTCGGGCCGATAGGCGGTGATCACCCGGCCCTTGGAGGCTTTGGCCCAGGCCGAAGCCTGGATGGCCTGGTGGTGATCGAGGGTGTCCACCGGGCTCTCGGTGGTGGCCAGCACCTCGATGCCGAACCGGTCGAACAGGGCGCGCGGACGGAAGGCGGGCGTCGCCAGGGCCTCCGCGATGCGATCGAAGTAGTGGTCGGCCGTGGCCTCGGTCAGGCGCTCGGTGAAGCCGAACACGGCGGCGAACACGTGCTCGAGCCACAGGGCTGAGGGCGTGCCGCGGAACAGGGGCTGGTGGGCGGCGAACAGCCGCCAGGCCGCGCGCGGATCCGCCGCCGATGGGCCCGACCGGTCCGGGACGCCGAGATCGGACAGCGCCACGCCCTGGCTGTAAAGCATGCGGAACAGATAGTGGTCGGGCGCCAGCAGCAGGCTGACCGGGTCGGCGAAGGGCGCATCGTCGGCGAACCAGCGCGGGTCGGTGTGGCCGTGCGGGCTGACGATCGGCAGGTCCTTGACCGCGCCATAGAGCTCCCGCGCCAGCCCGCGGGTGGTCGGATCGGCCGGGAACAGCCGGTCGGGGTGCAGTTCGAGGGAGCGGGTCATCGGAGGCGCTTCAGATAGGGCGGACGGTCGAAGGGGGCGGGCAGGGTGATCGTCGCCCCGCCGGGGTGGCGCGCGCCGGTCCAGCCGTCCTGCCAGTCGGCGCCGCGCGGCAGGCGGACGGTCCACTCTTCCGCGCCGGGGCCGACCACCGGCGCGACCAGGAGATCGCGGCCGAGCAGATAGTCGTCGGTGTCGGCCCAGGCGTCGGGGTCGTCGGGGAAGTCGTAAAACACCGGACGGACGGCGGGGACATAGCGCTCGCGATAGTCGGCCAGGGCCTGCGCGATCACCGGGATGAGGGCCCCGCGCAGGGCGAATAGGGCGCGCACCGTGTCCATGGCGTCGGGATACATCCACGGCTCGGTGGTCGAGCCGTCGGCGTTCCAGGAGTGGATCGAGAAGCGCGGCATGAAGACGCCGAAGCCGATCCAGCGCAGCAGGAGCTCGCGGTCCGGCGCCGGACCGGCGAAGCCGCCGACGTCATGGCCGAGGTTGGAGACGCCGCTGAGGGCGAGGCCGAGGCCCATGCGGATGTTGTACTTCAGCGTCTCCCAAGACGTGAAGTTGTCGCCCGACCAGGTCTGCACATAGCGCTGCATGCCCGCGCAGCCGGCGCGGCTGACCAGGAAGGGGGTCTGGTCCGGCGCACGCGCCCTCTGCGCCGCGCGCGACGCCCGCATCATCAGGAGGGTCTGCAGGGGCTTCATCTCCCGGGCCGGGAAGGGCGCGCCCAACCCGTGGGCCGTCGAACGGGGGTTGGTGACCTCGAACTCGTTGTTGTCGTTCCAGGTCGAGCCGATGCCGAGGTCGAGCAACTCGCGGGTGAGGCTGTCCTGCCACCAGGCGACGGCGGCGGGGTTGGTGAAGTCGAGATAGGCGCCGGTTCCGTCCCAGAACTGTTCGAGCGCCGGCGCGCCGTCGTCGCCGCGCAGGAACAGGCCGCGGGCGGCGAGGTCGGCGAAGGCCGGGTGGTCGTTCAGGAGGGCCGGCTTGATGTTGGCGATCAGCCGCACGCCGGCCTGGGCGTAGCGGGCGGTGAAGGCCCGCGGGTCGGGAAACTTGTCCCGGTTCCAGGTGAAGACATAACGGCGCGGGCCGGACGAGGTATAGCCCGAGGACAGGTGGAACGAGCCGCAGGCCAGCCGGTGCTCGGACAGCTGGTCGAGGAACCGGCCCATCTGGTCCTGGGCGTCGTCGGCGTCGGTATAGCTCATGGTCGAGCCGGAGTAGCCGAGCGCCCAGTCGGGGGTCGCGGCCGGGCGGCCGGTCAGCCAGGTGAAGCGCTCGACCACCGCCGGCAGGGCGGGCCCGGCGATGACGTAGAGGTCGAGGTCGCCGTGCTCGGCCTCGAAGCTGCGATAGGGCCCGTGGTAATTGCTGTGCTCGCAGCCGAAGTCGAACACGCAGTCCGACAGGGTGTCGTAGAAGACGCCGATGCAGGCGCCGCTGTCCGGCCGGCGGGTGACGTAGAACGGCAGGTGCTTGTAGAGCGGGTCCGAGGTGCGGGCGTCATAGCCCATGGCGTCCAGGTTGTTCATGCGCAGGCGCCGGCCGGCGCGGTCGAGGACGCCGGACTTTTCCCCGAGGCCGAAGTATTGTTCGCCGGGTTCGCGCTTGAGATAATGACGTACCTTGCCGTCCCACCAGCCGAAGTCGAAGGCCTGGGTCGGCCGGTCGGCCAGCATCGGCGTCCAGCCGTCGGCGGTACGCTGGGCCCAGCGGCAGCGCAGGCCCTCGAGACCGATGGTCAGCCGGAGGGTTTCGGTGCGGATCTCGATTCGGCCGTCCGCCTGATCGAGGACGAAAGGGGGGCAGGTGAAGTCCGCCGTGTCGAACCGGCCCCGGCCCTGGTCGGCCACGTCCTCCTGGCCGGGGGCGATGGTCCAGGTGCGCGGATGGCGCAGCCGCCCGTCCGGCAGCACCAGGAGGCGGATCAGGTCGGGCTCCAGCACGAAGACGTGGGCGTCCGCGCCGGTGTCGCTGACCAGGGTCAGGTGGGCCCCGTCCTGATCGGCGAGGCGGAACACCGGCGGGCGGTCGAGGGTGGCGCGGCGCATGCTCAGGCCTCCTCCACCGGCCGGATACCCCGCAGCATGAACACCATGACGATCACCCCGATGAAGTCGAATACGCCCAGGCAGGCGAACAGCGGGCCATAGCCGGTGGTGTGTACAAGCTGGCCGATCAGCAGCGAGAACAACAGCCCGCCGGTCCAGCCGGCGGCGCCGACCCAGCCGTTGGCGGTGGCGAGCTGTCGGGTGGGGAAGAGGTCGGCCGACAGGGTGTTGATGGTGATCGACACCACCTGGTGGGCGAAGCCGCCGATGCACAGGAGGGCGAGCGCCAGGTATTCGCTGCCGGCCAGGGCCACGCAGCCGGGCGCGATCATCAGCACCGCGCCGACGCTGACGCCGACCAGCCGGGCGCGGATCAGGTCGAGGCCGAACAGGCGGATCAACAGGGGTGAGATGTAGCCGCCGAACACCCCGCCGAGGTCGGCGGCGAGGAAGGGGGCCCAGGCGAACAGGGCGATCTGCTGCAGGTTCCAGCCGCGCTCGGTGGCGAGGTAGAGCGGGACCCAGAAGTTGAAGGTCTGCCAGGCCGGCTCCGCCAGGAAGCGCGGAATGGCGATGGCCCAGAACCGCCGGGTGGTGAGGATGCGGGCGTCGGCGTCCGGCGGGGCGGCGCGCTCGACATGCGGCGGCGAGCGGTAGAGCGCGTACCACAGGATGGCCCAGGCGAAGCCCATCAGCCCGACCACCACGAAGGGCGAGCGCCAGCCGTAGCGCAGCGACAGGAAGACGGTCAGCGGCGGGGCCAGCATGGCCCCGAGCGAGGTGCCGACGTTGAACCAGCCGATGGCGGCCGAGCGCTCGCCGCCCTTGAACCATTCGCCCACCACCTTGACCCCGGCGGGAATGGCGGTGGCTTCGCTGGCGCCGAGCAGCCCGCGCGCGGCGGCCAGCCCCGGCCAGCCCGTGACGCCCGCATGCATGACCCCGGCGATCGACCACAAGACGGCGAACAGGGCGAAGCCGGCGCGCACGCCCAGCGCGTCGATCACCCGGCCGCACACCGGCTGCATCACCGTGTAGGCGAGCTGAAAGGCGCCGACGACGTAGGAATACTGTTTGGCGGTGAAGTGCTGCAGGTGCTGCAGCTCGGGCGCCAGCACCGCCAGGGCGTTGCGCGACAGATAGTTGATCACCGTGCCGAGGATCACCAGGGCGACCAGGCCCCAGCGCCAGCCGGCGCGGGTTGTCGGCAGTCTCCACGCCACGCGGGTCAGGCCCACAGGGCGCGCAGGCGGGTGGCGGCGAGCTTGGGCCGGCGGTCGCGGGTGAAGACGCCCTTCTGGTTCAGCGCCCCCACCCGCATGATGCTCTGCGGCGTCTTGAAGTCGGCGAAGGCCCAGGGATGGGCGCCGACCACATAGGGATGGCGGCGCAGCACCCGCCAGTACATCTCGATCAGGTCGGCCTGGTACTCCTCGCTCCACATCTCGGCGGGCTCCCCGTGCATGCCGGCCACCGCGTCGGCCCCGAACTCCAGGAAGACCACCGGCTTGTCGCCGTGGCGGGTGCGCAGGGCGGAGAGCTCCTGCTCCAGGACGGCTTCGGCGTCCCCCAGCCGTCCGGACACCACATACCAGCCGTTGTAGGAGTTGGTGCAGATCACGTCGCCGTGGGCGACCCATTCGGGTGGTCCGTTCTGCACGCTGTCCATGGCGAACGGGCGGCTGGCGTCCAGCGTGCGGGCCTTGGCGAACAGGGCGTCGAAGAACCGGGTCCCGGCCTCGACCGCGCCCGGCGGAACCGGATCGACGGTGTGAAACGGCTTGGGGATGGGCTCGTTCGCCAGCGACCACAGGATGACGCACGGATGGTTGCGGTCGCGGCGCACCAGGCCGGTCAGCGCCGTCTCCAGGGCCTGGTAGCGGGCGTCGATCACCGGCTGGGGATCGGAGAACACCAGGCTGACGCCGGGCGTCTCGGCGATGACCAGAAAGCCGTATTCGTCGGCGAGCTGCAGCGCCTCCTCGGCATAGGGATAGTGCGAGGTGCGGAAGCTGTTGGCGCCGATCCACTTTAGAAGTTCGAAGTCGCGCACCAGCACCGGCAGGTCGAGGCCCTTGCCGTGGATGGCGAAATCCTCGTGCTTGCCGAAGCCCTTGAGGAAGACCGGTTCGCCGTTGACCAGGATCTGGCTGCCGCGCACCGCGACCGTGCGGACGCCGACCTTCAGGGTGTAGAGGTCGAGCGGCTGGCTCCCGCCGACGGCGACGGTGAGCCGGTAGAGGAAGGGGTCCTTGGGGCTCCACGGCCGCACACCGGGGACCCGCAGCTCGGCCCGGCCGCGGCCGCCCTGCACCGTGGCCATCGCCGAGACCGGCGCGCCGCCGCCCTCGAGGGTGAGCCGGACGGGGCCGCTCCAGCCCTCGGAAACCTCCACCTCCACACGGACCACGCCCGTCCCGACGGCGAGGTCGGTGGTCACGGTCAGGTCGTGCAGGTGCACATGCGGCAGGGTCTGCAGCAGCACCGGCCGGTGCAGGCCGGCGTACGGGAAGAAGTCGTAGGTCGTCTGCGGATAGTCTTCGAGATAGAAGTGCGCCGTCTTCGGGTCCGGAATGGCCGGCACGCGATCCAGCCGCAGGTCGTTCTCCACCCGCACCGTCAGCCGGTTGGCGCGGCCGGGCTCGGCGACGCCGGTGATGTCGAAGGCGAAGGGCAGGTGGGGACCCTGGTGCTCGCCGAGCCGCCGGCCGTTCAGCCAGACGGTGGCGTGGTAGTCGGCGGCGCCGAAGCGAAGCTGCAGCCGGCGTCCCGCGACCGGCGGCTCGATCCAAACCTCGCACTCGTACCAGGCCGGGCCGAAATAGTCGGCCGCGTCGTCGAACAGGTCGTTCCAGCTGCACGGCACCGGAATCAGGCGCGCCTCGGCCAGTCCGTCGAACCAGCGCTGCTGTTCGCCCGCGTCCTGTGGGTCGAGCTTGAACCGCCACAGGCCCGACAGGTCGCGGGTCGAGCGCGTCGGGCTTTCGAACGGATAGAGCAGGCTGACCGGCGCGCCGGGC
>CAILTK010000009.1 GCA_903837135.1 uncultured Caulobacterales bacterium
ATGGGCAGGGCCGCCGCCGAGCTCGCCGACATCGCCATCGTCACCGACGACAATCCCCGCGGCGAGGATCCGGCCGAGATCCGCCGCGCCGTGCTCGCGGGCGCGCCCGGCGCGATCGAGGTCGGCGACCGCCGGGCCGCCATCCGCGCCGGCGCGCAGCAGCTGCGCGCCGGCGACGTGCTGGTGGTGGCCGGCAAGGGCCACGAGCAGGGCCAGACCATCGCCGGGGTCGTGCATCCGTTCGACGATGTGACCGAGACGCGCGCGGCGCTGGAGGCGGCCGGTGGTTGAGGCCGAACACGCGCCCCTGTGGGCCTCAGCCGAGATCGCCGCGGCGACCGGCGGCCGGATCCAAGGCGCGCCCTTTGACGTCTACGGCGTCTCCATCGACAGCCGCGAGATCGTTCCCGGCGACCTGTTCGTCGCCTTGGCCGGCGAGCGCGATGGCCATGCCTTCGCCGCCGCGGCCATGGCCCTGGGCGCGGCCGGGGCCCTGGTGAGCCGAACGGTCGCCGGACCCGAGATCGTGGTCGCCGACACGCTGAAGGCGCTCGAAAGGATGGGCGAGGCGGCTCGCGATCGCGCGGCCCTGGCGCGGCGTTGCGCGGTGACCGGCTCGGTCGGCAAGACCAGCGTCACCCAGGCCATCGCCGCCGCTCTGGCCCTCGCCGGCCCGAGCCACGCCTCGGTGAAGAGCTACAACAACCACATCGGCGTGCCGCTGACCCTGGCGCGCATGCCGCGCGAGACCCTGCGGGCGGTGTTCGAGATCGGCATGAACCATGCCGACGAGATCACGCCCCTGTCGCGCCTGGTCCGGCCGCACGTGGCGGTGGTCACCATGGTCGGCCCGGTGCACGTGGAGAACTTTCCGGACGGAGAGATCGGCGTGGCCCGCGCCAAGGCCGAGATCTTCGACGGCATGGAGCCCGGCGGGGTCGCCGTGCTGAACGCCGACGACCCCTGGTTCGCATTGCTGAGCGCGGCCGCCCGCGCGCATGGCGTGGACGTGCGCACCTTCGGCCGGGCCGAGGGCGCCGACGCGCGGCTGCTGGAGTTCCGGACCGAGGGCGGCCGGGCCTCAGTGAGCGCCCGCGTGCATGGCGAGCCGTTGCGCTTCGCCCTCGCCCAGACCGGCTCGCACTGGGGCCTGAACGCCCTGGCGACTTTGCTGGCGGTGGAGGCGCTGGAGGCCCCGCGCGAGGCGGCGCTGGAGGCGCTCGGCGGGTTCGCGCCGCTGGCCGGTCGCGGCGCCGAGACGCGCCTGCGCCTGCCGCAGGGCGAGATCGTGCTGATCGACGAGAGCTACAACGCCAACCCGATCTCCATGCGCGCGGCGCTGACCACCCTGGGCGCCCACCCCACGGGGGGACGCCGGATCGCGGTGCTCAGCGACATGCTGGAGATCTCCGACAGCCCGGCCCTGCACGCGGCTCTGGCCGAACCGATCCTCGCCGCCGGTGTCGACGCCGTCTTCCTCGCCGGTCCCCACATGCAGACGCTGGACGAAGCCCTTCCGGCCTCCCGCCGGGGCGCCTGGCGCGCCACCGCCGAGGCGCTCGCGCCGGTGGTGATCGAGGCCCTGCGGCCCGGCGACGTGGTGATGGTCAAGGGCTCCAAGGGCTCCAAGGCCTCGGTGGTGGTGGACGCCATAAAGGCTAAGGGCGAGGCTCTGGGGGAGCCGGCCGGCGAGACGACGAACAGCGAGCCGGCCAGAGCGCCGGTCGGGGAGGCGCGCTGATGTTCTTCTGGCTCTACAAACACCTCGACCCGCACACCCACTATGTGCCGCTGTTCAACCTGATGCGGTACCTGACCTTCCGCACCGCGCTGGCCCTGGTCACCGGCCAGATCGTGGTCGGGCTGATGGGCAACCGCTTCATCGACTGGATGCGCAAGCGCCAGGGCAAGGGCCAGCCGATCCGCGCCGAGGGTATCGAGCGCCATGTGATCGAAAAGACCGGCACGCCCACCATGGGCGGGGTGATGATCCTGTGCGGGGTGCTGGTGGGCACCCTGCTGTGGGCCGACCTGTCCAACGCCTACATCTGGTCGGTGCTGCTGGTCACGGTCGGGTACGGCGCGCTCGGCTTCTCCGACGACTACGCCAAGGTCACCAAGCAGACCACCGCCGGGGTCTCCAGCCGCGTGCGGCTGGTGCTGGAGATCATCATCGGCGTCATCGCCGTCTGGCTGATGATCCTGCACCTCGGCTCGCCGCCCCTGCCGGACAAGGGCCTCTCGACCTCGATCGCCTTCCCGGTGTTCAAGAAGCTCTTGCTCAATCTCGGCTGGTTCTACCTGGCTTTCGGCGCCTTCGTGATCGTCGGCGGCGGCAATGCGGTGAACTTCACCGACGGGCTCGACGGCCTCGCCATCGTGCCGGTGATGATCGCCGCGGCCGCCTTCGGCCTGATCGCCTACATGGTCGGCAATGTGAAGTTCGCCGACTATCTGCAGGTCCACTTCGTGCCCGAGGTGGGGGATGTGGCGGTGTTCTGCGGGGCCCTGATCGGGGCCGGCATGGGTTTCCTATGGTTCAACGCGCCGCCGGCGCGGATCTTCATGGGCGACACCGGGTCGCTCGCGCTCGGCGGGGCCCTCGGCGCCGTCGCCGTGGCCACCAAGCACGAGATCGTCCTGGCCATCGTCGGCGGTCTGTTCGTGATCGAGACCTTCTCGGTCATGATCCAGGTGGTCTATTTCCGCCTCAGCGGCGGCAAGCGCATCTTCCTGATGGCGCCGATCCACCACCATTTCGAGAAGCTGGGCTGGAAGGAGTCGCAGGTCGTGATCCGGTTCTGGATCATCGCCGCCGTGCTCGCCATGGTCGGCCTCGCCACCCTGAAGCTGCGGTAGGGGAGGGCGCGGGACCATGATCACCGTCCGCGGCTTCTCCGGCAAGCGCGTCGCCGTGTTCGGCCTCGCCCGCACCGGGCTGACGGCCGCGCGCGCGCTGATGGCCGGCGGCGCGGAGGTCGCCTGCTGGGACGAGAAGCCGGCGGCGCAGGACGCGGCCCGCGCCGAAGGCCTGCCGGTGGTGAACCTGCAGGCGGCGGACTGGTCGGTCTTCGACGCCCTGCTGCTGTCGCCGGGCGTGCCGCTGACGCATCCCACGCCGCACTGGACGGTGCAGCGCGCCCAGGCGGCGGGGGTGGAGATCCTTGGCGACGTGGAGCTGTTCGCGCGCACCATCGCCGCCACCGAGCCGGCGGGCCGGCCCAAGGTGATGGCCATCACCGGCACCAACGGCAAGTCCACCACCACCGCCCTCCTGGGCCACATATGCCGCGAGGCGGGCAAGGACGCTCAGGTCGGCGGCAATATCGGCCAGGGCGTGCTGGGTCTCGAGGAGATGCACGGCGGCGCGGTCTATGTGCTCGAGCTGTCGTCCTACCAACTCGACCTGACCTCGAGCCTCAAGGCCGACGCGGCCCTGCTCTTGAACATCACGCCCGACCATCTCGACCGGCACGGCGGCATGGACGGCTATGTGGCGGCCAAGAAGCGGGTGTTCCAGAACCAGGGCAAGGGCGACACGGCGGTGGTGAGCGTCGACGACCTCTACTGCCAGGGCATCTGCACCGAGCTTCTGGCCGCCAACCGTCGCACCATCCGCCCGATCTCCGCCGGGCGCGCCATCTCCAGGGGCGTCTACGCCTTGCAGGGCATGCTCTACGACGCCACCGGCGAGCGCACCATGGAGGTGGCCGATCTCGCCCATGCCCAGGCCTTGCCGGGCCGCCACAACTGGCAGAACGCCGCCGCCGCCTACGCCGCCGCCCTCTCGCTCGGCATCGCCCCCGACCGGATCGCCGACGCCCTGATGAGCTTCCCGGGCCTGGCGCACCGGATGGAGACCCTCGGTCAGATCGGCCGGGTCAGGTTCGTCAACGACTCCAAGGCCACCAACGCCGACGCCGCCCGCCAGGCCATGAGCGCCACCCGGCGCTTCCGCTGGATCGCCGGCGGCCGGTCCAAGGCCGGCGGGATCGAGCCGCTCGGCGACCTGTTCGGCCGGGTCGCCAAGGCCTATCTGATCGGCGAGGCGGCCGAGGACTTCGCCCGCACGCTCGACGGCAAGGCCGACTACGTCCTTTGCGGCGATCTCGAGACCGCCACCGTCCTGGCCTACCGCGACGCGGCGGCGAGCGGCGAGGACGAAGTGGTCTTGCTCTCTCCCGCCTGCGCCTCGTTCGACCAGTTCGCCGACTTCGAGCAGCGCGGCGACGCCTTCCGCGCCATCGTGGCGGGCCTCAATCACGGGGTCCAGCGCGCGACCGGGTAGGCGAGCCTCCGGCCGCCCGGCGCGGCGTCAAATCCGCTTGCGAACCGGGCCGGCGCTGATACTCCTTCGACGGTTGTGTCCTGGGGGCGTCGTGCGATCTAAGCCAAGTCTGCGTCGGGTGGTCGGCGCCTTGCTCGTCGCGCTCTGCGGATTTGTCTTCGCTCCGGTCTCCGGTGTCGCGGCGGAGCCCCGCAAGCAGGACGGCGTCTGGGCGCAGACCTATTCCGGCAGGCCCGCCGATCCGGCCGTAAGGTTCGGCCAGCTCGCCAACGGTTTGCGCTACGCCATCCTCAGGAACGCCACGCCCGCCAGACAGGCGGCGCTGAGGCTGAGGATCGGTTCGGGTTCGCTGAGCGAGCGCGACGACCAGCAGGGCCTGGCGCACTTCCTCGAGCACATGGCCTTCAAGGGATCCACCCACGTGCCGGCCGGGGACATGATCCAGATCCTGCAACGCAAGGGTCTGTCGTTCGGACCCGACACCAACGCCGAGACGGACTGGGACCAGACCGTCTACAAGTTCAATCTGCCGGAGAACGACGAGGACAGCCTCGATACGGGTCTGATGCTGCTGCGCGAAATCGCCAGCGAACTGACCCTGTCGCAGGCGGCGATGGACCCCGAGCGCGGCGTCGTGTTGTCGGAGGAGAGAACCCGCGACACGCCGGGTTTCCAGTCGGCCGTGCGCCAGATCCGCTTCACCCTGGCCGGTCAGCTCGCGGGCCGCCGGCTTCCGATCGGCAAGATCGAGGTGCTGCAGCATGCGCCCGTGTCGCTGATGCGCGAGTTCTACGAGGCGGAATACCGGCCCGACAACGCCACCGTGGTGGCGGTGGGTGATTTCGACGTCGATCGCATGGAAGCCAAGATCAAGGCGCGCTTCGGCGACTGGCGCCCGAAGACGGCGAGTGGCCGCCGGATCGATCTCGGCCAGGTCGAGCCGCGCGGCGCCCAGGCCGAGACGTTTGCCGGACAAGGCGCGCCCGAATCCCTGTCCGTCACCTGGGCGTCGCCCCGCGACGACACGGCGGACACGGCGGAGGCGGAACGGCGCGACGCCCTTCGCCTGCTCGCCACCGCGGTGCTGAACCGCCGCCTCGGCCTGCTCGCCCAGAGGCCGGACGCGCCGTTCATCGGGGCGAACGCCAGCCACGAGGAGATGCTGCGATCGGCCGATTTCACCCAGATCAACGTGCAGCCGAAAGCCGGCGCCTGGCGCGAGGCCCTGGCCGCGGTGATCGCCGAGCAGCGCCGGCTGGTTCAGTACGGTGTGCGGCAGAGCGAGCTGGATCGCGAGATCCGCCAGCTGCGCGCCGCCCTGGCCAACGCGGCCGCCGGCGCCGCGACCCGGCCGACCCCCACGCTGATCGATGAATTCATCCGGGTCGAAAACGAGAACGATGTCTTCACCAGCCCGGCGCAGGACCTGTCCGAATTCGACGCCGATGTGCGCGGATTGACCGTCGCGGATATCAAGGCGACGGCGACGCGCCTGTTCACGGGCTCAGGCCCGCTGGTCTTCGTCTCCAGCCAGACCCCGGTCGCCGGCGGCGAGAAGGCGGTGACGACGGCGCTCGCCGAGGCGGAGGCCAAGCCTGTGGCCGAAGGCGCGGCGCCCGCCGACAAGGCCTGGCCCTACGCCAGCTTCGGGCCCCCCGGCCGGGTGGTCTCGCGGCGCGAGATCGCCGCCCTCGGCGTCACCGACGTCCACTTCGCCAACGGAGTTCGCCTGCTGATCAAGCCGACCCCGTTCGCCAAGGACGAGATCAAGGTCGGCGTGCGGGTCGGCGCCGGGCGGATCGGCGCGCCCAAGACCCTGGCGCGGGCGATGTGGGCCGCGAGCCAGCTCGCGCCGGTCGTGGTGCTCGGCGGCGCCCGGGAGCTGACCTTCGAGGAGGTGCAGCAGGCGCTGACCGGGAAGGTGGCCAGCGTGCAGTTCTCCACCGACGACGACGCCTTCCTGTTCGCCGGCAAGACGCGGCCGCAGGATTTCGACACGCAGATGCAGCTTTTGACCGCCTACACGGCGCGGCCGGGCCTGCGACCGCAGGCGTTCGAGCGCGTGAAGAGCGCGCTCACCGCGCAGCTGCCCCAGATCCGGGCCACGGCGCCCGGCGTGATGGCCCTGGAGGCGACCCCCGCGCTGCATGGCGATGATCCGCGCTTCCGCCTTCTCCCCTCCGCTGACGAGCTTGCGCAGTCGACGCCCGCCGATCTGGCCGCGCTGATCGGCGAGGACCTGCGGAGCGGCCCTCTCACCGTGAGCGTGGTGGGCGACGTCACGCCTGAGCGCGCCATCGATGCGGTTTCGCGCACCTTCGCCGCCCTGCCGACCCGGCGCGCGGGACGGCCCGCCGCCTTCGCCGTGGCCTTCCCCGCCGGTCGCCGCGAGCCCCAGGCGTTCACGCACACGGGCCGCGCCGACCAGGCGGCCGCCTTCGAAGCCTGGCCGACCGACGACTTCTACGCCGATCCGCAGGAGGCGCGGGCGGTCGGGGTGATGTCGGAGATTCTCAAGAACCGCCTGGTCGAGCGCCTGCGCGTGGCGCAGGGCGCCACCTACTCACCGTCGGCCGAGAGCGAACCGTCCGAAGTGTTTCACGGCTTCGGCTTCGTCGACGCCTCCCTGGAGACGCCGGTGGACAAGCTGCCCGGCTTCTTCGCCGAGATGGACAGGATCGCCGCCGAGCTGCGCGCCGCGCCGCCTGGCGCCGACGAACTGGACCGCGCCAAGACCCCGCGCGTCGAGCAGCGGCTGAAGATCCAGCAGACCAACGACTACTGGATCGCCGCGCTCGGCCAGCTCGACCGGACCCCGCGCGCAGAAGCCACCATTCGCGACCTGGTCAGCGGCGTGCAGCGGGTGACCGCCGCGGATGTGCTGGCGGTGTCGAGGAAGTATCTGCAGGACGATCGGGCGTACCGACTGATCGTCCGCGCGACGCCGCGCGAGTGACCCGGGTCGGGGGCCGGCGCCCCTCCCTCCGCGACCGGCGGCATCGACAATCCGCCGGGCGCCTTGCTATCCCAACCCGTCAGTCAGGAAACACGGATGAACAGGCTCAGGGTTTGGACAACGGCGGCGGTGGTTGCCATCGCCGCGGTGGGGACGGCCTCCGCGTCGCTGGCGGCCCCCAATCCGTTCGCCGCCCCAAGCTCCCTGCCGTATCAGGCTCCGCCGTTCGACCGGATCACCGATGCGGACTACCAGCCGGCGATCGAGGCGGGGATCGCCGAAAGCCTCGCCGAGGTGGCCGGGATCCGCGACAATCCCGCCCCGCCGAGTTTCGACAACACCATCGTCGCCCTGGAGCGGCAGGGACAGATGCTGAGCCGGGCGCAGCTCGCCTTCGGCCAGGTGACGCAGGCCAACACCAACCCGACCTTGCAGAAGGCCCAGTCGGCCCTGGCCCCCCGGCTCGCGGCCTACGGCGACGCCATCTATCTCGACCCCAAGCTGTTCGCCCGAGTGAAGGCCCTGCACGACCGCTTGCCCGCGCTGAAGCTCGGCGCGGAGCAGGCCATGCTGGTCCAGGAGTATTACAAGCGGTTCGTGCGCGCCGGAGCCCAGCTCTCGCCCGCCGACCAGACCCGGCTGCGCGATCTCAACAAGCGCCTCTCCAGCCTCGGCGTGGAGTTCCGTCAGAAGCTGCTGGCCGCCACCAAGGCCGGCGCCCTCGAGGTGGACGATCCCGCCAAGCTCGCGGGCCTCAGCCCTGGCGAGATCGAGGCCGCCGCGCGCGACGCCAAGGATCGCGGCCTGGCCGGGAAATACGTCCTCGCCCTGCAGAACACCACCGCCCAGCCGGCGATCCAGTCGCTGACCGACCGGGCCACCCGCGAGGCCCTGTTCGAGCGGAGTTGGACGCGGGCCGAAACGGGCGACGCCAACGACACCCGTGCGACGATCGCCGCCCTGATCCAGGCGCGGGGCGAGAAGGCCAAGCTGCTCGGCTTCGACACCTGGGCGGACTATTCGCTCGACGAGCAGATGGCGAAGACCGCCAAGACCGCCCGCGCCTTCATGAACGCCCTCGACGCCCCGACGGCCGCCGCCCAGAAACGCGAGGCGGCCGACATCCAGGCGGCCATCGACGCGGACCACCCGAAGCCCGGCGACGGCTTCACCCTGAAGCCGTGGGACTGGGCCCTGTACGCGGAGAAGGTGCGCAAGGCCAGGTACGACTTGGACGAGAGCCAGACCAAGCCCTACCTCGAGATCTGGAACGTGCTGGAGAACGGCGTGTTCTACGCCGCGCACGAGATGTACGGCCTGACCTTCAAGCGCCGGACCGACATCCCGACCTATCACCCGGACATCCGGGTCTATGAGGCCTTCGACGCCGACGGCAAGCCGCTCGGCCTCGCCTATTTCGACTACTGGAAGCGGGACAACAAATCCGGCGGCGCCTGGATGAACAGTTTCGTGCGCCAGTCCCGTCTGTTCGGGACCCGGCCCGTCATCTCCAACACCGCCAACTTCACCAAGCCCGCGCCAGGCCAGCCCGCCCTGATCACCTTCGAGGACGTGCGCACCATGTTCCATGAGTTCGGTCATGGCCTGCATGGCCTGTTCGCCAGCCAGACCTATCCCAGCCTGTCGGGCACGGCGGTGGCGCGCGACTTCGTCGAATTCCCCTCCCAGTTCAACGAGCACTGGGCGCTCGAGCCGCGGGTGCTGGCGCACTACGCGCGGCACTACCAGACCGGCGCGCCGATGCCGCAGGCGCTGGTGGACAAGATCAAGCGGGCCGACACCTTCAACCAGGGCTTCAGCTTTGGCGAACTGTTGGCCGCGGCCCAGCTCGACATGGAATGGCACTCGCGCCCCGCCGGCGCGCCCGAGCCCGACGTGGACGCCTTCGAGGGCAAGGCGCTGGCCGCGACCGGCCTCGACGTCGCCGACATCCCGCCGCGCTACCGGTCGAGCTATTTCGCCCACATCTGGGGGTCGGGCTATTCGGCCGGTTACTACGCCTACATCTGGACCGACATGCTGCAGCAGAACGTCTACGACTGGTTCGAGACCCACGGCGGCATGACCCGCGCCAACGGCCAGCGGCTGCGCGACCGCGTCCTGTCGAAGGGCCATACCGAAGACTACGGCGTCATGTTCCGCGCCATGGTCGGCCATGACCCCGAGGTGGGCCCGCTACTGGTGAAGCGCGGGCTCGGCGGCCGGTGACCGCGGGCCGCCGTCGCGGCGGTTAGACCGCGGCGGCCGCGCGGGCCCAGCGCGGTTCGTTGATGTGCGGCGCGGCCGCCTGGATCGCGACCTCGTCCCACAGGGCGCGGACTTCCTGGGCGGCCACGCTCCTGGGATCCGCCTCCTCGACGCTCTGGCCCAGGGACACGGCCTTGGCGTAGATGAAGCGGGCGCAGAGCACGGTCTCGGCGACCGGATATTTGACGAAGCGCAGCGCCTCGCGCGCCTTGGTCGTCGCGCTCGACTCCCTGCCTTCGCGCGTCGCCGGCGCCTGGTTGATCACGATCAGGGCCGGCCGGCCGAGCTGGCGCAGGACGTTGGTGGTGGCGAGCGCCGCGGCCAGATCGAGGTAGTTCGGACGCGTCACCACCAGGCACAGATCGGCGATCTGGATGGACTGATAGATCGACGCGTCCAGCCCGGCCGGCGTGTCGATCAGGAACAGGTCGGTATTGCGAAGCTCCGCGGCGCTCTTCATGGCGAACAGCTTGCCGCCGCAGGTCGCCTCGACCCGCGGGCCGGGCGAACGACGCGACCCCAAGGCGTAGTGCGACGAATGCTGGGGGTCGACGTCGGCCAGCATGACCGACCGTCCTCGCAGGTGACCCGCCAGAGCCAGGCTGGTGGAGACTGTGGTCTTCCCCGTTCCGCCCTTGCGCGAAAGAACGCAGATGGTCCGCATCTCAGCCCCCCAAAAAACTGTGCCAGTTGGGCGCAGCCATGCAAGACGGAATCCAGCAGCATTCAAGCAGACTCGCCAGAATGGGGCGCCAAAACTTAACCTTTTTTCCGCGCGCCCGTCCGGGTCCGATCTGGGGTTCAGCGACGCCGCCGCCGCGCCTCATAGCGGTCGAGCAGGGCGAGCAGCTTGGCGTCCCAGCCGTAGACGTCGGGCGGATAGGCGATCGTGTCGCCCGTGGGCACGGCGGTCAGGTACATCAGCCGCACTGGCACGGGCCGGGTCAGCTTCAGGCGCACCGTCTTGCCGGACGCCAGGATCTGGTCGACCCGCTCGGGCGACAGGCCCGGCTCCTCGGCGGCGAGGATCCGGGCCAGCTCGACCGCCCGCTGGAGCCTGATGCAGCCATGGCTGGCGGCGCGCCGGGACTGGTTGAAACTCGCCTTCGACGGCGTGTCGTGCAGGTAGACGGCGTAGGGATTGGGAAAGTCGAACTTCACCAGTCCAAGCGCCGTCTTCGGTCCCGGCAGCTGGATCACCCGGCCGCCGCGCCAGACGAAATGCCGGGCCTGCATATAGGCCTCGCCCTTGGGCGTGATTTCGCGCGCGGCGATGTCGGCCGGCACGTACCAGGGCGGATCCAGCACGATGCTGTCGATCGCCGAGTTGACGATCGGCGTCTCGTCGCCGAGCTTGCCCGACACAGCCAGCATGCGCGTCGGAGCCTCGCCGGCACGGACATACTCCATCTCCGCGGCGGCGATGTTGACGTCGATGCGGCGCGCCGGCGTCGGCCGGGGCAGCCATCGCAGGCGCTCCAGATTGACGCGCAACCGGGCGGCCTTGCTGACCGGCGGCGCGTTCAGCAGTCCGGCGGTAGCGTCGTCGAGCGCGCCGGTCTCCTCGAGGTGATGGCGGCGCTGGTAGGTCTTCAACCGGTCGATCAGATCCTGGTTGACGGGGGCGTCGGCGTCGTGTTCGGCCAGGGCGTCCTCCCGTGACAGCCGCGCCCGCAAGGCCTTGCTCCGGCTGTCCTGCTCGCCAAGGTCGAGCGGACCGGCGGCGAGGGCCGGCCGCGCGCGGACGGTCTGGTCGTCGTTCGTGGCCATGTAGGCCGCCTGCAGGGCGCGGTATTCGGGCGTCTGCGGCGGAAGCCCGTCGATCCAGGTCTTGACGGTTCCCGAGCGCAGGGCCGCGTTCAGCTCGGACGCGGCGTCATAGGCCGACGGACGCGTGTTCCACTCGCGCGGCAGGGCGCCGACCGGGATCGCCAGGCCGTGCTGGAGGCGGGCGTAGTCGATCACCGCGGCGCGCAAGGCCCGCTGGCCCTCGGCCTGGTCGGCGGCCTCGGCCGAGGCGAGACGCCGCGCGATCTCGTCGGTGGGGAAGCGGGCGGCGGGAAAGCCATGCTCGGGCGCATGCCTGAGCGCCTCCAGCGCCAGGGGCGCGTCCTCGGCGGTGAACGGCGGCGGCGGGGGCGGCGGTCGGGGCGCGGCAGCCGTCGCGGGGCCGGCCGGCTTGTCCGACGGGTTGTGACAGGCCGAAAGGTCGAGCGCGGCGATGAAGGCCAGGCCCGCCAGCATGCCTCCCGCGATCCGACGGCCCGGCCCCACAGCCCGCAGATTCATCGACCGCCCTCACCCGATACACCCGTAACGCGCCAGAACCGCAGACGCTCCCGCCGCGCCGCGTCTGACCTTATCCGGCGGCGTAGGGGCCGGATACCTGGACCACCTCGCGCGTCTCGTCGGCGTCGTTGAGGATGAAGACCTCATAGGTCGATCCGCCCGGCGCCACCCTGATCACCACGTGGCCGGCGTAGCTTCGGTAGATCTGGTCCATGAGCGGGCCGATGGCGATCCGCGTCTCCGGGCTCATCCCGGTGGCGAACACCTCGCGCGGACCGGGGTAGAATTCGTGCGAGGCGAGCCTGACCACCACCTCCTCGCCGGGCTGGGCCGAGAGCCAGTTCTGCTGGACGATCACGCGCGGGCGCAGCGCCCGCAGGATAGCGCCGTTGACCGTGTCGCGATTTCCGTGGTGGTCGAGCGTCATCGCGCTGACCGGACCGACCACCGCGGCCACCGGCGTCTCCATGTCGCGCCAATAGGGCTGGGTGTAGCTGGGGACGCCCGGGATGTCGCCGCCGGAGTAATAGCTGAACGGGCCGTAGCCGATCCTGATCACATTGCTGAAGGGATTTTCGTCGAAGCGGCAATCCTTGATCGCCTCGAGCGGAATGTATTGCTCCGCCTGCTCCCCATGGCCGGTCCAGATCGCGCCGCTCGAAGCGATGTTGCGGATGTGGAAGTCCGGAAAGCGGGCGGCGTCCTGCAGGTGAAGCTGATCGAGCGCGCCGGGCTTGAGGCCGACCACGGCCTGGCCGTGCTGGCGGCGATAGTCGACCATCTTCAGATAGTTGGCGAGGGTCTTCTCGTTGTTGCTCTCATGGCAGGCGCGCAGGTCGACCGGCGTCGTGTAGAGCGGCGCGGCGCGGTCGACCAGGGTCCTGATCGGGATCAGGTCCGCCACCTCGGTGACGCCGGTGAGTCGATAGGCGCCCGTCGCCGACAGGGGGCTCGAGGGCGTCACCATGCCCATGTGGTCGGTGTGGAAGTGGGTGATCAGGGCGTAGTCGAGCGCCACCGGCCGACCGCGCGGGGCGAACTGGCGGATGTAGTCGGCGATCCAGTAGCCGGCCGCATGCTCGGCGTCGGGCCGGGGCGGGAACGGCTTGAGCGGGGCCACCGACCGGATGAACTCCTGATCGGTTTCACCCGCGTCGATCAGCAGGCTCGTGCCGTCGGGCATGACCACATAGGCCGCATTCCCGCGACCGGTGCTGATGTGATGGATGTAGAGATAACCTTCGGTCCACGGCGGCAGGACCTTGGGCGGGCCGGACGCCGGGGCGGGCGGCCGATCGTTCGACGCCGGCGGTCCCGCCCCCGCGGCGGCGGCGATGCAGAGGACGGCCGCCGCCGCGACCCTCGAAAGGATCGCGGCGGCGCCGTGGCGGATCGGGCGGGGGAGGGCCAAGTCGCCTACCAGCGATAGAGGAAGGAGGCCGAGACCTGGCGGCCGAAGATGGGCCGGCCGGTGGTGGCGTCGCTGACCAGGGTCCCGGCGGCGGCGATCCCCGCAGCGCGGGCGTTGCCCTCGGTCAGGCCGGCGGAATCGGTGACGTTGGTGACCAGGAGCCGCACCTCGGTATGGCGGGTCGGATTGACAGTGACGCCGAGGTCGAGGGTCGTATAGCCGGGCAGGACGCTGAAGTTGGAGTCGTCCTGGTAGCGCTTGCCGATGGTGAAGATGTCGGCGTAGGCGCGGGCGGGCCAGGCGCCGAGCTTGAAGATGTAGGCCGGCTCGATGGTGAAGCTGTAGGTGGGGACGCGGGGGATGGTGTCGTTCTTGGTGGATTGCGCGGACAGGCCCGTCAGCGTCGTCGCTGTATCGATCTTCGGGTTCTGCAGCGTGAAGGTTCCCGCCAGATCGAAGAAGGAAACCGGCCGCCAGTCGACCTCGCCCTCGACGCCGTAGGTGGTCGAGTTCAGCAGGATATTGGAGGTGGTGACGGCGCCGGTCGTGGGATCGACGACCTGGGTGCTGCCGCTCAATTTGTCGAAGTGGGAGTAGAAGCCGGTGACCGCCGCCTGGAAGGTGGAGGTCTTGAACTTCACCCCGCCTTCGGCCTGGTCGATGGTGGAGACGGGGACGGGCGCCCCGTTCGCCAGCAGGGCGCCGGTGATGATGGTGGTGAACTGGGGCATGCTATAGGCGTGGGTGTAGCGCAGGAAGCCGTTCAACTGGCTGGTGAAATCGTAGGCCGTTCCCACCGTGTAGTTGGTTCCGTGCAGGTCCTCGTGATGGGGGGTGTAGCTGACCACGCCCTTGACCGCCTGGGCGGCCAGCGGGCCGCCGGGGTCGACGTTCAGCGTGCCGATGACGCCCTGCTGGCCGGACTGGCGGCGGGACTCGTAGCGCACCCCGACGTCGACCTGCCAGGCGGGGGTGAGGTGCAGGGTGTCGGCCGCATAGGGGGCGATGGCTGAGCCGTGCAGGGAGCCGTCGGCGCCGCTGCCGTAGGTGAGGACGCCGTTCTCGGTCACCGAGCCCAGCACATTGCCCGAGGCGCCGCGGGCGACGATGTTGAGACCGTCCGGGTTGTTCTTGACGTCGTTGAGCACGCCCATCTGATACTCGGAATGGCTGTAGTCATAGACGCTCGTATAGAGGCCGAGGGTGAGGTCGTTCTTCATCCGGCCGAGATCGAAAGTCTTCTTGAGGTTGAAGTCGTTGACC
>CAILTK010000010.1 GCA_903837135.1 uncultured Caulobacterales bacterium
AGTGGTGAGCGCCGCCGAGGGCAGCAGCTTCGTCGGCCTCACGGTCGGGGAAATCGAACGCCAGGCCGAGCGCAGCTTCTTCATCGTCGCCATCGAACGCCGCGGCCGCGCCGAGGTCGAGCGCCCCAGCGCCGACACACGGATCGAAGCCGGCGACGGCCTCACCATCCTCGGCCGCAGCGGCCGCGCCGAAATCCTCGCGAAATTCGCCGTGGCGGGGTGATGACCCTTCGTCATTGCGAGCGTAGCGAAGCAACTGTGTTGGTTGTCAAGCCGGTTCTGGGCTGAAAGCGTCTCGTAGTTTTGCGTTGAGGATGACGATGATCTTTCTTGCGGCTGCGACGTGCGCGACCTTTTGAGGCTTTCCCTGGTCACGCAAGCGTTTATAGAAGGCCTTGATGTCGGGGTTGTGTCGGATGGCGCTCAACGCGGCCATGAACAAGGCACAGCGAACGCCCGCCCTTCCGCCATGGATGGAACGCTTCTTTTCCGAGGCGCCGCTATCGTTGTTGAACGGCGCGAGCCCTGCAAGACTGGCGGCCTGTTTGGCCTCCAGCGTGCCGAGTTCGGGCATTTCGGCGAGCAGGACGGCGCTCGTCACGGCGCCGATTCCGGGAAAAGTGGTCAAGACCTCGTGTCTTTCCCGCAAGGCTTTGCTGCGTTTGATCTGATCGGCGATGCGCTGGTTTATGGCTTCGATCTGGCGGCGCAACAGGCCAAGGAGTTCGTTGATGTCGACGAGGACGCCGGGGTCCTCTTCCTGTTGTCTCCGGGTATCTTCCAGAGCCATCAGGTCGACGAGTTGGCGACGGCGTCGGACCAGCGCCGCCAAGGCCCGGCTTTGATCGTCCTGCGGTTGCTTGACGCGGGGGCTCAGCAATCGGCCAAAGGCCGCCAGGACGCGGGCGTCAAGCGCGTCGGTCTTGGCGGATCTGCCCGAAGCTTTGGCCAACGCCCGCACCCGATGGGGCGGGATCAGGCAGGACTGCAGCCCAGCCGCGTCGATGGCCCTCAGGACGGGTCTCTCATAACCGCCACTCGCTTCGAGGACCGCATAGCCAGCACCATGATCCGCAAGCCAACGCGTCAACGCCGCACGGCCTTCAGGGGTCTGATCGAACCGGGCCACTGCCTCACCCGTCTCGAGCGCGACATCACACCAATCTTTACTAACGTCGATTCCGGCATAAACTGGTTGGACCATGACCGCTCTCCTGCTCGTGTTCGGGGCTTTCCCCCTTGCAACTGTTCGAGACAGATCAATTGGAACGGCCGCTTACGCTTCGCCCGTGTGAAAACACCGCAATCCACCAAGCGGGCCGCTCACTGCGGGGCGGCATGCGCATGCCGCCCCGCAGCCCCAAAATACGATCGCACCGACCGAATAAGGGCAAGCCAATTACACGAGCAATCCAGAGAGACACTTCGGCGGCTCTGGATTGCTTCGTCGCTTCGCGACTCGCAATGACGATTCAGAAGAATGCGTTCAGCCTCTCAGATAGCCATTCGCGCGGAACCAGTCGATGGCGTCGCGGAAGCCTTCGAGCGCCGGGCGGGGGGCGTAGCCGAGTTCGGCCTTCGCCTTGGCGATCGAGAAGAACATCTTCTTGCGGCTGAGCTTGACGCCGTCGACCGTGACGAAGGGCTCCTTGCCGGTGAGGCGGGCGACGGCCTCGGCGGCGTAGGCGATCGGCAGGATCAGGTTGATCGGCAGCTTCACCGTCGGCGGCTTGCGGCCGACGAGCTGGGCGATC
>CAILTK010000011.1 GCA_903837135.1 uncultured Caulobacterales bacterium
GGGTTGTTCTTGACGTCGTTGAGCACGCCCATCTGATACTCGGAATGGCTGTAGTCATAGACGCTCGTATAGAGGCCGAGGGTGAGGTCGTTCTTCATCCGGCCGAGATCGAAAGTCTTCTTGAGGTTGAAGTCGTTGACCGTGAAGCTGATCTGGGTGCGGATGGCGTCGTAGGTGTTGGCGATCACCAGGCCCTGGGTGGTGGCCGGATTGAACGGCGCGCCGCTGCCGAGCACGGTGTAGGCCAGGGCGGTGGTTCCGGGGAAGGCGGCCTGGGCCTTGCTCAGGAACGAGGACAGCTCGGCCGAGGCGCTGGTGGGGGCGCCGTTGAAGATGCCGTCGACGGGCACGCGGCCGCCGACGTAGCGGACGCGGTCGCTCACGGTCCAGCCCGCGCCGAGGTCGTACTCGCCGCCCACGGTGGCGGTCAGCACCTGGGGATGGACGCCGTCCTGCAGGTTGGTCGACAGGATGGCCCCGCCCGGGGTTCCGTTGAGGGTGCGGAAGGACAGGTTCTGGAAGGCGCTGCTGGTCAGGGTGCCGGTGTTGGGGTTGATCAGGCCGCTGAGGGACTGGCCGGTCAGGGCGTTGGTCAGGGGGATGTCGGTGTAGACCGCGCTGCGGTCGTCGAGATACTTGACGTCGGCGAACAGCCTGCCCCGGTCGAGGCGATAGCTGGCTCCAAGCTGCAGCTGGCCGCCGTCGTCGGCCGGGGTGAAGCCCTGCCGCCGCAGGCCGTCGTCGCGGCGATAGGACCCGCCGATGGCGAACGTCAGGCGATCGGTGATCGGACCCGAATAGTAGCCTGAAAGTCTCAGCAGGTTGTTGGACCCGCCTTCGATCTGCATCGCGCCCTCGGGCGTGCTCGTGCCATGGCGGGTGATGAAGTTGACCACCCCGCCCGAGGCGTTGTCGCTGTAGATCGGCGCGGTGCCGCCGCGCTCGACCTCGGCCCGCTCGGTCATCAGATCGACCCGATAGATTTCGTCGATATTCAGGAACCGCTCGTAATTGGACTCGTAGACCGGCAGCCCGTCCTGCAGCAGATCGATCAGCCGGAAGCCGACATAGGGCAGGCCGCGGATCTCGATGCTCTCGTTGCCGCCTTCGCCGGCCGAGTTCTCGGCGTTGATGCCCGGCTGCCCGCGCAGCAGATCCACCAGGCTGCGGGGGTTCTTGTCGAGAATGGCCTCCTCCTTCAGCGTCGACACCGAATAGGGGGCGGTGAATTTGCTGGTCGATCCGGCCGTCCCCGTCACCACCACTTCGCCGACGGCGAACACATTATTGGTGGAGGCGTCCACCGAGGTCGGGTTCGGCGCGGAAGTGTTCGGCGTGTCGGTCCTGGTTTTCGTGGCGTCCTGAGCCCAGGACGGCGTTGTAATGGCGGCGGAGGCAAGTCCAGCGATGGCGCAGCCCGCCAACAAAACAGTCCGTAATCTGATGTTAGACTTCGACATGGTCTTGCCCCTGTTGTCGGCGCGGTGCGCGTTCGCCTCCTAAGACGCGAGCGGGGCTCGATCCCCCGGAGAAAGTTTGTGAATTTTCAGCGACGGCGGCCCGCAGTCTGGCCCGCGCCGGCCGGACCGCGGCGGCCCGGCGCGCGCTACCAGCGATAGAGAACGGAGGCGACGACCTGGCGGCCGAAGATGGGCCGGCCGGTGGTGGCGTCGCTGACCAGGGTCCCGGCCGCGGCGATCCCCGCGGCGCGGGCGTTGCCCTCGGTCAGGCCGGCGGAATCGGTGACGTTGGTCGCCAGCAGCCGAAGCTCGATGTGGGCGCTGGGGAAGACCGAGACGCCGAGGTCGAGGGTGGTATAGGCCGGCAGGATGCTGAAGTTGGAGTCGTCCTGGTAGCGCCGGCTGATACTGAAGATGTCGGCGAACACGCGACCGCTCCAGTCGCCCCAGGCGAAGATGTAGGCGGGCTCGATATTGAAGCTGTAGGTGGGGACGCGGGGGATGGTGTCGTTGGCCGTGGCCTGGGCGGATAGCCCCGTCAGGGTCTGAACGGAATCGATCCGCGGCCTCTGCAGGGTGAAGGATCCCGCGAGGTCGAAGGCGCGGATCGGTCGCCAGTCCACCTCGCCCTCCACGCCGATGGTGGTCGAATCGAGCAGGACGTTCGAATTGGTCACGGCGCCGGTGGCGGGGTCGACGACCCCGGCGGTCGCGCTCAGCTGATTGAAGTGGGAGTAGAAGCCGGTGACCGCCGCCTGGAAGGTGGAGGTCTTGAACTTCACCCCGCCTTCGGCCTGGTCGATGGTGGAGACGGGAACCGGTCGACCATTCGGCAGCAGGGCGCCGAGGATGACGGTGGTGAACTGGGGCATGCTGTAGGCGTGGGTGTAGCGAACGAAGCCGTTCAATCGGCTGGTGACGTCGTAAGCCGTTCCCACCGTGTAGTTGGTCCCGCGCAGATCCTCGTGATGCGATCGGTAACCGACCACGCCGGCCACCGCCTGGGCGGCCAGCGGGCCGCCGGGGTCGACGTTCAGCGTGCCGATGACGCCCTGCTGACCCGACTGGCGGCGGGACTCGTAGCGGACCCCGACGTCGACCTGCCAGGCGGGGGTGAGGTGCAGGGTGTCGGCCGCATAAGGGGCGATGGCTGAGCCGTGCAGGGAGCCGTCGGCGCCGCTGCCGTAGGTGAGGACGCCGTTCTCGGTCACCGAGCCCAGCACATTGCCCGAGGCGCCGAGGGCGACGATGTTGAGACCGTCGGGGTTGTTCTTGACGTCGTTGAGCACGCCCATCTGATACTCGGAATGGCTGTAGTCATAGACGCTCGTATAGAGGCCGAGGGTGAGGTCGTTCTTCATCCGGCCGAGATCGAAAGTCTTCTTGAGGTTGAAGTCGTTGACC
>CAILTK010000012.1 GCA_903837135.1 uncultured Caulobacterales bacterium
CCCAGGCCCGTCGCGCCGCCGAGGCCAGCGGGCCCCGGCGGCGCAGGCGTCCTCAGAACCGATAGGTGGCCCCGAAGGTGAAGGTGCGGCCCGCCGTGGTGTAGACCTCGGGCCGCTTCACATGGATGTCCGCCCACTGGGTGATGGCCTGGTTGGTCAGGTTGATCCCTTCGACCACCAGGGTGATGTGGTCGCCGAGGTTGTAGTGGGCGGCGAAGTCGACGTTGGTGGTCGCCCCCATGCCCTCGCCGATGTTGCCGTTGCCGCCGGCGTTGATGAGGTAGTCGGAGCGGTAGGCCAGCGAGATCCGCGCATCCCACCGCTTGGTGGCGTAGTAGAGGGTCGAGTTCACGGAGTATTTCGACAGGTTGTAGAGCGGCACGGAGATGATGTTGGCGACGCCGCCGGCGATGTAGGTGTTGTCCTGATAGCCGTCGGCGTAGGTCATGTTGACGTTGACGCCGAACCCGTCGAAGGGCGCCGGCAGGAAGTTGAAGTCGTGCTGGACCGCCAGCTCCACGCCGGCGATGTCCGCGCCCTTGCTGTTGATGGGGCGCGTGTAGGTGTAGAGGATCGAGCCGTCCTGCCCCGGCAGCAGATAGGACAAGGGATAGCCGGTGGAGCCGTAGGTGACCGTGCTCGACTGGCTGACGACGAAGGATTCCATGTTCTTGTAGAAGATCCCGGCCGACATGTAGCCGCGCTTGCCGAAATAGTATTCCACCGACGCTTCGGCCGAGTTGGCGGTCATGGGCTTCAGGTTGGGGTTGCCCGCCGAAATGCTGCCGCCGATCGCCGAGTTGTTGACGGTGGCGGCCGCGGCCAGATCGGACAGGGCCGGCCGGCTGACGTTGCGATCGGCGCTCACCCGCACCAGCAGGTTGTCGGTGATGTTGACCGCGATGTTCAGCGCCGGCAGGAAGTCATGATAACTGTTCTTGGCCGTGATCGGGACCAGCGACGCCACGCCGTTGGTGGTCAGCGACTGGGTTCCCGACGACGTCAGGTCGGTCGAATAGTAGCGCACGCCGAAGTTGGCGCGGGTGACGTAGCCGAAGAAGGTCGTGTCCACGTCGTACTGGGCGTAGGCCGACAGCGTCTTTTCGCCCACCTGATAGTCGGATCCCGGCTGATTGTAGGCGGAGGTCAGGTTGATCGACTTGCCGATGTAGTTGTAGAGCGAATAGACGTCGCCGACCACATAACGGGCGTAGCTGTCCTGGGGGAACAGACCTTTGTAGGTGCTCGGGATCACCGTATCCACATTGCCGGGATTGTAGAACTGCTTGTAGTAACGCTGCCAACCGGCGTTGGAGAAGTCCTTGTAGGCGGCGCCGACCTTCAGCGCCGAGCCGTTGTCGAAATGATAGATCAGATCGCCCTTGCCGCCCTTGTACTGGGTGGTGATGCCGTTCTGCTGCGCGTCGGCGCGCATCAGGTTCCAGTTGTTCGGATCCGTGATGGTGTCGTAGGTGTTGTGCGGAGAGTCCGACAGATCGTTTACGCTAATGCTGTGGTTTTTTGATTCCAGGTAGGTCTTGGCGAAGACCGGAAGCGAATAGACCGAGCGCGAATATCCGCCGGTGAACTTGAACACCAGCTTGTCGGTGATCTTGTAGGCGCCGTTCAGCACGGTCTGGTAGAAGTTGGTGGTGTCGTTCTCGACGTTGTGCTCACTGCGCAGATCGACGCCGGTGTAGGTCCCGGCGACCAGCGTATTGCCGCGAATGACGTCGGACGTGATGACCTGGGTGCCCGTGAGGTTGCCGGTCAGGCTGTTGGTGCCCGAGGTGGCCAGGGCGTAGTCGCTGCGGTCGTTGGTCAGCTTGCCGTAGAGGGTGTCCAGATCCAGCGTCAGGCGGCCGCCGTCCGGGTGATATTGCAGCGAACTGGTGATCCCCAGCCGCTTGCGGTCGGTGAACCAGGTGGAGAGGGTGTCGGCCTGGGGCGCGAAGATCGTGCCCGATTCCAGCAGGGCCGTGTCGGCGGCGCTGACGCCGGGTCCGATGTTGGCGGCGTTGGCCTTGATCTGCGACCAGGTGTAGCTGCGATAGCCGTATTCGTTGGACTTGTTTTCGCTGTAGGCGACGGACACCAGGGCGCCGAACCCGCCCCAGCGATCGGACAGCAGGCCGACCACGCGCGGGGTGACCCCGGTGGCGTTGCTGTTGTCCTGGCCCTTGGCCGAGAGCACCATTTCCGCGCCCGGATAGTCGAACGGCTTGGCGGTGGACAACTGCACCGTGCCGCCGATGCCGCCTTCGTCCTGCTCGGCCGCATAGGACTTCTGCACCGTCACCCGGTCGAACAGCTCCGAGGCGAACATGCTGTAATCGAAGGCGCGGGTGCGGCTGACCCCGCCGCGGTTGTCCATGCCGGAGGCGGTGTTGCTGAGCACCTCCATCCCGTTCAGCTGGGTGCGGGTGAAGTCGGGGCCGAGGCCGCGAAGGGCGATCTGGCGACCTTCGCCGGCGTCGCGGGTGATCACCACGCCCGGGATCCGCTGCAGGGACTCGGCCAGGTTCAGGTCGGGAAAGCCGGCGATGTCGTCGGCGTTGATGACGTCCTCCGCGCCCACCGCGCGCCGTTTGACCTCGCTGGCGCTGGCCAGGCTCTGGCGATAGCCGCGCACCACCACCTCGGTGGGCTCGGCGTCGGTCGGCGTGATCTCCTCCTTGATCTCGGCGGCGTTCTTCGCCTTGGGTCCGATCTTCAGCACCACCGTGGCCCCGTCGTCGGAGGCGACCACCAGGGGCGTGCCCTTCAACAGCATCTTCAACGCCTGGGTCCGCTCGTAGGCGCCCTTGATGGCGGGGGTCCTGACCCCGGCCAGCTGGTCGGTGGGGGCGAGGATCTGCACGCCGGCCTGGCGGGCGAACAGCGGCACGGAGGTCACGGCCGACTGCGCGGACACGTCGAAATCGCGGGTCTGCGCCTGGGCGGCCTGGCTGACGCAGGCCAGAGCGGCGCCGGCGAGCAACGCTCGTCGCATGGTGGTATAGTTCATGAAGATCAGCCCCCAGGGAAATGTTCGCTCTTGTGCAGAGCCAAGACGCAAACCCCTTGTTGCGCCTCAATCCCTAGATGCTTCGGCTGAAGGCTCCCGCCATGCGTAATAAAACTTTAATAATGTAGTCGATCGCCCCTACGAAAGACTCACCGGTACAGATAGATCGACTTGTTTTTCTGCTTCATTTTGGCGCCGAGCGCCAGGGAGACGGCGCGGGCGAAGCCCACCGGGTCGGTGGCGGCGAACAGACCCGACACATGCTCCCCCGCCAGGCGCCGGTCCTTGATCACGATGCGGCGGTCGGAGAAGCGGGCGAACTCCGCCACCGCCGCCGCCAGGGTCTGGCCCTCGAACGACAGCCGGCCCTGGCGCCAGAAGAGGGCGCGCTCGGCGACGTCGGCGGGGGCCGCGGCGACGCTGACCAGGACGCGGCCGCTGTCGGCGCCGGCTTCGGGGCCGAGCATCCTCACGCTCGCCTGCTCCCCGCCGCGGACATAGACCAGATTGTCGATGCGCGGCGCGGCCCCGAACAGGTCGGAGAGGACGCCGCGCTCCCGGGGCTCGGGCCGCTCCACGGACACCAGGCCCTCGGTGACCAGCACGTTCATCTGGCCATCGTCCAGCAGGCGCACGCTGTAGGCGGTGCCCACGGCGCGGGCCTGGGCTCTGGGCCCGACGACCAGGAAGGGCCGGGCCTTGTTCTTCGCCACCTCGAAGAAGGCCTCGCCGTGGAGCAGCCGCACCAGCCGCTGGCCGGGCTGGTAGTCCACGGTGACGGCGGAATGGGTGCTGAGGGTGATACGCGAGCCGTCCTCCAGGGGAATGACGCGCACCTCGCCGATCTCGGAGTCGAAGCGCCGCGGCCGGGCCGCCGGGCGGCGTCCCGTCGTCAGCAGCAGCGATCCGGCGAGCCCG
>CAILTK010000013.1 GCA_903837135.1 uncultured Caulobacterales bacterium
TAGTTGCGGTTGACCCGGTAGTTCACCAGCTCGGAGCCGCCGGCCGGTCCGATGACGAACAGTGGCGGCATCTCGCCCTGGGCAATGCCGCTCGGGAACTCGATGTAGACCTTGTGCCCATCGTCGAAGGCGCGCAGCGGACGCCAAGCCGGGTTGTCGCCCTGGATCGCGTAGCGGAAGTTGATCGAGGCGAGATCGACGCCGCTGGCAATCGGCGCGGCTGCGTCGCCCTCCTGGTTCTGCCGCCGAAGCGCGATGAGCTGATCTTCGGGATACTGCCAGGAGACCGAGGCCATGTAGGTCTTCTCGGTCGAGCGCAACTCGAGGAGATAGGTCCGCCGATCGGTGTTGATGACCAGATTGGTGAGTAGCTCTGGTCTCGTCGGCTTGACCAGGATGTGGACCTTCTTGGTGGCGCCCGCGCCGCTCTCGGTATCGCCGATGATCCAGCGCACGGTGTCGCCGGCGGCGACGGGGCCGGAGCCGACGAGCTGCTCGCCGTCCTGCAGCGCGATGTCGGTGATCTCGCCGGGCGCCGTATAGACTTGGTAGAGGGCCCCGCCGGAGAACGGATAGACCTGGACCGCGTTGATGAAGCCGTTGCGCACCGGTTGAATCCGCGCGGCAGCGTTGGCCTGGTTGACGCGCACGGTCGGGTCGGCAGCTTCGGGTGTCGGCTTGCCACCGTCGATCGGCTTCAGTTGCCCGGGCAGCGGCAGCAGCTTGGGCAACTCCACGATCTTGATAGGCGATGGCGGATCGACGGTGAGCTTTGCCGGCGCCGCGCTGTCGTAATTGATGTCGGGAGGAATGAAATTGTGCGCGCAGCCGCCCAGCGTAGTGGCGGACATCAGCAAAGCCGCCAGGGCGGCTTTACGGAAAGGCGGAATCCCTCCTTTCCGGCTTTGCTGAATGGTGAAGAGACGCGAAGCCGGACCGCCGGCTTCCATGGAAATCGGCGAGGTCATTGTCCTAGCTCCTTCGACCAGTTGATGGCGGTGACGTAGATGCCGAGCGGGTTCTTGCGGAGCACGTCGGCGGAGGTCGGCGTCTGGATCGCGATGGTGAGGATCGCGGTCCACCGGGTGTTGTCGGCGAGCGCGCCGTCCTGGTAGCGATGCTCGACCCACTCGACCCGGAAGCTCGAGGGCGAGGCGCGGATCACGCTCGAGACGTCGATGGCAATCTGCTGCTTGCCGAGCTTGGCGAAGGGGTCGTTGGCGCGGGCGTAGTCGTTGAGCGCCTGGGAGCCCGAGGTCGTGGTGAAGTCGTAGGCCTGGAGCCAGTTCTGCCGCACGATGATCGGATCGGCCGGCAACGAGCGGACGATCTCGATGAAGTGGGCGAGATACCAGGCAATCTGCGGATCGCTGGGCGTGTAGTCGGCGGCGGCGGGCGCGACGGCCTGCGCCTGGCCGAGCTTGTCGACCTGCACGACCCAGGGAACGATGGTGCCGTGGGTCGATTGCCAGACGAGACCGCCGGCGAGGCCCATGGAGAGCGCGAGCGAGCCGAAGGCCATCAGCCGCCAGTTCTTGGCCTGCACCCGAGCCAAGCCGATGCGGTCGTCCCACACCTGGGCGGCGCGCTGATAGGGGGTTTCCGGTTCAGGTGTGCGGCCATAGCGGACCGACGCGCGGCGGAAGATCGCCATGCTCATTCTCCTCCCGAGAGATCGACGGAATGGCCGCCGCCATGGCTGTCGCCGGACCTCAAGGCCTGGACGGCGGCTTGCGCGCCGTGGCTCATGGCCTGGTTGCGCTTCATGCGCTGGGCCCAGGCCGGCGGCCCGGAGTCGGCTGACCCGCCCCCGGCCGACGCAGATCCGCTTGGCGGATTGCCGCCAACAGTTCCAGCAGTCGACGAGCCGCCCGTGGCGGCGAAGCTGGACCGGGCGCCGTCGGCAAAGCTTTGGCGCATGGAGCCGGCGGCCTGGGCGGCTGCGCGGCGCACCGGGCCTGTCGCGACCGAAGCCGCCGCGCGTCCCACCCCGCCAAGCCCCGCCGCCACGCCGGACGCGCCGGACCGGCCGGCTGAAGCAAGGCTGTAGGCGGAGGACGCGCCGCCGGCCATTGCCGCCCCACCGCGCGCAGCGGCGGCAGTGCCGGAAGCCGCAGCCATCGCCCCCCTGCCGGCCAGGCCGAGCGCGCCGACGCCGGCCATCGCCGTACCCGCGACGGCCAGGCCAGTCCCGACGGCGGCGCCCGCGCCGAGCTGGGGCGCGCCGGAGACCAGGCCGGTGGCGATGCCGGGGCCGAAGATGCCGAGGCCCAGCATGGCGAGGGCAGCCAGCACGACGGACAGCGCTTGCTCGACCGTCGGCTGGCCGCCGGCGTAGGTCTGGGTGAACTGTGAGAAAAGTCCGGTGCCGATGCCGACGATGACGGCCAGAACCATCACTTTCACGCCGGAGGCGACGATGTTGCCGAGCACCTTCTCAGCGAGGAAGGCGGTCTTGTTGAAGAGGGCGAAGGGAATGAGGATGAAGCCGGCGAGGGTCGTCAGCTTGAATTCGATCAGGGTAACGAAGAGCTGAACCGCCAGAATGAAGAAGGCGATCAGCACCAGGACCCAAGACACCATTAGCACCGCGATCTGCACGAAGTTCGCGAAGAAGCTGGTGAAGCCCATCATCTGGTTGGCGGCGTCGAGCAGCGGCTGACCGGCATCGAGGCCGACCTGGGCGAGCTTGCCCGGCCGCAGGAAGTCGGCAGTGCCGATCAACGAGCCGCCCGCCTTCAGGCCGATGCCGGCGAAGCTGTTGAAGATGATCGCGGAGAGGTTGTTGAAGTTGGTGATGATGAAGGCGAAGGAGCCGATGTAGAGGGTCTTCTTCACTAGGCGCTGCAGGATGTCCTCGTCGGCGCCCCAGGCCCAGAACAGGCCTGCGAGGGTGATGTCGATGACGATCAGGGTCGAGGAGAGATAGCCGACTTCGCCCTTGATCAGGCCGAAGCCGGAATCGATGTAGGTGGTGAAGGTGTTGAGGAAGGTGTCGATGACGCCGACGTTGTTCATCGCGCATCTCCCTTAGAAGGGGTGGCCGGCGCGGCAGCGCCTGGGGGCGTTTGTGGCGGCAGAGGCCGCGCCGGCCTGCCGAAGAATCGCTGGCGGTTCTCCTCCCAGACCGCGACGCAATGCGGATCTTCGGCATCCTGGGGACCGAGCGCGCTGCAACGGCGCAGCTCGGCCGAGAGGTCGTCGGATGCTGGTGTGACGATGGTCGGAGGGGTCTCGGCAATGGGGGCCGAGTGGCGCCGGTTGGTCACCACAATAGCCGTGATGGCGACCGCGATCAGGGCGACGATCGCGGCGGCGCGGAAGATTTCCGACCGGCCCAGCATCGCCGTGCCTCAATTGCCGGAGAACATGGTGACGTTGCCGGGCTGGTAGCCGCCGCGCGTCGAGAAGTTCTTGTAGTTCTGCTGGCCCTGCGCCTCGGCGGCGGCGACGCGCGCCTGCTCCAGGGCATCGGCGCGGCTCTTCGCCGACAGCACCGCGACGACGTCGGAAAGCTGCTGCGATTGGAGCGCCAGAAGCTGGTTGCCAGCCTGGGCCGCTTGCAGCGCGCCCGTCGCGCTCTGACTGGCCGTGACCAGGGAGGTCATGGCGCTGGAATTGGTCGGGATGTTGCCGACGACACCGGCCTGAACCTTCAGGCTGTCCTCGAAGGCGCCGACCGAGTTCTGCCAGCGCTGCTGGGCGTTGGCGACCATGGCGGTCGTCGAGCCCGTGCCTGCCGCCGAGCCATAGCTGGTCGAATAGGCCGTCTGAATGCGCTGGACATTGAACGAAATGTTCTGCGCTTGGCTGAGCAACGACTGGGTCTGGGCGATCGACGACTGAAGCTGGGTCAGCGTCGACATCGGCAGGTTGGCGAGATTGCGGGCCTGATTGATCAGGCTCGTCGCCTGGTTGTTGATCATCGTGATCTGGTTGGTGATCTGCTGTAGCTCGCGCGCCGCCGTCAGCACGTTCTGGCTGAAGTTAGTCGGGTCGTAGACGATCCACTGCGCCGAGGCTGGCGGCACGGCGACGGCCAAAGAGAGAACGACGGCGCTTGCCGCTGCTAGATGGCGCAGCTTAATCATGATGACGTCTCCAGGTTGGTCAGGTCGGGGATGAGATCGGCGGCCCACAGAAGATCGCGATCGGCGAGCCAGGTAGGCGTGAAGGCCTCGTGGCCGTGCTCTGCCGTGACGCGCTCTATCGCGGCGTGGTCCGCCTTCGACGAGGCCGCGCAGAAGGCAAGCGCGACAGGTCCGAGCCCCAACTCGAACAGGCGATTGCCGCGGCGGGACTGGCAGTAGTAGTCGCGCTTGGGGATGGCGCGCGCGAGGATCTCGATCTGACGATCGTTGAGACCGAAGCGGCGATAGATCGCCGTGATCTGCGGCTCGATCGCGCGCTCGTTCGGCAGGAAGATGCGGGTCGGGCAGCTCTCGACGATGGCGGGCGCGATATTGCTGCCGTCGATGTCCGAGAGCGATTGCGTGGCGAAGACGACGGAGGCGTTCTTCTTGCGCAGGGTCTTCAGCCATTCGCGCAGTTGCTGCGCGAAAGCCGGATCGTCGAGGACCAGCCAGCCTTCGTCGATGATGAGCAGCGTCGGCCGACCGTCGAGCCGGCCCTCGATGCGGTGGAACAGATAGGTCAGCACGGCGGGCGCCGCGCCGGCGCCGATTAGGCCCTCGGTCTCGAAGGCCTGGACTGAGGCGGAGCCGAGCTGCTCGGCCTCGGCGTCGAGCAGCCGACCGGAGGGACCGCCGACGCAATAAGGCTGGAGCGCCTGCTTCAGCGCCGTCGATTGTAGCAGGACCGCGAGACCCGTGATGGTGCGCTCCTGGACCGGCGAGGACGCCAGCGAGGTCAGCGCCGACCATACGTGTTCCTTCGCGGTCGGATCGATGGTGACGCCTTCCTTGGCGAGGATCGCCGTCACCCACTCCGCAGCCCAGGCGCGTTCGGCCTGGTCGTCGATCCGCGCCAGCGGCTGAAGCGAAACCGAATGTTCGGAGCCCGCGGAGAGAGACCCACCGAGATCGTGCCAGTCGCCGCCCATGGCGAGCGCGGCGGTGCGGATCGAGCCGCCAAAATCGAACGCGAAGATCTGGTTGTCGCGATAGCGGCGGAACTGCATCGCCATCAGCGACAGCAGCACCGACTTGCCGGCGCCGGTCGGGCCGACGATCAGGGTGTGCCCGACATCGCCGACATGCAGGCTCAACCGAAACGGCGTCGAGCCTTCGGTCTTGCCGAAGAGCAGCGGCGGCGCTTGGAAATGCTCGTCGCGCGCCGGGCCAGCCCAGACCGCCGAAAGCGGGATCATGTGGGCGAGGTTTAGCGTCGAGACCGGCGGCTGGCGGACATTGGCATAGGCGTGGCCGGGGATGGACCCAAGCCACGCCTCCAGCGCATTCACCCCTTCCGGCATGCAGGTGAAGTCGCGGCCTTGGATCACCTTCTCGATCAGGCGCAGCTTCTCGGCCGCGACGCCGGGGTCCTCGTCCCAGACGGTGACCGTGGCGGTGACATAGGCCTGGCCCACATCGTCGGAGCCTAGCTCCTGCAGCGCGAGGTCCGCATCGGCCGCCTTGTTGGCGGCGTCGCTATCGACCAACGTCGAGGCTTCGTTGGTCATCACCTCCTTGACGATGGCGGCGATCGACTTGCGCTTGGCGAACCACTGCCGGCGGATCTTGGTCAGCAGCTTCACCGCTTCGGTCTTGTCGAGCAGGATCGCGCGGGTGGACCAGCGGTAGGGGAAGGCGAGCCGGTTCAGCTCATCGAGGATGCCGGGATGGGTCGCGGTCGGAAATCCAACCACGGTGAGCGTGCGAAGATGGTGCCTGCCGAGGCGCGGCTCGAGGCCGCTGGCGAGCGGCTCATCGGCGAGCAACGCATCAAGGTGCATCGGTGTCTCGGGCACGCGGATACGCTGCGCCCGGGTCGATACGGTGGAGTGCAGGTAAGTCAGCGTGTCACTGTCGTCGAGCCAGGCCACCTCGGGCATGAAGCCCTCGACCAATTGGATGACGCGGTTGGTCCGATCGACGAAGCCGCGCAGGAGCTCCCACGGATCGACGCCGGTCTGTGCGCGGCCCTCGTAGAGCCAGCCCTCGACGCGTGAGGCGTCCTCGGCCGGCGGCAGCCAAACAAAGGTCAGGTAGTAGCGGCTCTCGAAATGCGCGCCAGCCTCTTCGAAGGCGTCCTGGCGCTCGAGATCAACCAGCGCTGACGCCGGATCGGAAAAGCTGCTGTGCGGATAGGTCTGCGCTGCGATCCGTTGCGCCTCGACAAAGATCGCCCAGCCGGAGCCGAGACGGCGCAGCGCATTGTTGAGTCGGGCGGTCACGCCCACCAGCTCAGCCGGCGTGGCGCTATCGAGGTCCGGTCCGCGAAAGCGCGCCGTGCGCTGGAAAGAGCCATCCTTGTTGAGGACAACGCCCTCTTCGACCAAGGCCGCCCAGGGCAGGAAGTCGGCGAGACCGGCGGGACGACTGCGATATTCTGCAAGGTTCAGCATCGGAGTCTCAGACGCCGAGATAGGCTGGGTAACGAAGGTGCCGGCGCACCACGTCGACGAACTGCGGATCGCGCTTCGCCGCCCAGACGGCCGCGGTGTGACCTACCGCCCAGATCAGCGCGCCGGGGATCCAGAGCCGCAGGCCGAGGGCGATCGCCGCGGCGAGCGTGCCGTTGGCGATCGCGACGGTCCGCGGCGCGCCGCCCATCAGAATTGGGTCGGTAAGCGCGCGATGGACCGGCGCGAAGAAGCCGGGCACGTCGGGATCGACGATCGCGGCCATCAGACCAGCGCTCCGCCGGAGAACGAGAAGAAGGAGAGGAAGAAGCTCGACGCGGCGAAGGCGATCGACAGGCCGAACACAATCTGGATCAGCCGGCGGAAGCCGCCGCTCGTGTCGCCGAAGGCGAGCGTCAGGCCGGTCACGGTGATGATGATGACCGAGATGATCTTCGCGACGGGACCTTGCACCGACTCCAGTATGGAGTTGAGCGGGGTCTCCCACGGCATGGAGGAGCCGGAGGCGTAAGCCGCCGGGGCGAAGGCGAGCGTTAGGGTCGCGAGCGTAACGAGCTCAGCCACGCGGCGACGCGAAGAATGAGCGACAGCGAGAACACGGATCATGATGGGTCTCCGGGGGGCAAGAGGTCGCCGCCCGCCCCGGCGGACTGGACGCGGTAATCGCCGGTGGCGGGATCGAGACCGGCGATGAGTGCGAGTTCGGAAAGGCGGCGTTCGCTGCCGCGCCCGCGCAGCACCGCGACGAGATCGATAGTCTCGGCGATTAGCGCCCTGGGGACGGTGACGACGGCTTCCTGGATGAGCTGCTCGAGGCGGCGCATCGCGCCGAGCGCGGTGCCGGCGTGGATCGTGCCGATGCCGCCGGGGTGGCCGGTGCCCCAGGCCTTCAAGAGGTCCAGCGCCTCCGCGCCGCGCACCTCGCCGATCGGGATGCGATCGGGGCGCAGGCGCAGCGAGGAGCGGACCAGATCGGAGAGCGAGGCGACGCCGTCCTTGGTGCGGAGCGCCACAAGGTTGGGCGCGCGGCATTGCAGCTCGCGGGTGTCCTCGATCAACACCACGCGGTCGGTGGTGCCGGCGATCTCAGCCAGGAGGGCGTTGGTGAGCGTGGTCTTGCCGGTCGAGGTGCCGCCGGCGACGAGGATGTTCTTGCGATCAGCCACGGCGGCGCGGAGCACCGCGGCCTGGCCGGCCAGCATGATGCCGGCGGCGACATAGTCGTCGAGGCTGAAGATGGCGACGGCGGGCTTGCGGATCGCAAAAGCTGGCGCGGCCACCACCGGCGGCAACAGGCCCTCGAACCGCTCTCCGGTCTCGGGCAGCTCAGCCGAGACACGCGGCTTCTCGGCATGGACCTCGGCACCGACATGGTGCGCGACCAGGCGCACGATCCGCTCGCCGTCAGCGGCGGAGAGGGTGCGACCAGTATCTTCGAGGCCGCCCGACAGCCGGTCGATCCAGAGCCGGCCGTCGGGGTTGAGCATCACCTCGACGATCGAGGGGTCTTCGAGGAAGGCGGCGATGGCGGGACCGAGCGCGGTGCGCAGCATGCGCGCACCGCGGGAGAAGGCCTCGGAATGAAGTGGTGTGACCGCCACGATCGTCCCCGTCATTGGCCAATCGCGACACGCGACTAGCGACGGGGACGATTAGAAAAGGCAGTAAGTAGGGCGATTCAACAAGTATTCAGATGACGTAGGAACCGAGCGTAGAGCAGAGTAAAAATACTTGCTGGGTGCGGACTCGGTTTCGACGGCTTCGGTGATGCTCCGGTTATTCGGGATCGCGTCTAGTCGGTGTCCGCCGATCGAGTCGGGTCTTCCCGCGCATCGTCGGGGATCTCTTGCCGAAGTTTTGGCCCCTGGCTGAGGCGCCGGCCAAGCGCGGCGACGAAGTTGTCGTAGCGAGGTCCAGCCTGCGCCCGTGCCGCCTTGGCAGTCGGCTCAGGAAGCGCCGGTGTCGTGGTGAGCCAGAAGCGGATGAACAGGGCGAGCGTCTCGACGGCGATGCCGACGTCGCGCTCGAGCCGCGCCAGGCGCCGGTCCTGCTGATCGAGGCGTTTGGCGATGGCAGCCTCGCGCCGCTCA
>CAILTK010000014.1 GCA_903837135.1 uncultured Caulobacterales bacterium
ACCATAAGCTCGACAACGACAAGATGGTCGACCACATCGTCGAACTGGTCGAGGCCAAGGCCAAGGAAATCCGGGCCCAGGAGGACCTGCAGGCGCAGGATCTGCAGGCCCAGGGCGTTCAGGCTCAGGACGAAGCCCGACGGGTCACGGCGGCCGCCGAATAGTGCTGTCCCGACTGATCGGAGGACTGCGGCTCGTCCTGCTTGCGCCGCTCTACATCTGCCTCGTCGCCATCGACGAGAAGGCGCGCTGGATCGCGGTGTTTCTCTACCTCGGCTCGTGTCTGGCCGGCCTGGGGGAACGCCGGCTCGACCCGTCCAGGCGCGCGCTTCGCCGCATCAACGACGGCCTGCTGCTCGTGGTGATGAGCCTCGGCATGCTGGTCGGCGCGGTCATCACCGTTGGATCGGCGGCCGCCTGCATCCTCCTGATCGGACGTCTCCTCGCCCGGCTGGAGCTGGCCCGCGCCGACCCGGAGCGCTTCGCCCTCGGCGACCCCGGGCCCGCCGACGTCGGGATCGCGCTCCTGACGGGGTTGAGCTTCGTGCTCCTTCTGGCGCCGGGGAGCCCGGGCCTGCCTCCGGACGTCGACATCCATCGCCTGGGCGGGTTCATGCTGATGGCGTGCGGCGCGCTGGCCCTCGTCTCCCTGGCGGCCGAAACGGTCCGCAAGGGCCGATCCGGCGTTATCGCGCCGGAATGACGCCTGCGTCATCTTGCAACGGCGGGCGCGGACTGATTACCTCCCGCCATCCGACAGGAGGATAGAACATGGCCATTGACGGCGACTGGAACATTGCGGTGAACTCGCCCATGGGCAAGCAGGAGAGCAAGCTCTCCTTCACGTCCGACGGCTCAACCCTTACCGGCTCGGCGACGGCCCAGGGCCAGACCCAGCCGATCTCGAACGGCACGATCGAGGGCGATGCGGTGAAGTGGTCGGCGTCCATCACCACCCCCTTCCCGATGACCCTGGAATTCACCGGCACGCTGGCGGGCGACAGCCTCAACGGCAACGTCAAGGCCGGCTCCTTCGGCTCCTTCCCGTTCACGGGAACGCGGGCTTAGCCTATCTGGCGGGTGCAGGCCTTCTAAGATGCCGTCATCCCGGATCAGGCCTCCGGCCTGTGCGGGATGACGGCTCTTATATTTCGGAGCATGGGAGTTGCGCCGCGGGTTCAACCCCGATCCTTGCTCCGCGTCTTGACGGAATCGCTCCCCCTCTACGTCATGCCCGGCCTCCGTGCCGGGCATCCCGGGGAACGCTACGGAAGAAAGTCTGGATCGCCGGGACAAGCCCGGCGAAGACGACCTTGAGGTGGTTCCGTCTGAACGAGTCGCGATCTAGTGTTTTGTTATGACGCGTGTTTGGTCCGAAAACCGGTTCCCACTTTTCGGAACGTGCTCTAGCTAGCGCCACCATGCGTCTTCCCCAAGCCAAACTCGATCAGGTGCTCGACCGCTTCCACGAGGTGGAGGCGCGGATGTCGGCCGCGTCCGGCGGGCCCGAGATCGTGCGCCTGGGCAAGGAGTACGCCGAGCTGAAGCCGGTGGCCGAGGCTGTGGAGGCGCTGGCCCGCGCCCACATCGAACTCAGCGAGGCGGAGGAGCTGGCAGGCTCGGGCGACATCGAGCTCGCCGCCATGGCCCGCGAGGAGCTGGCCGAACTGCAGACCCGCCTGCCGGACATGGAGCGCAGCGTCGCCCTGCTGCTGGCGCCCAAGGACAGGGACGAGAACGCCTCGGCCATTCTCGAGGTGCGCGCCGGCACGGGCGGCGACGAGGCGGCCCTGTTCGCCGGCGACCTGTTCCGCATGTACCAGCGCTACGCCCAGCTGCACGGCTGGAAGCTCGAGGTCGAGGACGCGTCCGAGGGCGAAATGGGCGGCTACAAGGAGGTGATCGCCTCGATCACCGGCGACGGGGTGTTCGGCCGGCTGAAGTTCGAAAGCGGGGTGCACCGGGTGCAGCGCGTGCCCGCCACCGAGACCCAGGGGCGCATTCACACCTCCGCCGCCACCGTCGCGGTCCTGCCTGAGCCGGAGGATGTGGAAATCGAGATCAACGACGCGGACCTGCGCATCGACACCTACCGCTCGTCCGGCGCCGGCGGCCAGCACGTGAACAAGACCGACTCCGCCGTCCGCATCACCCACCTTCCCACCGGGGTGGTGGTCACCTCGTCGGAGAAGTCGCAGCACCAGAACCGGGCCAAGGCGATGAAGGTGCTGAAGGCCCGCCTCTACGACATGCAGCGCAGCGCCCTCGACAGCGCCCGCGCCGAGAGCCGCAAGGAGCAGGTGGGCTCGGGCGACCGCTCCGAGCGGATCCGCACCTACAACTTCCCCCAGGGCCGCGTGAGCGACCACCGCATCAACCTGACCCTCTACAACCTGCCCAAGATCATCGAGGGCGAGGCGCTCGACGACATCATCGACGCCCTGATCGCCGACGATCAGGCCGCTCGGCTGACCCAGCTCGAGGAGGGCTGGGGACAGTAGGCCAACCCGAGGACGCTCGCGCCTCAGCGACGGATAAATGCCGCTTACAATCGGGACACTGAAACTTCTCCGGCCAGACTGGCTGCCACGCGGTGTCAGGCCCCTGGTGCTGCTGCTCGCCGTCGCCGGCGTGGTCGGCTTCGTCCACGTCACCAGCGAAATGCTCGAGGGAGAGGCCGCCGGCCCGGACCGTTTCATCCTGCTCGCCCTGCGCACGCCGGGCCACCCGGAAACCCCGATCGGCCCCGCATGGCTGTTGCAGTCGGCGATGGATGTTTCGGCCCTCGGCGGCTTCACCTTCATCTGGCTGTTCACGTTGGCGACCCTGGGCTTTCTGCTGCTGATTCGCCGCTGGGCCGCCGCGGGGGTGTTCTTCGTGGCCATCGCCGGGGCCTCGGCGCTCAACGCCGTGCTCAAGTTCGGACTTCACCGGGCTCGGCCGGAGGTGGTTCCGCATCTGGCGGAGGTCTCGAACGCCAGCTTTCCCAGCGGCCACGCCATGATCTCGGCCGCAACCTACATGACCGTCGGCGCCCTTCTGGCGCAGACCCAGCCGTCGCCGCTGGTGCGGACCTATCTGGTCAGTCTGTTTGTCGTCCTTGCGCTGATGATCGGCGTCAGTCGCCTTTATCTCGGCGTCCACTGGCCGTCGGACGTGCTGGCCGGCTGGTTCCTGGGCGGGGCCTGGGCCCTGTTGTTCTGGACCATCGCCCGTCACGCCGAACGGACCATGGGCGTCGGTCCGACCGAGCCCGGGACATCGGTCGAGGTGAATTAAGCCGCGATGGCGAGCCTGCGTGTCGCGCGCGGGATCGGCGCCGGCGCCGGGCTGGGATGGGCGCCATAGGGCGGCAGGGGCGCGCGAAACAGGACGTCCAGCGTCTGCCGCATGCCGGCCTCGGCGGCGTAGAGCGCGCGCAGCTCGACCGAGCGCCGCACGATCGCCGGCGTCTCCACCTCTTCCGGCGTCTGCAGGAGCGATCGCCCCGCGCGGCGCACGGAGGCCCGCGAGGAGTGCAGCGACAACAGGGCCGAGAGCGAAAGGCCCAGGAAGACCGGGCTGGTCCAGATCAGGAAATAGCGATCGAGCACCAGGGCGATGGCCGCGCCCGCCACCCCCAGCGCCACGTGCGCGCGGTGGGCGCGCCAGGCTTCGCGCCGGGTCAGCTCGCCGCCTTCGCGCCGTTGAGACGCCCAGCCGCTGTCGCGGCCGATCAGCACCTCGACCACGGCCACCGTCTGCATGACCATGGTCACCGGCGCCGTCAGGGTCGCAAGCGCGCTCTCCAGCAGCACGCCCGCGGCCATGCGGCGGGCGCCCCCGAAGCCCCGGCGCACCGCCGGATCGAGCACGGCCACGACGTAGGCCATCAGCTTGGGCGCCAGCAAAAGGCCGACGGTAAGGCTGAACAGGGTCACGACCTCCCGCCGCGCCGCGGCCGTGGACAGGATTTCGCCGGGCCAGACCAGGGCGCCGCCGGCCAGGAACACGAGCCACAGCATGGGCGCCAGATAGGTCAGCACCCCGCGGAGCAAGTGCAGCCGGCTGACCCAGTGCAGGCCCGCCGCGCCGAGCAGGCGCGCGTGCTGCAGATTGCCCTGGCACCAGCGGCGGTCGCGCAGCGCCATGTCGAGCAGGGTGGGTGGGGTCTCCTCATAGCTGCCGGTGAGCTCCGCCGCCATCCGCACGGCCCAGCCGCGGCGGCGCAGGAGGGCGGCCTCGACGAAATCATGGCTCAGGATGTGGCCGCCGAACGGCTTTCGGCCCGGCAGGTGCGGCAGGCCGGCGCTCTCGGCGAAGGCCTTCACGCGCAGGATGGCGTTGTGACCCCAGTAGTTGCCCTCCGAGCCCGACCACCAGGCCTGTCCCACGGAGAAGATCGGCCCGTAGAGCCGGTTGGCGAACTGCTGCAGCCGCGCGAACGGCGTCTCGGCGTTGATGACACCGGGCACGGTCTGCAGCAGGCCGAGGCGCGGATCGCGGCCCATCTGCGCGGTCAGGCCGAGGATGGTCTCGGCCGACATCAGGCTGTCGGCGTCGAGGATCAGCATGTAGGCGTAACCGCCGCCGAAGGCGGCGACCCAGTCGGCGATGTTGCCGGCCTTTCGATCGGTATTCATCGGCCGGCGGCGATAGTAGATCGCCGCCCCGGCCGAGATCCGCGTCTTCAGACGGACCACGCCGGCGGCTTCGGCCCGGGCGAGGTTTTCGTCGCGCGTATCGCTGAGCAGATAGAGGTCGTAGAGGTGGCGCGCGCCGACCCGGGCCAGATCCTCGGCGATCGCCTGCACCGCCGACAGCACCTGCGCCGGATCCTCATTGTAGATCGGCATCAGGATGGCGGTTCGTTCGCCGCACGGATCCTCATCTGCGGCGGAGAAACCGGCCCCCTCGCGACGGGTGAGCAGGTTCGTGAACCCCGCGGCGGCCGTCACGAAGCCGAAGCCGATCCAGCCGGACAGCAGGAAGGACAGGGCGATGACCAGACCTTCCGGCGCACTGAAGCCGCCGGGTTTCAGCACGTCCATGGTCAGTCCGGCGGACGTCAGGGCGATGAGCAGCGAGCCCGCCATCACGATCCATCGCGGACCCGCCGCACCCGTCAGGGCCCTGGCGGCCGGCTCGGGCGCCTGATCCAGGTCCTGGGCCGGCATGTCGAGCGGCATCGACTGCGGCGTCAGCTTCATGGAGGGGTAGAGCGCGCATCCGGCGTTGGCGCGCGGCGCCGGCGCGGCATAGGGCGCGAACAGCCGGGGCGGGAAGGCGCGATGGGTTGACTTCGATTTGGTGACCACGCGTCCGCTCGCCGTTTAGAATCCTGGCCGCAAGGCCTTCCACAAGACGCCGCCCCGGACGCATGAAACGACTCTATTTCGGCGAAACCTGGGTCCCGTTGACCGGTTCCCGACAATCGATCCAGAAACTCTCGTATCCGCGTCTTCGCCGACATCTGCGCAGACCGCGAGCCGCGGCGCCTTGCGGCGCGGCGCCGGAGGGCGCGGGGTGGATTACCCGAGCAGCGGAAACCCGACCGTCCGCTCGAGGTCGGCGAGCAGCTGGGCCTCGCCCGACACCTTGATGGCGTGCATGCCGAGGGCGGCGGCGGGTTTGCAGTTGATCCCGAGGTCGTCGAGGTAGACGCAGTCGGCCGCCGCGAGCCCGAGGGTGTCGAGCATCATCTGGTAGATGCGCGGATCGGGTTTGCGCACGCCGGCCTTGGAGCTTTCGATCACCGCGTCGAACAGGGTCATGATCTCGGCGACCTGGGCGGCCTTCTCGCTGGTGCGGGCCATGCCGGCGCCCTCGCCGCTGCGCACGTTGTTGGTGATGCAGGCGACCTTCAGACCCCGGGCCTTACAGGCCTTCAGCGCCTGCACCACCCGCGGCCGCACGTCGCCGGCCAGCAGCGGCAGGACGTCGGCGCCCGGCACGTCCTGGCCGAGGGCCAGGGCCTCCTTGCGGAACATGCGGTCGAACTCCTCGGCGGTGATCTCCGCCCGCTCGAACAGGGCCCAGGCGTTGTCGAGCGGGTTGGCGGCGTTCACCGTGCGGATGAAGTCGTGCGGCAGCCCGCGCGCCGCCTCGTACCGGTTGAACGCCTCGAACGGCGAGGTCGTGAACACCCCGCCGAAATCCCAAATCACCGCTTCGACCACGCCGCCGCCTCTCAGGTTTCCGGCCCCTCGGTAAGGCGGCGCGACGCGCGAGTCCATTGAGGTTCGGCCCGCCGTTTGCTCGCCTGTCGGGCGAAACCCGCGCGGCGCACCAAAACGGCACGGTGCGTGGGCCAGGGCTGAAGTCAGAAGGTTCATGGGATGCGCGTTCAAACCCTGCTCACCGCCACCGCGATCACGCTTTCCGCGCCGCTGGCCGCCTGCGCGTCCAACGGGCCGCCGGCGCACGTCGCCCCAGCCTACGTCGCCCCAGCCTACGTCGCTCCGGGCTACGCCCATGCGACCGGATATATCGCCCCGCGGCCGGATGACGGCCTCTTGTCGGAACCGCCGGCCGACGCCAAGGCCGGCCAGTGCTTCGCCAAGGTGGTGGTCCCCGGCCAGCCCGTCTATGGCCCGCCCGCGGGGCCGCACCTGAAGTGGGTGCAGAGCCCGCCGCCGCCCGGCGCCGTGGGACCGGTGTGGTGCCAGGTGTGGGAGCAGGGCTATCAGCCCACGGTGAGCTTCACCCCCGAGCGCTACGGCTGGATCCGGGTGATCTGCGACAAGGACGCGACGCGGGACAGGATCAGCCACATCCAGCACCGGCTGCATGACTGGGGCTACTACCAGGGCGGCTACGGCGGCGAATTCGACGCCACGACCGCCGACGCGGTCAGGCGGTTCCAGTCGGGGCGGCACATCGAGCACGGCGGCTATCTGAGCTTCAAGACCATGGAGGCGCTGGAGCTTGCGCCGCCCACCGCGCCGTCGCCCGTGACCTATGCTCAAGGCTACACCCCGACGCCGGTCTACCAACCCCAGCCGGTCTATCAGCAACAGCCGGTCTACCAACGCCAGCCGGTCTACCAACCCCAGCCGGTCTATCAGCAGCAGCCCGTCTACCAGCAGCAACCCGTCTACCAGCCGCCCGTCTATGCGGCTCAGCCCTGTCCGGGCGCCTGCCCGCAGCCGGCGCCGCCGCCGTGCGGTCCGGCGCCCTGCCAGGGCGGTTACGGCTACGCCCCGCAGGGCTACCCGGTCGCCGGCGGCGGCTACGGCGGGCGCAGCTACAGCGTCCAGCGCTGGCTGACCTGGTCGGGCAAGACGAGCTACTAGCTCCCCTTGAAGTCGGGCTTCCGCTTCTCGACGAAGGCGTCCATGCCCTCCTTCTGGTCGTCGAAGGCGAACAGGGAGTGGAACAGCCGCCGCTCCAGCGCCACGCCCTGGGTCAGGGTGGTGTCGTAGGCGGCGTTGACCAGCTCCTTGTTCATCATCACGGCGAGGGGGGACTGGCCGGCGATCTTCGCCGCGACCTTCAGGGTCTCCTCGATCAGCGCGCCGGCGGGAAACACCCGGCTGACCAGGCCGGCGCGCTCGGCCTCGGCCGCGTCCATCATCCGCGCGGTCAGGATCATGTCCATCGCCTTGGACTTGCCGACGAAGCGGGTCAGCCGCTGGGTGCCGCCGATGCCGGGCGCGACGCCGAGGTTGATCTCCGGCTGACCGAACTTGGCCGTGTCGGCCGCCAGGATGAAGTCGCACATCATGGCCAGCTCGCACCCGCCGCCGAGCGCATAGCCGGCCACCGCGGCGATGATCGGCTTCCTGAATCGTTCGATCCGCCGCGCCGGGGCGGTGAAGAAGTCTTCCTTGAACATCTCGGCGTAGGATTTGCCCGACATCTCCTTGATGTCGGCCCCGGCGGCGAAGGCGCGGTCCGAGCCGGTCAGCACCACGCAGCGCACGCCGTCGTCGGCTTCGAGCACGTCGAGCACGGCCGAGAGCTCGCCGAGCAGGACCGAGTTCAGCGCATTCAGCGCCTCGGGCCGGTTCAGCCGCACCAGCGCCACCGCCTCTACGCGCTCCAAGAGCAGGGTCTGGTAGTCGGTCATGCTGCGATCCTCTTGCTGCCGCCATCGTCTTAGGACGAGGCGCTCCGCCCCGCTACTTCTGGCACACCGGACAGAAGAAGGTCGAGCGGCCGCCCTGGACGATGCGGCGGATCACGCCGCGGCAGCCGGGGGTGGGGCAGGGGGCGTCCTCACGGTCGTAGACGCGGAAGCTGTGCTGGAAATAACCGAGCTCGCCGTCGGCGGCGCGAAAGTCGCGCAGGGTCGAGCCGCCGGCCGTGATCGCCTCCTCGAGCACCCGTTTCACCGCCTCGACCAGCCGTTTGAGCTCGGCCGGCTTCAGCGATCCGGCGGCGCGCTCGGGGTGGATGTGGGCCCGGTGCAAAGCCTCGCTGACATAGATGTTGCCGAGCCCGGCGACGATGCGCTGGTCGAGCAGGGTGACCTTGATGTTCTGCTTTTTGCCGGCAAGCGCCGTTTTGAGCGCGGCGGCGTTGAAGTCGGCGCCGAGCGGCTCGGGCCCCAGGCCCTTGAAGTAGGGGTGGGCGCCCAGGCGATCGGTGGGGATAAGATCCATGTAACCGAAGCGCCGGGCGTCGTTGAAGGCGATGCGCCCCCCGCGGTCGGTCTCGAACACCAGATGGGTGTGCTTGGGATCGTCGCCGGCGGGGAGATGAAACGCTCCGGGTTTGTGCTCGCCGACCAGGAACCGGCCGGTCATGCCGAGGTGGGCGACCAGCGTCTCGCCGGTGTCGAGTTCGGCCAGGAGGTATTTGGCCCGTCGGTCGAGCCGTTTGATGGCGGCGCCGGTCAGCCGGTGGACGAAGTCCTCGGGCAACGGAAAGCGCAGGTCCGGACGGTTCTGGATCACCCGCGTGAGCCGGGCGCCCTCCAGGTGCGGCTGCAGTCCCCGGCGTACGGTCTCGACCTCGGGCAATTCGGGCATCGGCGCCTGATAGGCCAGTCGCGATGGCCGCGCCAGTCGCTCGCCTCCCGCCGCATGCGTTCGCTCGCTTACCTCCGCATCGGTTTTGATCTAAGGCTCCGCCCATGAGCGAGACCAAGGCCAGCTTCGGATTCAGGGACGTCGATCCGGCGGAAAAACCGTCGCTGGTGCGCGGCGTGTTCGACAGGGTGGCAGGCCGCTACGACCTGATGAACGACCTGATGTCGGTGGGCGTGCACCGGGTGTGGAAGGACATGACCGCCGCCCGGCTCAATCCCCAGCCCGGCGAGACCATCGTCGACTGCGCCGGCGGCACGGGCGACATCGCCCGCCGGCTGGCGAAGCTGGCGCGTCAGGCCAAACAGCGCCGCGGCGGCGCCGACGCCCGCATCCTGATCATCGACTACAACGCCGAGATGATCGCCGCCGGCCGTGAGAAGGGCTCGGAGCCCGAGATCGCCTGGGCGGTCGGCGACGCCCAGCGCCTGCCGCTGCGCGACGCCTCGGCCGACGCCTATGTGATCGGCTTCGGCATCCGCAACGTCACCGACATTCCCACAGCGCTGCGCGAAGCTAGGCGCGTATTGAAGCCCGGCGGCCGGTTCCTGTGCCTGGAGTTCTCGCGGCCCCGCGCCATGCCGCTGCGCGCCTTCTACGACGCCTATTCCTTCAACGTCATTCCGCGCATCGGCGAGGCGGTGATGAAGGATCGCGACAGTTACCAGTATCTGGTCGAATCGATCCGCCGCTTCCCGGACCAGGATCGGTTCGCGGGGATGATCCGCGCCGCGGGTTTCTCGAACGTGAGCTATACCAATTTCACCGGCGGGGTCGCCGCGCTCCATCACGGCTGGGCGATCTGACCGCATGCCCGGCGGCGTCTCGTCCTTTTTCAGGCTGATCGAGGCGGCCTGGGTGCTGGTGCGCCATGACGCGCTGATCCCGCGCGAGGTCGAGCCGATGCTGCCGCCGAGCCTGCGGACGGCGGGCCGGGCGGTGAGGGTGTTCTCCGGACGCGAGGCGCGCAAGGGACGGCCCGGGCAGAGGCTGGCGCGGGCGTTCGAAGAACTCGGCCCGGCCGCGATCAAGCTCGGCCAGCTCTTGTCCACGCGCGCTGACGTGTTCGGTCTCGAATTCGCCGACGACCTCGGGCACCTCAAGGACCGGCTGCCGGCCTTTCCCATCGAGGTGGCGCGGGCCGAGGTCGAGCGCGCGCTGGACCGGCCGGTGGAGAGCCTGTTCCTGAGCTTCGAGCCGGCGATCGCCGCCGCCTCCCTGGCCCAGGCCCATCCGGCGGTGCTGAAGGACGGGCGCAAGGTCGCCGTGAAGGTGCTCCGTCCCGGGGTCGAGCAGAGGGTGGCGACCGACCTCGCCGCCTTCCGGCTGGCCGCGAGCCTGGCCTACCGTTTCTCGGAGGAGGCGCGGCGGCTGGAGATGATCGAATTCACCGACACGGTGGCGCGGTCGCTCGAGCTCGAGCTCGACCTGCGGCTCGAGGCGGCCGCCTGCAGCGAACTCGGCGAGGTGATGGCCAAGGACGGCTACATGGCGGCGCCGGCCGTGGTGTGGGAGGGCGTGGCCCGGCGGGTGATGGTCACCGAATGGATCCAGGGATCGCCGCTTTCGGCGCCCGGCACGATCGAGCAGCCGGGCTTCGACCGCCATGCTCTGGCTGACAATATCGTGCGCGCCTTCCTGACCCAGGCGCTCGATCATGGCGTCTTCCACGCCGACCTGCACGAGGGCAATCTGTTCGCCGCCCCGCCCGACAAGCTCTATGCGGTGGACTTCGGCATCGTCGGCCGGCTCGGTCCCGGCGAGCGCCGGTTCCTGGCCGAGATCCTGTGGGGGTTCCTGCAGCGCGACTATCGGCGGGTGGCCCAGGTCCACTTCGACGCCGGCTATGTGCCCGCGCGCCATTCGGTCGAGGCCTTCGCCCAGGCGCTGCGCGCGGTCGGCGAGCCGGTGGCCGGACGCAAGGCCACGGACGTGTCCATGGGCCGGCTGCTCGGCCTCTTGTTCGAGATCACCGCGGTGTTCGACATGCACCTGCGGCCCGAGCTCGTGCTGCTGCAGAAGACCATGGCCTCGGTCGAGGGGGTGGCGCGCCGGATTGACCCCGACCACGACATCTGGTCGGCCGCCAAGCCGGTGGTCGAACGGTGGATCGCCCGCGAGCTGTCGCCGATCGCCCAGGCCCGGCGGCTGGCCGACCAGGGCAGCCGGATTATCGACGGCCTGGCCCGCTGGGCCGAGACTCCCGTCTCGCCGCCGGTGATCGTGGCCGAGACGCGCTCGGGCGCAGGGCTGTGGACCGGGCTGGCGCTCGGCCTGTCGGTGGGCGCGCTGGCCATCGCCGTGCTCGCCCTGATGCACGCGCGCTGACCCCCGTGCGCCGCGGCGGGGCGCCGAACGCCCCCGGATGGGGGGTTGAATTCAAGCGCCGCTTCGGACGCGATGAGCGGGTGGGCGGACAGAGCGAGAGATGACCATGGCCGAGAGATCACGCGCCGGTTTGCGCCTCTATGCGGCGTCCGCCGCCCTGGTCTTGATCGCGGGCGGATCGGCGCCCGCGGCGGCGCAGGGCCGGTCGCCCGGGGCGGCGGCGGTGCTCGCCTGCCGGCCCCTCGCGGACCCGGCGCAGCAGCTGGCCTGCTTCCGGGCGGCCAGCGAGGTCCTGGCGGCGGAACAGCCCGGCAAGGGCCCGCCGCCCGAGGCTGTCGCGCAGGAGACGGCCCCGCCCGCACCGGTCAAGCGCCCGTTCGGGGCGCCCAAACCTCGCCCGGTGCGCACCGCCAAGGCCAAGCCCAGGGCCGCTGGGGAGGAGAGCCTGACGGTGAAGGTGCTGTCCTTCGCCGATCGTGGCGACGGCCGGGTGGTGTTTCAATTCGACGACGGTTCAACCTGGGTGCAGACCCAGAGCGACGAACCGGTGGCGGGGTCGCTTCGCGTGGGCGACACGGTGACCCTGAAGCGGGGCCTGTTCAGCGGCTTCATCCTGCAGATCCCCGGCCGCTCGTTCGTCCGGGTCGCCCGGGTGGGCGGGGACTGAACGACGGCCCTGCCCCTACGGCGCGGCGATCTGGGCTTCGGGCTCCGGCGCCGGGTCCCGTCGCCGGCCCTCCAGCAGCCTGCGCACCGGCGCGTCGTAGGCGGTGTTGAGCAGGAGGGCGATGAGGACGACCGCGGCGGCGGCGATGGCGGCGGCGGCGATGCGCTGGACGCCGGTGAAGTGGAGCACCAGGGGATCGGCCAGCACCAGCAGGGGCACGTGCACCGCGTAGAGCGGATAGGACAGATCGCCGAGGCCACGGGCGACCTTGGCCATGGCCTTGGGCATGCTGGCGTTGACCGCGAACAGGAAGATAATCGGAAACACCACGGCGATGGCGGCCAGCCAGTAGACGCTCGGCGGCACGCGGCGGCCGATCACGCTCTCCAGGATCACGAAGGCGACAAAGGCCAGCATCGGCAGGGGAAGCGGCAGGGAGGGGACCCGAAGCCGGCCCTTGGCGGTAAGCCGGTAGATCAGCACGCCGAGGAAGTAGGAGAAGAAGGCGCGGGGCAGCCCGCCCCAGAAGGTCCCCGGCGACCATCCATTGGCCAGGGCGTGCAGCTTCCACCCGGCCAGACCCAGGCCCAGCGCGGACAGCGCCACGCATGCCGCGACCACCCCCACCGTCAGGATCGGACGCAGGATCCGGTGCAGCAGGTTGGAGACCAGTTCGTAGAACAGCGACCACTCGGGGATGTTGATCGGGAAGAGCACGTCCGACGACCACAGGAGCGGCACGATGGTGAAGGCGCTGAGCCCGCCCCAGACCAGGGTCCGGGGGCTGTCGTGCCGGGAGACGGCGGCGGCGAGGCCCAGTAGGGCGCCCAGGACGATCATCGGATAGAGCCGCTTGAGCCGGACCGCGAAAAAGCGCGCCAGTCCCATGCGGCCGTCCATCCGGGGCTCATAGGCGCCGGCGATGACGAAGCCGCTCATCAGGAAGAAGAAGTCGACCGCCATGTAACCGTAGGCAAAGCCGAAGCTCAGGCTATATTCCCGCTCGACGTGATGGCACAGCACGGTAAGCGCCGCCAATCCCCGCATGGCGTCCAGCGAGAGTAGTCTTGTCCGCGTCATAAGCCGGCCCTCGATCGCGCCGTCGCGCAGCGGATTCGATGCTGCCTGAAGGACGTCCGGCGTGCAATGAAAGGCCCGCTGGGCGACAGCCGCAGTCGAACGCCCCGGATCTGCAACGTGGCGCTTTACTTTTTGCTTACGATAATGGTTCGGTCGTCTCCCAGACGCTTGGCCAAATCAGACGGACTCCGCTGATCCGGACCGAAGGGGTCTGACTGACGGTTCGGGGGAGGGTTCTCTGAAAGGTTTCCGCTTCGACAGCGGTGCGCCGGCGCGGCGGTCACTGCTACGGGCCGGCGGCGTGGGTCTGGCGATGGCGCTGCGGCCGGACGTCCTGCTGGCCCGGAACGCCGTCGCCAGGCTCGAGAGCATTCCCACCCAGCAACTCGGCGCCATCACGGGCAACGATCCCCTGCAGATGGAGCGGTGGGGGCGCTGGCTCGGCCGTCCGCAGGATCACGACCTGCTCTATTTCAATCAGGACAGCTGGCAGAAGCTCGACGCTTCGGTCGACTACATCGTCGACGTCGGGCGCAAGGTCCTGGCGCGGCGGCGCCGGGTGCAGTGGTCCGTTCCGGTCGGCGGCTGGTCCGCCTACGACAGCCTGAACAGCGGCCAGCACGACGCGCTCTACGGACGGATCGCCCGCTCCATCCTCGCCGCCTACACGGAGGACAGGAGCCGGATCTGCATCCGACCGCCCTGGGAGTTCAACATCGCCGACCAGTCGCAGGCGTCGAAGTCGGTCTACGGGGTGTGGGATGGCAAGGCCTACGTCGCCGGCTATCGGCGGATCGTGGGCATCTTCAGGAAGGAATCGCCGCGCTTCTACTTCGACTGGTGCCCCAATATCGGCATGGGAGAGCTCGACCCCGAAGCCGGCTATCCCGGCGACGACGTCGTCGACGTGATCAGCGTGGACGTCTACTACCGCAAACAGTTCGACGATCAGGGCCGCAACGACAACGGCGCCGGCATCTTCGGCTATCGGAAGACCCAGCCGCGGGGCCTCGACTGGCTCGAGCGGTTCGCCGGAGCCCGCCGCAAGTTGATCGGTGTTTCCGAGTGGGGCGTCGACAGCGACAGGGCGACCATCTTCACGGCGCGAATGACCGACTGGATCAAGGCGCTGGGCCCGCGCCTGTCGCATCATAACTACTGGGACCGCTGCGATGGCGGGGTCAATTCGCGGATCAGCAACGGCGCCCTTCCGGCGATCGGCGCGATCTACAAGCAGGCGTTCGGGCGGCGGTGACAAGTCCCTCTCTCGCGAGGGGAGAAGGTATCTACCGCCGTACCGCCAGCGGCAGGTCGTCGAACAGAAGGGGCGCCACGGAGGTGGCGGCGCGCTCGATATTGAGCAGCCTCAGCTTGGTGTCGACGCCGCCGGGCGCCGAGAAGCCGCCGGTGCGGCCGTCGGAGGCCACCACCCGGTGGCAGGGCACGAGGATCGGAATTGGATTGGCGCCGAGCGCCCGGCCGACCGCGCGCGACAGGGTCGCGTCGCCGAGCCGCCGGGCGATGTCGCCATAGGTCAGTGTCTGGCCGACCGGGATGGCGTGGGTGATCGCCCAGACCTTGCGGTCGAATTCCGGATGGCCGTGCTGGTCGAGCGGAACAGAGGTCAAGTCGAGCCTCTCCCCCCGCGTCAGGGCGACGATGGCGGCGGCGGCGTTCTGGATGAAGGCCGGCGGCTCGCGCACCACCGCGTCTGGGCAGCGACGCTTGAGCCGGACCAGGGTCTCGTCCGCGGAGGGCTCGGGCAGGGCCGCGCCAGTGACGCCGACATCGCTCCATGCCAATCCGCATGGGCCGATCGCCGTCTCGAAGATGTGCAGGCCGTCAGCCATTGCGCGACTGTAGATCGAGCGGATCCAGGACGCGACCCGCTTCTTGCGGTCTAAACTTCGGAGACGATCCGCCTGAGCACCGCGTGTACGTCCGCTGCGGTGAAGGGCTTTTGCAGCGTCGGACGGCTCTTCCAGCCGTCGGGCAGGCCGCCGGCCCCGTAGCCGGTGGCGAAGGCGAACGGCACGCCGCGCTTGGCCAGCACTTCAGCCACCGCGAACACGGGCTCGCCGGCGAGGTTCACGTCGAGGATGGCGATGTCGATCTCAAGGCCGGGGTCGCCCGCCAGAGCCAAGGCTTCGCCGAGGCGCGAGGCGGTCGCGGCCACTTCGCACCCTTCATCCGCCAGCATGTCCTCGACCAGCATGGCGACCAGCGCTTCGTCCTCGACCAGCAGCACCCGCTTGCCGTTCAGCACGCCATCATCACTCAATGAAAATCCTCGCCCATGTCGTCAGCGCTCGTGACGAAGCGCGCGGCGCTCGCGTTGTTTCATGCGACGCGAAACCCGACAATAGAATTCAAAGCTTAGCCGCCCGGGCGGCCATTTTAGCGACCACTTCCGCCGCGAGCCGGTCGGTCTCCCGCAGGGGTGGATAGCTCCAAGGCTCGAAGACCCCGCTGAGGGGGCGGATCACGCCGCGGTGCGTCAGGTCGTCATGGAACAGGCGCTTGCGCCGCTGGCTCCCGTCGACGCTGGCGAGGTAGATCGGCTTTCCGGTGGAGGCGGCCTCGGCGACCATGTTGATGGAGTCCTCCGTCACCACGAAGGCGTCGGCCGCGCCGAGGAAGGCGAAGTAGGGGTTCTCTCCGGTCCCGTCCCAGATCCATCCCGGAACCCGGGCGAGCTTGCGCGAGAGGACGCCCCGGGCGCCGCCGGGGGTCCGCCGCGAGAAGGTGACCAGCACCGAGCCGCCCGAACTCCCCGCCATCTGCGCGAGCTGGTCGCCGAGGATCTCCGCCCGCGCCGGCGAAATGTCGAACGCCTTCGAGCGGCCGCCGATCAGCACCGTGATGCGCGGGCGCGGCAGGGCGGCGAACGTGTCGGCGAAGGCGGCGTAGCCCTCCGCCAAGCGGTCGGGCGTGACCCGGTGGGGGGAGCCGGTGATGGCGAAAACGCCCTCGCCGCTGCGTTCGTCGTGACGGGGTGGGGCGACGAGATCGAACAGGCGGGCGGGCAGGCGGGGATCCTGCACCTGCACCACGAAGGTCTTGCCGAGCGAGCGGCGGCGCATGCGGATCGACAGCGGCAGGCTGGCGCGGCCGGCGGCGATCCACAGGTCGGGCCAGGGCGGTTCGAACCGGCTGGAGCCTGACGACATCCCCCAGGCGGGGGCCGGATTCAGGCGGGCCGGGAGAGGATCGAGATAGCCCTTCCAGCCGACGCGCTTCTGATCGATCGCCGCCGGGACGAGGCGGGCGACCGCCTCGGCCAGGCCCAGGACCTGATTGTCGATACCGGCCCGGCCATCGCCGACCGCCCAGATGCGGAGCGGATGCGCCGGCGAGGCGGCTAGACCCACTCGATCTTCAGGATCTCATATGCTTTGACGCCGCTCGGGGTCGAGACTTCGACCACGTCGCCCATCTCCTTGCCCATCATGCCGCGGGCGAGCGGAGAGGTCAGCGACAGCCGGCCGGACTTCACGTCCGCCTCATGCTCGCCGACGATCTGGTAGCGGGCCTCGTCTTCGGTGTCCTCGTCGACCACGGTGACCGTGGCGCCGAACTTGACCTGGGCGCCCGAGAGCTTGGACACGTCGATGACCTGGGCGCGCGCCATCTTGTCCTCGATCTCGGCGATTCGGCCTTCGATCCAGCCCTGGCGCTCCTTGGCGGCGTGGTATTCGGCGTTCTCCGACAGGTCGCCGTGCGAGCGCGCCTCCGAGATGGACGCGATCACGCTCGGTCGTTCCTGCGTCTTCAAACGCTTCAGCTCTTCGTCGAGGGTACGGTAACCCTCGCCGGTCATCGGCACTTTTTCCATGCGAGGTAAGTCGTTCGTCGCCTTGAGGAGGTCGAAAGGAGGGAATCCGGCCGCGGGCGGTCACGTCCGGGGGCTAAGAAGATAGAAGGAGCGGAGCGTTAATTCAAGGTCATCTGTGCTCCCATAGGGCGGAGATCCGTTCGGCTTCGCGCTGTCCTTGCGCATAGCCGGCGCGGGCGATGCCGGCGCGGTCGGTCGCCTCCATCAGATTCAGGCCGAAGACGTCCTGGCTGGCCTCGTCGGGCGTGATCAGCAGGACCTGGCCCTCGGGGCCGAGCTCGGCCAGTTCCGCCTCGATCCGCGGCATCTGCATCTCCCGCCCGAGCCGGCCGACCACGGCGACGGCGATCACCCGGCGCGCGCCCTTGACCACGTCGATGTTGGTGGCCGAGCGGATGCCGCCGTCCACATAACGCCGGCCGTCCAGGGTGATCGGCGGGAAGATCCCCGGCACCGAGCATGAGGAGGCGACGGCCCGTTCGAGCGCCACACCGCTGGCCTCGTCCCACAGCCGGAACGCGCCGGTCAGGGCGTCCACGGCGGTGCAGGCGAAGCCGCTCGGCCAGGCCATGCCGTTCAGGGTTTGCCCGAAGCCGTCGATGAAGGCGTCCTCGCCGATGGTCTCGGTGCGCAGGGCCAGGGCGCCCATCTCGCGGCGGCGGTCCTCGGCGGTCTCGCCTTCGGCCAGCGGCTTCATGAACAGGCCGATCAACGGGGTCAGGTCGGGCTTGGGCATCCGCTCGGCGCTGGCCGGCTTGCCGGCGGCCCGTTCGGCGGCGTCCTTCTCACCCAGGGCGAGCTGGGCCGCATAGAGCGCCTTGGCCCCGCGGCCCGACGCCAGCTGGGCGCCCACGAACGAGCCGGCCGAGGTGCCGAGCACCCGATCGGCGCGACCGAGATCAACCCCTTCCGATTCGAGACCGGCGGCGAGGCCGGCCTCCCAGGCGATGCCCACGGGACCGCCGCCGCCGAGCACCAGGGCGCGATCGACCTCAATCGGCATAGGCATAGGGCCCTCCCTTCTCGAGCGCGCGGCGATAAGCGGGTCGGGCGTGGATATGTTCCAGGAAGGCGTCCAGTTTCGGCAGGCCGTGGACGGCGGCCCGGCTGGCGGCGGCCTCGACCGGGAAGCTCATCTGGATGTCGGCGGCGGTGAAGGCGTCGCCGGCGAACCAGGCGTGCTTGTTCAGCGTCGCCTCCCAGTAGTCGATGTGCAGCTTCAGCTGGGGGTCGATGAAGCTCTTCTGCGCCGCCTCCGAAATGCCCTTGGCGATGGGGCGGACCAGGAAGGGCGCGCGTGACGGGATCACGCTGAACACCAGCTTCATCAGGAGCGGCGGCATGGCCGAGCCTTCGGCGTAATGGAGCCAGTAGGTGTAGGCCAGTCGTTCGGGCGTCCCCTCCGGCGGGATCAGTCGGCCGTTCCCGTACCGCGAGAGCACATAGTCGATGATGGCGCCGGATTCGGCGATCACCGTGTCGCCATCGGTGAGCACCGGCGACTTGCCGAGCGGATGGATGGCGCGCAGTTCGGGCGGGGCCATCATGGTCTCGGCGTCGCGCTGGTAGAACTTGATCTCGTAGGGCAGCTCGAGCTCCTCGAGCAGCCACAGCACCCGCTGGGACCTGGAGTTGTTCAGATGATGGACGACGAGCACGGTGATGGCCTTCCCAGTCTTCAGACAGCTAAGCGCGTCCGCGGCGAAGGTTCAATCGATCGGTTTGTCGGCGGGTCGTTTCAGCGCCTCGCGGCGGGGCGCCAGCCAGGTGACGAGGTCCCACGCGTTGCGGATCGCCGCCAGCAGCAGGACCAGCAGGCCGGCGGCGAAGGCGAAGCATCCCTCGCCGCGCCAGCCGATGCTCGACGCCAGCGCCAGCCCTATGGCCACGTAGACGGCGGCGGGCATGACGCCATAGCACCAGAAGTCCGACCAGTGCGGCGAGCTCTCGGGTCCGACCCTGGCCAGCTGGACGGCGATGACGAGGGAATAGATCAGCCCATAGAAGGTCAGGGCCATGAGCAGCGCCAGGTGGACGCCCGGCGCCTGCCGGGGCGCCAGCGTGATCGCGCTGAGGGTCAGGACGGCGGCGAGATGGAAGACGGTCGGCGTCAGGTAGAGCCGCTGACCCCGCTCGGCTTTCGTTCTGTCGCCGCCGGCGGTCAGGGTGGCGACGAGCGCCATGACCCCGATCAGCGCCGCCGCCGCCGTGCCCAGCACGACGAAGAAATCCTTCCAGCCCTCGAACATGCGGAGAAGATAGCGGGGTGGAGAACGGGTCGCCAGTCGCCCTTCTAGAGCCATGCTCGGGCCTTCGCTTCGCTACGCCCGAGGATGACTCCTAATCAATAGCTTTGCAGCGGCCGGACCTCGAGGTCGCCCTGGGCCAGGGCGCGGATGGCCTGGGCGGCGGCCAGGGCGCCGGCGGCGGTGGTGTAGTAGGGGATCTTCATCATCAGCGCCGTCCGGCGCAGGGAGAAGCTGTCCTCCACCGACTGCTTGCCCTCGGTGGTGTTGAAGACCAGCTGGATGCCGCCGTTCTTCATGGCGTCGACCACATTGGGCCGGCCCTCCAGCACCTTCTTGATCCGCTCGACCGGCAGGCCCTGGGCGGCGAGGAAGTCGGCGGTGCCGCCGGTGGCGACGATGCGGATGCCGTGTTCGACCAGCTGGCGGGCGGGCTCGACGATCCAGGCCTTGTCGGCGTCCTTGACCGAGACGAAGGCGGCCCCGGCCTGCGGCAGGGTCACGCCGCCGGCGAGCTGGCTCTTGGCGAAGGCGCGGGCGAAGGCGGCGGAGCGCGGCTCGCCGGGACGCACCCAGTCCAGCCCCATGACTTCGCCTGTGGAGCGCATCTCGGGACCCAGCAGGGTGTCGACCCCCGGGAAGCGGGCGAACGGGAACACCGCCTCCTTCACCGCCACATGGTCGGCAGGGGTCTCGGTGAGGCCGAAGTCGGCCAGAGGCTCGCCGGCCATGACCTTGGCGGCGATGGCCGCCACCGGCCGGCCGATCGCCTTGGCGACGAACGGCACAGTGCGGCTGGCGCGCGGATTGACCTCGAGCACGAAGATGCGCGGCTCGGCCGAGTGCGGCTCCTCGATGGCGAACTGCACGTTCATCAGTCCGCGCACCTTCAGCGCCCGGGCCATGGCCTCGGTCTGGCGCTTGAGCTCGGCGATGGTCTCGGGCCGCAGGGAGAACGGCGGTAGGGAGCAGGCGCTGTCGCCCGAGTGCACCCCGGCCTCCTCGATGTGCTCCATCACCCCGGCCACGAACACGGTCTCGCCGTCGGCGATGGCGTCCACATCCACCTCGGTGGCGCGGGACAGGTAGCGGTCGAGCAGCACCGGGTGCTCGTCGGAGATCTCGTTGCGGCCGATCCAGCGGTCCATCTGCTCCTGGTCGCGGATGATCTCCATGCCGCGGCCGCCGAGCACATAGGAGGGGCGCATCACGAAGGGGAAGCCGATCTCGTGCGACTTGGCCAGCACCTCGGAGGCGTTGCGGGCGGTGGCGTTCTGCGGCTGGATCAGGCCGATCTCGTGCAGCATCTGCTGGAAGCGTTCGCGGTCCTCCGCCAGGTCGATGGCGTCGGGGGAGGTGCCGAGGATCGGTACGCCGGCCTGCTCCAGCGCATGGGCGAGCTTCAGGGGCGTCTGGCCGCCGAACTGGACGATGACGCCGAGCAGGGTCCCGGCCGACCTCTCCACGTCGATCAGCTCGAGCACGTCCTCGGCGGTCAGGGGCTCGAAATAGAGCCGGTCTGAGGTGTCGTAGTCGGTGGACACGGTCTCGGGGTTGCAGTTGACCATGATCGACTCGACGCCGAGCTCGCCGAGCGCGAAGGCCGCGTGGCAGCAGCAGTAGTCGAACTCGATGCCCTGGCCGATCCGGTTCGGACCGCCGCCGAGAATGATCGCCTTTTTGCGGTCTGTGGGCCGGCTCTCGCACTCGGGCGCCTGGCCGAACACGCCGGTCTCGTAGGTCGAGTACATGTAGGGCGTGCGCGCGGCGAACTCCGCGGCGCAGGTGTCGACCCGCTTGTAGACCGGGCGGACGCCCAGCTGGTGGCGAAGCGCGCGGACCTCGGCCTCGCGCCTGTGGGTCAGCCTGGCCAGGCGGGCGTCGGAAAAGCCCATGGATTTCAGCCGGCGCAGCGCCGCCGCGTCCTCGGGCAGGCCGCCCGCGCGAACCCGTCCCTCCTCGCGGACGATGTCGGCGATCTGACGCAGGAACCAGGGCTCGTAGGCGCAGGCCGCGTTGATCTCTTCGACGGTCAGCCCGTGGCGGAAGGCCTGGGCGATCACCAGCAGGCGGTCGGGCGCCGGGATGCCGAGCCGGCGGATCACCGCCGCCTTGCCGGTGTCGTAGTCGTCGGCGCCCTCGATGACGACCTCGTCGAAGCCGTTCAGGCCGGTCTCGAGGCCCCGCAGGGCCTTCTGCACGCTTTCCTTGAAGGTGCGGCCCATGGCCATCACCTCGCCGACCGACTTCATCGAAGTGGTCAGGGTCGCCTCGGCGCCCGGATACTTCTCGAAGGCGAAGCGCGGGATCTTGGTGACCACATAGTCGATGGTCGGCTCGAACGCGGCGGGGGTGGCGCCGGTGATGTCGTTCATCAGCTCGTCGAGGGTGTAGCCCACCGCCAGCCGCGCGGCGACCTTGGCGATCGGAAAGCCGGTGGCCTTGGAGGCGAGGGCGGACGAGCGCGACACGCGGGGGTTCATCTCGATCACCACCATGCGGCCGTCGCGCGGATTCACCGCGAACTGCACGTTGGAGCCGCCGGTCTCTACGCCGATCTCGCGCAGCACCGCGATCGAGGCGGTGCGCATCCACTGGTATTCCTTGTCGGTGAGGGTCAGGGCAGGGGCGACGGTGACCGAATCGCCGGTATGCACGCCCATCGGATCGATGTTCTCGATCGAGCAGATGATGATGCAGTTGTCCGCCTTGTCGCGGACCACCTCCATCTCGTACTCCTTCCAGCCGAGCACGCTCTCCTCGACCAACACCTCGGTGGTCGGCGACAGGTCGAGGCCGCGCTCGACGATCTCGCGCACCTCCTCCATGTTGTAGGCGATGCCGCCGCCCGTGCCGGCCAGGGTGAAGGAGGGGCGGATGATGGCGGGCAGGCCGACGAATTCGATCGCCGCCACCCCTTCGTCGAGGGTGTGCACGGCCCGCGAGCGCGGCGATTCCAGGCCGAGCTTGTCCATGGCGTCGCGGAATTTCTGGCGGTCCTCCGCCTTGTCGATCACCTCCGCCCGCGCGCCGATCATCTCCACGTCATGGCGCAGAAGAGCGCCCGACCGCTCGAGCGCCAGGGCGCAGTTCAGCGCGGTCTGCCCGCCCATGGTGGGCAGAAGGGCGAAGCCGCGCGCGCGATCGCCGCGCTCCTTGACGATGATCTTCTCGACGATCTCGGGCGTGATCGGCTCCACATAGGTGGCGTCGGCCACGTCGGGATCGGTCATGATCGTCGCCGGGTTGGAGTTGACCAGGACGATCCGGTAGCCCTCGGCGCGCAGCGCCTTGCAGGCCTGGACCCCCGAATAGTCGAACTCGCACGCCTGGCCGATGACGATCGGGCCCGCGCCGATGATCAGGATGGTGTCGATGTCCGTCCGTCTGGGCATGAGTCTCTCGCGCGCGTGGGCGGGCTGCGCGGATCGCGCCCTGGCCGGCTGATATGCAGGTTAAGCCGCTCGTTTAGGGCCGACCGGCGGGTCGCACAACCCTGCTTCCGTCCGATGTCCGATCGAACCTGGCGAGCCGCCCGGCTCAGCGTCCCGCGTCCATCAGCCTGGCGAAGCGATCGAACAGATAGAGGCTGTCGGTCGGGCCGGGGCTGGCCTCGGGGTGATGCTGGACGCTGAACACCGGCCGGTCGGCCAGGGCCAGGCCGGCGTTGGTGCCGTCGAACAGCGAGACATGGGTCTCGCGGACCGGCTCGGGCAGGCTCTCCCGGTCGACGGTGAAGCCGTGGTTCATGGAGACGATCTCCACCCGCCCGGTGTCGAGATCCTTCACCGGATGGTTGGCGCCGTGGTGACCCTGCTCCATCTTGACCGTGCGCGCGCCCAGCGCCCGCGCCAGCATCTGGTGGCCGAGACAGATACCGAACACCGGCACGCCGCTGTCGATCAGCTTGCGGATCTCCGGCACGGCGTATTCACCGGTGGCGGCCGGGTCGCCCGGGCCGTTGGACAACAGGATGCCGTCCGGCTTGCGCGCCAAGACCTCTTCGGCCGTGGTCGCGGCCGGCAGGACCGTGGCGCGGGCGCCGATCGAGGTCAGGCCGCGCAGGATGTTGCGCTTGATGCCGTAGTCGAGCACCGCCACCTCGTAGCCGGGCGCCGGCCGCGGCTGGGCGTAGCCTTCGGGCCAGGCCCAGAGCCCTTCCTCGAAGGTGAAGCTCTGCAGGGTGGTGGCGTCCTTGGCGAGATCGAGGCCGACCAGGCCGGTCCAGGCGCGCGCCTCCGCGATCAGGGCGTCGAGGTCGAAACGGCCGTGCGGATCGTGGGCGATCACCGCGTGCGGCATGCCGGTCTCGCGGATGCGCCGGGTCAGGGCGCGGGTGTCGACGCCGGCGAGCCCCACCACGCCGCGGCTCTTCATCCAGGCGTCGAGGTCGCCCGCCGGCCCCTTGGTCGCCCGCCAGTTGGACGGATCGGTGGGCAGGTCGCGGAAAACTGCGCCCCGCGCCGTGGTGCGGGCCCCTTCGCCGAACTGCTCGGTGTCCTCGCCGTTCACCCCCACATTGCCGATGTGCGGAAAGGTGAAGGTGACGATCTGCGCCATGTAGGACGGGTCGGTCAGAATCTCCTGATAGCCGGTCATGGCGGTGTTGAAGCACACCTCGCCGACCGCCTCGCCCACGTGGCCGACGCCGACGCCGGCCAGCACAGTCCCGTCGGCCAGCGCCAGGACGCCCGTGCATCCGCTCGGCAGGCTGGTCATGGGCGATTCCTTTTGGCGAGGGCGGGCGGCGGACAAACGGGCGCGTGTTTACGGACCGGGACGATCGGGGTCAATGTGGGGACCGCAATGAGCCGGCGAGGACCGATATGCTCCAGATGAAGCCAAACTGCGAATGTTGCGACCGAGATCTTCCGGCGGATGCGAGCGACGCTCTGGTCTGTTCGTTCGAATGCACCTTCTGCCGCGATTGCGCGGACGCCAGGTTCGCCGGCCGGTGTCCGAACTGCGGCGGCGACCTGACGGTGCGACCGACCCGCGCAAGGACGCTGTGGGGCCGCTTTCCGCCCTCGACCGATCGCGTGAAAAAGCATCATCCGCCCTGCGCGGCGTGAATCTTAACGCTGAGCCGTTACAGGAACCGTTGGCCGGGGTTATCGTTTCGACTGCTGTGCGCGGCCAGGCGTGATGAGGACGGGACCATGAAGACCTTGTTGATGACCCTGGCGGCCGGCGCCGCGGTGTTGAGTTTCGCCGTGGGCCGGGCCGAAGCGGGCTCGATCGAGGCGCCGGTGCTGATCCGTAGCGGCGATATCGCCGTCGTACCGGCGGTGCTGGGGGTCGGGCAGGATCTCGGCCTGTTCCAGAAGACCCAGTGGTTCTGGGGCGGCCGGCATTACTGCTGGTATGACTTCGGCTGGCGCGGCCCCGGCTTCTACTGGTGCGGCTACGCCAACCGCCGCGGCTATGGCTGGGGTGGACCGGGCGGATGGCGCGGCTGGGATCACGCCCGCGGCGGCGGTCCCGGCTTCCACGGCGGCGGCTACCGGGGCGGCGGCTACCACGGAGGCGGCTATCCCGGCGGATATCCGCACGGGGGCGGAGATCACGGCGGCGGCCATATGGATGGCGGTCACAGGGAAGGCGGCCACCCGGACGGCCACGGCGGCGGCCACGAGGGCGACGGCGGCCACCACCACTAGGTCACGCGGCCCTTAGGTCAGGGGGCGTGGCGCCTCACGATGGTCGCCACGTCGACGCCTGAGGGCAGGGCCCCGTAGCAACGGCCGCCCTCGCCGAGGACGCGGGAGCGGATGAAAGCATCCGCCACCGGGCCCGGCCCAGGGCGGGCCAGCAGCGATCCCTGCAGCAGCAGCGCCATGCGTTCGACCGTTCCGCGCGCCTCGGCTTCGCCGGGCGGGGCGGAGCGCAGGTCGCTCACCAGACCGTCGAGCGCAGGCCCGATCACAGGATGCGCGCCGCGCGCGCCATCGACTTCGGCGATATAGGCGGCGAGCGCCGCGGGCTCCCGCGCCAGGGTGCGCAGCACGTCGAGGGCGATGACGTTGCCCGAACCCTCCCAGATCGCGTTCAGCGGCGCCTCGCGGTAGTAGCGGGGCAGGGGCGTCTCCTCCACATAGCCGACGCCGCCGTGGCACTCCATGCACTCGTACACGAAGTCGGCGCAGCGCTTGGTCAGGCGGAACTTGCCGAGGGCCACGGCCAGCCGGGCGAAGGCGCGACCGGCCTCGTCGGTGTCGCCGAAGGCCCGCGCCACGCGCACCACCAGCGCCGCGGCCGCCTCGTACTCGAGCGCCAGGTCGGCGATCACCGCCGTCATGGCCGGCTGGTCGATCAGCCGCTTCTGGAAGGCCGTACGGCCCGACACGTGGTTTACCGCCTCGGCCAGCGCCCTCCGCATGATCCCGAGCGTGCCCGAGATGGTGCCGAGCCGGGTGTGGTGGACCATCTCGATGATGGTCTTCACCCCGCGCCCCTCCTCGCCGAGCCGCCAGGCGAGGGCGCCGTGGTACTCGATCTCGGAGGAGGCGTTGGACTTGTTGCCGAGCTTGTCCTTCAGCCGCATCACCTGGATCGGATTGCGCTCGCCCCCCGGCGCGATGCGCGGGACCAGGAAACAGGTCAGGCCCTCGCGGGCGTAGGCCAGGGTCAGGAAGCCGTCGCTCATCGGCGCCGAACAGAACCATTTGTGCCCGATCAGCCGGTAGAGTCCGCCGCCGATGTCTTCCGCCCGGGTGGTGTTGGCGCGCACGTCCGAACCGCCCTGTTTCTCGGTCATCGCCATGCCGATGGTGATCCCGGTCTTGTCCGAGATCGGCCGCAGCGGCGCGTCGTAGGTTCCGCCGATCAGCTTCTCCAGCCAGGGACCCGACACCGACAGGTCGGTGCGCAGCGCCGGTACGGCGGCGTAGGTCATGTTGATCGGGCACATGGTCCCGGCCTCGGCCTCGGTGAACAGGGCCAGGAGCACGGCGTGGGCGACGTGGGCGTCCGGGCGCGCCTCGGTCCAGGCGAGGTCGTGGATCCGGTGCTCGGTCGCGAGCGCCATCAGCGCGTGATAGCTCGGGTGGAACTTGACTTCGTCGAGCCGGCGGCCGTAGCGGTCGAAGCTCACCAGTTCGGGCGGATACCGGTTGGCGTCCGCGCCCAGCGCCAGCACCGGCTCCGAGCCGACGGCGGCGCCCAGCGCCATGGCCCGCTGGTCGAGCCACTCCCCGCATTCCCGCTGGACCGCCTCGCGCAGGGCGAGGTCGGTCGCATAGAGATTCACGTCGACCAACGGCGAGGGCTGGTTGGCGACCGCGTGGGTCTCGAGTTCGGTTTCAGGCGCAAACGGAAGCATGCCCGATCCTATGCCCTGGAGCGGCGAAAGAAAAAGGCGGTGCGAGATGACCCGCACCGCCCGAGGTGGGGCAGTCGTGCACAGGTTCGACCGCAAGCGCTCGAACCGGGAACGTCCGCATCTGATCGGCGCCCGCCCGCCGCGCATTGATCTGGATCAGGTAGGCGCGATGCGCCCTAGATCCGGCTTTCCTTGCCCCAGTAGGCGTCGCGGATCAGCCGCTTGTAGAGCTTGCCGGTGGCGTGGCGCGGCAGCTCGTCCATGAAGTCGATCCGGCGCGGCGCTTTCACATGGCTCAGGTTGGCGCGGGCGAAGGCCATCAGCTCGGCCGCCAGCGCCTCGTCCGCCACCTGTCCCGGGGCAGGCTGGACCACCGCCACCACCTGTTCGCCCATCTCCTCGTGCGGGGCGCCGACCACGGCCACGTCGGCGACCTTGGGGTGGGTGACCAGCAGGTTCTCGACCTCCTGCGGATAGATGTTCACCCCGCCCGAGATGATCATGAAGCTCTTGCGGTCGGTGAGGTAGAGATAGCCTTCCTCGTCGACCCAGCCGACGTCGCCGAGCGTGGTCCAGCCATGCTGATTCTTGCTGTCGCGCGTCTTCTCGGCGTCGCCGTGGTATTCGAACTCTCCCCCGCCGGCGAAATAGACCATGCCCTCGGCGCGGGGCGGCAAGGGCTCCCCGTCCTCGCCGCAGATCATCACCTGGGCGGTCAGGCCCTTGCCGACCGAGCCCTTGTGGGTCAACCACTCCTCGGAATTGATGGCGGTGAAGCCGTTGCCCTCGGTGCCGGCGTAGTACTCGTGGATCACCGGACCCCACCAGGCGATCATCTGCTCCTTGACAGGCACCGGGCAGGGGGCGGCGGCGTGGAAGACGCCCTTCAGCGAGGAGACGTCGTATTTCGCCCGCGCCTCCTGCGGCAGCTTCAGCATGCGCACGAAATGGGTCGGCACCCACTGGGCCGTGGTGATCTTGTACGTTTCGATCAGCCGCAGCGCCTCTTCCGGGTCGAAGTGCTCCATCACCACCACCGTGCCGCCGAGGCCCTGCATGGCCATGGTGAAGCCCAGCGGCGCGGCGTGATAGAGCGGCGCCGGCGACAGGTAGACGCTGTCGGGCGTCCAGCCGTAGAGCATCTGGCCGAGCATGGTCAGCGGCGAGGGGGTGTCGACCGGCTGGTCCGGAACGATGGCCCGCTTGACCCCTTTGGGGCGTCCCGTGGTGCCCGACGAATAGAGCATGGCCGAGCCGGCGCTCTCGTCGGCGATCGGGGTCTCCGGGAAGGCCGCCCGCGCGGCTTCGAAACTCTCGAACGGCGGGTGCGCCTCGCCGACCATGTAGAGCTTCAGCCCGGGGATCAGCGGAACCACCGCGTCGGCCACCGCCGACAGCGACGAGGCGGCGACGAACACCTTGGCCTTGCAGTCCTTGACGATGTACTCGACCTCGCCGACCGTCAGTTTGGACGAGATGCAGGTGAAGCGCAGGCCCGACCGCTGCGCCGCCCATAGAAGCTCGAAGTAGCGCGGGTGGTTGTCGACGAAGTAGGCGACGGAATCGCCGGTCTGCAGGCCGAGGGCGCGGAACAGATGGGCGCCCTGGTTGGAGCGGGCGTCGAGCTCGGCGTAGGTCACCGTCTCGCCCGTGCCGGCCATGATGTAGGCGGGCTTGTCCGGCGTGGTTCGCGCATGGTGCGAAGGATGCATGGCCGTTCTCCGTTTCCTCGCGCCGTCTCCTCGAGCGGGAAACTTATCGCTGTTCAGGAACGAGTATCGCGGCCCGGCGCGACAGGGAAGGGGCGACCCTACGCAGCGCTCGCCAAACCGCGCCCCTCAGACGGCGGCGCCCCGGAAGGCGCGCAGCGCTTGTCCGGATCCAGGAGGCTCCAGGCAAACCCGCAGCGCCAGAGCCGCGACGGGAAGTGGGGTCCCGGACAAGGCCTTCGGCCCTTTCCGGGATGACGACCTTGGTATTGCGCTTCGATCCCGCGCGGACGCGTGGTCTGCTTTCCTGACCGTCGCCCTACTTCGCGCCGCCCTTGGCCGGCGGCGCGGCGGGCGCGGCAGCCGCTTCCTTCTCCTTGGCGCGGGCGCCGGCGAGGATGTTGCGCAGGGCGTAGTTCCCCTCATGGCAGGCGTATTCGTAGATCTCGCCCTTCAGCGGATGGAACTCGTACTCCCCGCCCCAGTCGGCGGCCCACATGGTCGGGTCGTGGATGGTGAACTGGTAGAGCAGCCGGTCCGGGCCGAGGCGGGTGAACCGCTCGATCACGGTCAGGTTCTTCCATGCGCCGTGATAGGCTTGGCCTTCGGGGATGTTGGTGGTCTCGGCCACCAGGGTCTTGCCTTCCCAGTGGCCGATGGAGTCGCCCATCCACGGCCGCACGCCGTCGGCGCGGTGGGTCGAATTCAGCCGGATGATGCGCACGTCGTGGACCATCTCCACGCGGATGGCGACCGCCTCCGGGCTCTGCACGATCTGGTAGTCGTTGTTGTAGAAGCCGTTGGCCAGCATGGGCGGGCCGGCGTTGCGGCCGAAGCCCATGACGCAACGTTCGCCGAGCGATCGGTTCTCGGGGTTGTCATAGACGTCGCGGAACATGGCGCGGAAGTCGGGCGGGGTGACGCCGCTCTTGTACGGCGGGGCCTTGCCGCCCGGCGCGGTGATGATCGAGGTGCGCGGCTCGCCGTTCACCCGCATCACATAGGTGCCCGGATCCAGCCAGCCGTAGTTGTAGCCGCCCACCGCGCCGCCGGCGGCGGCGAACTCAGGGCGGGTGCCCGGCGGCGGGGCGTCGCCGCCCTTGGTCGGCGGGGGGGCGTTCGGGTCGGTCGGCTTGGCGTCCTGCTGCTGCTCCTCGACCGCCTTGTGCTCGAGCTTCTTGACCTCCTCGGGCGTGTAGACCGCCCTGTCGCCGAACGCCGCCGGGCGGGTCTCCGGCGTCATGCTGGCGTTGGTCCAGTTTCCGCTAAGGTCGGGCTGACCGAAGGCGGTCATCGGCGTCCTGTACGCCGCCTGCGCCGAGGCGGCGGCCGCCATCGACAGGGGGGCGGCGAGGGACGTCGCGCAAAGCACGGCGGCCAGGGCGATCAGGGGTTTCATGGTGTCTCTCCCAAGCTGCGCCACTTTCCGCGGCGCTTTGTCGGCGCACACCATACCACAACTGCCGCCGACGCAACGGCGGATTTGTATATCCGGTATGGTGGCGTGATCGCGCGGCGGTCAGCGGCCGAAATGGGGAGCGAGGCCGGCCAGGAAGTCGGGTTTGCCGAGGTCCACGCCGTTGTGGCGCAGGATCGCGTAGGTGGTGGTGGCGTGGAAGTAGAAGCTCGGGATCACGAACTCGAACAGATAGACCTTGGCCGGAAACTGCAGCTCGTTCGGGCCGACCTTCAGGGTGATGGTCCGGTCCTCGGCGCCGTCGAACTTCGCCTTGTCCAGACTGTTCAGGAGGGCGACGGTCTTGGCGATCCGTTCCTTCAGTTCGGGAAGGGTGGTCTCGGTGTCGGGATAGCTCGGGACCTCGACGCCCGCCAGCCGGGCCGCGCCGCCCTTGACCCCGTCGGTGGCGATCTGGATCTGCCGCGCGAGCGGATACATGTCGGGCGCCAACCGGTCGCCCACCAGCACCGAGGGGTCGATCTTCTTCGCCGCGGCGAAGGCGGCGGCCTTGTCCAGGATCGCCGACAGGCTGTTGAGCATGTTGACGAAGGCCGGGACCGAAGCCTCGTACATGGACAGGGACATGGCGCATTCCTTCTTGGGTCGGGCTTTTCGCGGGCGCACGGGCTGGGCGATTCCACGCGCCGGCGCTTGCCTTACCTACGGGACATTCCAATAAGACCGCCAGCACTAAAGACCCGACGACACAAAGACCCGATGAGGAGACGATCATGGCGACGCCCACTTTCGAGACCCTGCTCTATGCGGTGGAGGACGGGATCGCCACCATCACCCTCAACCGGCCCGACAAGCTGAACGCCTTCAACGCCAGGATGATGGCCGAGCTGATCAAGGTGTTCGACGACACCGACGGGGACGACGCGGTGCGCGCGGTGATCGTCACCGGCGCCGGCCGCGCCTTCTGCGCCGGGGCGGACCTGTCCGGCGGCGGCGGCACCTTCGACCGCAGCAGTCCGCAGGCGGTGGAGCGCGAGGAGGGCAAGGTCGGCGACATCTACCGCGACGGCGGCGGGCGGGTGACCCTGCGCATGTACGAGAGCCTGAAGCCGATCATCGCCGCGGTGAACGGTCCGGCCGTGGGCGTGGGCGTCACCATGCAGCTGCCGATGGACATCCGCATGGCCTCCACCGAGGCGCGGTTCGGCTTCGTCTTCGCCCGGCGCGGCATTACGCCGGAGGCGGCGTCGTCCTGGTTCCTGCCCAAGGTGGTCGGGCTCTCGACCGCGCTCGAGTGGTGCTACACCGGCCGGGTGTTCTCGGCCCAGGAGGCGCATGAGCGGGGACTGGTACGCTCGCTGCACGCGCCGGACGACCTGTTGCCGGCGGCGCGGGCGCTGGCGCGCGAGATCGCCGACAACACCGCGCCGGTCTCCGTGGCGCTGACCCGCCAGATGCTGTGGCGCATGGCCGGCGCCGACCAGCCGATGGAGGCGCACAAGGTCGACAGCCGCGCCATCCAGTCCCGCGGCGCGGCGGCGGACAGCAAGGAAGGGGTCTCGTCCTTCCTGGAAAAGCGGACGCCGCACTATCCCGACAAGGTCTCCACCGACCTGCCCGACATCTTCCCCGAGTGGGAGAGCAAGGCGTTCAGATAGGCGGGCGTCAGATCAGAGGCGGCGGCTCCGGTTCGCGGATTTCGGCCGGAGTCGTCGTCACGGCCCCGGCCGAAGCGCCGATCACCGCCAGGATGGCGAGGATCTGCAGCGGCGACAGCCGTTCGTGCAGGAACACCAACCCGGACAGGGCCGCCACGGCGGGCTCCAGGCTCATCAAGGTGCCGAACACGCGCGTCGGCAGCCGGGTCAGGCCGACGATCTCGCACGAATAGGGAATGACGCTCGACATCAGCGCCACCACGAGCGCCAACGGCCAGATCGCCGGGTCGAGCAGGGCGCGGCCCGCGTGGGCGATGCCGAACGGCGCCACCAGGAGAGCGGCGACGAGGCCCCCCATGGCCACCGCCGCGCCGCCATGCGCCGCGCCGGCCCTCTGCCCGAAGACGATGTAGAGGCCCCAGAAGCCGCCGGCGATCAGCGCCAGCCCCATGCCGAGCGGGTCCAGCGGGTGCGACAGCCGCCCGAGCGGCAGCAGCAGCGCCAGTCCCAGGACCGCCAGGCCGACCCAGAGCAGGTCGCTCCACCGCCGGGAATGCAGCACCGTCACCGCCAACGGTCCGGCGAACTCCAGCGCCACCGCGACGCCGAGGGGAATGGTGTGCAGGCTCATGTAGAAGGTCAGGTTCATGGCCCCGAGCGACAGGCCGTAGCCGAGCAGGGCGGGCAGGCTCCTGGCCGACAGCTTCAGCCGCCATGGCCGCCAGACGGCCAGCATGATCGGGCTGAAGATCATCAGCCGCAGCGCCGCCGCCCCCTCGGCCCCCACCCGGGGAAACAGGCCCTTGGCGGCCGCCGCGCCGATCTGCACCGACACCATGGCGACCAGCAGCAGGCCGATCGGCAGGGCGAAGGCGGGCGTGGAGGGACGGGACTCGGTGGTCATTCTTCTTCCAGCGCCTCGCTCAAGCCGCCGCGAAGCCCGCGCCGGAGGTGCCCCCCGTCTGGAGGCGCTGTCACAAAGCGACCGAGGGGGCAGTGCTGCGGGAGGCCGCACACGCATTACAAACCGGCTCGCGTCAAGGGGCGGCCCGTGGTGGCGCTCCCCCTCGTCCGGATCGCGCGCCTTCCCCCGCGAAAGGGTCTAGCTAGGGCTTCTGGGCGGCGGCGTAAGCCGCGAGAGCGATCATGTCGGCGTCGGTGAGACCGGCCGCGACCCGCTGCATGGCGACGGCTTCGGGCGCACGCCGGGTTCTTGCGCGGAAGGCGAGCAATTGCCGGAACAGATATGACGGTGAACGGCCCGCGATCGGCGGACCGGCGGCGCCCTTCAGTCCAAATCCGTGACAGCTGGCGCAGGGCTGGGCGTTCGGGCCGCCGCTCCGGGCGAGCGCGGCTCCCCGCTCGACCGCCCCGGCCGGGACATAGGCCGCGTAGGTCATGTGGCCGTCGCGCTTCTCGAACCCGACGAGGTCGGCGGGGGCCTCGACGATACGCTGCCCAAGCGGTGCGAATTCGCCCTTGGAGACCTTGTAGACAAAGAAGGCCGGGGTCGCCCTCGGCGCCATGGCGCCCTCGACCACCCGTACGCGGGAGGTGAAGGTCTGTCGGCTGAAATAGTCGGCGGCCGCCCGGAGATCCTGTGGGGAGACGCTCTTTGCGACGCCCGCCATCAGCGTGGCGGGAACATAGTCCGGTCGAACGCCCGCGCGCGCGCCGGACTTCATCGCCTCGACCTGACGCACGATATAGGCCGCCGGCAGACCCGCCAGGTTGGCGTTCTCGGGGCGTCCCTCGCCGCCGGGCAGATGACAATAGCCGCAGGCCCAGCCGCCGGGCGTCGGCGACCTGGCGACGATCCCCGGCAGGGCGCCGTGCTCGCCCGGCCGCCAGTCCACGGCCTCGCCGCCGCCATGGACGATGGTCTCGGGATAGGCCCGCGCCGCGCCGGGCACGGTGATCGTTCGGGCCGGATCCAATGTCTGGGCGCCTGCGCGGTGTCCGCCCGGTGGGAACGCCCAGTCCGGGGCCGTCGCCGGCGCAGCCGACGCGGCGAGTGCGATCATCAGCAGGATAGATTTCAGCATGTCCCCCCCGTCGCCGAGAATGGCCAAGCCTGTCGGCTTGCGCAACAGCGGGCGGATTTGACGGGCGGTTAACCGCGACGCGCTCTAATGGATCGACCCCCAAGGGACGCTTCGTGGCCGAACCCGCTTTCCAGGATCAACTTCCCGCGCCGGCCCTGCCCCTTGGCCGCGCGCGCCGGGCGCTGGTCAAGCGACTCGCCGACGTGGTCTGCCTGCCGAGCAGCCGCGTCAACGCCTTCGAGCGGGCGATGACGGCCGATCTGCTGGTCGAGATGCTGCGCGAGGGCGAACCGCAGGATCGGATCCGCACGGCGCGCCGTCTGGTCGGTCTGACCGAAATCCCCACCAGCGTCCTGCGCCTGCTGCTGCGCGACGACATCGAGGTCGCCGCGCCCCTGCTGGAAGATGGAACCATCATCCCCGATTCCGAGCTGATCCTCGTCGCGCACGGCGCCACGATCGAACATCGGCGGTTGATCGCGGCCCGCCGAGAGGTGTCCGAACTGGTGGTCGACGCCGTCATCGACGCCGCGGAGTCCGACGTGATCGAACTCCTGCTCCGCAACACCGGCGTGAGGTTCTCGGCCACGGCGATCGAGCGGATCGTGGCCGCCTCGCGCGAACACCCGCGCTATATCCCGGGCCTCTTGAAGCGCAGCGAGCTTCGCCCCAGCCACGCCTATGTGATGTTCTGGTGGAGCGATCCGGAGTGCCGGCGCATCATCCTCCAGCGGTTCGCCGTCTCACGGGAGGTGCTGCAGGACGCGTCCGGCGACATCTTCCCGCTGGCGACGGCCGAGGGGTGGCAGGACCCCCTGGTGCGCAAGGCCCTGCAGTTCATCGAGCGGCGTCAGCGCAACCGCGCCGCCCTCGACAAGAGCCCTTATGACAGCCTGGACGCCGCCGTCGCCGCCGCCCAGTCCGGCATGACCCGCGAACTCGCCTCCGAGATATCCTACCTGTCGGGGATCAAGCCGACCACCGGGGCCAAGATCTTCACCGACGCCTGCGGCGAACCGCTGGCGATCCTGTGCAAGGCCACCGGTCTGCCCCGCTCGGCGATCACGGCGCTGTGGCGGGCCCTGCGGCGGCCGGAGGAGGATTCGGCGGGACGCATCACACCGGCCCTGGAGCGCACCCTCATCACCTATGACCTCATGGCGGTCGATCGGGCCCAGACGGTGCTGCGTTACTGGAACTGGTCTTTGTCCTCCGCCTTGACGCCGGCCCTCGTGCGAGCCATTCGCGAGGGAGACGAAGAGGCCCTGGACGAATACTCCACCCCCCAGCGGGCGGCTATGTTGGCTCTTTCGTCGGATTTCAGAGGCTGAACAATACCCTAGGCTTGCTCGCATAAGGCGTTTAGCCCGTTCTGTCCTTTACCATGACAGGTTCCGCAACTCGAAAATGAGTAGCCGGGGCCGAGTTCCCCATTGTCTTCTGTTACGAAGCTCCTTAGATGACCGCGGGAGGAGTTCATTTTCTCCGTTACCATCAATTCGCCTTGAGGCGACTGTGAGCCAAGATCACCATGGATGACAAAGCTGAAATTATTGAGATGACCACCGATATTGTGTCCGCTTACGTGGGCAACAATTCGGTTGCAGCCACGGATTTGCCTGGGCTGATCCAGAGCGTTCATAAAGCGCTTTCGGGCGTGGGAAGTGGAGCCGAGCTGGTCGAGGCGGCCCCGAAGGAGCCGGCGGTGTCGGTGAAGAAGTCGATCACGCCCGACTATCTGATCTGTCTCGAAGACGGACGCAGGTTCAAGTCGCTCAAGCGCCACCTGCGCACCAAGTACAACATGAGCCCGGAGGACTACCGCGCGAAGTGGGGCCTGGCGAAGGATTATCCGATGGTGGCGCCGAACTACGCGCGCGCGCGGTCCGACCTCGCCAAGCAGATGGGCCTGGGGCAGGGCGGCCGGAAGGGCCGCTAGAGCCGGTCAGGCCGAAGCGGATCCGGCCTCGGCGCCGGATTCGCGTCTGATTCGCGTCCCCGGGCCGGCTTCCACCGGATAGGACGGCGTCATCCGATCGGGAACGGCCGCGTTTACTCAACCGAAGATCGTTGCAGCGCCCGCCAGCCTCCGGCGGGCGTTTTGCGTTTCCCTTCGCGCTCGACTCAGGACTGAGTCTTTCGCGCCACAGGTGATTCCCGCCTGACGCGTTTACGCAAAAAATCCTTGAAACCGCTTGCTGCGAGTCGGCGGTTAACAGATAGTAAGCATCACGATTCCAAGGGTTTGAGGGGGAATCTGAATATGCTTTCGCAGCGGGAGGGCTCCGCCTCCGCCGTTCGTGCGCACGAGGAGCTTTTCGCCTATTGGGCGTCGCGCCGCGAACCCGGTCGCCTTCCGGGCCGCCGTCAGATCGATCCCACGGACTTCAAGCGCCACCTCCCGACCGTCAGCCTCATCGACGTGGTGGCCGCGCCCGGGGACGGGTCGGCGCGAGACTATCGCCTGCGCCTCGCGGGCACCGGACTCTATGAGGTCTATCGCGGCGAAATCACCGGTAAGCGGCTCGGCGAGGTCTATGACGCGCCGTCGGCCGGGTATTGGCGCGCCGAGCTCGACAAGGTGGTGACCGAGCGCCGCCCGGGCGTCGGCTCCCACTCGCTGGCCTGGCGCGGCGCGCCGCACCTGTCGATCCTGTGGCTTCGCCTGCCCCTGGCCTCCGACGGGCGGCGGGTCGACATGATCCTCGGCTACGACGTGGTGGTCGGATCCCACGGCGAGTTCGGCCGCAGCGGCATCCGCGCGGCCTGATCGATCAGCCCGCGCTGCGCATCGCCTCGGCGTCGCGCCGCAGTCGCTGCACCATCGAAAAGAATCCGTTGGAGCGCTGGGCCGAGATGGCGCTGGCGAAACCCAGGCGCGCGAAGGCGGCCTTGACGTCGAAATCCAGCACCTCGCCCGGCGACCGGCCCGAGAACAGACGCACCAGCACCGCCACGAGGCCGCGTACGATGTCGCTGTCGGAATCGCCGCGGAAGCGCAGCCGGCCGTCCCGCGGTTCGGTCACCAGCCAGACCTGGCTGGCGCAGCCGCGCACCTTGTTGGCCTCGGTGCGCTCGGCGTCGCTCAATGGCTCCAGCGCGCGGCCGAGATCCATCAGATGGCGATAGCGCTCCGGATCCATCGGGTCGCCCAGCATGTCGAACTCGTCGGCCAGCGCCTCGAGCTCGGCGGTAATGGTGTCGGTCATGCCCGCCAGTTAGGCCCGCGCCGCGCGCGGCTCAACCCCGCAGCCGCGCCGGCCCCCCGCGGTGATCAGGACGAGGGCCGATTCTGGCCCGGGACCGTCGGCAGTGAGATCGAAGCGCGCAGGCCGCGTCCCGGCTCGGAATGCAGGCGAAGCTTGCCGCCCATGGCCTTGGCCAGGAGCCGGGCGATCGGCAGGCCCAGGCCCGCCCCCTCCGTCTGCCGGGTCAGGGCGTCGCCGCCCTGCTCGAACGGACGAAGGATCCGCTGCACGTCCTGAATCGGCACACCCGGACCTTCGTCGATCACGTCGAAGGCGACACCGTCCCGGCTTGCGCGCAGGCGTAGCCGCACTACGCCGCCCTTGGGCGATACGGCGATGGCGTTGTGGATCAACTGCGTCAGGGCGGTCTTGAGAGCGCGATCGTCGGCCAGGACCCAGGCGGTGACCTCGGACTCGATCGACAGGCGCACGTCCCGCGCGCCGGCGTCCGCGGCGACGGACTCCGCCACCTCCTCGAGCATGGCGACCGGATCCTCGGGCCGGAAATCCAGGTCGACGACCCCGGCCTCGAGCCGCGCCACATCGATCACGTCATTGACCAGCTTGAGTAATTTGAGCCCGCTGGTGCGCACCATCTCGGCATGCTCGCGATATCGCGGATCGCCGATCGGGCCGTGCAGTTCGCGGGCGATGATCTCCGAAAAGCCGATGATCGAGTTCAGCGGTGTTCGCAATTCATGCGAGACGAGCCGCAGGAACGAGCGGCGCCCAGCCTCGTCCGCCGCCCGTCGCGCGGCGCCGCGGAGGCTCCTACGGCGCCCCGGGGCTTGGTCCTCGATCCGGCCGGCGGAGGCGGTCATTGTTCTGGCAAGACAGTTGCTTGGGGAGGCACCTAAGCACGTCGCGCTTACGATTCGGTTCACAGCTTTACCCACCGCCGTCGGTCGCCCCGCGATTGTAGGGACTGGAGCGGCGCGGGGCGGGCCCCTAGAACCTCGTCCCAGCGAGACGGACTCTGAGCTTCAGCGGCCGGACGGGCCTGACGTGTGGAATTTGAGCGGAGTTTCGGATGGCGGCATGAGGGGGGGAGCGGCGGCCGTGCTCGGCCTCGCCGTCATCCTGCTGGCCGCCGCGGGCGTCGCGCCTCATCCGCTCGACCTGCTCTGCGGCGCCCTGGCGATCCTTTTCGTCGCCACCGCCGCCGTCCTGGCCCTGAGGATCATGCAACGGCGCGCCCGGGCGGCGCAGGCCGCCCAGGCGACCGACCTCGCGGCGGTCGAGGCCGAGCTGGCCGCCTTCCAGGGGATCATGGGCGACCTTCCCGAACTGGCCATGGCCATGGACCATGAGGGGCGGGCTCAGGCGGTGTTCGGCCACCCCCTGCCGGGTCTGGACCCGCAGTCGCTGCATGAGGGCCTGCTGCACATCGCGGCCGAGCCCGACCGGCCGCGCGTGCAGGCGGCGCTGGCGGAGGCCGCCGGCGCGGGACGCGCCGAGGTCCAGTTCACACCGATCGCGCCCGACGCGCCGCGGCTCCTGGCGATCTTGCAGAGAACCGACGCCGGCGGCCTGACCGCCATTCTCCGCGCGGCCCCGCCGCCGATCCGGCCGGCGATCGCCGCCAGCCGGCTGAACGGCGCCTCCGCCGGACCGGCCGGTGAAGCCGCCCAGTCCCTGGCCGAGCTGGCCCGCCGGCTGAAGGACGCCGAGACGGCGCGCGACGCCGCGGAGGCCGCCCGCCGCAAGGCGGAGGCGGACGCCGCGGGCCGGGCCCGCTTCCTGGCCAACATGAGCCATGAGCTCCGAACCCCGCTCAACGCCATCATGGGCTTTTCCGACATCATGCGCTCGCGCATGTTCGGCGACCTTGGCCCCCGCTACACCGACTACGCCGAGCTGATCCACGAGTCCGGCCGCCATCTGCTCGACGTGATCAACGACGTGCTCGACATGTCGAAGATCGAAGCCCATCGGTTCGACCTCAGCCGCGAGGTGTTCGATGCGCGCGACGCGGTCAACGCGGCGCTGCGGCTTGTCCGGCTCCAGGCCGACGATGCGGGCGTCAAGCTGCGCGGCGTCCTGCCGCCCGGGCCGCTCGAGATCGACGCCGACCGGCGGGCGATCAAGCAGATCGTGCTGAACCTCGTGTCCAACGCCCTGAAGTTCACGCCGGCCGGCGGCTCGATCACCGTGTCGGTGGAGCGGGCGTCGGGCGACTTCGAGCTCCTGGTCGCCGACAGCGGCGTCGGCATAGCGCCCGAGGACCTCGAGCGGCTCGGCCGGCCGTACGAGCAGGCCGGCGACGCGAGCGAGCGGGCCCAGGGCACGGGCCTCGGCCTGTCGCTGGTGCGCGCCTTCGCCGAACTGCACGGCGGCCGCATGACCCTGGAGAGCCGCCTCGGCGAGGGCACGGCCGTCGCCGTCCGCCTGCCGGTGCTGGTGGACCCGGCGCCTGTGGTCGCCGCGGCGGCTAAGCCTGAACCGTCACCGCCGGAGCCGACACCTGTGGCCGAACCTTCGCGGCCCGCGCCGACCGTCCCGCCCAGACCCAAGGTCGCGCCTGGCGGCGCGCCCGACGCACCGTAACAGCGAACAGCGCACGCCGGTTCGGCTCAACGCGCAAAGCTCTTTACTCCACTCATCCCCGCTTCCACGGGGTGAGCGGGTTGGAGGGGCGACCAACCCTGTCTTAGCTCTCAACGCCGGCAAGCGACAGGCGAGGCGGCTCGAACGGCGAGTTTCGGATGTGCAGCTTCTGGCGGCTCACGACGGGTCGGACTTTCGTACCCCGCTTTGCAACTGAAGGCGTCTTGACGACTTCCGTCGATGTTCTGCTAATGTTCCGTCTGTTCGCCGACAGAGGCATACCCTTCGCGGCCTTCCAGCCGATCGCCATGACATACAAAGGATCGCCGTTGCGGCGGCGCTACCAGCCTGACTTTGTCTGTTTTGAAAAGATCATCGTCGAGCTCAAAGCGGTGCGAAGCCTGGCGCCGGAGCATCGAGCCCAGGTTCTGGACTATCTACGCGCGACCGGGATGCGATTGGGGCTGTGAATTTTGGGAACGCACCCAAGGCGCAGATAGAACGACTGATCCTTTGATTGTCACCCTCACGTTCGTGCGGTTCGCGAGGTTCGTGGCTGAATCAAGGAATACTGCCGACCAATTCGCTTTACTTGAATGCCACTCATGGGGGCTGCCAACGGCAATCAACCACTCTCAGCACGCATTCGGAAGGCCCGCATTACGTACCTAGAGGGTGTTGCACATCCGACAGGTCCCGCCGGGGAGCATTTCGAAGCTACCCCAACGGGCACAGTCGGCCGTAGCACGAAGACGCCGACCGGCGGTGCAGTCACCCACTGAGCCGACGAGCCGTAGGACTTCATGGAGAAACTTTAGGAGAAAGCTTTCCTGTTTCGGCGATCGCGGGCGTGCGCGCTCGGCAAGCGAGACTACAAGGGCCGCTGCGGACTATTTCGTCTCGACCGTAACCTTGGAGCACCGCCCCCGGCGGCCAGTCCGCGACAGGCTAACCTTTACGCGCCCCTACCGCCCCGCGCGCAGGAAGGCCCGACCCGCGGCGAAGTCGCCGACCTCGAACAGGGCGCGCTGGCTCGGGCGGTCGGGGTAGACGAATTCGACGGCCACCACTTCGCGCGGGTCCAGGCCCTCGAGCGCCTGGGCGGCGGCGGGCGGGAAGCCGAACAGCATCCCCTTGCCGCCCGGCAGCAGGGACGCGGGCGCGGCCTGGCGGGCGTCGGCGATCAGGGCGCGGGTGATGTTGGCCGGGGGCGCGCGACCGGCGAGGTCGTGGCGGCGCGGGTCGATATAGGGCGCGCCGGCCTTGCCGGGGTCGCGCAGGATCAGGAAGGCGCTCGACGGCGCCGCGCCGGCCGAAGCGCCGCTGGCCACGGCGGGGGCGGCGTTGTCCCCGGCGAGGCCGAACAGCACGGTTCCCGAGCCCGGCCCATCCCAGCGGCCCGGCTGGGACAGGCGCCAGCGCGGGCCTTCCACCGCCTTGCGGTTCACCACCGGGGCCACGGGGTTTCGATCCGCCTGCCAGGCCGAGAACTCGCCGGGAAAGCTCATCGCGCTGATCCGCGCATAGCCGGCGAAGGCCTTGCGCACCCGGTCCGCGGCGATGGTCAGGTCCGGCGCGGCGCAGCCGACCCGTTCGGCCGCGCCCTCGGCCCTGCGGCTGGTCGCATCCATTGCGCTCTCGCCGGCGCCGGCGCGCAAGGCGGCGCCGCGCGCCTGCAGGCTCGACGCTGCGAGGGCGGCGGAGATCTCGGGGGCGAAAAGACGGCAGCGGGCGTCCGCCGCGCGCATCACCGCGCGCTCGTAGTAGAGGTCGGCCGCGCCCGCGGCGTGGGCCAGCGCGGGCGCGGCGCACAGGCCGGCGGCCAGCGCCAGCGCGCCCATAGGGGCCAGCGCGCGCATAGGGGCCAGCGCGCGCATAGGGGATCGTCCGCCGCGGGGGCGGGCAGGGAAGGTCGCCATTCCACTCGTCTCTGATCGTCCCACTTGTCTCTTATCGTCTTCGTCCGCGCTTGTTTCCGCTGGACGTTCAGCCGACCATAGCCGCGCTCGCTTACGGTCGAGTTTAGCGGAAGGGTTAACGTTTTGGAGCTTTCCACCGACATCTGGGTCGCGGCCCTGATCCGCCGGGCCGAGCTGTCGGGCGCCTTCGCCACCGTGGGCATGAAGGGCGACGCGCGCGCGGGATCGGTGCTGGTCAAGGCGGTCAATCAGCGAACCGGCGAGGCGCGGCTCTATGCGGAGGCCACGCGCGGCGACGGCGAGCGGGTGTGGATGCAGCCGCGTCCGGGCGAGGCCGAACGGGACCTCGATCAATACGCCGAACGGGCGCGCCGGATCGACCCGGATCTTTGGCTGGTGGAGATCGAGGACTCCCTGGGGCGCCACTTCCTGACCGAGGCGGTGGAGGGCGAGGGGGCGCCTTCCTGAGCGGCGGTTCGGGGGTGTGAGCGCCAACCGTTTGCTAACCACCTTCCTCAACCGGACCTCAAGCGCGCTCGGTCTAGGGTGGCTCGTCGCGCCACAGTGGGCGTGCGTCTGGCGACCCGTCATGCTCTTTTTGATGAACGACCGCGTGCTGTTTCTTGGCGATGATCCCAGCCTCGACATCCAGTCGCGCCGGTTCGAAGCCATAAGCCCGGCCTACGCCGTCAAGCTCGGCCAGGAGCTCTTCGCCGAGCAGCCCATGCTGCACCGCGAGGCGCCCCAGCGCGCGCGTCGCCTGGCCCTGCTGCTCATGATCAAGGCGCCCGAGGTGAACGCGGCCCTGTTCGTGTCCCCGTCGGTCGGATGCCGCCCGGACCAGGTGATCACCCGCTTCGCCAGCCTGCCCATGGAAGTCATGGCGAACCTTTACGAGCGGGACATGTCGTCGGGCGGCCTGACGCCGGTGCAGGCCGATCGGGAGGTCTGGCGCCGTCTCGCCGCCTGACCGCGGATCTGCTAAGCCGGTCGCTCCTACCGCCTCCGGAGCGACGATCATGGGTATTCTCGACAGCCTGACCAACCTGGTGGGCGGAAGCGGCGACGGCCAGCAGGGCGAGGGCGCGATGGGCATCCTCGGCTCCCTGCTGCAGCAGGGCGGCGGCGCGGGCCAGAGCTCGAACATCGTGGGCGCCCTGCTCGGCGCGGCCGGCGGCGGCGGCGCGGGGGGACTGCAGGGAACGCTCGAGACCCTGGCGGCCAACGGGCTCTCCGAGCACGTCGCCTCGTGGCTCTCCAACAACCCCAACCTCCCGATCTCCACCGACCAGATCCGCGACGCCCTGGGCTCGCAGCAGGTGCAGAGCATGGCCAGCGCCTCGGGCCTGCCCGTCGGCGACTTCCTCGAACACCTGGCCCAGCACCTGCCGCAGGCCGCCGCCGAGGCGGCGGGCGCGGACAAGGGTTGAGACCAGCCAGGCGCTCCCGGACGGGAGCGCCGTCGCATCAGCCGGCGGCGGCGCCGGTGGCGATGGAGTCGGTGGCGGTCGCCGCGGTCGCGGTCGGCGTCCCGATCGCGTCCGTCGCCGTATCGGTGGACGAGGCCGCGGTGGTCGAGGCCGAAGCGGCCTGCGGCGCCGAAATATGGTGATGGTGATGGTGACCGCCGCCGACCCCCTCCGTCTGGCCCTGCAGTTGCTGCAGGGCGGCGGTGAGCTCCGAGGCGCTGAGCTCCCCGTCGCCGTTGGTGTCCATGGCCTTGAAGGCGGAGGTGATCTGCGCCGCCGTCGATGTTGAACCAGAGGACCCCAGGGCGCTCGTCACCTGGCCGAGGCTGATCTGGCCGTTTGATCCATCGGCGGAGAGGATCGTGTTCGCGGCGTTCGATTCCCAGCTGTTCGATTGGGACTGCGCCTGGATCAGGGCCGTCAGGGTGTCGTTGGCGAACTGCGCCGACGGCGTGCTGGAGGCGGACGACGCCGTCGTCGCCGCGGTGGCGGCGGCGGACGAACTTGACCCGGTGGAATTTGCCGAGCTCGACGAGCCGTCGGTGGAGAATTGCCCGGTTAGACCGGAGATGTCGTTCTGCAGGCTGGCCAGCATCTGCTGCAGGGCCGTCATCGAAAGATTGGACGATCCAGAGACTTGCATGGTTAATGTTTTCTCCAACTACGCTCGGACCTGAGAGGAAACTGGCGCGGGCGACACGGACTTGAGTTGTCCGCGGCCGACACCTCGCAAGAACCGGGCTGAACCCGCCGCCCGACGCCAGCCGTTGCCACTGCGGCGGGCCGCCTCTATCTGAGCCCCTCATGACCTCACCCCCGCCCGTCGCCGCCAAGGCCGCCAGTCCGGCCCAGAGTCCGGCCCAGAGTCCGGCCGCCAGTTCAGTGACGAGTCCGGCGGCACAGGCCGCGCGGCGGCGCACCTTCGCCATCATCTCCCATCCGGACGCCGGCAAGACCACGCTCACCGAGCATATCCTCCTGGCCGGCGGCGCCATTCGCGCGGCGGGCGCGGTGCGGGCGCGGGGCGAGAATCGCCGCACCCGGTCGGACTGGATGAAGATCGAAAAGGAGCGCGGGATCTCGGTCTCCGCCTCGGTGATGACCTTCGAGCACGAGGGCCTGTTGTTCAACCTGCTCGACACGCCCGGGCACGAGGACTTCTCGGAGGACACCTACCGCACCCTCACCGCCGCGGACGCCGCGGTCATGGTGCTGGACGCCGCCAAGGGAATCGAGCCGCAGACGCTCAAGCTGTTCGAGGTCTGCCGCCTGCGCGACATCCCGATCATCACCTTCATCAACAAGATGGACCGCGAGGCGCTGGATCCCTACGCCCTGCTCGACGAGATCGGCGCCAAGCTCGCCCTCGACCCCGCGCCGCTCTATTGGCCCGCGGGGTCGGGCAATCGCTTCCGGGGCATGGTCGACCTTCGCGACGGCCGCTTCACCGCCTATACGCGCACCGGCGGCGAGGAGGGGTTCGAGAAGCTGGCGCTGAACTCCAACGCGATCTCCCGCGTGCTCGACCCGGACGAGAAGGAGGAGGTCGAGGAGGGCGCGATGCTGGTGCGCGAGGCGTCCAAGCCGTTCGACGTCACCTCCTTCCTCGAGGGTCACATGACGCCGATCCTGTTCGGCTCGGCCCTGCGCCACTTCGGCGTGGGCGAACTGCTCGAGGTCCTCGGCGCCTACGCCCCGGCGCCCGGGCCGATGGCGGCGGAGAAGGCCGGCGCGGCGACCCATGTGGCGCCCGGCGATCCTGAGGTGACCGGCTTCGTGTTCAAGGTGCAGGCCAACATGGACCCCAACCACCGCGACCGGATCGCCATGCTGCGGGTCTGTTCGGGCAGGTTCCAGCGCGGCATGAAGCTGAAGGTGCAGAACACCGGCCGGCAGCTGTCGGTGAACGCGCCGATCATGTTCATGGCCTCGGATCGGGAGCTCGCGGAGGTGGCCTATGCGGGCGACGTGATCGGCATCCCCAACCACGGGGTGCTGCGGGTCGGCGACAGCCTGTCCGAGAGCGGAACCGTGCGGTACGCCGGCCTGCCCAACTTCGCCCCCGAGATCCTGCAGCGCGTGCGGGTCAAGGATCCGCTCAAGGCCAAGCACCTGAAGAAGGCGCTCGAGGGCCTGGCCGAGGAGGGCGTGACCCAGCTGTTCCGGCCGATGATCGGCTCGGACTTCATCGTCGGCGCGGTGGGGCAGCTGCAGTTCGAGGTGATGGCCGACCGGCTCGCCAACGAATACCAGCTCGAAGTGTTGTTCGAACCCTCGCCCTTCGCCGAGGCGCGCTGGATCACGGGCGCCAAACCCGACCTCGAGGACTTCATGGGCAAGCACCGCCAGGCCATGGGCCAGGACATCGACGAGCAGCCGGTCTTTCTCGGCAAGTCGGCCTGGGAAGTCAGCTATGTGACCGAACGCTACCCGAAGATCACTTTCCTCAGGGCCAAGGAGCGAGGCTGATCCGTCCTACAGCGGCCACGTCCGGCTGCGCTGGGGCCGCCTTTGCCCTGCATGCCCCGGAGCACGGCGCATTCAGGCTAGCGTCCAACGGACGCCAGGCGGGTGGCCTGCACCGCCGCGGCCCGCGGCCGGTCGACGTACTTCACCGCCTTCATACCGATGAGGGCGCACCCCGACCAGAGCAGGCTCGTGGCCAGGAGAATGCCCAGGACGATGACGAAGCCTGGATACCGTTTGACCTCGGGCTCCGGCCAATCGTTGTCCCCTTGCGTCGCGGGTTCGTCGTGCTGGGTCATGGCCTGATCAAGCCCTGCTGAATGGCCAGGGCGACGGCATGGGTCTTGTTCGACCCGCCGAGCTTGAGGCTGGCCCGCTGAAGGTGATCCTTGACCGTCGCCGGACCGATCTTGAGCAGGACGGCGATCTCGTCGCGGGTCCGACCGTTGGCGGTCAAGGTCAGGACGTCGATCTCGCGCGGCGTAAGCCGCACCGGCGACGAAGGCTCCACCGACCCTTCGATCGAGTCGGCGAACTCGTGCAGAGCCTGGTCGATGGTCACGGCCCGATAGGCGGCGAACTCGGCGAGCTCCTCCAGGGCGCGGGTCGAAGCGATCGCCACATTCATCGCCCGGCCCGAGACCTCGAAGGCGAACTGAGCCGCCGACCCGAAGGCCGTGCCGGCAAGTTCGTTCTCCACGTGAAGCCGCAGCGCATCGGTCCCCGCGTTCGCGGCCGCGCTGGTCCACTTCAGGCGGTTTTCGCCACCGCCAAGGTTGTGCAGGTGTTCAGTCGCGGAAAAGTGGCGTCTGCTGATGATTCCGTAGAACCCGTTCCTGTCGGGATCATAGTTGAGCGTTGGGGTAAATGGAGAATCAACCAAGAGCTCGATCGCGACATATTCAACCACGCCTGTTAAGAGCTGATCAAAAAGCGTATGCGAGGCTGATAGTACGTTAGTAGATCTTGGTAAATCATCGACAAGGACTAGGGAATTCTCTCGCATTTTTCAAGCGCGCCCCAATGCGACCACAAGCGCATACGTATACATACTCGGCAACGTGCAATCTACACCGCCAAATGGGGGTATCGGTTGCATAAACCAAACGGAAATTGTTTGGCGATTGCGGTTGTGGGCAAGAATTCACAGTATTTTTCATTTGCGCTGGTCTGGCCCCTGGCCCGGGCGGGTTGCACTGATAGATTGCGGGATTGAAACAAGTCGCCCAGGTCTCGAGGCTTGAGCCGGCTTCGACGTCATGCATCGGCCGCCGGCTCGACCGAGCCCGGCCAAAGGGGCTGGGTATCGGCTGTTCGCGCCGCTGTCTTGGATTGCTTCGACGGCCGTCCCCGGCGTCAGGACGGATCGCCCAGGAGGTCCAGCGCTTCGAAATCCAGGGCGTCCTCAGGCGTCTTCAGGCAGGTTTCCGAGATCAGCTGCCCCTTCACGCTGACTCCCGCGCGCGCCACGCTGTCGGGGTCGCCGCTGATCAGCGGGTGCCAGGCAGCAAGGCCGCGGCCTTCGTGCAGCCGGCGATAGGCGCAGGAGGGCGGCATCCAGGCCAGATCCTCGATGTTCCAGGGGGTCAGCTTGATGCAGTCGGGCACGTGCTGCTTGCGATTCTCGTAGTCGCTGCAGCGGCAGGCGCCGATGTCGAGCAGCTTGCAGGCCACCCGGGTCGGGATCACCTCGCCGGTGTCCTCGTCCTCGAAACGGATCAGGCAGCAGCGGCCGCAGCCGTCGCACAGGCTTTCCCACTCGGCGGCGGTCATCTCGGACAGCCGCTTGACCTCCCAGAAGGGTTTTTCAGTCATAAGGTTATCGCCACGGGCTCGCCACAGCCCTGCATATAGGTCGTCCGCGGCGCTCCCGTCGATGCGGAGCACATCATGAGGCTGAACAAGACACTGCGCCGTGCCTGATCCGTCACCGCCATCCTTCGGCTCCCGCCACGGGCCGATCCGCGCCGACCTCGACCATGTGCGCGCGGCCGAGGCCGGTCGTCGGCGGGCGATCTGGCTCGGCGTGGGCCTCGGCGCGCTGCTCGCCGTCCTGTTCGCCGGCCTGTGGATCTGGAAGCTGGCCTTCTCCGACCTGCCGCCGATCCCGGACAAGGCGGCGCTGTGGTCGCTGAACCGGCCGGCCGGCGCCGCCTTCGTCGACCGCGACGGCAAGGTGATCGGCCAGCGGGGTCCCCGGCACGGCTCGCCCCTGACCCTCGCGGCGCTGCCGCCCTACCTGCCGCAGGCCTTTCTGGCGGCCGAGGACCGGCGCTTCTACCATCACGGCGGGCTCGACCTCTGGGGCGTGGCGCGGGCGGCGTGGACCGACCTCGTCCATCGCCGCATCGCGCAGGGCGGCTCGACCATCACCCAGCAGATCGCCCGTACCCTGTTCCTGACGCCCGAGCAGACCCTGCGCCGCAAGCTGCAGGAAGCGGGGCTGGCGGTGCGGATCGAGCATCTGATGTCCAAGGACGAGATCCTCGAGCTCTACCTCAACCGGATTTACTTTGGCGGCGGCGCCTACGGCGTGGACGCGGCCTCGCGCACCTATTTCGGCAAGCCGGCCAGCCAGGCGACCCTGGCGGAGGCCGCCCTGCTGGCGTCCCTGCCCAAGGCCCCGACCCGCTATGCGCCGACCGACGATCTCGAGGCGGCGATCGGCCGCTCGCGGCGGGTGCTGCGCGCCCTCGTTTCCCAACACTGGATCACCCAGGCCCAGGCCGACGACGCCATCGCCCACCCGCCGGTGCTGTCGACCGAGACCGCGGACGAGGGCGACTTCGGCTATGTGCTCGACGCCGCCGCGGCCGAGGCCAAGGCGCTCGACACCGCCGGCGTCCCCGACCTCGTCGTCCACCTGACCATCGACGGCCGGCTGCAGCACGAGGCCAGTCAGGCGGTGCGCGCGGCCGCCGCCAAGGGCGCGCCGCTCGGCGCCACCCAGGCGGCGCTCGTCGCGCTGGGCCCGGACGGCGGCGTCCGCGCCCTGGTCGGCGGGGTCGATCATCGGCTGTCGTCGTTCAACCGCGCGACCCAGGCCCGGCGCCAGCCCGGATCGGCGTTCAAGGCCTTCGTCTACGCCGCCGCCCTGGAGCAGGGCGTCCAGCCCGACGACGTGCGCGAGGACGCTCCCGTCAACGTCGGCGGTTGGCGTCCGACCAACGCCGACGGCCTCTACGCCGGCAATGTGACGCTGAGCGAAGCCTTCGCCCGCTCGATCAACACCGTCGCCGTTCGGCTGTCCCAGGAGGTCGGTCCCTCGCACGTGGCGGAGCTGGCGCGCCGGTTCGGGCTCGCCACCATCCCGCCGCATCCCGCGCCGCCGGTGGCGCTCGGCGCCTATGAGACCAGCCTGATCGACCTGGTTTCCGCCTATCAGGTCCTGCAGCTCGGCGGCCGGCGCACCGCGCCCTATCTGATCGACAGCATCACCGACGCCCGCGGTCAGCCGATCTACCGCCATCCGCCCCAGGCGCCCCAATCCGTCTACGATTCCGCCAAGGCGGCCGAGATGGTCAAGCTGATGCAGGGGGTGATCGACAAGGGCACCGGCCGCAAGGCGGCGCTCGGCCGGCCCGCCGCCGGCAAGACCGGCACCAGCCAGGACTATCGCGACGCCTGGTTCATCGGCTTTACGCCGGACTATGTAGCCGGCGTCTGGATGGGCGACGACCGCGGCGCGCCGATGCAGCACCTCGCAGGCGGCGATCTTCCCGCCGAGACCTGGAAGCGGTTCATGCTGGCGGCCGAACAGGGCCTGCCGCCGCGCCCCTTCCCCCAGGACGCCGCGCCGTCGGACGCGGTCGACCCGCGCCCGGACTTCTACCGCGACCTCACGCAGACCTTTGAGCAGACCGCCGCCGGCGCCCCGCCCGAGCCGCCGGGCAAGGGCGTGCTGGGGGGGAAGCTTTAGGACTCGCCAAACCGGGCCCTATCCCAGCGCCGTCATCGCCACGCCGCCCGCGACCGCCAGGCCGGCGAGCCACTGTGTCCAGTGCAGGCGCTCCCTGAACAGGCGGTGGCCGGCGAGGGCGGCCATCGGGGCCTCGATCACGCCGACGGCGCGGACCGAGGCGGCGGGGGCCAGGGCCAGGGCGACGAACCAGCCGGCCGAGGCGAAGGCGCCGCAGAGCCCCGCCCCGGAGGAGCGACGCCAGTCCCGGAACACCTGGACCACCGTGGCGGGACTGACCACGAGCAGGATCAGGCCGAGACCGGCGGTCTGGATCGCCTGCACGATCGGCACAGACACGAGCGCGGCGTAGACCGGATGCCGCGGCTCCAGCAGCAGGCCGGCGTGGCGGAAGGCGTTCAGCGAAAAGCCGAAGGTCAGGCCCGAAAACAGACCGAAGGCGCCGCCGAACAGCTCCTCGCGGGCGTTGGCGCCCCGGGGCCAGGTCAGCGCGATCAGGGCGGCGGTGGTCAACGCCACGCCGGACCAGCCGCCCGGGCTCAGCCGGTCGTGGAAGGCGACCAGGCCGATCAGCGCCGCCAGGGGCAGGGAGCTCTGCTGCAACGAGGTCGCCACGGCGAAGCCCGAGCGGCGCATGGCGGCGAGCAGGCTGGCGGTGGCCAGCACCTGACTGCAGGCGCCTAGCGCGCTGAGGCCGAAAAAGCCCGGGCTGAGCGCCGGCCGCGCCCCGGCCGTGACGCCGATGGCGACCGCCGCGAACACCAACGAAAACGGCAGGCCGAACAGGAAGCGCACCAGGGTCGCGCCCCACGGTCCGGCGCTGCCCACCAGACTCCGCTGCAGGCCGTTGCGCGCCACCTGAAAGCCGGCCGCCGTCACCGTCGCCAAGACCCAGCCGAACATCATCCGCGGTCAGGTACCTGGAGCCCGGCCGGAAGGAAACCTCGGAGCCGTTCGCCGCGGGAGGTCACCCGGTGACGGCGTTCTCCTTCAGCGCCGGGCGCAGGAATCGCCAGAAGCTCTGGCGCTGGTGGCGGCGCTTCTTTCGGCCGGCGGCGGCCTCGTCGACCATCCAGAACAGCTGGATCACCCGCCGCTCGCCGACGAAGGTCGGATGGCCGTGCCAGGAGCTGTCGGAGCGGGCGAAGGCGGTCAGCACGCCGAATGTCGGCGGGATCGCCTCCGTGCCGGGGCCCTCCACGTCGGGCCCTTCGAGGTAGCGCAGGGCGCCCGCGCCGCCGTCCCAGTGGTCGTTCAGATAGATCAGAGCGGTCGCCGCCTTGTCGAGGCCGTCGGTGTGGGGCCGGCCGTCGCGGGGTCCCGACCATTTGCGCACCATGGCCATCTGCGGCCGGCCGACCAGATCGAGGCCGAGCTTGTCGCCGACGATGCGAGAGAATTCGGGCTGGGCGATCTCGTCGAGCAGGGCCCGCATGGCCGGGCCGCAGTCCTCCAGGTCCTCGGTCACGAAGAAACCCGACTTGCGGATGTGAGGAAAGTCGCGGTCGATCGCGGCCGCCTGGCCGGCGTCGACCACATTCATGCCGACGATATGGCGAAACGGCTTGTCGAGCACGACGGCGGCCTGCACCTGGTCGAGGCGCAGCAGGGACCCGGCCGGGGGCGCCGACGCCGCTCGGGCGGCGGGTCTGGCTTCGGCGTCGAACTGGGACGCGTCGAGCGCGGCCATGAGATACTCCTGGGTCACTTTGCAGGTAATCTGCGCCTGCAGGCGCCAAAAGTCTTCCCTTAGTGGAAGGTGTCAGGCCCGCCAAGCGGCGCGACCTCGGCATTTACCCATACTGTTAAGCCGCACTCAACCGCCGCGGTGTTACGGAGCACGCGACTTTCCGCCAGGCGCCTCATGTCCCGATCCATCGCTTCATCCGCATGCAGAGCCGCGGCGTTCGCCGTGACCGCCCTGGCGCTCAGCGGCTGCATCACGCCGGCGCCAAGTATTTCGCTGAAGGTGCGTGCGAACGCGCAGCCGGTCGACAGTGTGTTCGCCTTTGTGAAGGCGGACGAAATCCCCCAGCCGTTCGTGGATTCTTTTCTGAGCAATCTGCAGGTCGCCCTGACGGCCCATGGGGTGAAGGCGCGCGCCCGCCGTATCTCCGACCTGGACCTGGACGGCGTCCCTGCCGCTGTTCTCGCCCCCTATCACTATGTGCTGGGCTGCAAACCGTCGGCGACCCTGCGCAATCAATACGTGCTGATGTCCGTCACCATGAACTGCGTGCTGACCGACACGCGTACCCAGGCCCGGGTGATGTCCTCGGACGTCTGGGTGGGCAAGAGCACCCACTTCGGCGACGTCGGCGCGCTGGAGGCGCGGCGGGCGGCTTTTGAGCTCGTGGACCGGATGCAGGGAATCGCGCTGGTCGGCCCGGCGCTCGAGGCGCTCGACCCGACCGGGCGGCAGCCCTCGGCGCTCCCCACGGGCGCTTCCGCGTCGAGGGCGGCGTCGAGCCTGCTCGCCGTGGCCGCCGGCGCCAACAGCGGGGCCGGATCCTTCGTCGCGCCGGCCCGGTCCGTTCCTGCCCCGCTCGCTTCTGTCCCGCCCGTCCCTGTCTCGCCGGTCGGCGCCACGTATGCGCCAGCGCCGCCCCGGGTCGCTTTGGCGCCCCCTGCCGAGGTCGCCGCCCTTCCGCAGTCGACCGCGGGGCGTGGCCCGACCCCGTCGTCGCCGACGCAGCCGCCGACCAACGATCGGGTTATCTATCTCAAGGTCCTGCCCAACCGGACGGTGCAGGAGGTCCACGAGCACGACTACTGAGGCCTGGCCTGCGCCATCTGTTCCGACCGCCATGGCGGTCGGGTCCGTGATCGCCTACATGGCGGAGCCATGGCTCCCAGACCGCAAAAGCCCGTCCAGGCGCGCCCCCCCATCGTCGTGCTCAAGGACGTCAAGCTTGCCGACGGGCCGGTGATGCTGTTCGACGGCGTCGACCTGGCGCTCGAGGCGCGCGCGCGCGCCTGCCTGGTCGGCCGCAACGGCGCCGGCAAGTCGACCCTCCTGAGGGTGCTGGCGGGCGAGATCGAGCCGGACGGCGGAGACCGGTTCGTGCAGCCCGGCCTGCGCTCGGCCTTCGTGCCGCAGGAGCCGGTGATCCTCGGTGAGACGGTGCTCGACCACGCCATCTCCGGCGGCGCCCAGCCGTGGGAGGCCGAGGCGGAGCTGCAGGTGTTCGGCCTCGATCCGGCCAAGTCGGCGAAGGGCCTGTCCGGGGGCGAGATCCGCCGCGCCGCCCTGGCCAAGGCCTTCGCGGAAAAGCCCGACCTGATCCTGCTCGACGAACCGACCAACCACCTCGACATCTTCGCCATCGAGACGCTGGAGCGACGGCTGCTCGAAAGCCGGGCGGCGGCGCTGGTAGTCAGCCACGACCGCGCCTTCCTCGAGCGGATCACCACGCGCTGCTTCTGGCTGGCCCACCGCAAGGTGCGCACGCTCGACGCCGGCTATGCCGAGTTCGAAGCCTGGGCCGAGAAGGTGGAGGCCGAAGAGCAGGAGAGCCTTCGCCGCCTGACCAAGGCGATCGAGCGCGAGACCTACACCTTCTATCGCTCGATCACCGCCCAGCGCACCCGCAACGAAGGCCGGGCCCGGGCCCTGCAGGACATGCGCCAGCAACGCGCCGCCATCCTGCGCGACAGCACCCGGCCGCTGGAGCTCGAGATCGACGCCGGCGGCATGTCCGGCCGGCGCGTGGCCGAAGCCAAGGGCGTCTCCAAGGCCTTCGGCGCGCGGACCATCGTCAGCGACTTCTCCACCCGCATCATCCGCGGCGACCGGGTCGCCATCGTCGGTCCGAACGGCGCCGGCAAGACCACCCTGGTCAGGCTGCTGCTTGGCGAGATCAAGCCCGACGCCGGAACGGTGACGCTCGGGACCGGGCTCGAGATCGTCTATCTGGACCAGAGCCGCTCCGAGCTGAGACCGGAGATGACCCTGTGGGACGCGCTGACGCCGTCGGGCGGCGACAGCATCATGGTCCGGGGCCAGCCACGGCACGTGGCCGCCTACGCCAAGGACTTCATGTTTCGGGAGGGCCAGCTGCGCCAGCCGGTGTCGACCCTGTCGGGCGGCGAGCGCAACCGGCTGCTGCTGGCGCGCGCCCTGGCCAAGCCCGCCAACCTGCTGGTGCTCGACGAGCCGACCAACGACCTCGACATGGAGACCCTCGACCTCCTCGAGGATCTGCTGGCCGACTATGACGGCACCCTCCTGCTGGTCAGTCACGACCGCGACTTCATCGACCGGCTGGCGACCTCGACCATCGCCCTCGACGGCCTCGGCCGCGCCGTGGAGACGCCGGGCGGCTGGACCGACTTCCTCCGCCAGAACCCCGGCTTCTTCGATGCGCGGTCCGCCGGCTTTTCCGCGCGGGGGGGATCGACCCCCAGCGGGCCCTCGGGCAAGGGCGCGGCCGGTCAGCCGCGCGCCAAGCTCTCCTACAAGGATCAGCGCCGGCTCGAGGAGGCCGAACGCGAGGTGGCCGAGCTGCCCGCCACGATCGCGGCGATGGAGGCGCGGCTGCACGACCCGGCGCTTTACGCCAAGGACCGCAAGGGCTTCGAGCGGCTGACCGGCGAACTCGACCGGACCCGCGCGCGGCTGGAGCTGGCGGAGTCGGATTGGCTGTTGCTGGAGGCCAGGCGCGAGGCGCTGGTTTCCGGAGGATAACCGCAAGCCTTTGCGTGTATTCGCTTTTCTCGCCGGTATTCCCGTTTATCCACCAGCCGTCCCGGGTTATCCAGCAAACCGCCCACCGGCCCGTCGGCCGGCCCGGTTGTGGCCAGGCGGGGCGAGAGTCATCCTCCACTTGTCGAAGGGAACTCGCCACGGCGAACCTCGGGAAGGCCAGGGCGACCTGGGTTTGACGAGGGGAACGGGACGAGGAAGGTTCGCCGGACAGGCCGGGCGGCGCAAGCCGCGAGGGCGGTCGGACCGGACCGTATCGGCAGGGTCAACTTCGGGGTCCGCCCCGGAACGCCCGGTCGGCCAGCGATGCAAGCCGCCGCCCCACACGGCGACGCTTGGGTGAGAGGACGGCGCAAGGGGCGACCCGAGCGGCGTCCTTTTGCTCGTCCGGACCACGGATCCGTCGCGCCAGCCGTCTCCGGTGTTGGCGCCCCGCGCCGCTACGCTTACGGTCGGCGGTCCATCCGGAGCCCGCCATGATCTCCCGCCGTTCGGCCTCGCTCAGCCTCCTGGCCCTGCTCGCCGCCTGCTCGCCCAAATCGAAGACGCCCGCCAAGGCCGCGGGGCCGGCGGCGCCGGCCGGCGCCACGGCGATCCGCTTCGCCACCGACTGGCGGGCCGAGGCGGAGCAGGGCGGCCTCTATCAGGCCCTGGCCACGGGCGAATACCAGAAGCGCGGGCTTGACGTCCGCCTCATCCAGGGCGGCCCGGGCGTCAACGTGGCCCAGCTGCTCGCCGCCGGCGCGGCCGACATGGGGATCGGCTCGAACAGCTTCGGCGTGATGAACCTCGCGCGCGAACACGTGCCGGTGAAGGCGGTCATGGCGATGATGCAGAAGGACCCGCAGGTGCTGATGGCCCACCCCGACACGGGGATCTCCGGCCTCGCCGACCTGAAGGGGCATCCGATCCTGCTGTCGGATTCCGCCCGCACCTCGTTTTGGCTGTGGCTGAAGGCCAAGTACGGCCTCACCGACGATCAGGTGCGCAGCTACAGCTTCGACGCGGCGCCCTTCCTGGCCGACAAGCGCGCCGTGCAGGAGGGCTATGTCACCTCCGAGCCCTACACGGTCGAGCAGCAGGGCCATATCAAGCCGGTGGTCATGCTGCTCGCCGACAACGGCTACCCCGGCTATGCGGCGATGGTGCTGGCCCCAGACGCCCTGGTCGCGGCCAAGCCCAAGGCGGTGCAGGCCTTCGTCGACGCGACGGCCGCCGGCTGGGCCTCCTATCTAGACGGCGACGCGGCCCCGGGGGACGCCCTGATCATGAAGGACAATCCGGAGATGAAGGCCGACGTCCTCGCCCAGGCGCGGGCCAGGATGAAGGCCTACGGGCTGATCAGGCCCGCCGACGGTTCGCCGATCGGGAGCATGACCGACGCGCGCTGGAACGATTTCTTCCAGATGGCGTCGGGCCTCGGCGTCTACGCCAAGGATCTCGCCTTCAAGGACGCCTACACCCTGCAGTTCGTCGCTGGAGCAAACCGCCCTTGAGCGGAATCGTTCAAGGGCGGATAATTTGCTTTAGATTCATATGTTTAGAGCGCCAATGGAGCAAAAACGGTTGTCACGTTTGGCGCGGCGCTCGGCCCTGATCTGGAGCGCTCCGAGGGCGTGTGCTAAAAAAGGGCGTGTGCTAAAAAGTAGTGATTATGACTACTTCCAAGCCCAAGGCGGTGGAGACCATTCCCGCCGCGGGAGCCAACCGCCGCTTCTCCGAACTGCTGCGCGGCGTCCGCGAGGAGGGTCGCAGCCATATCGTGACCAGCCACGGGCGGGCGGCGGCGCGGGTGGCTCCGGTCGACGCACAAGACGCCGAGGCCGAGGAAGCCGCGCGACGCGAGGCGCATGAGCGCCTCATGGAGCATCTCAAATCGCGGCCAACGTTGAATCTCGGACGGTTCAACCGAGACGACGCGTACGACGATTGAGGTGAGGGCGGCTCTCGACACCAATCTGCTGGTCTATGCCGAAGGGCTCGGAGACCCTGAGCGCAAACTCAAGTCGCGCGCGATCATCGATCGCGC
>CAILTK010000015.1 GCA_903837135.1 uncultured Caulobacterales bacterium
CGCCGGTCGCGCCGCCCTGGTCTTGCCGGTTGGCGTCGGGGCGACGACGGGCGTCGCGGCGACGGCAGGCGCGGGGGCGAGCTCGGCCGCGGTCGGCGGCGGCGATACGGTCCGGGTCGCCTCGACAACCGGTTCGGCGATCGCCGCTTCGGCGACGGCGACCGCTTCGAGCTCGGCCACGGCCGCGTCGGCGACGGCCTCGACCACCGTTTCGACCGCCTCGGGCGACGGCTCGGCCACCGCGACGACGGCGTCCGTCTGAACGACGGGAATCTCGGCCCCGGCCTCCACATTAATCGGCTCGGACCGCCACGGGGTGAAGGTCAGCCGGCTGAACCACCAGTAGGCGGCGCCGGCGCTGGCGGCCACGGCGAAGGCCGGCCACAGCGGCGAGACGATCCCGAAGCCGACCTTGAGGGCGGTCGGCTGATGATCAGAATTCGGCATGGCGGACTCCTCGGGGCCTGAAGGCCGATGTGAGAGATGTTGCAGCGCAACATAGCACATTCGAGCCGCTTCGCACCTGCAAACGCACGAAGACCTCAGCCGATCAGCCGGGTGACCCCGACCCGGGCGGCGGGGCCGCCGCAGTGGGCGGCGACCCAGGCGCAGACCGCTTCGACCTCGGCCGTCGCCTCGGGCGTGTCCACAAGCAGCATGGCCGCGCCGTTGAGCGTCATCGGATTGGTCAGCGGCCGCAGCCGGACCTCGGCCAGCAGCAGCCGGGTCGGCGAAAGGTCTTCGACGCGGCGGATCAGGGCGTCGAGGGTCTCGAGGTCCTTGACCGGGGCCCAGACCGCGACGCCGGCGCCGCGCTGCAGACAGAGCCGCACCGCCTCCGCCGCGCGGTCGTAGTCGTCGTCGCGCTCGAACGGGGGGTCGATCAGCACGAGATCCCCGCCCGCCAGCAACTTGCCGAGGGCCGCATAACCGTCCGCCTGCATCGCCTCGGCTGCGGCGCCCCTGGCCCGCGCGCGCAACAGGGCCGCGAGGGAGTCGGCGTCGTCCGCCCGCAGCTCGCAGCCCCTGTAGCGGTCGCCCGGGCCGAGCGCGCCCAGCGCCACCAGGGGCGAGCCCGGATAGAAGCGCAGGCCGCCGTTGGGATTTTCGCGCCGCACCGCCTGGCGGAGCGCGTCCAGCGGCCCCGGCAAGGCCCCGGCCGCCATCAGCCGGCCCACGCCCGCCTCCGCCTCGCCGGTTCGCCGCGCCACCTCGCCCTGCAGGTCGTACAAGCCGGCGCCCGCGTGGGTTTCGACCACGGACAGGGCGCCCTCGCCCCGCGCCGCGGCGATCAGCGCCAGCAGCACCGCGTGCTTCATGACGTCGGCGAAGTTTCCGGCGTGAAAATGATGTCGGTAGTTCAAGGTCTTGTCCGCTTGAGCCGGCGCGATCCGAATGGAACCGGGCCCTGGCGTCGAGGATTAGCCCTGCCATCGGCAGGATGAAAGCGCCGGAGTCTGGGAGAGCGTCAGTGCCGCTGGATGGAAGCATCGAGCCTGAGATCGTCGCCCGGAGCGCCGGGCTGGTCTACGTCCATGACGACGACCCCGGCATCCAGCGGGTAAGGACGCGGGAAGGCTTCGACTATCGCGATCCCGAGGGCGCGCCGGTGACCGACGCGGACACGCTGGAGCGGATCCGCCGGCTGGCCATCCCGCCCGCCTATACCGAGGTGTGGATCTCCCCCGACCCGGACGGGCATATCCAGGCCACCGCCCGCGACGCCCGCGGCCGCAAGCAGTACCGCTATCACGCGCGCTGGCGCGAGACCCGCGACGAGGGCAAGTTCGGGCGCATGGCCGCCTTCGGCCGCGCCCTGCCGAAGATCCGCGCGGCCGTCGATGCGGACCTGGCGCGTCCGGGCCTGCCGCACGACAAGGTGACGGCTCTGGTGGTGCGCCTTCTCGAGCTGACCCTGATCCGCGTCGGCAACGACGAATACGCGCGGACCAACAAGCATTTCGGCCTGACCACCCTGTTGTCGCGGCACGCCAGGGTGAACGGCTCGAGCGTCCGCTTCGAATTCAAGGGCAAGAGCGGGGTGAAACACTCCACCGGCCTGAAGGACCGGCGGCTGGCCCGGGTGATCAAGGCGGTGCACGACCTGCCGGGCCAGCGCCTGTTCCAGTACATCGATGCGGACGGCCATCGCCGCCGCGTCGGGTCGTCGGACGTCAACGCCTATCTCGAGGCCGTCACCGGCCGCCACTTCACCGCCAAGGATTTCCGCACCTGGGCCGGCACCCTGGCGGCCGCGAAGGGCCTGGCCCTGCAGCCGAGGCCCACCAGCCAGGCCGAGGCCAAGCGCGCGGTCAACCTGTGCATCAAGGCCACCGCCGGCCTGCTCGGCAACACCCCCGCGGTCTGCCGCAAGGCCTATGTGCATCCCGAGGTGCTGAAGGCCTTCTCCGACGAGGCCCTGCCGGCCAGTTTCGCCAAGGCCGACGGCGAGGCGCTCGAGCGCGCGGTGCTGCGGTTCCTGGACACGCTCGCCAAGAAGGTGGCTGCTTAGCGACTACCAAAAATTTCGTCATGCTCGGGCTTGACCCGAGCACCCGGCAACTCCGACCGATCAGCCGCTGGGTCCTCGGGCCTTCGCTACGCTACGCCCGAGGATGACCAAAGGAGGACGAGGATCTCGGCCCCTCCCCTTGCAGCCGACCCCATCCGGCATAGCTGAACAAGGGCCCACCGCTCCGGAGACATCGTCATGCGCTACAACCAGCTCGGCCGGACCGGCCTCTACGTGTCCGAAATCTGCCTCGGCGCCATGACCTTCGGCGGCCAGGGCATGTGGCAGGCGATCGGCAGCCTGCAGATCGACGAGACCACCAAGCTGATCGACACCGCGATCAAGGGCGGGGTCAATTTCATCGATACCGCCGACGTCTACTCCGAAGGCCGCTCCGAGGAGTTGGTCGGCCAGGCGCTGAAGAGCCTCGGCGTCAAGCGCTCCGACATCGTCGTCGCCACCAAGGTGTTCGGCGACATGGGCAAGGGACCGAACGATCGCGGCGCCTCGCGCGGCCACATCATGGACGGGGTCAAGGCCAGCCTCGACCGGCTCGGCCTCGATCACATCGATCTCTACCAGATCCACGGCGACGACCGGATCACACCGCTGGAAGAGACCATGCGCGCGCTCGACGACCTCGTGCGCGAGGGGCTGGTCCGCTACATCGGCGTCTCCAACTGGGCGGCGTGGAAGATCGCCAAGGCCAACATGCTGGCCGACGCCCACGGCTGGACCCGCTTCGCCACCCTGCAGGCCTATTACTCGATCGCCGGCCGCGACCTCGAGCGCGAACTCGTCCCCATGATGGACGACCAGCACATGGGTCTGATGGCCTGGTCGCCCCTGGCGGGCGGCCTCCTGTCCGGCAAGTTCGGCCGCGACACCGACGGGCCGCAGGGCGCGCGCCGGGTGGTGTTCGACTTTCCGCCGGTGAACCGCGAGCGGGCGTGGGACTGCATCGACGTCATGCGCACCATCGGCGACGCGCACGGCGTGTCGGTGGCCCGGGTCGCGCTGGCCTATATTCTGGCCAAGCCCTTCACCACCTCGATCATCATCGGCGCCAAGACCGAGGCGCAGCTCAGCGACAACCTCGCCGCCGCCGACCTCAAGCTGTCGGACGAGGACCTCAAGGCCCTCGACCTCGTCTCGGCCCTGCCGCCCGAATATCCGGGCTGGATGTTCGAACGCCAGGGCGGCGCCCGCGTGCCCAAGCCCTTTGTCCCCGAAGCGCAGAAGGCGGCCGCGGAGTAGGCTTGCGCTAATCTCCCCCATCGCAGATGGGGGAGCACCCGGCTCCATCGGGCGCGAGCGGAGTGCGCATGCCTGAACAGATCTTCGACATCGCCGTGATCGGCGGCGGGGTGAACGGGTGCGGCGTGGCGCGCGACGCGGCGGGGCGCGGGCTCAAGGTCGTGCTGTTCGAGCGCGGCGACATCGCCGGCGCCACCTCCTCGGCCTCGACCAAGCTGATCCACGGCGGCCTACGATACCTCGAGCAATACGCCTTCCGGCTGGTCGGCGAAGCGCTGACCGAGCGGGCCGTCCTGCACCGGATCGCCCCGCACCTGGTGCATCCCTTGAAGTTCATCCTGCCGCATCACAAGGGGCTGCGGCCGCGCTGGATGCTGCGGATCGGCCTGTTTCTCTATGATCACCTCGGCGACCGCGGCGGCCTGCCGTCGGCCAAGTCGCTCGATCTGACCCGCGGGCCCGAGGGCGCGCCGCTGAAGCCGCAGTACCGGCGCGGCTTCTCCTATTCGGACTGCTGGACCGACGACGCCCGGCTGGTGGCCATCAACGCCGTCGGCGCGCGCGACCTCGGCGCCGACATCCGCACTCATACCGAGGTGGTCTCCGCCCGCCGCGAGGACACGCTGTGGCGGATCCAGACCCGGGACGGCCAGATCGTCCTGGCCCGCGCCCTGGTCAACGCCGCCGGCCCCTGGGTCAATTCGGCCCTGGCGCTCACCGGCCTCAACGCGCCGCACGGCGTGCGCCTGGTCAAGGGCAGCCATATCGCCGTGCCCAAGCTCTACGATCACGACGCCGCCTACATCTTCCAGAACGGCGACGGCCGGGTGGTCTTCGCCATCCCCTACCGCGACGACTACACCCTGATCGGCACCACCGACGTCGAGATGAAGGCCCCGGAGGACAAGGTCGAAGCCAGCGCGGAAGAGATCGCCTATCTGTGCCGGGCGGTCAGCGACTACTTCAAGGCGCCGGTGACCCCCGACCAGGTGGTGTGGACCTACGCCGGGGTTCGCGCCCTGGCCGACGAGGGCGGCGGCTCGGCACAGTCGGCGACCCGCGACTATGTGCTGACGCTGGACGCCCCGTCGGGCGCGCCCCCCCTGGTCAGCGTCTATGGCGGCAAGATCACCACCTATCGCCGCCTCGCCGAAGGGGTGATGGACAAGCTGAAACCGCACCTGCCCGGCGTCGGTCCGGCCTGGACGGCGAAACAGCCCCTGCCCGGCGGCGACCTTGGCCCAGGCGGGTTCGAGGGCCTCCTGACCGCGCTCGCGACCGACTATCCGTGGCTGTCGCAGGCGCATCGGCGGCGGCTCGCGGCGGCCTACGGCGCGCGCGCCCGCAGGGTGCTGGGCGACGCCAAGGCCATGGCCGACCTCGGCGTGGCGTTCACCGGCGACCTGACCGCCCGCGAGGTGGATTACCTCGTCGAGCAGGAATGGGCGCGCTCAGCCGAGGACGTGCTGTGGCGGCGGAGCAAGCTTGGGCTGCACGCCACGCCGGACGAGGCGGCGGCGCTGGAGCGGTATCTGCACGCAGCCTGACTCGCTTCACCCCTTCTTCCGCTGGTCCCGGCATTCGCGGGATGAGCGGAATAGTGGAACGTCCGCGCCTCTTTCCACCCTGAAATCCCATGCTAAACCGCGAATATTGAGAGCGTGGGGGCTGGAGAAGCATGAAGCGTCTATTGAGCGGGATCGCGCTGGCCGCGATCGTCGTGCTGGGCGCAGGCGCGGCCTTCGCCGCGCCCAAGCCGTCCCTGTCGCAGCCGGCTCTGTCGCCGGACGGGCGGGAGATCGCCTTCGTCTCCGGCGGCGCGATCTGGACCGTGCCCGCCGAGGGCGGCGTGGCGCGGCTCCTGGTGTCGGATCCCGCCACCGATTCCCGGCCGCTCTATTCTCCCGACGGGACCCGGCTCGCCTTCCAGTCCACGCGCGACGGCTTTCCCAACCTCTACGTGTTGACCTTCGCCACCGGCCAGGTGAAGCGGCTGACCTACGCCGACGCCGGCGAGGCGCTCGACGGCTGGTCGCCCGACGGCCATTGGATCTACTTCACCTCGACCATCAACGACGTGCAGCGCCAGGGCGACATCTTCCGCGTCGCCGCGACCGGCGGAACCCCGCTGGAGGTCAGCCGCGAGCGCTATCTCAACGAGTTCGAAAGCGCGCCCTCGCCCGACGGCAAGGCGATCGCCCTGGTCGCCAAGGGCATCTCCTCGAGCCAGTGGTGGCGGCACGGCCACGCCCATATCGACGAGACCGAGGTGTGGCTGAAGCCGGTGGACGGCGACGGCTACACCCGGCTCCTGCCGGCCAGCGCCAAGCACGCCTGGCCGATGTGGGCGCACGACGGCCAAAGCCTCTATCTGATGAGCGACGAGGACGGCGCCGAGAACCTGTGGCGGCTGCCGGTCAGCGGCGGCGCGCCGAGCCCGGTGACCCACTTCAAGGACGGCCGCGTCCTGTGGCCCTCGCTCGGCGGCGGCGACGCCATCGTCTTCGAACGCGGCTTTTCGGTGTGGAAGTTCGATCCGAAGAGCGGCCAGGCGTCCGAGGTGCCGATCACCCTGCGCGGCGTGCCGGCCGGCCCCGGCGAGCGGCGTCTGAACGAGACCAGCTTCCGCGCCATGTCGGTCTCACCCGACGGCAAGAAGGTGGTGGTGATCGCCCACGGCCAGCTGTTCGCCGCCTCCACCAAGGACGGCGGCCCGGGCCAGCGGCTGACGCACACCCCGGGCGCGGCGAGCGAAGTGGTCTGGTCGCCCGACAGCCGCAAGATCGCCTATGTGTCCGAGCGCGGGGTCGACGCCGTGCTGTGCGAGTACGACTTCGCCACCGGCAAGGAGCGCACCCTCACCGCCGACAAGGGCGGCCTCGACGCGTTGCCGGTATTTTCGCCGGACGGCAAGAAGCTGGCCTATGTCCATGCCGAGAAGGAACTGCGCGTGCTCGACCTTGGCGACGCCAAGACGGGCGGCGGCCCGCACGACACCCTGCTCTACCGTGGCCAACTGGGCTTTGGCGGCGGCGAGGCGCCGCTGTGGTCTCCCGACAATCGCTGGCTGGCGTTCGTGGTGGTCGATTCCAAATCCTTCGCCAACCTGAACGTGGTCGACACGGCGGGCGGCGAGGCCCGCCCGATCAGCTTCCTGGCCAACGCCCAGACCCACGGCGCCGTCTGGTCGCCGGACGGCAAGTACATCCTGCTCGCCACCTCGCAGCGCAGCGAGGATCCCGCCGTCGTGCGCATCGATCTCCTGCCGCACGTGCCGAAGTTCCGCGAGGACGCCTTCCGCGAGCTGTTCCGCCAGAGCGAGACGCCGGATCGCCCGACCAACCGTCCGCCGCAGCCGGGCCAGACGCCGACGACGCCCGCCAACGGTCCGGGTACGGCGCCGCCCAAACCGGCCGCTGAAGCGACCCAGTCCTCCGACGCGGCCCCGGCGGGCGACGAGGCCAGATCGGCCAAGCCGGCCAAGAAGGTCGAGCCGGTGAAGATCGTGTTCGACGGCGTCCGCGAGCGGCTCACCCGCCTGCCGCTCGGCCTGCCCGCCGAGGCGCCGGTGATCAGCCCCGACGGCAAGACCCTGGTGTTCCGCGCCAGCGCGGCCGGGCAGGAGAACCTCTACAGCTACGACCTCGACGAGCTGGCCAAGGAGCCGCCCTCCGCGCACCAGGTCACCTCGACCCGCAAGCGCAAGTCCGACGTCGCCTTCACGCCGGATTCCAAGGAGATCTACTATCTGGAGGGCGGGACCGTCACCGCGAGCCCGCTCGAGACCCCGCGGCCCAAGCCGATCGCCGTCGCCGCCGAGATGACGGTCGACTTCGACACCGAGAAGACGGTGGTGTTCGACGAGGCCTGGTCGACCCTGAACCGCCGCTTCTACGATCCCGCCTTCCACGGCCGCGACTGGAAGGCGCTGCGCGAGCAGTGGACGCCTTACATCGAGGGCGCGCGGACCCCGGACGAGCTTCGCCGCGACATCAACCTGCTGATCGGCGAACTCGACGCCTCGCACTCCGGCATCGGCGGCGGCCCTCCGCCCAGCTTCCGGGTCGGCGATCTCGGCCTGCGCTTCGACCGCACGCGCTACGAGGCCGGCAAGGGCCTGGTGGTGCGCGAGGTGGTGACCCTGGGCCCCGCCGCCATCGAAGGCAGTATCAAGCCGGACGACACCCTCCTGGCGGTCAACGGCGAGGCCGTGGGTCCGGGCGTGAACCTCGACCGGCTGCTCACCGATCAGGTCGGCAAGCGGGTGGTGCTGAAGATCGAGGGCGCGGCGGGGGCGACGCACGAGGCCATCGTGCGGCCGGTGTCGGCGACCACCGCCGCCGGCCTGCTCTACCGCCAGTGGGTCAACGACCGGCGCGCCTATGTGGACAAGGTCTCGGGCGGCCGGCTCGGCTATGTGCACATCGCCGACATGTCGGACGACTCCTTGGCCCAGCTCTACCTCGACCTCGACGCCCAGAACCAGGGCAAGCAGGGGGTGGTGATCGACGTGCGCAACAACAACGGCGGTTACGTCAACGGCTATGCGCTCGATGTCTTCACCCGGCGCAACTATCTGACCATGACCCCGCGCGACCGGATGTCGATGCCGAGCCGCCAGGCCTTGGGGCAGCGGGCGCTGGGGACGCCGACGGTGCTGGTGACCAATGAATCGTCCCTGTCGGACGCGGAGGACTTCACTGAGGGCTATCGCGCCCTCGGGCTCGGCAAGGTGGTGGGCGTCCCCACCGCCGGCTGGATCATCTACACCGGCGGCCAGCCGCTGATCGACGGATCGACCGTGCGCGTGCCGTTCATCCGCATCCAGGACGGCCACGGCGGCGACATGGAGGGCCATCCCCGGCCGGTCGACGTAGAGGTGGAGCGCGCGCTCGGCGACGGCCGCGACGCCCAGCTCGACGCCGCCGTGAAGGTTCTGCTGCAGAGCCTGCCGGGGAAATGAGCGCCTTCGGCGCCGCGGGCGGCGGGTGATTAAGTCGCGGTTTCGCCGTCCGTCGGATGGAGTACGGTCGCCGCGCGCGTGAGCTGAGGCGCCCGCTCGCCCGCGGCGTCGTTACAACAGGTATCGCAGAGGGCTCTTCTTGGTCTCGATTTCCGGACTTCGTTCGGGCGCGCCGACGCGTCTGGCCCTTGCGCGGCGATGGGCGATCTCGGATGTCGGGGTCGCCGTGGTCCTGCTGGCGCTGGTGTTCCTGATCCGGATCGTCGCGGCGGCGACCACGCCGCTGACCGAGGACGAGGCCTACTACCGGCTCTGGTCCCAGCATCTCGCCTTCGGTTATTTCGACCATCCGCCGATGATCGCCTGGTGGATCCGGCTGGGCGCGGCCCTCGCCGGCGACAACCCTCTGGGCGTCCGCGCCCTGCCCATTCTCGGCAGCCTTTTGACCAGCCTGCTGATCTTCGACCTGACGCAGCAGCTGGGCGGCTCGCGCTCGACGGCCGTCCTCGCGACCCTCTGGTACAACGCCACCCTGACCGTGGGGCTGGGCGCCATGCTGGCCGTTCCCGACGCCCCGGCCAGCCTGTGCTGGGCCCTGACCCTCTGGTGCCTGGCGCGGACGCGCTCTGACGAACGCTGGTGGCTGGCGGCCGGCGCCGCCGCCGGCTTCGGCATCCTCTCGAAATACTCCGCCCTGTTCCTCGGCCCGGGCATCCTTTTGTGGCTGCTCACCGACGCGCGGAGCCGCACGGCCCTCCACCGGCCCTGGCTCTGGCTCGGCGGCGCCGCGGCCGGCCTGGTCGCCCTGCCCAACCTGTTGTGGAACGCCCAGCACCACTGGTCCACCATCGACAAGCAGTTCGGCCGCCTGGCGCCGGACGGGTTCGCGCCGCAGCATCTGCCGCAGTTCCTGCTGCTGCAGACCCTGTTGTTCGGACCCGTGCTGATCCTCTTCATCGGGCGCGCGCTCGTGAGCCGGGCGGCGCCGGTGCGCGGCGCGGTGGTGCTGATCGCCGCCACCAGCGCGCCCTTCCTCGGCTATCTTTTGCTGCACAGCCTGCACAGCCAGGTCGAGGAGCATTGGCCCGTGCCGCTGTTCGCCGGGGGCGCGATCCTGGCGGCGCTGGGATCGGAGGTCCGCCCATCCGGATCGTGGATGACGAAGCTGCGTCGGCGTAGGCTCACGGCGCCGACGCTCATCCTTGCCCATCTCGCGGCGCCGGCGCGGCGGAGCCCGCCACGGCCGCCGCGCGCCTGGGTGCGAAAGCTTCCGCTGCTGGGCCTCGCGGCGCCGGTGCTGATGATCGCCTACCTCGGCCTGCCCGCCCTGGCGCTGAAGCGCGATCCGGCCCTGCCGGTGCGCGGCTGGCCCGACTTCAGCCGCCGTCTGGAGGCCGCCCAGGCCAAGGCGGGCGCCGGCTGGATCGGCACCGTCAGCTACGGTCAGGCCGCCAAGCTCACCGAGTTCGGTCGCTATCCCGCGCCGGTGGTGCAGATCGACCAGCGGATCCGCTACCTCGGATGGCCGGTCCCCAAGGGTTTCGACGCGCGCAGCCCGGGGCTGATCGTCGACCTCAGCCGCCGCATGGACCGGACGCTTCTGCTCCGCTGCTTTGACGAGGTGGTCCCGCTCGGCGAGATAGAGCGCGGCGCGCCGGGGGGCGCCCAGGCCCATTACAGCCTCTACCGGGTGCGAAACCCCAAGCTCGACCTGCTCGCCACAGGCTGTCCGAGCCGCCAGGACGAGGATTAGACGCTGCTACTTCGCCGGGGGGATCGGACAATCCGTGGACAGCCGGCTGGCGGTGATGGCGATCGGCAGCGAGATCGACAGTCCAAGGAAGACCCCCGTCACCTTGCCGTCGAGCTCGAACGCCGTCGGTTCGTAGTGTCCCTTGAGGGAGAGGCGGTAGTGATCTCCATGCTTGCCGACGCACTCGCCGATCAGAGTGGCCTCCCCCCCGCTGAAATCACGGGTGGGATAGCTGCAGCGATAGTGCCGGTTGTGCGGGCCGGACAGGAAGGCGTCGATATTGTCGGGCCGGACGCACTGGGCCCCGTTCTTGGCTCCGGTCAGCAGGGTCGAGGCCTTGTAGGTCCAATAGCCGGGCTCGATGGTGGACGCGGCGCCGGCGGGCGGCGATACGGCCATGGCGACCACGATCGCCAGGGGAGACATCAGGGATCGCAAGGCGTCAACGGCTCCGGTAGTGAAGCGCAAGGGGTTGCTTCTTCGCGCCGTATAGATGGTAAGTGGCGAAGCTCGATTTCAGGGGCGCCATCGTCCGTTTCTCGCGCACGTCCCCCCCGAGACGCGGCATATGGTGTTTCCGCGCCTGCGCAAAGCGACTACCGCCCCGGGGCGATCGCCCGTCCAGAAACCTGCCCGCCGTGACATGCCTGCATCGACCAGCCCTCTAGAGCGACCCGATCGCGGACCGGCCGCCTCCACCAGCGTCGAGCTCAGCGTGGTGATCCCGACCTTCAACGAGCGGCGCAATGTGCAGCCCCTGCGCGACCGGCTCGATCGCACCCTGCAGGGCGTGTCCTGGCAGGCGGTGTTCGTCGACGACGATTCGCCGGACCGGACCTGGGAGGAGGTGCGCCGCCTGGCCGCCGAGGACCCGCGGATCCATTGCCTCCGTCGCGTGGGCCGCCGCGGCCTCGCCGGCGCGGTGATGGAGGGCGCCCTGTCGAGTTCCGGCGCGCTGGTGGCGGTGATCGACGCGGACCTGCAGCATGACGAGCAGTTGCTGATTCCCATGCTCGCCGCCCTGCGCAAGGGCGAAGCCGATCTGGTGATGGCCAGCCGCAGGCTGGACCAGCCGGGGGAGACCGCCGGGCTCAGTCCCTTTCGGCGCGCGCTGAGCCGGATCGCCAATCGCGCCACCGCCTGGGTCACCAAGCGGGACCTGTCCGACCCGCTCAGCGGTTTCTTCATGATGCGCCAAGCCGAATTCGACCGGCTGGCGCCGAAGCTGTCGCCGCGCGGCTTCAAGATCCTGTTCGACATCCTGGCCACGAGCCGCGGCGGATTGCGTGTGATCGAACTGCCGTTCACCTTCACCCCGCGGGTGGCGGGAGAGAGCAAGTTCGACCAGCGCGTCGTGGCCGACTACACCGCCCTCGCCCTGTCGAAGATCAGCCGCGATCTGTTCTCGCCGCGGGCGGTGATGTTCGGCCTGGTCGGCGTCAGCGGCATCTTCGTCCACCTGGCGGTGATGCGGGCCACGCTCGGCTTCGGCTTCACCCTGGCGCAACTCCTCGGCGCCGCGACGGCGATGACGAGCAACTACCTCCTGAACAACGTCCTCACCTACCGGGGACGGTCGCGCACCGGCTGGCGGCTGCTGGGCGGCTATATGAAATTCGTGGCCCTGTGCGCCCTCGGTCTCGCCGCCAACGTCGGGGCCGCCACCCTGGTCAGAAGCCTGGGCGTCCCCTGGTGGGCCAGCGCCGCGGCCGGCGCGGTGGTCGGCGCCGCCTGGAATTTCCTCAGCACGGCGACGGCGGTGTGGGGATAGAGCGGGTTCCGATCCGATGGACGCATCGCCGCTCCAGGTCTTCGTTATGACGCACGTTTGATCCGAAACCGGCTCCCAGTGTCGGAGCGGCTCTACTCCAGCGGCGCCTGGACGCAGGTCCCGTCGCGCGTTCGCTGGATCCGCCGGCCGAGCGCCACCGCGGTGGCGAGGTCGAGCCCCTCGTCCTCGCGCGCGACCCTGGCCAGGATGCGGGTGGGGCGACTCGCGGCCGACCGCAGGTCGATCTCCACCAGATACCAGCCCAGGTCATCGCGCAGGGCCTGACGCACGGCGAGAGGCTGGCCGACGAATTCCGCGCGGCTCAGCTCTCCGCACCAGATCGCGAAGCCCGCCCCATAGCGGACGAGCCAGCCCAGCGTCCCGTCGCCGTCCGCGAAGCGCTCGATCTCCAGGTCCGGAAAGACGTCCGGTTCCGCAAAAGCCTGACCCGACATCCGTCCTCCGTCCCGCTGAGACGTAGACGCCGCGGACCGGGCCGTCCCACAGCAAGATCGTCACGGCAGGCCGGTCATGTCAGCGAGGCCGCCCCGTCACAGATCCTTGGACAGGATCAGCTTCAGCGTGAAGTGGTCGCTTTGACGGTTGAGGCCGAACCCCGCGCCGAACTCCACATTGACCGGCTTGCCGTTGAAATCGACCACGCCGAACAGCTGGTGGGTCTCGCTCCGCCCCTGCCCCAGATGCCGTAGCGCGCCGAAATCGTCGTACGCCTCGGCGGCCACCGCCCAGGTGTCCGAGATGTTGTAGGCCAGCCGGGTCTCGGGGGCGAAATCGAGGCGCGAAACGCCCTTGTAGGAATTGTCGAGGATCGGGTTGAACACCAGGTCGACCTTGCCGAAGCGCCAACCGATGATCGGGCGGATCTCGGAGGTATAGCCGCTGGAGTCCCAGTGTCGGGCGTTGAAGCTGAACTCGAAGTTCACTCCGTAGAAGAAGCTTCGTTTGGCGGCGTCAGGCTCGACCAATAGGGCCCGGAGCTTGAAGCCGTTGAGTTCAAACCGGCCGCCGTCCTCGGCGCTGTAGAGCGGCAGATAGAGGCCCGCCTCGAACCATTTGCTCACCCCATAGGCGAACTCGGGAACCCCGTTCAGCGATCGGTTGGAGACGACCGCGCCGGGGAAGGCCGGCGTGCGCAGCCCGTCCGGCGTGTAGTTGTTGTGCAGGGTCAGATTGAGCACCCCGGGCTCGGCGATCTCGGCGGTATAGACCTGGATCTCGTCCGTCTGCGCCGCCGCAAGCCGGGCCGTCGCCGCCCAGCAGGCCACGACGGCCGCAAGCCGCACGGACAGCCGGAAGGCTCGCGATCGTTGCATGGTCTGTACGCCCCGCGGCGGCCGGACCCGTCCGCTTCGTCCCGATCATGCAAGCCGAGCGCGTCGCGATCAATCCGTTCCGGCCGCCGGACTCGTATCATCTCGAGCCTGGCCCTCGTATGGCGGGGCCTACATCCTGGGGGCGAAGACGTTGCACCAGCCAGTCGGACTGATCACGCCTTCCACGGTCTGGCAGGCGTTCGGCGCCACCCATTTCGCGCAGATCTCGCAGCGCGACCGCCCCTTGGGCGTGGTTTGATAGGAGACCGAGCTCTGTTTGACCTTGGCCGGCGCCGCGCCGGCCAGACCGGCGCCGAGGCCCGCCACCGTCAGGGCGGCGCCGCCGGCGACGAGGGTGGCGCGCCGGAACACGGCGCGGCGGGTCATGGCCGAGGGGTCGATGGAACGCGTCGATTTCATTGATTCGTCTCCGGGCGAGCGGACCCGTTGATCACGCTCGCTGCTCCCGCGGAGAATCGCCGGGGGCAATTCCGGGAACAATTCGGGGACTCTACGCTAAGGAATTCCCCTTCAGGAACACTACCTAGACTATCGTGCGGGAAGGTGGTCGCCCGGCTACGCCGCCCTGGCCGGGGCGCGCACCGCGTGGTCGGCGATGACCTGGGCGATCACGCCCGAGACCTTCTTGCCGGTCGGGATGTGCAGGAATTCGTTGGGGCCGTGGGCGTTCGAGTGCGGGCCGAGCACGCCGGTGATCACGAACTGGGCGCGCGGGAACTTCTCGCCCAGCATGCCCATGAACGGAATCGAGCCCCCCTCGCCCATCATCGCCACGCCGCGGCCGAACGAGGTCTGCGACGCCCGCTCGAGCGAGTCCGCCAGCCAGGCCTGCAGCGGCGGCGCATGCCAGCCGGAGCCCGCCTTGTCGTAGCTGAACGACACCTTGGCGCCGTAGGGCGGATCCTTCTCCAGCAAGGCCTTGACCAGCCCGCCCGCGGTCTGCGCGTCCAGGGTCGGCGGCAGGCGCAGGCTGAGCTTCACCGACGTATAGGGCCGCAGCACGTTTCCGGCGTCCTTCAGCGAGGGAATTCCCTCGACGCCGATGGTCGCCACCTGCGGCCGCCAGGTGCGGTTCAGGATCAGTTGCACCAGATCGTCGGTGACGGGCGTCATGCCGTCGACGAACGGGAACTTCGAGTAGATCTCCTCGCCGAGGGCCGCGGCCGCCACCTTGGCCTGCTCGATCCGCTCGCCCGGGATATCGACGTAGAGATCGTCGAGCAGCACCTCGCCGGTGCGGGGATCCTCGAGCCGGGACATCAGCTCGCGCACGATGCGGAAGCTCGACGCCACCACGCCGGAGGCGTCGCCCGAATGCACGCCTTCGCTCAGTACATCCACCCTCAGCACGCCGGCGGTGACGCCGCGCAGCGAGGTGGTCAGCCAGAGCTGGTCGTAGTTGCCGCAGCCGCTGTCGAGGCAGACCACCAGCGACGGATCGCCGATCCGGGCGGCCAGATGGTCGACGTAGAACGGCAGGTCGTAACTGCCGCTCTCCTCGCAAGCCTCGATCAGGATCACGCAGCGGGCGTGGGGGACGCCCTGCTCGCGCAGCGCCATCAGCGAGGACAGGGCGCCGAACATGGAATATCCGTCGTCGGCGCCGCCGCGACCGTAAAGCTTGTCGCCCTCGATCACCGGCGTCCACGGGCCAAGGCCCTCGGACCAGCCGGTCATCTCCGGCTGCTTGTCGAGGTGGCCGTACAGCAGGACGGTGTCGTCCACCTGGCCGGGAACCTCGATCAGGATCACCGGCGTGCGGCCGGGCAGGGTCGCCACCTCGAGGGTCGCGCCCGGCAGGGTGGGCAGGCGTTCGCGCGCCCAGCCCTCGAGCAGCTTGACCGCGGCGTCCATGTGCCCGGCCTTGGCCCAGTCGGCGTCGAAGGCCGGCGACTTGTTGGGAATACGGATGTAGTCGACCAGGGTCGGGACCACCGCCGTGTCCCAGACCGCGTCGATGAAGTTCTGTAAGCGGGCGGCGTCCACCATGAGCACAATCTCCGTTTCCCGCGTTCTAGGGATACTCGACAGGCCCGTCACCCGTTTTGGGGCGCCGGATTCGGCTCGCCCAAACGACTAACCGGCTCGCTTCACCGCCCAAGCTTTGGTTAATTCGGGGCGAGAGGGCGGCGGATGAAGCGGTATCGCAAGGCGACCAAATACGGCGCGCTGGCGCCGTCGCAAACGGCGAAGCGCCAGCCGCTCGACCTGTGGCGCGAACCCCGCCTGACCCCGGTGCTGCAGCCGTCCCATCCGACCGAACCCATCGATGTGAGCCTGCTCGACGCCTATTCGCAGGCGGTGATCCGCGCGGTCGACGCGGTCGGGCCGAGCGTGGTGCGGGTGGCGCCGCTGCGCGCCAACGGCGTCGGCTGCGGGGTGGTGGTGGGCGACGGGTTAATTCTGACCAACCACCATGTGACGCAGGGCGCGCGCCGCCATGAGATCGTCGGCCCCGACGGGCGCCCGCACCAGGCCTCGCTGGTCGGGGACGATCCCGACACCGACCTCGCCGTGCTGCGCTTCGACGCGCCCAGCGACATTCCGGCCGCCCGCCTCGGCGACAGCAAGCAGATCCGGCGCGGCCAACTGGTGATCGCCATCGGCGCGCCCTTGGGGTTCGAGGCGACGGTCACCGCCGGCGTGGTCTCGGCGCTCGGCCGGTCGCTGCGCGGCGAGCGCGGACGGATGATCGAGGATCTGATCCAGACCGACGCGGCGCTGAACCCCGGCAACTCCGGCGGGCCCTTGGTGACCGCCGCGGGCGAGGTGGTGGGCATCAACACCGCCATCATCGCCGGCGCCCAGGGCATCTGCTTCGCCGTCGCCGCCAACACCGCCCGGCTGGTGATGGGCGAGATCCTGGCGCACGGCCGGGTGCGGCGCGCCTCGATCGGCGTGGTGGCGCAGCAGGCGCCGATCCCGCCGCAGGTCCGGGCCGACCTCGACCTCGAACAGCTCTACGGTGTGCGGGTCACCGCCCTCGCCCCCGGCGGCCCGGCGGATCTCTGCGGCATCCTGCCGGGCGACATGATCCTGGCCGTCGGCGGGCGCACCGTCACCGGCCTCGACGACCTTCTGCGCCAGCTCGACCACGACGCCGTAGACGTCTCCACCGACTTCATCCTGCTGCGGGAGGGCCGGCTCTTGGCGGTGAAGATCGCGCCCCGGGAGCGGCGGCGGGTGTGACGCCCCGGCCGGCCCCGCTCAGCATCAGGGGGTAGCGGGACCCCGGCGCCGATGTTACATCGGCCGCATGCGCTCCGGCCTGCAGATTCCGCGAATTATCCGCCCGGCGTGACGCCTCAGGGCCCTCAGCCCCGCGCACGCCGGTCCTGCGCTCCTGTGATATGAACCCGCGGACAAGTCCCATGGCCGACGACCACACCCCTTCTGAAACCGCCGCCCGCCGCGACTATCGCGAGACGGTGTTCCTGCCCGAGACGCCCTTTCCCATGCGCGCGGGCCTGCCCAAGCTCGAGCCGGAGATCCTGGCCAAGTGGGAGGCGGCCGACCTCTACCGCGCCATCCGCAAGGCCCGGCAGGACGCCGGCGCGCCCCTGTTCGTGCTGCACGATGGCCCGCCCTACGCCAACGGCGCGATCCACATCGGTCACGCCCTGAACAAGACGCTGAAGGACTTCGTGGTCCGCTCGCGCTTCCTGCTCGGCTACGACGTCGACTATGTGCCCGGCTGGGACTGCCACGGCCTGCCGATCGAGTGGAAGATCGAGGAGCAGTACCGGGCCAAGGGCCAGCGCAAGGACGACGTGCCGGTGGCCGAGTTCCGCGCCCAGTGCCGCGCCTACGCCGCCCAGTGGATCGAGGCGCAGAAGGTCGAGTTCAAGCGGCTGGGCATCCTCGGCCGCTGGGAGGCGCCCTACGCCACCATGGACTTCGCCACCGAGGCCAAGATCGTCTCGGAGTTCCACAAGTTCCTGATGTCGGACCAGCTCTATCGCGGCTCCAAGCCGGTGATGTGGAGCCCGGTGGAGCGCACCGCCCTGGCCGACGCCGAGGTCGAGTACCATCCGCACACCTCGCCGACGATCTGGGTCAAGTTCCCGGTGAAGATGTACGAGGAGGAGCATTACGCCCACTCGGACGACCCGCGCGGCGACAACGTCTTCCGCCTGCAGCCCAACGACGCCTCCATCGTCATCTGGACCACCACGCCCTGGACCATCCCGGCCAACCGGGCGATCAGCTTCAATCCCGACATCGCCTATGGTCTCTACGAGGTCGAGGCCATGGAGGAAGGGCTGGCGTTCGAACCCTGGGCCAAGCCCGGCGACCGGCTGATCGTCGCCGACAAGCTGGCCGACGGCGTGCGCGCCGCCGCCAAGATCGCTCGCTGGCGCCGGGCCGAACCGGTCGATCCCGCCGGACTGATCTGCGCCCACCCCCTGGCCCATCTCGACCCCGGCTACGGCTTCGAGGTTCCGTTGCTGGCCGGCGAGCACGTGACCGAGGACGCCGGCACGGGCTTCGTGCACACCGCCCCCGGCCACGGCGCGGACGACTACGCCGTCTGGCTGGCGAACGGTCACCGCGACATCCCCGATACCGTCGATCCCGACGGCGCCTACTATCCGTCCGTGCCCCTGTTCGGCGGGCTGAAGGTGATGGAGACCGAGGGCAAGAAGACGGGCAAGTTCGGCCCGGCCAACGACGCGGTGATGCAAAAGCTGATCGAGGCCGGAACCCTCCTGGCGCGCGGACGGGTGGAGCACTCCTATCCTCACTCCTGGCGCTCCAAAGCGCCGGTGATCTTCCGCAACACCGCCCAGTGGTTCATCAAGATGGACCGGCCGCTGGAGACCGTGGCGTCCGGCCCGACCCTGCGCGAGGCGGCGCTGGGCGCCATCGACGCCACGGCCTTCTATCCCGAAAGCGGCAAGAGCCGGCTGCGCGGCATGGTTGAGACCCGGCCGGACTGGCTGATCTCGCGCCAGCGCGCCTGGGGCACGCCCTTGGCCATGTTCGTCGACAAGCGGACCGGCGAGCCCTTGAAGGACCCCGCGGTCAACGCCCGCATCGTCGGGGCCATGATCAAGGGCGGCGCCGACGCCTGGTACGCCGCCGAGCCGGCCCATTTCCTCGGCGAGGGACGCGATCCCGCCGACTACGAGATGGTCACCGACATCCTCGACGTCTGGTTCGACAGCGGCTGCACCCACGCCTTCACCATCGAGGGCCGCGAGGGCGGGCCGGACGCCAGCCATTGGCCGGCGGACGTATACCTGGAAGGCTCGGACCAGTCGCGCGGCTGGTTCCAGTCCTCGCTCTTGGAAAGCTGCGGCACCCGCGGCCGCGCGCCCTACCGCGAGGTGGTCACCTGCGGCATGACCCTGACCGACCAGGGCGAGAAGATGAGCAAATCGCTCGGCAACGCCGTCGAGCCGCAGACCATCATCAAGCAGTCGGGCGCGGAGATCATCCGCCTTTGGGTGGCGACGGTCGACTACACCGAGGACCAGCGTATCGGTCCGGTGGTGCTGCAGACGGTGTCGGACAATTACCGCAAGCTTCGGAATACGCTGCGGTATCTGCTCGGCGCTCTCGAAGGCTTCACGGACGCCGAACGCGTCGATTACGACGCCCTGCCGCCGCTCGAGCGCTACATCCTGCACCGGCTGTGGCGGCTCGATGGGGAAGTGCGCGCCGCCTACACCGGCTACGCCTTCAACAGCGTGCTGCGGCAGGTGACCGACTTCTGCAACGCCGACCTGTCGGCCCTGTTTTTCGACGTCCGCAAGGACAGCCTTTATTGCGACACGCCGTCCGAACCCAGGCGGCGCGCCGCGCGCACGGTGATGGACCTGGTGTTCGACCGCCTGACCGCCTGGCTGTCGCCGCTGATCCCGTTCACCACCGAGGAGGCGTGGGGGACGCGCTTCCCCGAGGCCGGGCCGAACGCCGTCCGGCCGATTCCGGAGACGCCCGCGGCCTGGGAGAACCCGGCCGAAGCCAAACGCTGGGCCGAGGTCGAAACGGTGATCGGCGCGGTGACCGAACGGCTCGAGGAGCGCCGGCGCAGCAAGGAGATCGGCTCGGCCCTCGAGGCCGCGCCGGCGATCACCCTCTCGCCGGACCTGGCCACCGCCTTCGACGGCCTGGACCTCGCCGAAGTGCTGCGCACCTCGAGCGCCGTCCTGCAATCCTCCGCCGAGGTGACCGAGCCCTGCCTCGTGGACTACGCCCCGGCCGAGGGCCTGAAATGCGACCGCTGCTGGCGCATCCTGCCCGAGGTCAAGGCGACCACCCGCCTTTGCCTGCGCTGCGAGGCGGCGGTGAGTGAGTGGGATGAGCGGCATTCACATGCCTAGTTCAAGCTCTCCTGTCATCCTCGGGCGGACACCCGCGCAAGCCGGTGGGAGGCCCGAAGACCCAACCGCCCAAGGGCTGGAGTTGCTGGGTGCTCGGGTCAGGCCCGCGCATGACTTCAGATTTTTCGCCGCGCCGCATTCGTCGAGCCGATTTCCACATGACCACTGAAGCCCCCGCGATCGACGCGCCCAAACCCCCCGCAATCACCGCCAACGGCTGGCTGGCCTTGGGCGTCGCGGCGGCGGCGATCATCGCCGACCAGTTGTCCAAGCTGTGGATCATCCACGGCCTGAAGCTGGAGCTGGGCCAGAGCCTGCCGGTGACGCCCTTCTTCAGCCTGACCGGCGTACTGAACCCCGGCGTCTCCTTCGGCATGCTGCGGGCCGACAGCCTGTTTGGGCGCGTGATGCTGATTCTGTTCGCCCTGGTGGTCATCGCCGTCCTTGCCGCGCTGGCCCGCAGGACAGAGCGGCGGCTGACGGCCGTGGCCCTCGGGCTGGTCATGGGCGGGGCGGTCGGCAACAACCTGATCGACCGCATCCGGCTCGGCCACGTGATCGACTTCCTCGATTTCAGCGGCCTGCATTTCCCCTGGGTCTTCAACGTCGCCGACAGCGCCATCAGCGTCGGCGTCGCCCTGCTGCTGCTCGACACCCTGCGGCCACAGCCCAAGCCCGGCCCGGACGCTCCGGTCTGACCCCTGCGACCCGACGACGTTTGCGGGACCGCAACGAATGAGGTAACCACTCGGTCTTGTGTTGGCCGGGGGGCCGACGATACAGGACGAGCATGCGTTCAGCCTTGAAGACCATCGCCCTGGCGGCGACCCTGACATCGGCGGCGGTCGCGCTCGGCGGCTGCTTCCACCACGACACCGCGATCGGTTTCAATCCCAACGCGCCCGACGAGTTCAAGGTCGTGTCCAAGGCGCCGCTGGTGGTGCCGCCCGACTACGCCCTGCGTCCGCCGGCGCCCGGCGAGCCGCGTCCGCAGGAGTTGCAGCCGGAAAGCTCCGCCCGCCTGGCCCTGCTCGGCGAACGCGAGAAGGCCGAGCGCAGCACCGGCGAAACCCTCCTGGCCAATCGCGCCGGCGCGTCCAAGGCCGACCCGCTGATCCGCTATGTGATGGACGACGAGTTCGGCTCGATCGCCCACAAGGACCGCTCGTTCGCCGACAAGATCCTGTTCTGGAAGAAGTCCGCGCCAGCGGCCGCCAAGGACCCCACCGGCGGCGCCGCGACCCCGGCGGCGCCGATCGACCCCGTGGCCGAACAGGCGAAGATCAAATCCTTGACCGGCGACCAGCCGGTGATCATCGCCCGCGCCCCCGTCAAGGCGAAGAGCAAGCTTCCGGGCCTGTAGGGGACGATCCGGTCCCCTGAGGGGGCCGTCCCATCATTGTCGCCATACCGGGAAGGCCGCAGGCCTTATCCGGGATGACGACAAGGTTGGCGCTGTATTGGATACGGTCACCCGTCCGATCCCCCTCGCCTACCCGCGCGTCATCCTGCTAGCCTTCAGAAAAGCAGGGAGGCCCCATGACCGACACCATTCCCGACATGCCGCCGGTGCAGTACGCCACGGTGAACGGCCTGAAGATGGCCTATTACGAGGCCGGCCCGAAGGGCCAGGGCGTGCCCGTGGTGTTCTCGCACGGCTTTCCCGAACTGGCCTACTCCTGGCGGCATCAGTTGAAGGCTCTGGCCGAGGCCGGGCGGTGGGTCATCGCGCCGGACCAGCGCGGCTATGGCCTGACCGAGCGCCCGGAGCCGGTCGAAGCCTACGACATGGAGCACCTGACCGGCGATCTCGTCGGCCTGATCGACCATCTGGGCGCGGCGAAGGCCATCTGGTGCGGCCACGACTGGGGCGGGGCGATCGTCTGGCAGATGCCGCTGCGCCATCCGGACCGGACCGCCGGCGTGATCGGGCTCAACACCCCGTTCCAGCCGCGCGCGGCCTTCGACCCGATCGCCATCATGCGGACACGGCTCGGCGAGGAGATGTACATCGTCCACTTCCAGAAGCCCGGCGAAGCCGACGCGGCCCTGGCCAAGAATGCCCGCGCGACCATGGACTTCTTCTTGCGCCGCCCGCCGCAGCGCTCCGCGGCGGGCGGCGGCGCCCTCGACAGCCTGTCGGGCGGCGAGTCGAAAGGGTTCGCCACAGAACGGGCCAAGGACGCCCCCTCGGTCTTCCCGCTGGTGAGGATGGTCCAAGCCTACGATGCCAAGACCGACAACCGCGCCCGCTTCCTGACCGACGCGGAGTTCGAGGTGTTCGTCGACACCTTCACCCGCACGGGCTTCACCGGCGGCATCAACTGGTATCGCAACATCACCCGCAACTGGGAGCGTTCGGCGGACCTTCCGGCCACCGTCGACGTCCCCGCGCTGATGGTGATGGCGGAAAACGACGCCGTCCTGCCGCCCTCCTCCGCCGACGGGATGGAGGCCTTCATTCCCGACCTGGAGAAGGCCCTGGTCAAAGGTTCGGGCCACTGGACCCAGCAGGAGGCGCCCGAGCAGGTGAACCGGATCCTGCTGGATTGGCTCGGCCGGCGCTTCCCCTAGCGACAAGGCCACGCTAAGCCGGAAGAAGATGACGATCCAGAGCGGCCAGTCGCGTCGCGCCCTCTTTCCGGAGAATGAGCCCTTCGCCTACGGCTGGGCCGAGACCGGCGGCGCGCATGAAATCTATTACGAGGAGTGCGGCAATCCCGCCGGCCGCCCCTGCGTGATCCTGCACGGCGGTCCCGGCGGGGCGATCAACCCCACCATGCGCCGCTTCTTCGATCCCAAGCGCTGGCGGATGATGCTGTTCGACCAGCGCGGCTGCGGCAAGTCCCGGCCCAACGCTTCGCTCGACGACAACACCACCTGGGCGCTGATCGAGGACATCGAGCGGCTGCGTCAACGGGTCGGCTGCGAACGCTGGACGGTGTTCGGCGGCTCATGGGGCTCGACTCTGGCCCTGGCTTACGCCGCCACCCATCCCGAGCGGGTGGACGCCCTGGTCCTGCGCGGCATCTTCGCCCTGACGAAGCGCGAGGTACGCTGGTTCTATCAGGACGGGGCCTGCTCGCTGTTTCCCGATGCGTGGGAGCGGTTCCTGGCGCCCATACCGGAGGCCGAACGGGACGACCTTCTCGGCGCCTACCATCGCCGGCTGACCCACTCAGACAAGGCGGTGCAGCGCGAGGCCGCCGCCGCCTGGAGCCGGTGGGAGGGCGACACCATCTCGATCCGGGGGCCCGAGGCGCGCCCCTCGAAATTCAACGAGGCCGACTTCGCCGTCGCCTTCGCGCGCATCGAGTGCCACTATTTCATGAACGGCGGCTTCTTCCCGAACGAGGGCTGGCTCCTGGAGCAGGTCCCGCGCTTCGCCCACCTGCCGGGCTGGATCGTCCAGGGGCGGTTCGACGTGGTCACCCCGCTGGAGACCGCCTGGCGGCTGAAGTCCGCCTGGCCGAACGCCCGGTTCAATCTGGTGTGGGACGCCGGCCACGCCTCGACCGAGCCCGGCGTCATCGACGGCCTGGTCCGCGCCACCGACGCGGTGTTGAGAACCTAGCTTGCCCTCCCGAAGGCCGGGGGGGGGGCGTACGAGACGGTTGCGGCCGCCATTCCGCGCTTCGCGCGGCCCGCCTCCCCATCTGCGATGGGGAGGATTTGAGACCGGGCGCGTCCTACCGCATGCCGACCGAGACCTGGGCCGAGCGATGGCCGTACAGGCTGGTGACGACCGGCGCACCGATGGCGGCGACCGCCTGCTGCACGTTCGCGCGGTAGCACTCGGAATCGCGCACCGCCGCCTGGTACTCGCGCAGGCTGCCCTGATAGGCGCCGCACGCTTCCATGGAGGCGACATCGATCCGGTCGAGCAGCACCGCGGCCTGATGCGTCCGGCTGAGGTCGAGATCGCCGTAGCGCACGGCGACGGCGCTGGTCCGGTCGTCGGCGCTCGATGCGGCGTGGGCGAAAAGCGGAGCCGACAGGGCCAGCACGGCTGCGCCAAGGGCGATGATCTTCATGGGGTGTCCTTCCTGATGGGGCCGCTTACGCGGTCTTGAACCCCCTTTTACGATCAATCATGGTAGGATTGTGTAAAGTTCTTGCAAAAAATGCGCAAAACCCGGGCAGATGCCTGATATTTGATGGCCGCGCCGGGTTTGGCGACCGTCGCGACAGGGCCAAGGCCGGCGGCGCGGGCCGCAACCAGCCTTTGGCGGCGACGCCGCCGCTTGCTATGAACCCGCCATGCTGCCCGATCGCGTCTTCTATCCGCTCGCCGCCCTTCTCGCCGTCGCCCTGATCGCCCTGGCGAGCGTCTATCCGCAGGGCCAGGGCGCCCGCTCGCCCAAACCGTTCGGACACGCCACCTGGATGGAGACCCGGCCTAAGAAGCCGCCGCCGGCCGCGAAGGTCGTCGCTCCCTCCGACAAGGCGCAGCTCAAGGGGCCATACTGATGCCGGCCCGCAAGCTGGCGGAGGCCTTCGACGCCGCGGCGGTCGGCCGACGGGTGCTGGCGATCGAAGCCAAGGCGCTCGAGAGCATGGGCGCGGGCCTGGGCGAAGCCTTCACCGCCGTCGTCGAGCTGATCCACGGGCTGAAGGGGCGGGTGGTCGTCTCCGGTGTCGGCAAGTCGGGCCATGTGGGCCGCAAGATCGCCGCCACCTTCGCCTCCACCGGCACGCCGGCCATGTTCGTCCACGCCAACGAGGCCAGCCACGGCGATCTCGGCATGATCGGCCCGGACGATGCGGTGCTGCTGCTGTCCAAGGGCGGCGCCAACCGCGAGCTGGCCGACGTGATCGCCTACGCCAAACGGTTCGCCATACCGCTGATCGCCGTGACCGCCGACGGCGACAGCACGCTCGGCCGCGCCGCCGACCACCGGCTTCTGATCCCCGACGCGCCCGAGGCCGCCGGGGCCCTCAACGCGCCCACCACCTCGACCACCCTGCAGATCGCCATGGGCGACGCCCTGGCCGTGGCCCTTTTGGAGAAGCGCGGCTTCACCGCCCACGACTTCAAGGTCTTTCACCCGGGCGGCAAGCTCGGCGCGGCGCTGAAAACCGTGGCGGAGCTGATGCACACCGGCGAGGAGCTGCCGCTGGTGCCGCCCCACCTGCCGATGGCCGAGGCCGTCCTGGTGATGACGGCCCGTCACTTCGGCGCGCTCGGCGTGGTGGATGCGGACGGCCGGCTCACGGGGGTGATCACCGACGGCGACCTGCGGCGCAAGTTCGACAGCTGGACCACCCATACCGCCGGCGAGGTGATGAGCCAGGCGCCCAAGACCATCGCGCCCGACGCCCTCGCCGTCGAAGCCCTAAACATGATGCAGGGCCGGATCACCGTCCTGTTCGTGGTCGAGGACGGTCGCCCGGTCGGTATCCTGCACATCCACGACCTGCTCCGGCAAGGGGTCGTCTAGGGCCCGCCGGCAACCTCGCTTCGCCCGCTGCATTGCAGCAGTCATAGTGTGCGCCTACTACTGGCGCGTCCCGAAAAGAAGGCCTCCATGACCTCGCAGATTCCGCGCGCCGACATCCAGCCGAACACCCTCGAGTACGAAACCCTTCCTCTCGTGAAGGCGACCGGGTTTCGCGAATACGACGCCCGCTGGATCCTGGAGAAGGAGATCAACCTTCTGGGCATCCAGGCCCTCGGCCTCGGCCTCGGCACCCTGATTCACGAGCAGGGCGTGAAGCCCCGCATCGTGGTCGGCCACGACTTCCGCTCCTACTCCCTGTCGGTGAAGCAGGCGCTGATGCTGGGCCTGGTCTCGGCCGGCTGTGAGGTGCTGGACATCGGCCTCGCGGTCTCGCCCATGGCCTATTTCGCCCAGTTCGACCTCGACGCCCCCTGCGTGGCGATGGTCACCGCCAGCCACAACGAGAACGGCTGGACCGGGGTGAAGATGGGTTCGGACAAGCCCAAGACCTTCGGCCCGGAGCAGATCGGGCCCCTGAAGGACATCGTCCTCGGCGGCAAGGGCGTGGAGCGCGCCGGCGGGGTGGTGCACCGGGTCGACGGCGTGCGCGAGCGCTATATCGCCTCGGTGTCCGAGACCCGGATCAGCCGCAAGCTGCGCGTGGTCGCCGCCTGCGGCAACGGCACGGCCGGCGCCTTCGCGCCCCAGGCCCTGGAGCGGATGGGCGTCGAGGTGATCCCGATGGACACCGAGCTCGACTGGACCTTCCCCAAGTACAATCCCAATCCCGAAGACCATGAGATGCTGCACGCCATGGCCGAGGCGGTGAAGCGCGAGGGCGCCGACCTGGCGCTCGGCTTCGACGGCGACGGCGACCGCTGCGGCGTGGTGGACGACACCGGCGAGGAGATCTTCGCCGACAAGATCGGCCTGATGCTGGCGCGCGACCTCTCCGCCCTGCACAAGAACGCCACCTTCGTGGTCGACGTGAAGTCCACCGGACTCTACGCCACCGACCCCATCCTCAAGGCCAACGGCGCCACGGTGGTCTACTGGAAGACCGGCCACAGCTACATCAAGCGCAAGACCGCCGAACTCGGCGCCCTGGCCGGCTTCGAGAAGTCGGGCCACTTCTTCTTCTCAAAGCCGCTCGGCTACGGCTATGACGATGGCCTCGTCGCCGCCGCGGCCGTGCTGCAGATGCTGGACCGCAACCCCGGCAAGACACTGTCCGAGCTGCGCCAGGCCCTGCCGCCGGCCTTCACCTCCCTGACCATGAGCCCGCACGCGGGCGACGAGGTGAAATATGGCGTCGTCGATCAGGTGGTGAAGGAATACCAGGACCTGGCGGCGCGCGGCGGCGAGATCCTCGGCCGCAAGATCACCGAGGTGATCACCGTCAACGGCGTGCGCGTGGCGCTGGAGGACGGCTCCTGGGTGCTGGTGCGCGCCTCGTCCAACAAGCCCGAGCTGGTGGTGGTGGTGGAGAGCATGCGCTCCGAAGACGACATGCGCGACCTGTTCCGCAACGAGGTCAAGCCGCGCCTGGCGGCTCATCCGGAGGTCGGTCGTTACAATCAGGAAATATAAACCGTCCCGAACCTAAAAGGCCCGACGTTCCAGGGGGTGGCATGAAGAAGATCCGCAAGGCCGTATTCCCGGTGGCCGGGCTCGGCACCCGCATGCTGCCGGCCGCCAAGACCGTGGCCAAGGAGATGCTGACCGTCGTCGACCGGCCGCTGATCCACTATGTGCTGGCCGAGGCCCGGGCGGCGGGGATCGAGCACTTCGTGCTGGTCACCGGCCGGGGCAAGACGGCGATGGAGGACTATTTCGACCACTCGGTCGAGCTCGAGGCCACGCTCAAGGCCAAGAACAAGACCGCCCTGCTCGACGAACTCCTGGCCGACCTGCCCAAGGAGGGCGAGATCAGCTATGTCCGGCAGATGGAGCCCAAGGGCCTCGGCCACGCGGTGTGGTGCGCCCGCGACATCATCGGCGACGAGCCCTTTGCCGTGCTTCTGCCCGACATGATCATGGACGCGACGCCCGGCTGCACCGCGCAGATGATCGCCGCTTACGAACAGACCGGCGGCTCCAACATCGTCGTCGTCGAGCCCTGCCCGCCCGGCATGGCCCACCAGTACGGCATCGTCGCGCTCGACGGCCAGTCCGGCCGGCTCAACCCGATGACCGGCATGGTGGAGAAGCCGGCGGCCGGGACCGAGCCGTCCAACCTGTTCATCTCCGGCCGCTATCTCTTGCAGCCCGAGGTGTTCGACATCCTGTCGACCCAGGAGCGCGGCGCCGGCAACGAGATCCAGCTGACCGACGCCATGCTGAAGATGCTGGCGGGGGGCAGCCCCTTCCACGCCCTCGAATACGACGGAACCACCTACGACTGCGGCGACAAGCTCGGCTGGCTCCGCGCCAACGTCGCCATGGCCCTCAAGCGCCCCGACCTCAGGGGCGTCCGCGAGATGATCGGCGAGGAGCTGCGACGGTAGGGCGGCGAGGCTGAATATCCCGCGCGGGGCCCATCCCAAGTTCATCCGCAGGCAGGGCGGCCTAGGCCCGCGTCCGGGCGGCGACGGTCAGCGTGTCGACCAGACGACGGTTGAGGTGCGCAAGGGTCTCCAGGTCGCTCCGGCTCCAGTCGGAGAGCGCCGTGGACAGCAGACGTCTGCGGGCCGCGGTCACGGCTTGGGCGATCGCGTCGCCCGCGGCGGTCAGGCTCACGGTCCGCACCCGCCGGTCGGCGCCGCTGCTCTCCCTGACCACGAGGCCAAGGCTCTCGAGCTTGGAAAGCTGGCGGCTGATGGTCGTGTGATCCCGTCCGATTTGGTCGGAAAGGCCGGCGACGCTGAGCGGGCCGCAGGTCGCCAGACACACGAGCAGGGGGAACAAGGCGTGGTCGAGGTCGACCTCGGCCTCGCGGAGCAGGAGTTCGACGCGTCGCGGGCTGCCGAAGAAGACGATGATATCGACGAGCGCCGCGGCGAGCTCGTCGACATTGCTTGCATTATACACCCTTTACACCCCTGCCCCGAAGGCTCTAAGATGCGTGTATGATACATACATCTCCAGGCCTCGTCATCGCCGGCAGCGTGCGCCCCAACCGCCTCGCCATCCAGATCTCCCACTGGGTCGCCGCGGTCGGCCGGGAAGCGGCCGGTCTGGCCCTCGAGGTGGTCGATCTCCGGGACTGGCCTCTGCCGATGGACGATGAGCCGGGCTTGCCGCAGCAGGGTCAGTATGCGTTCGAGCATACCCGCGCGTGGAGCCGGAAGATCGCCGAGGCGCCGGCCTTCGTCTTCGTCACGCCGCAGTACAACGGGGGCTATCCAGCCGCGCTGAAGAACGCGATCGACCATGTCTACGGGGAATGGGCTGCAAAGCCGGCGATGATCGTATCCTATGGCGGCCACGGCGGCGGCTACGCCGCCGAACAGCTCCAACAGGTTCTGCAATTCGTGCACGCGACGCCGCTGGCCACGAGGCCCGCCCTGACGCTCTCCCGCGAACAGATCCAGGCCGATTCGGGGCGGATCGATCCGGCGGCGGCGTTCTGCGCCCATCTGACCGATCTTCGACAGGCGTTCGCCGAGCTCGCGACGGCGCTTCAGACCGCGTGACGGCTCCCGCGACGGCGGTCGAACGACGCGGGCGAGCCTACCCCGCCACCTCGTCCACGGCGGCGATCATCCGCGCCAGATCCACCGGCCGCGACAGGCGGTGATCGCCGTCCTTGACCAGGGTGAAGACCACGTCGCGCGACGACAGGGCGTCGGCGAGGCGCAAGGCGTGGCGCCAGGGCACGTCGGGATCCTCGCCGCCCTGCAGAATGCGCACCGGCCCGTCGAAGGCGATCTGGCCTCCATCGTCCTTTGGCAGCACCGACCAGGCGCGCCCGTCCTCGACCAGGGCGCGGGTGATCGGATAGGGATCGCCGTAGTCCGACGGCCGGAGCCAGACGCCGGTCGCCGCCATCTCCGCCCGCGCCTCGGCGGACATGCCGGCCTCCATCAGCGCCGAGGTGAAGTCGGCCGCGGGGGCGATCAGCACCATGGCCCTGATCCGGTCGGGTCGCGCCAGGGCGAGGAGGCAGGCGATCCACCCGCCCATCGACGAGCCGACCAGCACCAGCGGCCCGTCGGTCAGCGCGTCGATCACCGCCAGCGCGTCCTCGCGCCAGCGGCCGATGGTCCCGTCCTCGAACCGGCCCTCGCTCTCGCCGTGACCGAAATAGTCGAAGCGCACGAAGCCGCGCCCGGTGCGCTCGGCCCAGCCGGCCAGCACCTCGGCCTTGGTCCCGACCATGTCCGAGCGGAAGCCGCCCAGCCACACCACCGTGGGACCCCGACCCTCGACCTTGCGGTAGGCCAGGCGATCGCCGGGCCGCTGCAGGAACCCGGGGCTCACGACGGTGCGCCGCCGTGGCCGCCGCTGCGGTTGGAGATGAAGTCCATCAGCGCCAGCAGGACGCTGGAGACCACGAAGGTGAGGTGGATGGCGACCTGCCAGATCAGCGCCTTCTCGTCGTGCACGCCCTCGTCCGCCACCACCAGGAAGCTCTTCAGGAGGGCCACGGCCGAGATGGCGACGATGGAGGCCATCAGCTTCATCTTCAGGGCGGCGAAGTCGATCGTTCCCATCCAGTCCGGCCGGTCCTGGTGGTCGCCCGTGTCGATGCGCGAGACGAAGTTCTCATAGCCCGAGAAGATGACGATGAGCAGCAGGCTGGCCGTCAGCGTCAGGTCGATCAGCGACAGGGCCAGGACGATGCCGCCCTCGGCCATCTTGGCCGGCGGCAGGGCGATCAGGTGCAGAAGATCGGTCCACAGATCGACGCCGAACACGACAAGCAAGATGAACAGGGCGAAGACGAGACCGACAAAGAACGGCGCCAGCAGCCACCGCGACGCGAACAACGCCGCCTCTAGCCCACGTTCGATGCCGGATTTGCTCATGACGCCCTTCCCGGCCCGAAGGCCTCGCGGCTCCCCTACCCTCGCAGCACCCCGCCCGTCGCCTTTTCGACCGCGGCGACGACGCGGCCGCTCAACGCCTCGATCTCGGGTTCGGTCAGGGTCTTGTCGCGCGGCTGGACCAGGACCTCAAGGGCGATCGAGCGCTTGCCGTCCGGCACGCCCTTGCCCTCGTAGACGTCGAACACGCGGGCGTCGGCGATCAGGGCCTTGTCGGCCCCGCGCGCGGCGCGCACCAGGTCGCCGGCCGGACGGTCGCGGTCCACCACGAAGGCGAAGTCGCGCCGCAGCGGCATCAGCGGCGACAGATCCAGCGCCCCGCGAGCCTTGGCGGCCTTCCTCTTGACCTCGGGCAGGGCGTCGACGACGAGCTCGAAGCCGTAGAGGATCTCGTCCAGGTCCATGGCGCGCAGCACCGCCGGGTGCAGCTGGCCGAACTCGGCCATCACCGCCTTCGGCCCGAGCTGGACCCGCGCCGAGCGGCCGGGGTGCCACCAGGGGCTGGTCCCGCCCTGCACGATCTGCAGCGAGCCGATCGGCGCGCCGAGGTCGGCCAGGAGGTCCATCAGGTCGCCCTTGAGCGCGAAGAGCGCGTCTTCGACCACGCCGTCCCAGCGACGGACGGTGGAGGACGAGGCGACGGCGGCGATCACCGTGCGCTGGTCCTGCGGCTCGAGGCCCAGGAACACCGGCCCGATCTCAAACAGGGCCACGTCGCCGAAGCCGCGGGCGGCGTTGCGGCGGGCGGCCTGGATCAGGCCCGGCAGGGCCGAGGGGCGCATGCAGTCGAGGTCGGAGGCGATCGGATTGGCCAGCACCAGGGCGTCGGCGCCGCCGCCGAACCGGGCCGCGTCGGCCTGGCTGACGAAGGACCAGCCGATGGTCTCCTGATAGCCGAGCGCGGCCAGAGCGCGGCGGGCGATTCGCAGCCGGGTCTGCCGGCCGGTGAGCACCCCGCCCGGCCGCGGCTCCTGGTGCGGCAGGGGCGTCAGCGGCAGGGCGGCGAAACCCTCGATCCGCGCCACTTCCTCGACCAGGTCCGCCGGTCCGTCCACGTCGCGCCGCCAGGTCGGCGGCTGGACGCGCAGGTGCGCGCCGGCCGGCGTCAGATGAAAGCCCAGCCGCTCGAGAATCTCGATCACGCCGTCGCGGCCCGTGGACAGGCCCGACAGCCGATGCACATAGCCGGGGTCGAAGTCGAAGGCCGGCGGCGGCGCGGGCGGCTGTCCGGCGACGACGATCTGCGACGGCTCGCCGCCGCAGAGATCGAGGATCAGCCGGGTGGCCAGCTCCAGGCCGGGGACCACGAAGCCAGGATCGACGCCGCGGGCGAAACGGTACTGGGCGTCCGACGAAATTCCGGTGTCGCGGCCGGTTTGGGCGGTGCGGATCGGATCGAACCAGGCGCTCTCGACGAACACCTCGGTGGTCTCGTCCGAGCAGCCGGTGGTCTCCCCGCCCATGACGCCGCCGAGCCCGATCGCGCCCGAGCCGTCGGCGATCACGCACATCTGCGGCGTGGCCACATAGGTCTTGCCGTCGAGGGCCGGGACCGGCTCGTCGCGCCCCAGCCGCGCCTCGATCGCCGTTCCGGTCAGCTTGGCCACGTCATAGACGTGCAGCGGCCGGCAGCGGTCGTAGGACAACAGGTTGGTCACGTCGACCAGGGCCGAGATCGGGCGCAGGCCGATGGCGCGCAGGCGCTGCTGCAGCCAGGCCGGCGACGGGCCGTTCTTCACCCCGCGGATCACCCGGCCGGCGAACACCGGACAGGCGTCGCCATCGACCTCGACGGCGATCGGACAGGGGTAGGCCCCGGGGACGGACGTCACCGACAGGTCCTTCAGCCGGCCGACGCCGGCGGCGGCGAGGTCGCGGGCGATGCCGGCCACGCCCAGCCAGTCGGGCCGATTCGGCGTCACCTCGAAGTCGATCACCGGATCGGCGCCGAACACCTCGGCGGCCGGCGTTCCCACCGCAAGATCGCCGTCGAGCTCCAGAATGCCGTCGCTCTCTTCGGCGACCTCAAGCTCCTTGGCCGAGCACAGCATGCCGTTCGACACCACGCCGCGCACCGGCTTGGCCTCGAGGGTGATGCCCGAGCCGGGGATGTAGGCGCCGAGCGGAGCGTAGATGGTGACGAGGCCGGCTCTGGCGTTCGGCGCGCCGCAGACGATCTCCTTGCGTCCGTCCACCGTGTCGACCTGGCAGACGCGCAGCCGGTCGGCGTTGGGGTGCTGAACCGCCTCGACGATCCTCGCCACGCTGAAGCTCTTCAGCTTGGCCGACGGATCGTCCACGTGCTCGACCTCGAGCCCGGCCATGGTCATGGCCTCGGCGATCCGGTCCACGCCCGCGTCGGTGGCGAGGTGATCCTTCAGCCAGGACAGGGTGAATTTCATGGCGTGGTCCTGCTCAGCTCAGGCCCGAGGCCGGGTTGGGGGCGACGAAGGGCGAGAAGCCGTAGTGGGCCAGCCAGCGGGTGTCGGAGGCGAACATGTCGCGAAGGTCCGGCATGCCGTACTTCAGCATGCCGAGCCGGTCGACGCCGAAGCCGAAGGCGAAGCCCTGCCAGACTTCGGGGTCGAGGCCGCAGTTGCGCAGCACATGGGGGTGGACCATGCCGCAGCCGACCACCTCCAGCCAGTCGCTTCCCTGGCCGACCTTGATCTCGCCGCCCGAGCGGTCGCACTGGATGTCCATCTCCGCCGACGGTTCGGTGAAGGGGAAGTGGTGCGGCCGGAAGCGTGCGCCGACTTCGCCCTCGAAGAAGCGGCTGATGAAGGTCTGCAGCGTCCACTTGAGGTGGCCCATGTGGATGCCGCGGTCGATCACCAGCCCCTCCATCTGGTGGAACATGGGCGTGTGGGTCTGGTCCGAGTCGCAGCGATAGGTGCGGCCCGGCACGACGATGCGGATCGGCGGATCCTGGCCGGCGGCGATCCACGGCGCCGGCGGCGGGGTGTTGGTCTTTTGCATGGTCCGCACCTGCACCGGGCTGGTGTGGGTGCGCAGCAGCTTTCTGTCCCCGTCGGGGCCCGGCTTGAAGAAGAAGGTGTCGTGCATCTCCCGCGCCGGGTGCTTGGGCGGGAAGTTCAGGGCGGTGAAGTTGTGGAAGTCGTCCTCGATGTCCGGACCTTCGGCCACGCCGAAGCCCAGGTCGGCGAAGATCGCCACCATCTCGTCCATCACCTGCATGGTCGGATGCACCGCGCCCTTGCGGCGCGGCGGCGGGGGCAGGGTCAGGTCGACCCGCTCGGCTTTGAGCCGGGCGTCGAGTTCGGCGGCGTCCAGCGCAGCCTTGCGTTCGGCCAGGGCGGCGGCGATCCGGTCCCTGAGGCCGTTGATCCGCGGGCCCTGCTCGCGCCGCTCGTCCGGGCTCATGCCGCCGAGGGATTTCAACAGGGCCGAGATCGCGCCGGACTTGCCGAGCGCCTCCACGCGCACGGCCTCCAGGGCCGCCCCGTCGGGCGCGGCGGCGATCCGGGCGGAAAGCTCGGTTTCGAGGGTCGTAAGGTCGGTCATTTGTGATCGGTCTCGTCTTGCCCGCGGACCCGCGTAAGCGGGGACCCAGGCGTTGTCACCTGAGCCGCGGGGAAAAGACCCTCAACAAAGACCTTAGTCCCCGCTTGCGCGGGGATGAGCGGGTCGGGGGTTAGCCCAGCGCGGCGCGCACCTTGTCGGCGATGGCCTTGAAGGCGGCGGGATCGGCCATGGCGATGTCCGCCAGAACCTTGCGATCCATCTCGATCCCCGCGGCTTCAAGGCCGCTGATAAATCGGGAATAGGTGATGCCTTCCAGGCGCGCGGCGGCGTTGATGCGCTGGATCCACAAGGAGCGGAAGGCGCGCTTGCGGACCTTGCGGTCGCGGTAGGCGTACTGTCCGGCCTTGTCGACCGCGGCCTTGGCCGTGCGGATGGTGTTCTTGCGGCGGCCATAGAAGCCCTTGGCCTGCTCGAGAACTTTCTTGTGTCGGGCGTGGGACGTAACGCCCCTTTTCACGCGTGCCATATCGATTCTACCTCAAGATCTTGCGTTCAGTCGCTGGCTCAGCCGTACGGCAGCCAGGACTTGATGGTCTTCGCATCCGAGTCGGACATCACCTTGGTGCCGCGATGGGTGCGAATGTACTTCGCATTGTGGCTGATCAGGCGGTGGCGCTTGCCGGCGACGCCGGCCTTCACCTTGCCCGAAGCCGTGATCTTGAAGCGCTTCTTGGCGCCAGACTTCGTCTTCAGTTTCGGCATTTCGCTGCGGGGCCCGAAGGCTCCGTCCTCACATAGGATGGCAAACAGGAAACCGCCAAGGCATGCCATTAGCCCGGCGGCTTCGGAAGAGCGGGGCTTGTATGCGAAAAGCCTGGCCGGTGCAACCGTCCCTGCCGGCAGATCAGCCTCGCGCGTCAGCGCTGTAAAGATTCACCGCCAAGCACACCAAGCTCACGAAGAGGGATGAGACGATCTCAACGGCGGCCAGATCGGGCGTAGGCTTGGTGTTCTTGGCGCGCCTGGCGGTGAACTTATTTCAGCGCTGACGCGCAGTCAGAGCACCTGAGCCGAGCTCAGCCGCCTCCCCGCGGCGAGGGCCAGGAGGATGGCCGGCGCAACCACGAGGGCGGCGAGGTAGTACGGGCCCTCGATGGTGACGTTGAAGAACATCAGGCTCGCCGCCAGAGGTCCGAGCAGCCGGGCCATGGCGGCGGTGGCGTTGTTGAGGCCCAGCGCCTGGCCCTGCCGGTCCTGGTGAGCGACGCGGGAGATCAGCGCCCCGACGTTGGGGAAGGCCACCGACTGGCCGAGCGCCATCAGCGCCATGAACACGGTGGTGGAGATCAGCCCGCGCGACAGCGGGACCAGGAGGGTGGCGACCACCGTCAGCGCCATCCCCGCGGCCAGGGTCCGCGCCTGACCGAAGGCGCGCGACAGCCGGCCGGTGATGAACCACTGGGCCACCGCGTTGGTCACGCCGACGAAGCCGAACACGATGGCCACCTGGCGCGGGCCCCAGCCGAACGACTTCTCGCCCCAGAAGCCGAAGATCGATTCGATGCCGTTGAAGGCGAAGCCCGAGGCCAGGGTCAAGAGCAGCAGCGGCCCGGCCACCGGATGGCGGGCGGCCGCGCCGAACAGGGCCCAGCGGCTCGGCTGGTTCAGCATGTCGGTCCGCCGGGCGCGGCTCTCGCGCACCAGGACGGCCACGCCGATCGACGACAGGGCCGCCAGCATCGAGGCGACCACGAAGGGGGCGCGAAAGCCCACATGGCCAAGTTCGGGCCGCGCCAGGGCGCCGGCCAGGGTCGGGCCGACGATGAAGCCGATGTTGTAGGCGACGCCGATGCGGGCCAGCTTGCTGGGGCGGTCCTCGGGCGGGGTCACGTCGGCGATATAGCCCTGCACCACCGAGCCGTTGCCGGCGAACATGCCGCCGAACAGGCGGATGAAGAAGGCGGCCCAGATGTTGGGGGCGAAGGCCATCAGGCCGTAGGTGATGCAGTTGCAGGCCAGGGTGAAGATCAGCACCGGCCGGCGGCCGATCCGGTCCGACAGCCGTCCCCAGAACGGCTCGCCGACGAAGCCGCCCATGGCGTAGGCCGAGAACACCAGGCTGATCTGCCAGGGCTCCGCATGGAACGACTTGGCGAAAAACGGCAGCAGCGGGACCACCATCCCGAAGCCGAGCAGATTCATGAAGACGACGAACAGCAGGGTCGGCAGGGCGGCCGGGGACACCGGCTGCTGTGTCGGTCCCGCCTGCCCCACCTCGGGTGCGAGCGTGGACATGTGAACGCTGATAGGTCGCGCCGCCGCCGGGAACAACCCCGCGGGGCGCAAGCCCACGGACTGTGGCTATTGGGTCAGAGGTGGCGCGCGCCCGTCGCAGGCCACGAGCGTCAGCCCCTGAGACCGAGGACGGCTTGTTTGACCGGGAAGCCGCGCCGCTCCCCAGGCGCAAATTATGATCCTAGCGCGGGGCCAGGATCATGATCATCTGCTTGCCTTCCATGCGCGGCTCGTACTCGACCTTGGCGACCGGTTCGAAATCGAGCTTCACCTGCTGCAGCAGCTTCATGCCGAGTTCGGGGTGGGCCAGCTCGCGGCCGCGGAAGCGCAGGGTGACCTTGACCTTGTCGCCTTCCTCGAAGAAGCGATGCATGGCCTTGGCCTTCACGTCGTAGTCGTGGGTGTCGATGTTGGGGCGGAGCTTGATCTCCTTGATCTCGACGACCTTCTGGCGCTTGCGCGCCTCGTTCTTCTTCTTCTGTTCCTGGAACTTGAACTTGCCGAAATCCATGATCTTGCAGACGGGCGGATCAGCGTTGGGCACGATCTCCACCAGGTCCAGACCCGCTTCCTCGGCGGCCTCGATGGCCGACGTGGTCGGCATGACGCCTTGCTTTTCGCCGTTCTGATCGATCAGGAGGACGCGGGGGACACGAATGTCTTCGTTGATGCGCGGTCCATCCTTGACGGGCGGCGCTTGCATGGGACGGCGAATAGGGACTCTCTCCAGGCTGTTGATACGGTGCGGCGAACGCGGAATCGGCCAATTCCGCGCCCATAACATATGATCTTCAAACGGGTTTATAGCAAGGGAGCGCGGGCGTGTTCGCGCGTCTGGGCTGACGTTTGTTGGCCCGCCCTCGTCCTTCGAGGCCCGCTTCGCGGACGCCTCAGGATGAGGACGACTTTTGGCTCAATGCTCTCATTAGAAATCCTCATCCTGAGGTGCGGAGCGAAGCGGAGTCTCGAAGGGGGAGGATTTCGGCTCCGCAGCGCCGGACCTATCCCCCACCACCCCCTGCGCCTCCAGGGCCGCGGTCACCGTCTCCAGCGGCAGCTCCTTGAGGTCGTCCACGGTGAGGGTCTGCAGGCGGGCGCGGGGCTCGCAGTGGCCGACGCGGGAGATCACCGACATCAGCATCAGGCCCGGCGCGCCAGCGTAGGCGCCCCAGTGGGTCGGGCCGGTGTCGTTGCCGACCATCAGCCGCGCCTTGGCCGCCAGCCCGGCGAGATCCACCACGCGGGTGCGGCCGGTCAGGTCCACCGTCGCCGGCGCGCGCTCGCGGATGAAGGCGGCCACCGCGCGCTCCCCCGGCCCGCCGACCACCACCGGTTGGATCCCCCGCCCCGCCAGCCAGCCGGCCAGATCGGCGTAGCGCTCGAGCGGCCAGCGCTTGGCCTCTCCGGTGGCCGAAGCGGCCGGGGCCAGAAGGGCGAACGGCGGCGTCAGCCCGAACCGCTCCACCACATCCTCGCCCGCCGCCCGGATCGCCCAGCCGAGGTCCGGCGCCGGCGCCTGGCCGATCGGGTGGACCGGGCCGATCCCGGCGACATTGATCTGGTCCCACAGCCGGTCCAGGTTGTGCAGCCGGGTCCGGTCGGGCCGGGTCTGGCGGAAGCTGGCCCCCGGCGAAATGCCCGACCATTCGGGAATCCGCGGCCAGAAGAACGGCAGGTACCAGGTGGTGCGGCTGGAGGTATGCAGGTCGTAGACCCGGTCGTAGCGCGCGGCCCTGAGGCGCCGGAACACCCGCCAGTAGTCGCCTGGGCCGCGCAGCCGGCCGTCGGTCTCGATCCGGTCGAACAGGCCGCTGTCGCGCGACACCTCTTCGTACGGCGGGGTGGTGAGCAGGGTGATCTCGGCGTCCGCGTGCGCGGCGCGGATCGCCTGCATCACGCCGAAAGCCTGGGCGAAGTCGCCGAGGGCTCCGAGCTTGATGACCAGGATCCGCCGGATGGGATTGTCCGCCCCACTCACGCTGGCTGTCTCACGCCGGCTGCCTCGCCAAGAGCCGCGCGTAGACGTCGAGGGTGGAGGCGGCCATGGCTTCGAGCGAGTAGAGGGCGGCGGCGCGGATCCGGCCCGCGGCGCCCATCTCAGCCTGCAGTTCGGGACCGGCGGCGATCGCCTCGCCGAGCGCCTTGGTCCAGGCCTCGGGGCTGCCCGGCTCGACCAGCCAGCCGGTCTGGCCGTCGAGCACCGTCTCGGTGGCGGCGCCGTGGGCGGCGGCCAGCACCGGCCGCCCCATCACCTGCGGCTCGACCGCCGTGCGCCCGAAGGCCTCGGGCTTGATCGACGGCGCCAGCACGATGTCGGCAGCGAGGTAGGCGGCCGGCATGTCGGTCTCGTGGCCGGGGAAACGCACCGAATCCTCCAGCCCGAGCTTCTCGGCCAGGGCCTTGAGCTCGTGGGCGTAGCCGACCCGGCCCTGGTCGTCGCCGAGGACCACCAGGAGGGCGTCGAGGCCCTCGTCCTTGAGTCCGGCCAGGGCCTCGATCGCCAGGGTCTGGCCCTTCCAGCGCGTCAGCCGTCCAGCCAGCAGCAGCACCGGCCGGGTCTCGCCGGGCTCCACGCCCCAGGCCGCGCGCATCCGCTCGACCGCCTCGGCCGGGACCGCGGCCGGATCGAACCGGCGCAGGTCGACACCGCGCGGAATGGCCACCACCGAGGCGGGGTCGACGCCGTGCTCGGCGATGATGTGGTCGCGGGTGTAGGCGGAATTGGCGATAGTGACGTCGCCGCGCGTCATCATCTTGTTGTACCAGCGCTTGGCCCCGGATCGCGCGCCGTAGACGCCGTGGTAGGTGGTCACCACCGGCACCAGCGCCCGGTGCGCGGCGGGGATGGCCGAGAAGGCCGGCGCGCGCGAGCGCACGTGCACCAGGTCCACGTGCTCGGCGCGGATCAGCCGCTCGATCCGGCCGATGTTGCGGGCCATGGCCAGGGGGTTCTTGGTGTCGAGCGCCAGGGGGATCAGCTCCCCGCCCCGCGCCGCGAGCTCGGCCGCCATCCGCCCCCCGGACGAGGCCACCAGCGCCCGGCCGCCGGCCGCGCACACCGCCTCGGCGATGTCGAGCGTGGTCTGCTCCACCCCGCCGGCGTCGAGCGCGGGCGTGACCTGCAGGATGGTGGCGCCGGAGGGAAAGGCGGGCATGGCCGCTACATCGTCTGGCGAAGGCGAAGCGTAAAGGGTGAAATTAACACAACGGCGGCGCTGCCCCACCCGTCCGCTTCGCGGCCACCCTCCCCATAAAGGGGAGGGACAAGAATGAGCGACCCAATCCCTTCCCCTCTGTGGGCAGGGTGGCAGGCCCGAAGGGCCGCCGGGCGGGGGAAGCAATCCCCCCTTACAGCGGGATCCAGTTCCTGTGCCGGCTGTACGACAGATACCCGAGGTTCACCCCCGCGCCGAGGCCGACGCCGGCGCGCATGGGGGCCAGGACGATGTCCTCGGCGCGCTGGTAGTTGATGCCCATGCCGGCCACCAGATAGGCCGAGCCCTCCACGCCCGGGAAGCGCCGGTAGATGGCGTCCGGATACTGCAGGTTGTAGCACAGGGTGAACACCCGGCTGCCGTTGGCGCGCAGGTCGAAGCCCACCGACGGCCCCTGCCAGAACACCGGCTGGGTCTTGCGGTTCTTCATGTAGAGCAGGCCCTTGCCGTAGCGCAGGCCGACGGTGATCGCCGCCGCCAGCTCCTCGCCGGCGATATAGCCGGTCGGCCGGCCGTTCTCGCGGAAGATCCGCTCGATGGCCGCGCCCGCCGCCTCGGCGGTGACGCCGAGGAAGTCCGACACGCTGTTGACCAGCTCCTCGCGCGAATAGGTCTCGGCGTGATCGGTATTGGCGTACGCCGGCCGGGCGCCCGGCGGCGGGGAGACATAGTTGTCGCCGCGGGGGCCGCCGTCGTCGCGCGGATAGCCGTTGTCGGGCGCGGCGGGCTGGCTCTGATAGCCGGGCGTCCGATAGGCGGGCGCCCGATAGGCCGACGCCGGGCCGGGCTTGTATTCCTCGCTGACCGGCGGCGGGCCGTCCTGCGGCGTCGGCCGGGCCGGCGGCAGCTGCGACTGCGCGAAGGCGCTCTTTGCCACGGCGGCGGGAATCAGCGCTCCCGTGGCGAGGATCAGGCGGCGACGGTCCATCGCAAATCTCCAGTCAGCCCGCCCAGCCCTGACCCGATTATGCTTAACCCCAGGTGAACGGGCCAGCGATGTGTCTGATTTGTAATGCGGGCCGCGAGCCAGTTTTCCCATTCGGGTCATCTTCGGACGAGCGAAGCGATGATCCGAGGACCCGGCAGCGCCCGACCTAGAAGCCGGCGCCGACGAAGCCATCGGGGTCGTGAAGCTGGGTCCTCGGGCCAAGCCCGAGGATGACTTGACGGGGGGATGTCGCACGCGCACGCGCCGCGCACCCTCGTCCTCAGTGAAGAATGTGCTAGACGCGCCCCATGACCGACACACCCCTGGCGCGGATCCGCAACTTCGCGGTGATCGCCCACATCGACCACGGCAAGTCCACCCTCTCCGACCGGCTGATCCAGGAGACCGGCGCCCTCACCGCGCGTGAGATGAAGGAGCAGGTGCTCGACAACATGGACATCGAGCGCGAGCGCGGCATCACCATCAAGGCCCAGACCGTGCGCCTGCTCTATCCGGCCGAGGACGGGCAGACCTATGTCTTGAACCTGATCGACACCCCCGGCCACGTGGACTTCGCCTATGAGGTCAGCCGCTCGCTGTCGGCCTGCGAGGGCTCGCTGCTGGTGGTCGATTCCAGCCAGGGGGTCGAGGCGCAGACCCTGGCCAATGTCTATCAGGCGATCGAGAACAATCACGAGATCGTCCCGGTGCTGAACAAGATCGACCTTCCCGCGGCGGAGCCGGACCGGGTCAAGCAGCAGATCGAGGATGTGATCGGGTTGGATGCCTCCGACGCCGTGATGATCTCGGCCAAGACCGGCATCGGCATCGAGGACGTGCTGGAAGCGCTGGTCACCCGGCTGCCCTCGCCGCAAGGCGACGCGGACCTGCCGCTGCAGGCCCTGCTGGTCGAC
>CAILTK010000016.1 GCA_903837135.1 uncultured Caulobacterales bacterium
CACGCCGAGGATCTCGGCGCACACCACAGTGTCCTGGGCGAAGTTCTTGGGCACGCCGCCGCCGACCATGAACAGGCCGGTGACGCCCGCCTCGATCTTGATGTCGGTCAGCTCGCGGAAGTCGGCCACGGCGTCGATCATCATATAGGGGCGGCCCGCCTTGGCCCGTTCCTTCTGGTGCTTGACCAGGCCGAACCCGGCCGAGGAGTCGACGAAGGCGGGGCAGAAGATCGGCACGCCTTCTTCATAGGCGGTCTGGATCAGGCTACCGGGCTTCTTGGCGTTGCCCTCGCTCAGCCACTTGCCCATCTCGTAGATGAACTCGCGCGAGGAATAGCCGCGCGGCTCCAGCCGGTTGGCGATCTCGAGGATGGTGTGGTCGCAGGTCTGCAACTCCTCCTCGTCGATATAGGTGTCGTAGATCCGGTCGATGTAGTTGGCGCGCAGCACATTGTCGTCGACCGGACCGGCCGCCTGATAGTGCCGGAAGCCGAGCGCCTCGAAGAAGTCCATGTCGACGATCGAGGCGCCGGTGGCGACCACCGCGTCGATCATGCCGAACTTCACCATGTCGCGGTAGACGTGCATGCAGCCGCCGGCCGAGGTCGATCCGGCCAGGATCAGCCAGGGCGAGCAGGCCTTGTCCTCGATCGCCATGTTCAGGATGTCGGCGGCGCGGGCGGTGTCGCGGCTGGTGAAGCTCATCTTGCGCATGGCGTCGATCACCGGCCGCGCATCGAAGGCGGTGATGTCGACGTGCTCGACGAGCTTGGAGAGGAGTTCGGCCTTGGTGTTCGAAACGGGAGCGTTCATCGCTGGGGTTTCCCTTTGAGGTGAGCGCCCGTCGTTGCGTTCGGGCCGGGCGGGACGGAGCGACCGCGCGGTCGAAAATGGAGTCATTCTCGGGATCGCGTAGCGATACCCGAGAACCCAGCCCCACAGGTCGCGAAGCTGGGTCCTCGGGTCAAGCCCGAGGATGACGATGTTTTTGTGTCAGTGGCCTACCGCCGCCGGCGCCGCTGACCGGCCTTGCCCTTGGGACGGGAGAAGCGGACCACCTTGCGGGCTTCCTCTTCCTCGACCTTCGGCAGCGGAATCATCCGCTTGGCGAGGCCGAACATCGAGGCCATGGGGGCGTCGGTCACCTCCACCGTCTCGGTGTCGCCATAGCCGTTGAAGCGGGTGTTCATGGCCACGCCATAGGCGCCGATCATGCCGATCTCGATATAGTCGCCCTCGTTCACGTCCTCGGGTAGCCAGAACGGTCCCGGCAGGTGATCGATCGAGTCGCAGGTCGGACCGTAGAAGCGGAACGGCTTCATCTCGGACGAGGCCTCGCCGTCGCGGACGATCTTGACCGGGAACGGCCACTTCACATGCGCGGCGTCGAACAGCGAGCCATAGGCGCCGTCGTTCAGATAGAGGGCGTCGCCCTTCTTCAGCTCGACCTTGCACAGGATGGAGGTGGATTCCGCCACCAGCGCCCGGCCGGGCTCGCACCACAGCTCGGTGGTCTCGTGCACCATCATCTCGGCGAAGCCGCGATGGATGGAGTCGACGTAGTCCGACATGTCCGGCGGCACCATGCCGGGATAGACCGACGGGAAGCCGCCGCCCACGTCGACGATGTCGGCGAACACGCCGGCGCGGACCAGGGCGCGCGAGGCCTGGGCCATGGCCGCCTGATAGGCGGTCGGGCGCATGCACTGGCTGCCGACGTGGAAGGAGACGCCCATCAGGCCCGAGGTGGCGCGGCGCGCGGCCATCAGCAGGGCCGGGGCCTGGTCGAGGGCGACGCCGAACTTGCCGCCGAGCGCGTACTGGGCGCCCTCCACGTTCACCGCCAGGCGCACGATCAGGTCGAGATCGTCGGCGCCGTCGGTGGCGTCGAGGATCTTCGACAGCTCCTCATGCGTGTCGAGCGCGAAGGTGCGGACGCCGAACGCGTGATAGGCGCGCGCGATCGCCACCCGGCTCTTCACCGGGTGCATGAACGCCATCTTGGCGCCGGGCGCGGCCGACGCCACCAGTTCGATCTCGGGCAAGGACGCCACGTCGAACCGGCGCACGCCGGAGTCCCACAACGTCCTGATCACCCAAGGCGAAGGGTTCGCCTTGACCGCGTACAGCACGTCGCCGTTGAAGTTCTTCTGGAACCAGGTGGCCGCTACGGCGACGGCGCCAGGTCGCACGAGGGCGACAGGACGCTCGACGGACCGCTCACGGACCAGGTCCAGGGGAGACTGGTACGTGTCCAATTCACGTAACCCCCTGCAAAATTGTTGACCCAGGCCGGCGTTAGCAGCACCCGCCTCCCGATGGTCTGGGAGGCGGGCGGAACTCGGGTCCGCCGGAACGCAGCGACATAAGGACTGCGTCCCCCCATGTAAAGCGGGAGTTGGGTTAAATTTTCCACAGGCTGGCCCTTGCCCCGTATGGGCCCCTACGCATTCGCCCGTAGCGGCCGAAATCGGGCGCCGGGCCCCGACAAGCGTGGCGGACGGCTTCCGTGGGCCCCGCCGATCGCGTAAGAGACGTCCGCGTACGCCCGAGGGGGCGCCGGGGGAACGGGTTCCGACAGCATGGCCGCCGCGCTCGCCTTTCTCGCCGAGCATGTCTCCAAGACCTACGGCGAACGCCGGGCGCTGGACGCCGTCGACCTGAAGGTGGCGCGCGGAGAGATGGTGGCCCTGATCGGGCCGTCGGGGTCGGGCAAGTCCACCCTGCTGCGCACGCTCACCGGCCTCGTGCAGATCGACAAGGGCGGCCGGATCGAGACCGCCGGCCTGACTATCCAGGCCGACGGCCGGCTCACCGACAAGGTGCGCCAGGCGCGGGCGCGCACGGGCTTCATCTTCCAGCAGTTCAACCTGGTCGGCCGGCTCAGCCTGTTCTCCAACGTCATGGTCGGGGCCCTGGCCCGGGTGGCCGGCTGGCGCGGGGCCCTGGGGCTCTGGCCGACGGCGGACAAGCGCCGCGCCATGGAGGCGCTTCAGCGCGTCGGCGTCGCCGACTACGCCGCCCAGCGGGCCAACACCTTGTCGGGCGGCCAGCAGCAGCGCGGCGCCATCGCCCGCACCCTGGTCCAGGGCGCGGAGAGCATCCTCGCCGACGAGCCGGTGGCCTCGCTCGATCCCGTCTCGGCCCGGCGGGTGATGGCCACCCTGTGCGAGCTCAACGAGAAGGACGGGCTGACCGTCATCATCACCCTCCACCACGTGGAGTACGCCATCCGCTACTGCCGGCGCATCGTGGCGCTGAAGGCCGGGCGGATCATCTACGACGGGCCGCCGTCGGGCCTGTCGCGGCCGATGCTGGTCGACATCTACGGGCCGGAGATCGAGGATGTGCTCGGCCCCGACGCACCGGTGGAGCTGCGCCAATGAGGGGGCTCGCGCTCCGCCTGGCCGCCCTGGTCGGCGTCCTTTTCCTGGCCGGGACGGCCGCCGCCGCGCCGGCCGCCGCCCCCGCGCCCGACAGCCAGACCATCAACTTCTCGATCCTGTCGGCCGAAGATCAGCAGTCGATGTCGAGCTACTGGCAGCCGCTGATCGACGATCTGCAGGCCCAGACCGGGCTGAAGGTGAAGGCCTTCTACTCGTCGAACTACACCACCCTCATCCAGGCCATGGCCTTCAACCAGACGCAGGTGGGCTGGTTCTCGGCCGAGCCGGCGGTCGAGGCGATCAAGCGGTCCGACGCCGAGGTGTTCGCCCGCACCATCGATGACGCCGGCCACGGCACCTATAACTCGGTGATCCTGGTCCGGAAGGGCTCGGGGCTGACCCTCGACAAGCTACTGAAGTGCGACCACACCCTGTCGTTCGGCCTCGGCGATCCGACCTCCACCTCCGGCACTCTGGCGCCCAAGGTCTTCCTGTTCGGACCGCGCCATATCGATCCGAACACCTGCTTCAAGCAGGTCCGCTCCGCCAGCCACCAGAACAACATGCTGTCGGTGTCGAGCGGCCTGGTGGACGCCGCCACCAACAACTCGGTGGGGCTCTCCTACTATCGCTCCGGCTCACCGGAGGTGAAGGCGGCCGTCGACCAGACCCAGGTGATCTGGACCTCGCCCGATCTGCCCGAGGCCTCGATCCTCTATCGCAAGGACCTGCCCGACGGCGTGAAGGTCAAGCTCAAGGCCTTCTTCACCTCGTACGGCACGGCCGCCGGACCCGAGGGCGACCGGCAGCGCGGCATCCTCAAACACCTGAAGTACTCCGCCTTCGCGCCGGCCGATAACAGCTATCTGGGCCCCATCGTCCAGATGCAGAACTACGTCGCCGCGCAGACGCCGGTCAGCGGCAGGGCGCCGACCATGCTCGAGCGCTGGGACGCCTATTTCGGCGGTCTGAAGTCCGGCAAGCACTGGGAGGCCTGGGTGTTCCTGGTGCTCATCGGCGCCGTCCTGGTCGCCCTGTTCGCCCCGCGCGACGCCAGCAATCCCGTCGCCGCGACCCCCGGACGGCGGGCGACCAACGTGCTGGTCTGGGGCGGGGTGCTGTTTCTCCTGCTGATCTCGTTCGGCCCGGTGGAGATGTGGAAGGCGAGCCTGATCGTCACCAACTCCGCCAACACCCAGCGGCTGACCCAGTCCTTCCTGCATCCGGATTTCACCCTCTGGCAGGACTATGTCGCGGCCATGTGGCTGACGGTGCAGATCGCCCTCTGGGGCACCTTCCTGGCCATCCTCATCGCCGTCCCGCTGGGCCTTCTGGCCTCGCATAACGTCTCGCCGCCCTGGGTGCAGCAGCCGGTGCGCCGCCTGCTCGACGTGCTGCGCGCCGTGCCGGACCTGGTGGTGGCCACCCTGTTCCTGGTCGCGGTCGGGCTCGGACCGTTCGCCGGCGTGATCGCCATCGCCATCAATACCGGCGGCGTGCTGGCCAAGCTGTTCTCCGAGGCGGTGGAATCGATCGACCCGCAGCCGGTGGAGGGGATCAAGGCCGTCGGCGGCTCGCGCCTGCATGAGGTGATCTGGGGCGTGCTGCCGCAGGTGGCGCCCCTGTGGACCTCCTACGCCCTCTATCGTTTCGAATCGAACGCCCGGTCGGCGACGGTGCTGGGGCTGATCGGCGCCGGCGGCATCGGCCAGCTGCTGTTCGACAGCCTGAACGCCTTCAAGTACGGCCAGACGGCGGTGATCGTGCTGGTGATCGTCATCGCGGTCAGTCTGATCGACCTGCTGTCGCAGACGCTGCGCACGCGCCTGCTCTAGCCACCATGGCGGTCGCTGCGCATCCGCTCGATCGGCCGGTCTGGTCGGCCCTGTCCACGCGCTGGAAGCCGCTGTCGCTCGGCGACGACGCCGCCCGCCGGCTCGCGCCTGAATATGGCCCCTTCGCCGCCTCGGCCGACACCTTTCCGGAAAGTCTCGCCGCCCTGGCGGCCCTGGCTCCGGCCGAGGGGGTGCTCGTCCGGCTCGAGGCCGAAACGCAGCCGGTGCCGCCGGGCCTGGCCGTCGCCTTCGCAGCGGACGCGGTGCAGATGATCTGCGACGCGGTGACGCCCGGCGAGCCCGATTTCGCCTTCGCGCCGCTGACCGACGCCGACGCGCCGGAGATGCTGGCCCTGGCCCTCCTCACCAAGCCGGGGCCGTTCGCCGAGCGCACCAACCGGCTCGGCGGCTTCATCGGCGTCCGGATCGGCGGCCGACTCGCGGCCATGGCGGGCGAGCGGATGAAACCCGCCGGCTTCACCGAGGTGTCGGGGGTCTGCACCCACCCCGACGTGCGCGGCCGCGGCTACGCCGCCGGCCTGATGCGGGTGGTGGCGCGCAGGATCCTGGAGCGGGGCGAGATGCCCTTCCTGCACGCTTACGCCGACAACGCCGGCGCGATCGCCCTCTACGAAAGTCTCGGGTTTCGCATCCGCCGCCCCATCCACGTGACCATGTTGGCCCGCGCCTAGCCCAAGCCGCGCGCGCCGCTGGCCTGGCGGCGCATCGTCCGACCGTCGACCCACCGAATGTTAAATGTTTTTCATGGTCAAATTTTTGATCCATTGTTTGGCTTTACCGAAATGTGGCAATATCGGCGAGAATTCGCCCATCAAACATTGTGAATGTTATGTAACCGTGAAATTTTGTTTATCCTCCATTTGAAGGATGTCGATGTTTTACTCTGGGTATAGGTAGGCGGAACCTGCAACGGAGGTTTCCCATGCGACTTCAATCCTTAATGATCCTGGCGACGACGTGCTCCCTCGGCGCGGTCGCTACCGCCCAGGCCGAGACGTTCGGGCGCGAACAGACGCAGGTGGTCGTGTCCGCCAAGGGCGTCGACTTCCGCGATCCGGACGCGGTGGCCTCGTTCGACGAACGGCTGCGCCAGGCGGCGATCCGCGCGTGCGACAGCCAGCAACCCCGGGTGCTGGCGGTGAGGGCGGCCGACCGGCAGTGCGCCCGCGAAAGCTGGGAAGCGGCGGTGAGGCAGGTCGATCGGCCCCTGCTCAGCCAGTTGCATGGTCGGAAGATCGAAATGGCCGCCAGCCATGCATCCATCCCGCACGGCGAATAGGTCGTTCTCCATCGGCGTCGCACTCAGGTCCGCCCGCGCGGGACGCATCGTCGTCGCGCGGCGGGCCTCCCCACCCTTTCCGCCCCATGGCTCAGACGGATGACGTGGCTGACCTCGACCCATGAGGAGCCCTCGGCCCCGCGCGACGACGGGGCGTCCGACTGGGCCGCGGACCTCGTGGCCAGCCTGGGCGGGGACGCCGTGTTGGTCGTCGACGCCGGGGGACGGCTGGTCTACGGCAACGCGAGAGCGAAGGACTACCTGGCGGCCGCAGTCTTCGTCGGCCTGGCGGACAAGGATCACGTCCGGTTTCCGGACCATCTCCTGCACGAGTCCTTTCAGAGGGCTTTGGGCCTGGTTTCGGCGGGGTCGCAGGCTGCGGCGCTGTTCGCTCCGGACGCCGAGGGCGGCCCGGCCTGGATGATATCCGTCGGCGCCGGCCAACCACGCCGAAACCGGCTGTTCGTTCTGCGGATCCGCAACCTCGCCGAAGTGTGCGCCGCCAAGGTTCAATATGCGGTCGCCTGCTTCGGGCTCACCCCCGCCGAGTCCCGCGTCCTGCACGGAACCCTGAACGGTCTGACGCCGGCGACCTGCGCGCAAAGCACGGGCCTGAAGATCTCGACCGTCAGGACCCATCTGGCGGCGCTGTTCGCCAAGACCCAGACCAGCGGTCAGGCTCAGCTGGTCGTCAAGGTGATGAGCCTTCCGGAGCTCTGATCCGGAAGGTCGTTACCGAGCGGCTTTCGCCGTTTCGTCCTGGCCAGGGGCGCCTCGAAGCCGCTCCAGCCGCGATCCGGACCAGGCGTAGCGGATCGCCGGCGCCTCGTCCCCGCCCGGGTTGTCCTGCGGGGCGCGCTCTACCGCCCGGCCGCCCATCCGGTCGTAGAAGGCGATGGCGGGCGCATTGACTTGGTAGACCCAGAGGTGAAGGCCCCGACCGGGGCGGTTGTGAGCGACCCAGTCGGCGGCCGACCTCAGCAGGCGCGCGCCGAGGCCCCGGCCTTTGGCGGCGGGAAGCACGTGCAGATTGTCCACCAGCGCGCCCCACGTCCGATCCTCGTCCAGGAAGGTGCAGACGAACCCCGCCGGCTGGTCGTCGAGCAGGCCGATGACGGCGCGCATCGCGGGATTGGGGGCGCCGAACCGCTCGGTCCAGGTTCGCCGCCGATCGGCTTCGATTCCGCTCGCCAGAAAGTCCTCGCTGAGGATGGCGCGGTAAGCCGTCCGCCAGCTTTCGGTGTGCAGGGCGGCGATCATCGTCGCATCGTCCGCGGTCGCCTGGCGCAGCTCGATCATCCGCTCGAGGTCCTAGGCGCCGAGGTCCAGGCCCGGCGACGGCTGGGCCGCGCGGCGGCGGAAGCGGGCGAGGCGGCGCAGGCGCTTCCACAGCCGGGTCTTCTGCGGCTCGGGGTAGGGCTCGAGGTTGGCGATGAACTGCTCGGCCGCCGCCCGCCAGGAGAAGCCTTCGGCGAACTTGCGCACCGCCTGCCGGTCGATCTCCAGGCAGTCGAGGCAGGCCTGCCGCAGATCCTCGTTGCAGAACCCCGCGCCGGAGCCCGGCAGCAGGTCGATGGGGCCGGGCGCCGGATAGGCCGCCACCGGCGCGCCGGTGGCCATGGCCTCCAGAATGACCAGGCCGAAGGTGTCGGTGAGCGAGGGGAAGACGAAGACGTCGGACCAGGCGAAATAGGCGGCCAGCTTCTCGCCGAACCGCGCGCCGGTGAACACCACGCCCGGATACTTGACCGACAGCTCCTCGCGCGAGGGGCCGTCGCCGACCACCACCTTGGAGCCCGGCAGGTCGAGCTGGACGAAGGCCTCGATGTTCTTCTCCACCGCCACCCGGCCGACGTTGAGGAAGATCGGGCGCGGCAGGCCCTCGAGTTCGGGCGGCTGCGGCCAGCCCGGCGCGGCGCTCTCGCCCGGCCGCATCTGGAACAGGTCGGTGTCGACGCCGCGCGACCAGTAGGACAGGTTGCGGAAGCCGTGCCGCTCCAGCTCCTCGCGCATGGTCGGCGTCGCCACCATCACCCGGCCGGACGGCTTGTGGAACCAGCGCATGTAGGCATAGCCGGCGGCGGTCGGCACCGGGAAGCGAGCCGAAATATATTCGGGAAAACGGGTGTGATAGCTGGTGGTGAACGGCAGTTTCCACTCGAGGCACAGCCGGCGGGCCGCCAGTCCCACCGGGCCTTCGGTGGCGATGTGGATGGCCTCGGGCTCGAAGGCGCGAAACCGGTCCTGCATCGGCTCATAGGCCCCGAGCGCGAGCTTTATCTCCGGGTAGGTCGGCATCGGCAGGGTGGGGAACTGGTCGGGCGAGATCACCTCGACCACATGGCCCATGGCCCGCATCTCGGCCACCGTCCGCGTCAGGGTGCGTACGACCCCGTTCACCTGCGGCTCCCAGGCGTCGGTGGCGATCAGGATCCGCATCAGGCGGCGGCGACTCCGGGCTCCGGCGCCACGAGGGGCCGGCCGACCGCGGGCGACCCGGCGCCGAGCGTCTCGAAATCATGGGCCTGAGCGCCGCGGTCCAGCATGGACCAGCCGCGCACCTTCGCCCATTCGACGATTTCGAGCGCGCCGTCGAAGTGCTCGACCAGGGCGGTGCAGCTCTCCACCCAGTCGCCGTCGTTGACATAGGCGACGCCGTCGATCTCGCGCATCTCGGCGTGGTGGATATGACCGCAGATCACCCCGTCGACACCGCGGCGGCGCGCTTCGCCGGCCACGGCGACTTCGAAGTTTTCGATGAACTGCAGCGCGTTCTTCACCTTGACCTTCACAAAGGCCGACAGGCTCCAATAGCCGAAACCCATCCGTCTACGGATCAGGTTCCATCCCGTGTTAGCCCCCAGCAAGGCCCTATAAGCCCAATCGCCGAGGAAGGCGAGCCACTTCGCATGCTCGACCACCCCGTCGAATTCGTCGCCGTGCAGCACCAGAAAGCGTTTGCCGTCGGCGGTCTCGTGGATGGCGTCGCGGGCGACGATCACCCCGCCGAAATGGATACCGCAGAAATCGCGGGCGCGGTCGTCGTGATTGCCGGGGATGTAGATCACCTTCACGCCCTTGCGCGCCATCCGCAGCACCTTCTGCACCACGTCGTTATGCGATTGCGGCCAGTACCAGCCGCCCGACTTCATCTTCCAGCCGTCGATGATGTCGCCGACCAGGTAAAGCGTGTCGCATTCGACCGACTTGATGAAATCCAGCAGGAGTTCGGCCTGGCAACCCCGCGTACCGAGATGCACGTCGGAAATGAACACCGTCCGATAGCTGCGGATCGTTTCTGTCACCATGATCGACGCCCCGGCCCAGGATTGCGCTCAATCGCCGCCCGCTAAGCTGATTGCATGACGGGCGCATGACGTCTTCTGCGGCAATTCCGCCGTGCATGTGCTGCAGCGCACACAAAAAACCGCCGCCGCCCTAGGCCTGGGGCCGGCCGGTTCTTATCTCCGGCCTTGCCGCAGAGCTTGCCCGTTCAAAGTGTCCGATCAATCCACCCAGAGCCGCATCGTTCCCGACACGCCCAAGAGCCGTCGGACCCGCGCCCGAATCCTCGACGTCGCCATGCGTCTGTTCGGAGAGATCGGCTACGCCGGCGCCACCAACGCCCGCATCGCCGAGGCCGCCGGGCTGACCCGCGGGGCGATGCTCTATCATTTTCCCGATCGCGAGACCCTGGTGGAGTCCGCGGTCGCCTATATCCAGGAGGCGCGCCAGGGCCTGCTGCAGACGGCGGCCGAAACGGCGCCGCGCGGGGCCGACCGCACCGATCACGCGATCGACGCCTATTGGCGCATGCTGCACGAGCCCTCGTTCGTGGCCTTCGCCGAGCTCGAGCGCGCGGCGCGCACCGACCCGCTGGTGCGGGCCCGCGTGGCCGAGGCGCAGGCGGCGTTCGATCGGGCCGAGATCGGCGACCAGCTGTTCGACCTGGTGCAGGGCGGCGTCGGCGCGCGCCTGCAGGCGGGGCGCGATCTCGCCCGCTTCATGCTGGAGGGCCTCGCCCAGGCGCGGCTGGCCTACGATTCCGACGCGCGGACCGCAAATCTCCTGGCGGTGATCAAGCGGGCGGCGCGTATGCTGAACCGCAAGGGCTCCGAGCAGGACCTCTGGCCCGAAGGTTGATCCGCGAGACGAGGGAGAGGGCCGTGGCCGCCTATGCCGTGATGATCCGCGAGCGGATGAAGGATCCGGAAGAGTTCGCCGCCTATGGCCAGCTCGCGCGCGCCGCGCGCGGCGATCACCCGCTCAAGGCCCTGGCCTTCTATGGGCCGCATCAGGTGGCCGAAGGCGATGACGTGGAGGGCGTGGTCCTGCTCGAATTTCCCGACATGGCCGCGGCCCGCGCCTGGTACGACAGCCCCGCCTATCAGGCCGCCAAGGCGCATCGGCTCAAGGGCGCCGATTACCGCGTGATCTTTGTCGAAGGCGTGAGCTGAACGCCGGGCGGGTCAGGCTTCGCTGACATGATCGCCGGTTCTGCGCTATGAAACGCCATGATCAAGAAAAGGAACATCGACCTCGACGTCCTCACGGGCCGGCTGCAGGCGCTCTACGCCCAATCCGTCGAGAACCTGCGCGGCGGCCTCGCCGCCTATCTTCAGCGCGGTGAGCGGCCGGACGCCGAGAAGCGCGCCGCCGGCGCCTTCGCCTACCCGGAGCTTCGTCTGCATTATTCGCCCGAGGGGCCGGTCCCGCGGGTCGGCCGCGCCTTCGGCATCATCCGCGAGCCGGGCGTCTACGCCACCACCGTCACACGGCCCGAACTCTTCGCCGACTACATCCGCGAACAGCTCGAGCTTCTGATCCGCGACTACGACATCAAGGTGGAGGTCGGCCTCTCGTCGGTCGAAATCCCCTATCCCTACGTGCTCGACGGCGCGGACGACCTGCAGCTGGACGGGGCCCAGAGCGATGAGATCGCCCGATGGTTTCCCGCGGCCCAGCTCGCGCATATCGGCGACGAGATCGCCGACGGCGTATTCGAGCCGGTGTGGGGCGAGGCGCGGCCGTTGTCCCTGTTCGACGCGCCGCGGGTGGACTTCTCGCTCGCCCGCATCAAACATTACTCCGGCACGCCGCCCGAGCACGTGCAGCAGTACGTCCTGTTCACCAATTACACCCGCTATGTCGACGAGTTCATCCGCTTCGGCGTGGGCGAGCTCGGCCAGGGGCGATACACGGCCCTGTCGGCGCCCGGCGTGGTGGTCACCGCCGACACGCCCGATCCGGCCGAGGCGCTGGAACAGTCCAACTGGCGCTCCCGCCAGATGCCGGCCTATCACCTGATGGCCGAGGGCGGCCAGGGCATCACCCTGGTCAACATCGGCGTCGGACCGTCGAACGCCAAGACCATCACCGATCACCTGGCCGTGCTGCGTCCCCAGGCCTGGCTGATGATCGGCCACTGCGGCGGGCTTCGCCCCAGCCAGACCATCGGCGATTATGTCCTGGCCCACGCCTATCTGCGCGACGACCACGTGCTGGACGACGTCCTGCCGATCGAGATTCCGATTCCGCCCATCGCCGAAGTGCAGCAGGCCCTGGTCCGCGCCGCCGAGATCGTGTCGGGCGAAACCGGCGACGCACTGAAGCGCCGCCTGCGCACCGGCACGGTGGTGACCACCGACGACCGCAACTGGGAGCTTCGCTACACCTCCTCGGCCCTGCGCTTCAATCAGAGCCGGGCCGTGGCCATAGACATGGAATCGGCGACCATCGCCGCCCAGGGCTATCGGTTCCGCGTGCCCTACGGCACCCTGCTGTGCGTCTCCGACAAGCCCTTGCACGGCGAGATCAAGCTGCCCGGACAAGCCAACACCTTCTACGAGCGCGCCATCTCCCAGCACCTGCGCATCGGCATGGCCGCGGTGGAGGAGTTGCGCGGCCAGGGCGCGCGACTGCACTCACGCAAGCTTCGCGCGTTCGACGAACCCCCGTTCCGGTAGGGGCCGCCCGGCGAGCCGGCCCTCCGGGCCGCGGCCGGGATCGCGCGGCGGTCCGGCCAAAACGGTCCGGGCCCGGGCCAGGGACAATCCGCGCCTTGCTCCCTACCCCCCGGAGGGGCAAGGTCGCCGCATGCATCGCCGCCTGATCCTGCTCGCCGCCCTGCTCGCCGCCGGGACCGTGGTCGCCGCGCCCGTGGAGAAGAAGAAGGGCGGGGGCGACAGCTTCATCCAGCTTCATTCGCTCACGGCCACGGTCCTGCTCAGCGACCATCGTTACGGCGTGCTGCAGGTCGACGTCGGGATCGACGTCCCCGATGCGGGCTTGCGCAAGCGCGCCGAGCAGTCGATCCCGCGGTTGCAGGACGCCTTCGTGCGGGAAATGGCGACCTACGCCCCCTCGATCGCCCCCGGCGGCGCCCCCAATCCCGACTATCTTTCGATCCAGCTGCAGCGTGCGGTCGACCGCGTGCTCGGCCGTCCGGGCGCCAGGGTTCTGCTCGGCAGCATGCTGGTCAACTGACACCGGCGCTTCAATCTGTGGGCAGATCACCATATCTTGTGGAGGGGCGACATCATTACCCCCACATGGTGTAAATCTGCTGCTAACCTTCTCTCCCTCACCGTGACGGCTTGCGATTCGAAGGGCGTTCCATGTCTTCTCCCAACCTGAACCTCCCGGGCCTGCTCACCCCGTCTTTCGCCTACAAGCCGTTCCGCTACCCCTGGGCGTACGATTTCTGGAAGAAGCAGCAGCAGGTCCACTGGATGCCCGAAGAGGTGCCCCTGGGCGAGGACTGCAAGGACTGGGCGACCAAGCTGAACGACAGGGAGCGCAACCTCCTGACCCAGATCTTCCGCTTCTTCACCCAGTCGGATGTCGAGGTGAACGACAACTACATGGAGCGCTACGGGCGGGTGTTCAAACCGACGGAAGTCAAGATGATGCTGAGCGCCTTCAGCAACATGGAGACGATCCATATCGCCGCCTACGCCCTGCTGCTCGAAACCATCGGCATGCCCGAGGCCGAGTTCTCGGCCTTCCTCGAGTACGAGGCGATGAAGGCCAAGCATGACTACATGCAGACCTTCGGCGTCGAGACCAACGCCGACATCGCCCGCACCCTGGCCATGTTCGGCGCCTTCACCGAGGGCCTGCAGCTGTTCGCCAGCTTCGCCATGCTGATGAACTTCCCGCGCTTCAACAAGATGAAGGGCATGGGGCAGATCGTCAGCTGGTCGGTGCGCGACGAGAGCCTGCACTGCGAGGGGATGATCAAGCTCTACCACGCCTTCGCCAAGGAGACCGGCTGCGTGACCCGCAGCGTGGCCGACGACATCGTCGAGAACTGCCGCACGGTGGTGGGTCTCGAGGACAAGTTCATCGACCTGGCCTTCGAGGCCGGCGAAGTCCAGGGGATGACTCCCGAGGACATCAAGTCCTACATCCGCTTCATCGCCGACTGGCGGCTGCGCCAGCTGCAACTGCCGGAGCTCTATGGCGTGCGGGAAAACCCGCTGCCCTGGCTGCAGTCCATGCTGTCAGGCGTCGAACACGCCAACTTCTTCGAGGCCCGCGCCACCGAATACTCCAAGGCGGCGACGCGCGGCCAATGGCACGGCGCCGACGGCGTCTGGACGAGCTTCGACAGCATGATGGCCAAGCGGGCGGAGAACACGCTGCCGGCCGAATAGGTCAGCGGTTGGTGCTGTTGTTCAGGGTGCGGTTGTTGGCCTGAGTCGCCGCGGGCGAGGCGTCGCTCGGGGTATGGGCGTGGGTGGCGAAGATGACCCCGAACACCGCCACCACCAGGACCAGCGACACGAGCATGACCGCCAGCACGTGATAGCCCCTGCGGCCCTGCTTGGCCTGAGTCTCGGGCACGACTTCGCCGTCTCCGGCGGCGGCGGTCCGTCGGGTCGCGTTCGATGGGTCGGTCATGGCCAGGTCCTCCGGCCCTGCAAACGCCTGCGTGGCGAGGCCGTTCCGGTCCACGTCAAAGGGGTCGCTCGGCCGCCGCGGCGCGCAAATTTTTTTAGGATCGGATTCGGAACTGGCCGGCGGGTTTTCAGTTATCACCAGTGCGGAGGCGGCGACGCCCCCCCGACACAGGCCGACACATTCGGCCTGCCGCCTCCGCAACCTCTCCCTTCGAATATGTCTCAGCGCGGCGGCGGTCGACGTTTGCGGCGCTGGTCCGTCCTACGGCGTGGGCGGAGTGGCGTGGATAACCACCTCCGTTCGGCGCCGCAGAGGCTCGGGCTTGCCGTCCGCCGCCTTGGCGCCCGCCTCGCCGATGGCCTCGATGTCGAACACCGGCGTCGGCAGGCCGGCGCCCTCGAGCGCGTGGGCGACGTGATTGGCCCGGCGACGCGAGAGTTCGAGGTTGCGCAGCGCCGGTCCGTCGGCATCGGCCAGCCCCAGCACTTCGATCTTCACCACGCGGCAGCCGCGAACCTGTTGCACGCCGGCGTCCAGCACGGCGCGGGCCGACACGGTCAGATGATCGGAGCCCTTCTCGAAATAAATCGGAAAGCTGAAATCGCTGCAGCTCGGCGCGGGCTTAACCGCCGCCGCCGGTGGCGGGGGGCGGACGGCGCGCGTCTCGCACGCGGCCAGCACAAGGCCGGCGGCGCTCGCGATCAGGACGTTTGTCGCCAGCCTCATAGCGCTCAACCCTTCCTCGCCCGCCCTCAGGTCTTAGGCGAACCATCTTCCCAGAAGTAGGCGCGCCGCGCCGGATCGTAGTAGTAGTACCGTTTGCGCCGCTGGTCGAAGTATTGTCGATGACTGGCGGCCGTGCGGACGGTCGGACGTCCGGCGTCGCTGGCCGCCGACGGCGCATTGGCCGCGCCGCTCGCCCCCGGAGCGATGACCACCCCGCTTGGACCGATGTGATAACCCGCCGGCGGCGGGGGAGGGGGGGGCGGCACGCGCTGCTCGCGCGAGAGGCCGCCGGCGCACCCAGCCAGGACCATGGCGATCGCCGCCGTGGCGGCGATCCGTCCCGCATCCATGCGCCAATGACCCATCGTTCTCCCCTTGCAAGGCGTCGCTCCAACGTGGCCGCAAGGCCACGGTTCCCGTCAAGTGTCTTGCCGACGGAACAGGGTGTTGTCCCGGTCGTTTGCACTCGCAAGCCTCCGTCGTACACCTACGGGGCGCAGACCAGTGTGGCCATGGCGGACGATGCAAGTCTTTTGAACGGGCCCACGGCGCCTGCGGCGGAGCGGCCGGCCGAGCGGCTGCGTATCCGCCGGGTCGAGGCCGTGGTCAATCCTCTGTCCGGCAGCGTCGGTCCCGGGGCCGCGGAAGAGCTCGAGCGGCTCCTGGCCGCCCACGGCTACGGCGCGCGCGTCTGCGAAGCCAATCCCCGCGACCTCACCTGCGCCGTGCGCGCCGCGGTCGACAAGGCGCCCGATCTGCTGGTCATCCTGGCCGGCGACGGCACGGCGGCCATGGCGGCGCGGCGCGCGGGCCCGGACGGCCCGGTGATCGCGCCCCTCGCCGGCGGCACCATGAACATGCTCCCCCATGCCCTGTACGGTCCGATGGGCTGGCGCGAAGCGCTGGAGGCGGCGCTCAAGGATGGCGAGGCGCGCTGGGTGTCGGGCGGCGAGGTGGACAGCCACCCCTTCTACGTGGCCGCGATCCTCGGCGCACCGACCCTGTGGGCCCGGGCGCGCGAAGCCATGCGCAAGGGGCGGCTGGATCTCGCCCTCGCCCGGGCGCGCACGGCGCTCAGCCGCACCTTCAGCGGGCCGCTGACCTATCGTCTCGACAATGGCGTCGAAGGCAGCGCCGAAGCGCTCGCGCTGCTGTGTCCGCTGGTGTCGCGGCGCATGGACAGCGAGACCGCCCTCGAAGCGGCGGCGCTCGACGTCCGCAATGCGGCCGAGACGTTCCGGCTCGGGTTCAATGCGTTGACCGGAGACTGGCGCAACGATCCGGCGGTCAAGGTTCATCTGATCACGGGCGCGGAGGCCAAGGCGCGCGGCTCGATTCCCGCCACGCTCGACGGCGAGCCGCGCCGGCTGCCGTCGGAGGTGTCGGTCCGGTTCGTCCCGCGCGCGTTCCGGGCCTTCGTGCCGGCGGTCCCGACCGCCTGATGCCGCGGATCATCCAGTTCAGCGACATCCATTTCGGGGGTGAGAACACGGCCGCCACGGAGGGCGCGTTGCGGTTCGCCGAGACGGACCGGCCGGACCTGATCCTGGTCACCGGCGACCTGACCCTGAACGGACTGCCGCGGGAGTTCAAGGCCGCCGAAGCCTGGCTGCAACGCCTGCCGCGCCCCTGGCTGGCGACGCCGGGCAATCACGACACCCCATACTGGAACCTGGTCCTGCGGGCGCTGACGCCCTTCGCGCGCTATGGCCGCTGGATCGGACCGGCGTTCGGAGAGCACGCGGCGGCCGAGGGTCTGGTCGCCCGGACCGTCACCACCGCCAGAGGCGCTCAGCCCCGGCTCGACTGGTCCAAGGGGGCCATCAATCTCGCCGCCTGTCACGAGGCTGTGCAGCACTTCGGCGCCGCGCCGTCCGACGCCCTGCGGGTCGTCGCCTGCCACCATCCGCTGATCGAGGCGACCGGCGTTCCGGTCACCGGCGGCGTCCACCGCGGCGAGGAGGCGGCTGCGATCCTCGCCCACGGCGGCGTGGACGCCATTCTGACGGGTCATGTGCACAACCCGTTCGCCGTGCCGCTGGCCTGCGCCGACGGCAAGACCTACGCGATCGGCGCCGGAACCCTTTCGTTGCGCCTGCGCGGCACCCCGGCGGGATTCAACCGGTTGTGTACGACCCCGGAGACTCTGACGGTGGAGGCGATGGGCTGGACCGGCTCGCACTTCGAACCCTATCGCAGCTGGGCCCTGCCGCGCCGCGTCCGCGCATGAAGAATGGCGCGCCCCGGAAGGAGCGCGCCGCTTTCAGAACACCGGATGCGCCAGGATCGCGCGGGCGCCAGGCGCGCCCGCGCGGCCGAACCTAGACCCGCGCGCCGCGGAACAGGTGCGCGACCAGCGAAATCACGAACAGCACCACGAACACCAGGAAGAGCAGCTTGGCGATGCTCGCCGCGGCGCCAGCGACGCCGATGAACCCGAGGGCGCCGGCGATCAACGCCACCACCAGAAAGATCAATGCCCATTGCAGCATGGTCGAATCTCCAGGCCGCGCACCTCGTGGACCGGCGATGCGGCGTGACGGAAGGCCGAAAGAAAATCACCCGGCAATCCGGCGGTCCCGCGCCACATTCCCGTTGCCTATCAAACGGTTGAAGGGGAAAACCGTTCCACGGCGGAGCTTGCCTGGCCTGGAGCCCGCCGCCTATGCGGCCTTCTGCAACGGAGCGGGATAACGGTAACCACCCTGGCCGCCCTGTTTCGCCGCCTCGAACTGCGTGGCCGCGAAGCCCCAGTGGGCCAGGCTGTCGAACCAGCCCTTCAGGAAGGTTTCGCGATCCTGCTGGTAGTCGAGGTAGTAGGCGTGCTCCCAGACATCGACCACGAGCAACGGAACCACGCCGTCCCGATCGGCCACCGTTTCGGCGTCATGTGTGGAGGTGACCTTGAGCTGGCCGCCGTCCGACACGAGCCAGGCCCAGCCCGACGCGAAATGTCCGACGCCTTCGGTCACCAGCGCGCTCTTCAGACCGTCCAAGCCGCCGAACGCCGTGTCGATCGCCGCGGCGAGTTCGCCCTCGGGCTTGCTCCCGCCGGGCGCCATGCATTCCCAGAAGAAGCCGTGATTCCAGGCCTGGGCGGCGTTGTTGAACAGCTTGACGTCCTTGGTTTCACGCGCCTGGGCGATGACGTCCTCGAGGGTCGAAGCGGCGAATTGCGGCTTGTCCTTCAACAGGGTGTTGGTGGTGTCCACGTACTTGGCGTGATGCTTGTCGTGGTGGTGATGAAGCGTCTTGTCCGACATGGTCGGCGACAAAGCGTCGTAGGCGTAGGGAAGCTCGGGGAGGATGAACACAGCCGGTCCTTTCACAGAGGCGCCGGTCCTGAGGGCCTCCATGCGGAGCGACCGGCGCAGCCGGAACGGCCGACCCTCAGGGGCGGTTGCGTGGCGGCGCGGTGAAAGCGCGCAGAACCGCGGTAACAAGTGCGGGATTGGCGAAGGCGGCCAGCCCGGCGGCGAGTCCGACGCCGACCGTGGCGATCGGATGGGTGCGGGCGAGCTCGAGCGCCTGGTCCGCGAGGCTCGGCGGCGGCGTGTTTCGCGGCAGCGGCCGGCGCTTAGGCAGTTTCACGCTGCTGTAAGCGATCGCGGCCGCGATCAGGGCGAGCAGGGCGGCGAGACCGAACACGATCGCGCCGGCCCCCGCGGGCGGCACGATCATCAACAGCAGGGTGTAGGCGGTGAAGCAGAGGGCCACGACGGCGCAGGCCGCCGCCGCCATCAAGGCGGCGAGGCTGGCCGCGGCAGCCATAGCCCGTCTGAACATCAGCGACGCGAGCCGGTGAACAGCATGCCTAGCAAGAAGCCGACGCCGACCGCGACGAGCGTCGAGGTGAGCGGCCGTTCCGAGACCTGCTCCGTCACATAGACGCGGGCGTTCTGGATCTGCGACTCGGCGAGCTCGCGGGCGATGTCGAGCTGCTCCTGCGCCAGCTGGCGCGCGGTCTCGAGTTGTTCGGCCGCCTGGTTGCGCACGGTGTCGACTTGATCGTCGACCACCTTGCGGGCGCGCTTGGCGACCTCAGGCGCGGCGTCCCGTCCGGTCTTCACCGTCTTCTTGGCGTCGCGCACGGTCACCTTTGCGTCGGCGATGGTGCGTTTCGCGCTCTTGATCACCGGGTCCAGCGGGTCGGCGGTGGTGTCGGTCATGATAGGCTCCTCACGCCAGATTAAGCGCTCAAGATCGAACGTAAAGCCAAGCTTGTGGTTCCTCCGGCGGAATCCTCACCGAATCTGACCTCGACGATCTCGGCTGACCGGCGCGACGCTCCCCGATCAGGCGGCGGCGCGACCGATCCCCGGATGGAAGAACAGGGCCTGCCCGATCGCCGCCTTCACCGTCTCCGGTTGGAAGGGCTTGGTGATCAGGAAGGTCGGTTCGGGACGTTCGCCCGTGAGCAACCGTTCCGGGAAGGCGGTGATGAAGATCACCGGGACGTTGAAGCGGCCGAGGATGTCATTCACCGCGTCGATGCCCGATGAGCCGTCGGCGAGCTGGATATCCGCCAGGACGAGACCCGGCTGATGACGGGCGACGGCCTCCACCGCCTCCGCCCGGGTCGCGGCGATGTCGACCACCCGATGACCGAGCTCCTTCACCAGGGCTTCGATGTCGGCGGCGATGACCGGTTCATCCTCGATGATCAGAACGTCGGTGGCCAGCTCGGCGTCGATCTCCGCCTGAGCCGCGGCGATCAGATGTTCGATCTCGGTGGAGGAGGTGTCCAGGATCTGGGCGGCCTCGCCGGGGTTGAACCCCTCGAGAGCGGTCAGCAGGAAGGCCTGGCGCGAACGCGGCGGAATCCGCATCAGCCGGTGGGCGGGGTCGGTGGACTCTCCGCTGCCCTCGCTCGGCTCCAGCTTGGCGCCGGTGCCGCCCCAGATCGTATGGAAGACGTGGTAGAGGGCGACCCGCGGCGTGAGCTGCGGCGGCAGCGAAGCCTCGCCGGCGGCGAGCGCTTCCAGGGATGCGCGGACGTAGGCGTCCCCAGCCGCCTGCTCTCCGGTCAACGCGCGCGCATAGCGGCGAACGTACGGAAGGTGCGGTGCAAGACGATCCAGAAGACCCATGGTTATTCCCGACGTTGGATTTTAAGACGCGCCCTGGCGTGGAGGGTCAACGCCGAACCGGCTGCCAAGGTTCCAGGCCCGGGTTCCTGACATATATAGTGAACTATGGAACCCAAAAAACATATGTACGTTTCAGACGACGGACCCGCAGGGGGGCCTGCGAGACAATACGGCGCATGGGGCTGATGGCCAGAGATTCCGACAAAACCAAAGGGGCCGACCTCGAAGAGGCCCGCCTGCGACAGCAGGCGATCGGCGTGAAGCTCAGGCAGATGTTTGACGACGTGGTCAACGAGCCCGTTCCGGACGAGTTCCTGGATATTCTTCGGCGGGCCGACGCCCGCTCGGTGGGTAAAGAGTAATGGTCGAACGCACCGCGATGGACCAGGGCTCAGAAACCGTCTTCAAGCGCGATCTGGTCGCGCTGATTCCGCACCTGCGGGCCTTCGCCCGTACCCTCTGCGGAGACGCCGCCGCTGCCGACGACCTCGCCCAGGATACGGTGATGAAGGCGTGGGACGCCCGCTCGAGCTATCAGATGGGCACCAACATGAAGGCCTGGACCTTCATGATCCTGCGCAACCAGTTCTATTCCGAAAAGCGCCGGTCCTGGCGCCAGACTCAGTTGGACCAGGAAGCGGCGGAACGCACGCTGGTCGCGACCGACGATCCCGCCTCGCCTCTCGCCCTCGACGAATTGCGCCAGGCCTTGACCATGCTTCCCACCGAACAGCGCGAGGCGTTGATCTTGGTCGGCGCGGGGGGCTTCGCCTACGAGGAGGCGGCCGACATCTGTGGCTGCGCGGTGGGGACGGTGAAAAGCCGGGTGAGCCGTGCGCGGCGCGCCCTGCAGGCCATCCTGGAGGAAGGCGCCTATGACCGCGACGGCCGTCCGGCCAGCGAGGCCATGCGCTCGATCCTGTCCGACGCGGAGCGCCTGAGCCAACCAAGGTGATCCAACCCAGGGCTTGGCCAGGGCGTCGGGGCGGCGCCACGGGCATGGCGCGGCGCCCGCCGTGGAGCATGAGCGTGCGCTTCCGGCTCGGTTTGGCCGTGGCGATAGCGCTCTCGCCGATCCTGGCGTTGGGCGTTCTCCAGGCTGTGGTCGGGTATAGTCAGGTCAGTCACAATCGGCGGGAGGACCTCACCCAGGCGGCCCTGCGCAGCGCCGCGGTGGCGCGCGCACGACTTCACGTCGCCTCCGTCCTGCTCGAGAACGTCTCGCCCGCCACCATGGGCGTGGAATGCGCGCCGCGCCTGACCCAGCTGCTCGATCGCTCCCAGGGCTATCAGAACTTCATCCGCTTCAACGCCGAGGGCCGGGTGCAGTGCGCCGCCGCAGCGGTTCATGTCGGGGCCTCCGTGACGGGACAGGCCTGGTTCGATCAGCTGAGACGCGGAAAGAACATGGCCGTGCAAAGCGAGCCGGCCGGACCCTACGCCCCCGTGCCCTCGCTCGTGGCCGGGATGAGGACCACCGATGACCGAGGGGCCTTCGCCGGCGCCCTCGTGGCGGTGCTTTCGGTGGACAGCCTGCGGCCCGAGATCGCCAGCGCCTCCCTCACCGACGGCGCGGAGGTCGCGCTTCTCGACCGCGACGGCCGGATCGCGGCCGCGACGCAGGGCGCGGCCTTCGCCCCGCCCCCGCCCGGATGGATCCGGCGCGCCCTCGGCCCGAGCGGCATGACGTTCACGGGCCGCGATCCGCGCGGCGTCGAGCGGGTCCACGAGATCGTGCCCCTGGTGGACGACGCGCTGTTCGTCGAATTGTCCGAACCCTCGTCGGGAATCCTCACCTGGGCGCGGATCAACGCCCTGTCCGGGGTGGTGCTGCCGCTCCTGGCGTGGCTGTGCGCCTGGGCGGCGGTGTGGATGGTGGCCGACCGGGTGGTGATCCGCTGGCTCAATTATCTGGACCGGATCGCCGCCATCTACGCCCGAGGCCGTTTCTCGGTCCGCCCCGTGCAGGCCGAGGGGGCGCCGCAGGAGTTTCGCGCCTTGGCCATGACCCTGGATGGGATGGCCGATGCGATCGTCGCCCGCGACCTGTCGCTGCGGGAGTCGCTCGCCCAGAAGGACACGATGATGCGGGAGATCCACCACCGGGTTAAGAACAACCTGCAGGTGATCACCTCCCTTCTGAACATGCAGCAGAGGGCGTTGACCGATCCGGCGGCCCGCGAGGCGATGAGCGACACGCGCCAGCGGATCACCGCCCTCGCCCTGATCTACCGCGCCCTGTACCAGTCGCCGGACCTGCGATCGGTGGACGTCCGCCAGTTCCTCGAGGAGTTGGTGGCCCAGCTCTCGGTCGGCGAGGGCGGCCGCCCGTCCGCCATCCGCACGGACCTCGAGGCGGACGACCTGGAGATCGATCCCGACAAGCTTCCGCCGCTCGCCCTGTTCGCCGTGGAGGCCATAACCAACGCCCGCAAGCACGCGTTTGGCCCGGATGGCGGGTGCATCCATGTCCGCTTCACCGTCACGCCGGACCAGGTGGCCCTGGACGTGGTCGACGACGGTAAGGGCGTGCCCGCCGACGCCTCGCAGTCCGGGGTCGGCCGCACGCTGATGAACGCCTTCGCGCGCCAGCTCCGGGGCGAGATGAGCCTGGCCGCGGCGGAAGGCGGCGGCGCGCATGTCCGGCTGGTCTTCCCGCCGCCCGAACCGCCGGCGTCCGAACCCCAGCCGTTTCAGCTATCGGCGTCGCGGAACCTTTGAGCGCAAGGCCGCGTTACGGCTACGCCATTCAGGGGAGAAACCAAATGCGCAAGATTATCGTTCTTCTGGCCGCGACCGCCGCTCTGGCCGTCGCCGCCTGCAACACCGTTGAAGGCGCTGGCCGTGACGTTTCGGCCGCCGGCCACGCGGTCACCAACACCGCTGCGGACGCGAAGCCGTAGGCTCTCTCGGCTTTTTCTGACAGCTATCCAGCGCCCCGAGGCCAGCCTCGGGGCGTCTGTGTATCCGCCGCCGTCATTCACTCCCTTTGAACCCCGGCAGATCCTAGGGCGTCTTGGCCGTCTGGACGGTGGCCGGCTTCTGAGCCAGGAAGCCGCTGGCCGCCCGCTCCGCCGTCGCGGCCTGTTCGGCGGACAACTGTCCCTTGAGGGTCTCCGCCGAGGTGTGAGCGTCGCGATCGCCCTTCGCGGCGGCGATCAGGTACCATTTGTAGGCTTCGGTCTTGTTCTCCGGAACCCCATAACCGCTCTCGTAAAGCCGGCCGAGGTTGTACTGGCTGTCGATCACGCCGAGATCGGCGGCGCGCTTGAACCAGCGGCCGGCCTCGGCCTGGTCCTTGGATCCGCCTTCACCATTGAATTCGTAAAGCGCGAGATTGTGCATCGCGCGGGCGTCGCCGGCTTCGGCCGCACGCTGGGTCCAACGGCGCGCCTCGTTGAGGTCCTTCTTGATCCCTGAGCCGCCGGTCTCATAGAGTTTGGCCAGATAGAACTGGGCCGGCGCGAAGGCGAGGTTGGCCGCCTTCTGCAGGTCCTCCGTCCCGGACGTGTCGCCGACCTGCAGGCGCTGGATCGCGGTGTTGTAATAGGCCCGCGCGTCCAGTCCCGCGGGCGTCGCGGGTGCGGGCGGCGGCGCCGCCGGACGCAGGGCGGCCGGCGGGATCTTGCCCTTGGCCGCCCCGGCGGCGGGCGCGGGTGCGTCGGCCGGAGGGGCGGTCAGCGCCACGGCCAGGGTGTCGGCCGGAGGCGTTTCGCTCGGCGCCGACGCCGGCGCGGCTTCGGCCGGGGGCGTCTTGTGCTCTTCGGGCAGGGCGGCGGACGGCGCGGGACCGGCGTGGTCCAGGTGCTCGACCCCGGAGCTGGACTCGGCGGCCAGATAGAGCGTGGCGCCGACGGCCGTCACCGCCAGCGCGGCCGCCGTCCCTGACGCGACCACAAGGGTGCGCAGGTTGACCGCCGGCTCCTTCTTCTTGCGCTGGGGCAGGGCGAAGCTGAAACCGGTCCGCTGGCTGTCCTCCAGCGGCGGCGCGGCGATCGACCCGGTCAGGTCGGCCGGATCGCGGCGTTTGCCGCGGGACTGGGGGTCCGGCCGTTCGGAGGCCTGGCGGGCGGCGGCGCGCGCCGCGGCCACCACGTCGCGGGTGGATTGAGGTTCGAACGTCGGCGGCGGGGCGACGGCGGCCGCGGGCGGCGGGGCCGGCCGGGACGCGAAGGATTCAGCCTCGACGCCGTCGGCGGCGAAATCGCCATAGCGGTCGTCGAACCGGGCGAACGGATCCGCCGGCGCGAGGGCGACCCTGTCCGCCGGCGGAGCGGGGAGCGGCGGGGTCTCGACGAACGGGTCGTCGGTGAACGGCGTGGCGGAGGGCCGGGAAGACGCCTCCTCCTCGTCGGCGACCCGCCGCGTTTCGGCGAGGACGCTCTCAAGGACGGTGCGACGCTGAGTCTCGATCAGGCGCCGGTCTATGGTCTCGCGCGCCTCCTCGAGCAGCTTGGCGGTGCGCTCTTCCGAGGCGCGGATGCGTTCGGCGAGAATCCCCTGGCTGGCCTCATGGCGCTCGTCGAGACGCTCGGTCACCCGACTGACCTGCTCGCTCACGTCGTCGATGGCCGTCGCCGACCGTCGCTCCGCGCTGGCGATACGATCCGCGAGGCGCTCCGCGATCTTGGAGATCTCGCTGCCGAGCTTCTCCAGCGCCTCGGCCTGCACCTGATCCGCGCGTCCCATCCGGTGCTCCATGGCTTCGGCGATGCGAGCCATTTCTCCCCCCATTTGCTGCGCGGCTTTCTCGGCGCGCGCCTCCACGGAGCCGACGCGGTCGCCCAGGCTCTGGGCGATGCGCATGACCTCGCGACCCATCCGCTCGATGGCCTGGGCCGAGCGGCGCTCGCCCTGCTCCACGTGTCCGGCCAGTTCGCGCAGCGTCGCTTCCATCCGGTCGAGCTTTCCGTCGGCGGCGGCGTTCAGTCGCTCGGTCAGTTCGGTTCGGTTGGCTTCGATCTTGTCGGAGAGCTCCGCGGCCAGGCGCTCGAACCGACGCTCGGGGGAGCTGTCGCCGTTCACCGCCTCGGCGGCTTTCAGCCGCTGGTCCAGCCCGGCGAACGACGCCTCCATCGCCTTGATGGCCTGGGCGGTGCGGCCCTCGGCTTCGACGATCCGGTCTCCGAGCCTGGCCACCACCGCGTCCACCAGGGCGGTCGCCGGTTCGGCTTCGGCGCGGGCCTCTATCCGATCGATGCGACGACCGGAGTTGGACAGGTCCTCGCGCACCTCGTTCAGGACCGAACGGGTCTTGCCTTCGACATCGTAGAGCTTTTCGGCGATCTTGCTGAGGGCGCCTTCCAGCGCGCGCATGGCCTCGAGCTTCGGGCCGTCCTCATCGGCGATGCGGCGAAGCCGTTCGGAGATCTTGGCCTGCGCGGCCTTCACCTCTTCAAGGTCGCCGTCGAAGCGCGCGGCGATGGCGGTCCGGTCGCGCTCGCCGCCCTCGACGCGCGACAGCACGCCCATCACCTGCTGATCGATCCCCGAAATGGCTAGGGTGGAGCGGCTTTCGGCCGCTTCCATACGCTGGGTCAGCGCGTCCAGAGCGCGGGCGACCCGCTTGAGTTCGGCGTCCGACGACAGGCGGATCTCGCGCACCGGCGATACGCGCGCCGGAGCAGGGGGAGCGTAGTCCTCCTCCTCCTCGCCTTCGGTGATCATCTGGTTGAGCCACTCGCCCAGGGTCATCCCGGAGCGGCGGGCAAGATCCTTGGCGAGCTCACGCGCCTTGGGATCAATCCCCTTGACGCTCCAGGGTCCCGCCGTGGTCATAGGGCTCGATACTCCTCGGACCTTCGCCCGGCGTCGGGAATCATATGCCGATCCATTTCGCCAATGTCACGCTATCCACCCAGACCTAGCGTGTAAACGCAACCGAACCACTATATCTAGAGGGTCGGGGCATTCGTCTGTGGAGAACTCGCGCAAGCGAATCAACGAGTAAGCAGGCTCCTGTGATCCGCCCGCTCACGCAATAGGAAAGCGCATGGATTGGGGTGTGACACTCGGTGTCATCATGGGCGCAGCCGGGCTCAGTGTTTTCGCCGGCTGGTGGAGCGCCCGACCGTCGGATCTGGTTCGCGGGCCGCGACTGATTCCGTGGCGGTTGGTCATGGTGCTGAGCGCCGCCACGGCCATGCTCGGCCTGGTGCACGCGGCGAACCTGCTCGGGTTCGAGACCGGTCGCCGCTAGCCCGGCGAGAGGCCATGCGCGCCGCATTCCGGGACAATCATATAAAGATATCTTTATGTCCGCCTTGCTCAGGGGGGCCGGCGCCTCTATAGGGGGTGAAAATTCGAGTTCGGAGCCCCGTCATGGCCGACTACATCATTCGCGACATCTCTCTCGCCGCCTTCGGCAAGAAGGAGATCGACATCGCCGAGACCGAGATGCCGGGCCTGATGGCGGTGCGTCGCGAGTTCGGCCCGTCGCAGGTGCTGAAGGGCGCCCGGATCGCCGGCTCCCTGCACATGACCATCCAGACGGCGGTGCTGATCCAGACGCTGGAGGCGCTCGGCGCGGAGGTGCGCTGGGCCTCGTGCAACATTTTCTCGACCCAGGACCACGCCGCCGCCGCCATCGCCGCCGCCGGAACGCCGGTGTTCGCGATCAAGGGCGAAACCCTGATCGAGTACTGGGAATACGCCCACAAGATCTTCGAGTGGTCCGACGGCGGCTATCCCAACCTGATCCTCGACGACGGCGGCGACGCCACCCTGCTCTGCGTGCTGGGACCCAAGGCCGAAGCCGACCCGTCGGTGCTCGACAGTCCCGCCAATGAGGAGGAAGAGGCGCTGTTCGCGGTGATGAAGCGCTATCTGAAGGAGAAGCCGGGCTTCTACTCCGCGATCCGCGACGCCATCGGCGGCGTGTCCGAAGAGACCACGACGGGGGTTCACCGCCTCTACCAGATGGCGCAGAAGGGCGAGCTGCCCTTCCCGGCCATCAACGTCAACGACAGCGTCACCAAATCCAAGTTCGACAACCTATATGGCTGTCGCGAAAGCCTGGTCGACGCCATCCGCCGCGGCACCGACGTCATGCTGTCCGGCAAGGTCGCCGTGGTGTGCGGTTATGGCGACGTCGGCAAGGGCTCGGCCGCCTCGCTCCGCAACGGCGGCGCCCGGGTGATCGTCACCGAGATCGACCCGATCTGCGCCCTTCAGGCGGCGATGGAGGGCTATGAGGTCCGCACGCTCGAGCAGGTCGCCGACAAGGCCGACATCTTCTGCACCGCGACCGGCAACAAGGACGTCATCACCGTCGACCACATGCGGGCGATGAAGAACAACGCCATCGTCTGCAACATCGGCCACTTCGACAGCGAGATTCAGATCGCCGGCCTGCGCAACTTCGAATGGGACGAGATCAAGCCGCAGGTCCACCATGTGCGGTTCCCGGACGGCAAGAAGATCATCGTCCTGTCCGAAGGTCGGCTGGTCAACCTCGGCAACGCCACGGGGCACCCGAGCTTCGTCATGAGCGCCAGCTTCACCAACCAGACCCTGGCGCAGATCGAGCTGTGGACCAACAAGGGCAAGTACGAGAAGTCGGTCTACACCCTGCCCAAGCACCTCGACGAGAAGGTGGCCATGCTCCATCTCGAAAAGCTAGGCGTGCACCTGACCACCCTGCGCAAGGATCAGGCCGACTACATCGGCGTGCCGACCGCCGGGCCGTTCAAGCCCGACCATTACCGGTACTAGCCTGGACATTGCTCTCCTTCCTCGCCCGGGCGGGGAAGGCGGCCGCGCCGATCATCCCCTCCGAGCCCTTCGGGTCCACCGCTCCCGGGCTCCTCGCTGAACAGCTTCAGCGGAGGAGAGCACTTCCTATCGCGAGAACACCGATCGGGTCAGGCAGGAGAAGACCAGCCTGCCGGCCTCGTCCAGCAGGTCGTGCTGGGCGATGATGACGCCCTTGTCCGCGCCGACGGGGTCCTTGGCGAACACGGTCATGCGTCCGCGGAGGAGTTCGCCGGCGGGTGGGTGGCGCATGAACCGCAAGGCGTCCACGCCGAGCCGTTTGGTCTGCGGCCATGCCGCCGAGGCGTCGCTGTCCAACCGGGACCACAGCGCGAACACCAGCGCGTCGGGCACGCCATCCTCGATCGTCCACGACGGCGCGAACGCGGCGCAGAAAGTCCGCAAGGCGGGTTCGTCCACGGCGGCCACGCCGAGCGTCACCACCTGACCGACATCGATGTCGTCGAAACGTCCCGGCACAGCGAGCCCTCCGAACTGAATTACAATTGGATAAGGAGCGCCGGGCGCCTTTGTCGAGGGCCGGTGCGTATTCACTTGCGAAGCTGGACGCCGCGCACGATTTTGCCGTCGCGGTCCAGGTTGACCGGAGGAAACGCCTGATATGAGTCACCCCCGCGTTTTGGCTGTCGTCATGGCCCTCGGCCTGGCCGCAGCCGGACTGTTCGGTCTCGCCGCGCCGGCGGCGCGGGCGGCGCCGGTGAAGCATGTCGAAGCCGAACTCGTTCCCCAGTCGCGCACGGTGGCGCCGGGCCAGACCCTCTATGTGGCCCTGCACCAGAAGATCATCCCCGGCTGGCATACCTACTGGCGCAATCCGGGCGACGCCGGCGAGGCCACCACCCTGGACTGGACCCTGCCGCCGGGCTGGAGCGCCGGGTCGATCGTCTGGCCGGAGCCCGAGCGGTTCGTGGCCGGGCCGCTGATGAACTACGTCTTCTCCACCGAGGTCTACCTGCCGGTGGCGATCCAGGTTCCCAGCGACGCCCGCCCTGGCCGGACCACGCTCGCCGCTACGGCGAACTGGCTGGTCTGCAAGGACGTCTGCATTCCCGAAACCACCAAGTTGTCGCTGCCGGTCACGGTCGTCGCCGCCGCCGCCGGGGTCACATCCCGGCCCGACCCCGCCGGCCAGGCCGTGGCCGATACGGTCGCCAACGCTCCCAAGCCCGCCGGGCTGAAGGCCAGCTTCGCCTACCTGGCGAAGAGCGAACAGGTGCGCCTCACCCTGTCCGGCGGCGCGCTGAAGGGACAGGACATCTCCAAGGCCTACTTCTTTCCCTACGACGGGACGGTGCTCGAACACGTCAAGCCCCAGCTTCCCGCCAAGGCGGGCGCGGGTCTGACGCTGCTGTTGCCGGCCGGCTATGCATTCACCCACAACAAGGCTCCCGCCAAGCTCGAGGGCATCATCACCTTTGGTCCCGGACGGGCCTTCGAGGTGTCCGCGACGCCGGTCAAGCGGGGCGACGCCGCCGCGGGGCCCCGGCCCGACGACGGCGGCGGGTTCGGCGGCCTGCCCGGCGCGCTGGCCTTCGCCTTCATCGGCGGGCTGATCCTCAACCTGATGCCCTGCGTCTTTCCGGTCCTGTCGATCAAGGCGGCGGCGCTGGCCCGGCACGTCGAGAGTCCCGGCAAGGCGGCGGCCGAGGGCATGGTGTTCCTGGTCGGCTGCGTCCTGACCTTCGTGGCCCTGGCGGGGGCTCTGATCCTCGCCCAGCAGGCCGGGCAGGCGGTCGGCTGGGGATTTCAGCTGCAGTCCGCGGGCGTCGTCGCGGCGCTGACTTTGCTCATGCTCGCCATCGGCCTCAATCTTTCGGGCGTGTTCGAGATCGGCCTGTCGGTCCAGGGCGCGGGCCAGGGTCTGGCCGGCCAGGGCGGCCTCGTCGGGGCGTTCTTCACCGGCGTGCTGGCGGTCGTGGTCGCCGCGCCCTGCACGGCGCCCTTCATGGCCGGCGCGATCGGCTGGGCCTTCACCCGGCCGCCGGTCGAAGCGCTCTCGGTGTTCGTGGCGCTCGGGCTCGGTCTCGCGGCGCCCTTCGTGCTGGTGTCGCTGATCCCCGGCCTGTTCAAGCGGTTGCCGCGGCCCGGCGCCTGGATGGAGGGGCTCAAGAAGACGCTCGCCTTCCCGATGTACGGGTCCGCCGCCTGGCTCGCCTGGGTGTTCGTGCAGCAGGCCGGGGCCAACGGCCTGGCCCTGCTGTTCGCCGCCGCCGTCTTCATCGCCTTCGCCGTCTGGCTGTTCGGCGTGAGCCAACGGGCCTCCAGGCCGTGGCTGCCCCGGTTCGGGGCGGTCGCCGGCCTCTTGGTCGCCATTCCGCTGGCGGTGATGGGATCGGCGATGACCGCCAGCGCCGAGATCCCCTCGGGCGGTCCCTCGCCGGTCTCCGGGATCGCCGCCGAGCCCTGGTCGCCGGCCAAGGTCGACAGCCTCCGCGCCGCCGGCCGGCCCGTGTTCGTCGACTTCACCGCCGCCTGGTGCGTCACCTGCCAGGTCAACGAGCGGACGGCCCTGGCCACCGCGGGCGTCGCCGACGCCTTCCGGCGGACCAACACCGCCTACCTTCGCGCGGACTGGACCAATCGCAACGCCGACATCGCCGACGCGCTCAAGGCTCAGGGCCGGGCCGGCGTGCCCCTTTATCTGGTCTACGACGCCAAGGGCGGCGAGCCTCAGGTGCTGCCGCAGATCCTCACCGAAGGTGGGGTGGTCTCGGCGCTGAACAGCGCTTCGGCCGGCAAGCCGACCGCCTGACGGCGTCCGCCGCCTCTCACGGGGCCGCGTGGGCTCCGGGGGCGGTCCAGGTCATGGCTTGATAGGGTCCCGTCGGCGCGCGGTCGGGGATGAAGCCGAGCCTGAGGTAGAGGCGCTCGGCGGCGCGATTGTGCACGAGGACCAGCAGGTCGATCGTCTTCGCCCCGGCCTGGACGGCGTCCGCCTGACACCACCTCAGCAACGCCTGACCACAGCCCCGGCCTCGCGCCTCGGTCATCAGCCCGATGTCGATCACCCGCCAGGTCGGCGCGGAGCGATCGAGGTAGAGGCGGCCGATCGGACGGCCGTGCTGCTCGACCACCCAGCGGTCCGCCGCGCCGAACCGCCGCCCCCAGTCGGCGCGCTGGAGCGCCAGCTGGTCGGCCAGGAAGGCGTCCTTCATGGCGGCGCTCCAGGGCACGGGCGCCAGCTCTTCGGCGCGGACGCTTCTGTAGAGGTCGAGGAGGAAGCTCCCGTCCTTGTCCTTCTCGGCGCGCAAGGCCAGGCCGAGGGCGCCCAGGCGCTCGCGCGCCTGACCCGGCGTGTCGGGCGCCGGCTCGACCATGGCGAGGATGGGCCCGGTCGCCATGGCGCCTAGTTGAACACGGCCTGGTACAGGACGCCCGCTGCGTCCCGCCCCACCGGCGCCAGGAAGATGTCCAGCCGGCCCAGGTGAGCGTGCTTCAGGCTATAGATGCGCTGGGGCAGCACGACCTGGCTCTCGCTCCGGAACATCAGGGAGAAGGGTTCGCGCAGCATGCCCGGATAGGGATGCGCCGGCAGGGGGGTGACCTGCACCAGGGTGAAGGGCATCGACGCCTCGCCCAGGGCCACGTCGAACGACTGGTTCGCCGCCCCGGCGAAGGTCTGCAGGGATGCAAGGCTCATGGGTCTCTTGTTCGAACAGGCGGAAACGCCGGCCGAGTCTCCTCAGGCGAAGGATGGATAGGCGCCGCTCAGCGCCATGCAGATGTTCATGGCCAGATAGGGCTGCTGGTTCGCGTGAGGCGTGTTGGAGCCCATGGGGCCCACCGCGGTCGGGGCGAGCGTCGCATTCGGGGTCGGGTTGTTGGTGACGTAAAGGTCCGGCAGGAATTTCGACACCCCCGAACCGGTCTTGGGCGTGAGGGTCTGGGTCGCCCCGGCCGGCGCACTGCTGGGGGTGAGGGTGTGGCTGTGAAGCGGCATCTCGTTGATCGTGAGCGGGACGGTGAATTCGCCGAACGTCTCGCCGATAACGCGATTGGTGAGGGCGGGACCCTGGCCCTGGTTCACCGGAGCGCGGCCGACCAGATTGGGCAGCTGGTAGGTTGAACTCCCATTGCCGCCGTAAGTTGTTCCGATCAGCGAATACAGCGCGGCGTTCTGCTGGATCAGCAGGGTCGCGCCATTGGCGAAGGCCCAGCTTGCCGGCGGGAAGTTGAAGCCGAAGATCTGGATCTCGCCGAGAAAGGGCATGGTCATGGATCAACTCCGAATTTGGGGCGAGGGGATCACCCCTGGCTCGGGAAGATTCCGAACAGCGCGATGCAGATATTCACCGCCAGGCTCGGGGCGCAGTTGTCGTGCGGGACCGAGCCGCCGACGCCTTGCCCGGTGCTGGCCGCCATCGGCGTCGCCGTCGCGCCGGCCGTAGGCGTGAAATACGGGCCGTTGCCGGTCGTGTCCGGCCCGAGGGTTACGGTGGGTCCCGGCGTGCCGGTGGTTCCCGGGCTCGCGGAGGCGAAGAAGGTGTGGGTGTGACTGGCCAACTGGCCGGACGACAGCGACACCGATTCCGTCCCGCCCCTCTGACCGAGCACCCTCGGCGTGAGTCCCGCGCCGGTCCCCTGGTGAAGCGGCGTCTGCCCCCGCAGATCCGGCACACCGAAGGTCGACACGCCATCGCCGCCATAGGTCGTGCCAAGCAGGGTGTAGAGCGCCTCGTTGTTCGATATCGACAGCAGCGAGCCATCGCACGCCTGCCAGCCGATTGGGACACGCGGAAATCCGAACATGCGAATTTCGCCGACGAAGGGTTGGCTCATGGTTCGATCTCCAGTCGGTCCTGGCCGCCGCTCAGCCGCGCGATGGGAAGACGCCTGAAAGGGCGATGTTGAAGTTGATCACGCTGAACGGCTGCATGTTGGGATGGGGCAGACCGCCGCCGGCCTTGGCCAGCGTGCTCTGATCCAGCGCGACAGGACTGTTGGCGGGCGAACCGTAGACGTTGGCGCCGCCGCCTGCCTGACCAAGAACCGAGTTGGTCGCGGGGGCCCTGGCCCCTCCGGTCTGGTTGTTGATCACGTTCACCGCGTGGACGTGCATCGGCAAATTCGCCGCCTGCAGGGAGACCGTCTCGGTCCCGTCAAACGTTCCGATCGCTTCCGCCGGCGGTTGCCAACTGGGGTCGACCGAGGAGCCTGCTCCGTAAAGCGAACGTCCCTGAAGGTTGGGCAGGCCGAAGGTGCGAATTCCGTCGCCGCCGAACTGCACCCCGAGTAAGGAAAACAAGGCTTGGTTCTGTTGGATAGCCATGAGCTGGCCGTTGCAGAGGACGAAATTCTTCGGCGCGAAACCGAAGCCGGTCATCATGACCTGACCGATGAAGTATTCCGCCATGGACGCCCCCGTCGATTTTCAAGCCACGCTAGCGCTGCAAAACGCGCTTGTCACCTACCTTTGAGGGCGTCCGGAAAAAATTACTCCTCCGAAACGTGTGTCGACCCAGCGGGGGCCGAGCCCGTTCCTGAGCCCCTCGCGACGCCGCCCAGGGGGCGTCGCGCCGAAATTGCTGCGGCGGGAATGTCGCAGGGCGCCGAATCGGGCTTGAGTTTTCCATTTTTACGAGTGTAGACATAGGGGGTGATAATCTAAAGGTTGTTTGCGCTCCGCAGGGCGCAGCGACCGGGGGCGGACATGCGGGGGTTTGGCTGGATGCGCCGCGGGCGGGCGCAAGAGCGGGCGACGTCCGTTCGCCTTCAGAGCGGCCTCGCCCGTCGCGGCGCCGGTCTGGCCGCCGCTATCGTCGCCGGCCTCGTTTTCGCACTCGCGGGGGGGCCCCAGGCGAGGGCGGCCAACGTAACGTGCAGCAGCAACAATGGTAACAGCACGGCCAGCATCACGGTCTCCAGCACGGCGGCGACCTTTAATTTCGACGGTTGCGACCCTGGCAACGGCGACGGGCTCTTCCCCAATCTGACTGCGGCGCAAAACCTGGCCAACACTGGAAACTCGGGGAACCAGGGGCTTGGCTACAAGGACGACTTATCGACCAACAACGTAAACCTCACGGCGACGGACGGCGTCTCCAAGATCATGTTCTCGGGCATCAACGGCGAAGTCGATCCCGATGTGGTCAATATCAGCGCCGTCACCCCGCCGACGGCGGGATCGACCGCGACCTTCGATGTCTATCTGTCCAACGGCTCGGTCAACAACCACATCTCCTTGACGGTCACTTTTCAGGTGACGCCGACCGTCACGGCGATCAATCCGCCCAGCGGCCCGACGGCCGGCGGAACTTCGGTCACCATCACCGGCACAGGCTTTACCGGCGCCACGGGGGTGACCATCGGCGGCGGCGCGGCCACAAGCGTGGTCGTCGTCAATTCCACCACCATCACGGCGGTGACTCATTCGGGCTCGGCCGGGACGGCCAGCGTTCTGGTGACCACGGCTGGCGGGACCAACGGCGCCAACACCCTCTACACCTATGTGGCGCCGCCGACGGTGACGGCGGTCACACCCCCGAGCGGTCCGACGGCCGGCGGAACCTCGGTCACCATCACCGGCACAGGCTTTACCGGCGCCACGGGGGTGACCATCGGCGGCGGCGCGGCCACCAGCGTGGTGGTCGTCAATTCCACCACCATCACGGCGGTGACCCCGGCGGGAACGGCGGGAACGGCCAGCGTGCTGGTGACCACGCTGGGCGGGACCAACGGCGCCAACACCCTCTATACCTACGCCGCCGCGCCGACCGTGACGGCGGTCACGCCCTCGAGCGGCTCGACGGCCGGCGGGACCGCCGTGACCCTCACCGGCACGGGCTTCACCGGGGCGACCGGCGTCACCATCGGCGGCGCGCCGGCGACCAGCGTGGCGGTGGTGTCGTCGAGCTCGATCACGGCGGTGACCCCGGCGGGAACGGCGGGGACGGCCAGCGTCCTGGTGACCACGCCCGGCGGGACCAACGGCGCCAACACCCTCTACACCTATGTGGCGCCGCCGACGGTGACGGCGATCA
>CAILTK010000017.1 GCA_903837135.1 uncultured Caulobacterales bacterium
CGCCGTCCTGGCGGCGAAGGTCTTGGCCAGCGCGGCCAGCCGCCCGGCCGGGCGCGCATGCAGGCCGTGCGGGAAACCGAGCACGACGTCGCGCCGAAGCTCGGTCTCTGGGCCGCTGACCGGCGCCGGACCGACGCCAATGATCGGGGTGATCTCGAGCAGGGCCTCGCCGACCGCGATCTCACCCTCCACCGCTCGCCAGTCGATCCTGAAGGCGTCGGCGTTGATGACCAGGATCGGAGTCATCAGGCTCCTGGCGCGGCGGGCCAGGAGATCGAGGTCGAAGTCGATCAGCGGGTCGCCCGTCTTGACCGTCGCGCCCGCGGCGACGCGGGGCGTGAACCCTTCGCCGTCGAGGGCCACGGTTTCGATGCCGATGTGGATCAGGATCTCTGCGCCCTCGGCGGTGCACAGGGTGATGGCGTGGCGGGTCCGCGCCACGGCGATGACGTCGCCGTCGCAGGGGGCGAACAGGCGCCCCTCGGTCGGGTCGATGGCCACGCCGTCGCCGAGCATGCGGCCGGAAAACACCGGGTCGGGCGCCTCGTCGAGCGGGGCGACCCAGCCCCTCAGCGGCGAAACCAGTTTCACCGCTGCGCGCCGGTGGTCAGGTTGATCGATCCCAGCGCCCACCAGGGATCCAGCTTGGGTCGGGTGAACAGGATGCACAGGTCATGCCGGCCCGCGCTCGGCGCCAGCGCCGCCGACGCGTGCGCTTCAGGGTCCGCGCCCGTGTCCGGCATCGGGCCGCCGGCGATCACTGGTCCCGCGCAGCCGCCGAGCCGGACCTCGAACTCGCCGTTCGGCGTCAGGGCCGGGCTCAAGGGTATGCGCGCGGCGTCGGCCCCGATCTGCACGTTGAACGGCATCAGGCCCGCGGTCAGCCTTACGCCGGTGACGCCGGAGAGATCCGCGTCCTTCCACAGCCAGCAGGGATTCATGATGTCGGCGAGATGGGTGGCCCGCGCCTCGACGGCGACCGGACCCGGCGCCTCGAGGTTCAGCGACACCCGATTGGTGCAGAGCGCGAGCTGGTGACTGTCGCGGGCGTGGGCGTGGGCGTCGGCCACCGGCGTCGGCCGGGGATCGAGCGCGCTCTCGGCCGGCTTGAGGCCCATGGCTTCGTCGCGCCGCATGGCGGGCCTCAGGCGGTCGAGGAAGTCGGGCCAGCGGCGCTGCGCCTGCGGAGTCCAGCCGAGCTCGGCCAGGGCGATGGCGCGCGGAAAGGCCAGGTGCTCCACCCGCGTCTCGAGCCGCATGTGCTCGGTCCAGAGGTTGGCCTGGACGCCGAGGATATGGCCGAGGGCGGCGGCGTCGAGCCCGACGGGCGCGGGATCGTAGGCGTAGACCGAAGAGAGCGGGATCACCAGGCCGCGGCTTGGCGGTTCGCCCACGGCCGGCGAGACGGCGTTGTCGAAATAGAACGGCAGCCCGGGGGTCAGCACCGCGTCGTGTCCCATCTTCGCCGCCTCCACCGCGCCGGCGATCCCGTGCCAGGACATCACCGCCGCGCCGTCGGGCAGGCCGCCCTGCAGGATCTCGTCCCAGCCGATCAGCCGTCGTCCGTGCGTGGCCAGGAAGCGGCCGATGCGGTTGATGAACCAGCTCTGCAGCGCGTCCTCGTCCTTGAGCCCCAGCGCCTTGATCTTCGCCTGCACCTCGGGCGAGGCCTTCCAGACGTCCTTCACCGCCTCGTCGCCGCCGATGTGGATGTAGCGGCCGGGGAACAGGTCCATCACCTGGGTCAGCACGGTCTCCAGGAAGCCGAGACTGTGATCGTTCGGGGCGTAGAGGTTCGGGAAGACGCCCCAGTCGCCGATCGTGGCCGGGTCCACCGGACGCAGGCCGAGGTCGGGGTAGGCCAGGATGGCGGCCGAGGCGTGCCCCGGCATTTCGATCTCCGGCACGACCTCGATCCCTCGCGCGCGGGCGTAGGCGACCACCCGTCGGATCTCGGCCTTGCCGTAGAACCCGCCGTAGAGGCGCGGCTTGCCGGTCTTGCGGTCGATGTCGAGGCGATGCGGCAGGCCGGCCTCGACGCGCCAGGCCCCGACCGTGGTCAGCCTGGGGTAGCCGTCGATCGGGATGCGCCAGCCCTGGTCGTCGGTCAGGTGCCAGTGGAAGACGTTGAGCTTGTAGCGGGCCATCTGGTCGATCAGGGCTTCGATGAAGCCGACCGACTGCATGTGCCGGGCGCTGTCGAGCATCAGGCCGCGCCAGGCGAAGCGGGGTTTGTCCTCGATGTGCAGCAAAGGCAGGTGGACGGGCCCCGTCGATCCGTCCTCGGGCGTCAGGAGCTGCAGCAGGGTCGCCGCGCCGTGGAACAGGCCGGCGTCGCCGGCGGCTTCGATGATCGCGCCGTGCGCGGTGATGTCGAGCCGGTAGCCCTCCTCGCCGAGCGACGGGTCCTTGCCGCGGACGAAGGCGATGGCGGTGTGGGTCGGGCCGGGATGCAGGACCGGACCGCCGATCCGCGCGCTCTCCGCCGCCAGCCAGCGTGCGTCGGCGGCGGCGGGCGCGTCCCCACGGGGCGTGGAGATGCCCGTCGCCGCGGGCACGCTGAGGCTCCCGGGGTCGAGGCGAACCACGGCGGGATAGGGCGTCAGCGGAAGGGGCGCGGCCACGGCGGCGCCGCTCGGCGCGAACACGGCGCCGGCGATGAGCAGAGGTAGGAAGGACAAAGCCCGCATGGAGGTCGCGCTCATGATGCGCCGGCCAGCTCCCAAAAGAAAAGGGGGAGGGCTGGGCCCACCCCCTGTTTGTCACCACTGCGACAGTGAAGAGGCCGGACGGAAGTCCGGCCCCGGGGGATCAGAACTTGAAGCGGAGACCGGCGTAGACCTGCGTGCCGTTCTCGTAGACCGCCCGCACCTGGGTGGTGTTCTGGGCGTAGTATTTCAACAGGTTGTTGGTCAGGTTCAGCGCGTCGACGTTGAGCGTGATCTGCGGCGTGATCTTGATGTTCACCGAGGCGTCGAGCGAGCCATAGTTGTCCTGGTTCTCCGCCGACGACCGGTCGAGGCCGACATAGAAGTGCGAGCGGTAGGTATAGGCCAGACGGGCGCTCAGCCAGCCGTTGTCGTAATAGCCGACCGCATTGTAGGTGACCTTGGAGGTGCCGACGAGCGGCGCGCCCGAACTTTCCGAACCGTCGGCATAGGTCAGGTTGAACTGGAGCCGAAGTGGTAGGGCAGGGGCTGCTGCAGCTGGAACTCGACGCCCTTCAGCTCGCCCGAGGTGTTGGACGGCGATGAGATCGTGTAGGTCTTATAGGCGCCGTAGAATTGTGAGTAGTACTGCGCTGTGGACGTTCCGAACGTGACGTAAGATGACAGATCGTCGTAGAAAAAGCTGACTGCCAGGATCGACGAGGGTCCGTAATAATATTCCAAAGCCGCGTCGTAGACGGCGGCCTTGATCGGCTTCAGGTTGGGATTGCCGCCGTTGCCGGTAAGATTGGAGTCCGTCAGGGAGACGGACCCGCCCAGCGCCGAGAAGTCGGGACGCGACATTGTTTCCGCCGCCGACATCCGCAGGAATAGCTTCGGCGACAGGTCGAAGGTGAGATTCAGGCTCGGCAGCACATCGAAGTAGTCATGTTGAAAGTCTTGCACCTTATAGTAGCCGTAGGCCGAGGTGTAGATCGTGCCCGGCGGCAGCTGAGCGATATAGGGGCTTCCGGCGGCCAGTGGGGCGCCCGGCACGCCGGCCGGCGGGGTCACCGAGGCGTTCACATAGTTGTTGTCCTGAGTGTCGGCGAAACGCACACCCAGATTGCCCCGCCAGCCTTCACCGCCGAAGCGCGCCATGACATAGCCGGATATGTCTCGTTCCTTCACCATGAAGGAGCCCGGCCAGTAATAGTTCTGCGGCTGGACGATGGTGGAGATCGGCCCATGCACACCGTCGTTCAGGCTGTTGATGATCTTGTCGATCGTGCCGGGATTGCCGGCGATCGGGATCAAGAGGCCGGGAATGCCGAGGTCGCCAGCGCTGAAGCCCGATGGGTATGACGTCGGATTGGTCGCCGAATAAGGTTGGGCGCCGGTCCAGCATTGGCCGTCGGGGCCGATCTGACAGCCGCGGTCATAGCCTTGCACATCGCGGGTGTGCTGGGCGAACCGGGCGCCGAACAGCACGTCCTTGAAGGCGCCGTGATGCACGTCCCAGGTTGCGTCGAATTTCCCGTAGATCTCCTTATCGAGCGACTTGAAGGTCTCGTTCCAGGCCCAGTCATTGGCCAAGCCCGTCGGGCTCTGCGCGTTGACGTTGGTCGGCGTGACTTGCCAGCCGTTGCCGGACTGCTGGTAGGAGATGCCCGTTGCGGCGTCGACCTCGTAGGCGGGTTCGGTCGGGGTGGAGCCGTCGCCCTGGGTATAGCCGACCTGCGCCGTGATGGTCAGATGGTCGGCGACCCGGTACTTGCCGTCTAGATTGACATAGAAGCTGCGCCCGCTGGCGCTGGGGCGGGTGATGTTGTCGACGATGAGCCCATCTTGCGGTCCGCCCGCAAGACCCAGCGCGGGAATGGCGGGACCGACCAGGGGAAAGGTCGCGGCCACCAGGGTATTGTTCACGACCTTGTAGGAGGTCGGCACATTGTTGCCGATCTCGTTCGACCCCCAGTACATGTAGTTGTCGTTAACGTTGCTGGCGTTCAGCTTCGAATAGAAGCCGGTGATCTTGAATTCGGCACGGTCGTTCGGTCGCCATTGTGCAGCGATGACGCCGCCTTCGCGCTCACGCTCCTGCTGGAAGTAGGTCGACCCGATCAGGGTCGGAGCCTGCACGCCGACCAGGGACGGAATCGCGGCGCCGGTGGCGGTGCCGGCGGTGATCGCCGAATACCCCAGCGTCTCCTGGCCGTAGCGGCGCAGGGTGCGGTCTTCGTAGAAGCCCTGGACGATCACGCCGAAGGTTCCGTCCTCGCTCTTCCAGCCGGCGAAGCCGTTGACCTGCGGCTTGGTCTGTTGCGACAGGCTGTTGTAGGCGCCCTCGACCGACGCTTCGAAGGTGAAGCCCTGGTGCAGATCGAGCGGGCTGCGCGTCTTGAGGTCGATCACCCCGGCGACGCCGCCTTCCAGCAGGGAGGCGTCCTGAGTCTTGTAGACGTCGGCTTCCGCCAGCATTTCCGACGGCAGCAGGGTGAAGCTGATGCTCCGTCCCACGGTCGAGAACTGGTCGAGAATGAACCAGTCGCCGGTCGCCACCGAGTGACCGTCGATGGTCACCTGGGTCAGGCTCGGCGAGGTGCCGCGGATCGAGACCCGGTCGTTCTCGTCGAAGCCGCCTTCGCCGGACGCCGCCGAGGTGGTGTTGATGCCGGGCAGGCGCTGCAGGGCGTCGGCCACGTTGCGGTCGGGCAGCTTGCCGAGGTCGGTCGCCGAGATCACGTCGATCTGGTCGTCGGCCTGGCGCTTGACCTGCAGCGCCTTCTCCAGCGACTGGCGGACGCCGGTGACGATCACTTCGTTGTCGGCCGCCTGGGCGGTCGAGCCGGCCTGAGCCAGGGCCGACGCCGGCAGCGCCAGCAAGAGGGCGGCCGCACTGGCCGATGTTACGCAAACAGCCTTGAACCGCATCACCCATCTCCCCGTCATGCGGGCATCCGGTCTGTCGATGCAGACCCAATTTGATGCCAATCTGAGCCCAATCGCGCGGCCTGAACCCCAATTCGCGCGCTCTCAACCCTGAGATTTCGCCAGATCGTCACAAATTGCAAGCCCAAATTAAATCCAATTAAAGCCCAATTCCGACTATTGGTACTATAATGGCACCGTGGTAGACGAAACGCAGCGAGCGGGCGCAATACCGTCCGGGTGTGGGAGGGCGTGAATGACGAGCTTTACCGACAGGATCGGAGCGCTGAATCCGGCTGATCACGCGCCGCTCTATCAGCAGCTCCAGCGCGCGCTTCGCCAGGCGATCAATGAGCGGGTGCTCTCGCCCGAGGACGCCCTGCCGGCCGAGCGCGACCTCGCGGAAGAGTTCTCGGTCTCGCGCATCACCGTGCGCAAGGCGCTCGACGGCCTGGTCAACGAGGGCCTTCTGATTCGCCGCCAGGGCGCCGGCACCTTCGTCGCCGCGCGCGTGGAGAAGAGCTTCTCGAAGCTGTCGTCGTTCTCGGAGGACATGGCGGCGCGCGGGCGCTCGGCGCACAGCGTCTGGCTGAGCCGCAGCCGTGGCGCGGTCACCCCCGACGAATCGATGGCCATGGGTCTCAGCCCCGGCACGGCGGTCTATCGCTTCAACCGGATCCGCTACGCCGACGGCGTGACCATGGCGCTGGAATTCTCCACCGTACCCGCCGACGCCCTGCCGTCCGCCGAGGCGGTCGAAACCTCCCTCTATGAGGCGCTGGAGCAGACCGGTCACCGGCCGGTGCGGGCCCTGCAGCGGCTCCGCGCCGTCCTGTTCACCCAGGAGCAGGCCGACCTTCTGGGCGTTAAGGCCAAGGACGCGGGCCTGCTGATCGAACGGCGCGGCTTTCTCGCCGACGGCCAGGCGGTGGAGCTGACCCAGTCCTTCTATCGCGGCGACGCCTACGACTTCGTGGCCGAACTGAGCACCCAGTCGAGTTGATCGTGGGGGACAGTGTGAGTGGGTCTTCGCCGGGTGGATGGTCGTCGGCGGCCGAACGGAGCCAGATGTACCGGGAGGCGGCGGAGGCGCCCGCCGCCGTACGCCGGCAGCTGAGCCAGAACGCGGCGCTCGCCGCCGACGCCGGCCGGCGCCTCCGGGCGCTGAAGCCGCATACGGTGGTGACCTGCGCGCGCGGAAGCTCCGACCATGCCGCCACCTACGCCAAATATCTGATCGAGACCCGGCTTGGGCTGCCGACCGCCTCGGCGGCCCTGTCGGTCAGTTCGGTTTACGCCGCCGAGTCGAACTTCGAGGGCGTGCTGTTCCTCGCCATCTCCCAGTCGGGGCGCAGTCCCGACCTGGTCAAGGCGGTGGAGGCGGCCAAGGCCGGCGGCGCGACGGTGGTGTCGCTGGTCAACGCCGACGGCTCGCCGCTGGAGGCGCTTGCCGACATGCACCTACCGCTCCGGGCCGGACCGGAGACCAGCGTCGCGGCGACCAAGTCCTACATCGCCTCGCTGTCGGCCCTGGCGCAGCTGGTCGGCGCCTGGGCTGAGGACGACGTCCTGAGCGACGCCCTGGCCGGTGCGCCGGCCCTGCTGGAGCAGGCGTGGGGCCTGGACTGGTCGCCGGCGGTGCGGGCGCTGCAGCCGGTGAACAGTCTCTACGTGATCGGCCGGGGGCGCGGCTTCGGCGTGGCGCAGGAGGCCGCCCTGAAGCTGAAGGAGACCTGCGGCCTGCATGCGGAAGCCTTCAGCGCGGCGGAGGTCCGTCATGGGCCGATGGCGATCGTGGGGCCCGGCTTTCCGGTCCTGATGATGAGCCAGGACGACGAGGCGCAGGAAAGCGTCGCCCAGCTGGCGGTCGAGTTCAGCGCGCGCGGGGCGGAGGTGCTGCTGGCCGGCGGCGAGGCGGCCGGCGCCGTACTGCTCCCGGTGATCTCGGCCCATCCGGTGCTGCAGCCGCTGCTTCTGATTCAGAGCTTCTATAGGATGGCGGCGACGCTGGCGGTCGCGCGCGGATTCGATCCGGACCGGCCGCCCCATCTCCGCAAGGTGACCGAGACCCTGTGATGACCTGTGCGCTTGTGAACGCCCGGCTGACGGAGGCCGGAGGCGACGGTCCGGCCGTCCTGATCGAGGACGGCCGGATCGCAGGCCTGGTCCCGGCGGGCGATCTGCCCAGGGACACCCCGCGGATCGATCTCGAGGGCCGCCGCCTCGCCGCCGGCTTCATCGACACCCAGGTCAACGGCGGCGGCGGGGTGCTGTTCAACGACGAACCGACCGTCGAGGGGATCGAGACCATCGGCCGGGCGCACCGGCGCTTTGGCACGACCGGGTTCCTGCCGACCCTGATCAGCGACGACTTCTCGGTGATCCGCCGGGCCATCGCCGCGGTCGACGAGGCGATCGCGGCCGGCGTGCCGGGCGTGCTCGGCATTCATATCGAGGGGCCGTTCCTCAATCCCGCGCGCAAGGGAATCCACGACGCCGGGAAGATCCGCGCCCTCGACGCCGAGGGGTTCGAGATCCTGACCTCGCTGAAGCGCGGCCGAACCCTGGTGACCCTGGCGCCCGAGGTGGTCGAGCCCGGAACGGTAGGACGACTGAACCGCGCCGGGGTGGTCGTCGCCGCGGGCCACACCAACGCCAGCTATGACACCGCCCGGCGCGCCTTCGCCGAGGGAGTGACGGGCGTGACGCATCTGTTCAACGCCATGTCGCCGCTGGCGAGCCGCCGTCCCGGCATGGTCGGCGCGGCGCTGGAGGACCAGGCGGCCTGGTGCGGGATCATCGTCGACAGCCGGCACGTGGACCCCGCCGTGCTGAAGATCGCCCTGCGCTGCCGGCCGCTGGACCGGTTCATGCTGGTCACCGACGCCATGCCCTGCGTCGGCGGCGACGCCCCGAGTTTTGAACTGCAGGGACGCACCATCTTCGTCCGCGACGGCGCCTGCTATGACGACCAGGGCGTGCTGGCGGGCTCCAACCTCGACATGGCCGCCGCGGTCGCCAACGCTCATCGCCTGCTGGGCCTGAGCCTTGACCAGGCGCTGGCCATGGCCAGCGCGGCCCCAGCCGGCTTCCTCGGTCTGGACGGCCAGCGCGGTTCTGTCAGGTCCGGACTGGCGGCCGATCTCGTGGCGCTGAATGACGACCTCGGCGTGTGGGCGACCTGGATCGACGGCGCGTTCGAAAGGGCCCGCTGAGCCCCTTCCAGTGAAGAATCGTCGGCGCCAATTGTGAAGCGCAACCGCAACATGCCCGGAACCGCCAAGCACTGTTGAGTCTTTCTCTCCACACGGCGGCATGGCTCACCATGCCGCTAACATTTGTTATTCGATGTGGAGTTTAGGCGTGCACGGAGTAAACTTTCGCATCTTCCCGGAAGACGGCGGATGGGGCTGGAAAGTTCTTGGACCGCAGGGTCGGGTCGAGAACCAAGGCGTCGCCAGGAGCCGCGCCGAGGCCGCCGCCTATGTGATCCGCGGGGCGGTTCTGTCGGTCATGCCGGCGACGGACGACCTTTCGGTCCGAGGACGATGAACATGCTCAAGCTTATGGATCACCGGCCGTCGCCGGCCGGCGCCTTGTGCGGCGACGAGGAAGTGCACCGCGACCTCGCGTTCTGGAACCACGAGCGGCTCGGTCCCGCCATGCCGACTGCGGGCTGGGACAGGGACCTCAAGCGCCAGTGCGCCATGCTGATGCTGGAGAGCACCTGGATCGAAACCCTGCGCGAGGAGGTCTACGACCGCGCCCAGGCTGTCCCTCGCCGGCCGGAAGGCTTCATCGAATGGTTCGAGGATCTGAAGCGCTCCGGGCCCGGCCAGGGTGATCCGCTGTTCCCTTGGCTGGCCGATCACGCGACCGACGACGACATGCGCTGGTTCCTGACGCAGGAAGCCGCGGGCGAAGCGGGCTTCGACGACCTCGTCGCGCTGACCCAGGTCAAGCTGCCCGACGAAGCCAAGCTGGAGCTGGCCCGCAACTATTGGGACGAGATGGGCCGCGGCAACGCCGGCGGCATGCACGGACCGATGCTGGCGCGGGCGGTGGAGGCGCTGAAGCTCCGGCCGACCATCGAGGAAACCGCCTGGGAATCCCTCGCCCTGGCCAACACCATGACCGCCTTCGCCACCGTCCGCCGCTACGCCTGGCACTCGGTGGGCGCGCTCGGCGTGGTGGAGCTCACCGCGCCCGGCCGTGTGGCCCTGGTCGGCAAGGGCCTGAAACGGCTCGGCTATCCGCCGACGGTGCGCAAGTACTTCGATCTCCACGCCGTGCTCGACGTCAAGCACTCCGAGGACTGGAACGCCAACGCCCTCCTGCCGCTGGCGCGCGAACTGCCCGACTGCCTGCCGTTCATCGCCGAGGGCGCCCTGATGCGCCTCCTGTGCGGCCAGCGCTGCTTCGAGCGCTACCGGTCGCAGCTGTGGCCGGCCACGCGGATGGCGGCCGAGTAGCGCCGCCGCCGCGCCGGACCACCCTCCGGTCCAAGCTGCGCTGGAGGAAGGGCGGCGGTCCAGGAACAGCTTGACGTCACGGCCGGCCGGATCCGCGACCGAGGGCCGCAAGGTCGACATCGAACCTGAGGCCCAGAACAAACGCGTTCGGGGTGGCCGGGGATCGGGCGGGTGCGCCAAATTGGTCGGGATGGATGATATATTGCAGGTTGGGCTGCAAATGGATCACCGGCGTGACCTGCGCGCCGTAGTTCAGCTCCATCATGATCTGATCACGAGCGAGTTTGCCGACGCCGCCAGCCGCCGCCCGGATCAGCCGCAGGTTTTTCAGGGCGTTTTCATTGTAGACCTGCTCGTTGACCACAAAGCCGATCGTGTCCTTGTCTCGCCGAGGCAAGACGCCGCGCTGAACGAGCCCGAACTCCAGGAAATGATCTTCGACCGACTGGCCTGACGCTTGCGCCATGGCGACGCCGAAGAGGGTCAGGCCTCGCTCGGAGGCGGAATCGGGCCGGTAGACCATCTGCTCGAACCGGACGAACGCGCCGGAGCGGCCATGATGGGTCGCATAAGGCTGATCGGTTACGGCGGCGAGGTTTCCGCGGGCGTCGCGCAGGGGATCGGCATAGTCGACATCGTCATAGAACCCGCCCAGCTCGTAGCGGCGCGGCAAGCGGTCGTTGGCGAAGGTGGTCGTGTAACCGATGGCGTAAGGCGCGACCACTCCGGTTGCGCCGGCGGTGCTCCAGTTCAGGCCGTCGTCGCCATTGCGCCCATGGCGCGGGTTCACCTCATAACCGCCGCCTTGGACGTAGACTCGCGGCGTGAACCAGATCTTCGCATGGCCCCCCCAGGTAGCAACCGGCCACATGGTGAATCCACTGCTCACGGGAGCAAAGACCGGTGTGCCGCAGGCGGAGTTGGTCTGAAAATATTGACAGAGCGGGGAGTCCAGAAAGCTGGCGTTGGCCACGGTGCGCCCGACTTCCAGGACCACGGCGCCGCCCAGCAGGGATTGCGCGATCGTCAGGTTTGCAAGGCGGATATTCTCGGCCCCATAGGTCTCCTGAACCGAGGTGCTGCCGCCAAGATCGTCTTTCGAAAGGTTGCGACCGTGTCGATCGACGACGTCCACATGCAGGGTGGTCCCATCGAGAGCAGCCGCGGAGCCGAGATCGATGTCGGCGCCAAGGACCAATTGCCCCGCGTAGTCGGCGCCTTGACGCACGCCGCCGCTGACGTTCCCCGCCGCCTCTCCCGTGTAGGCGGCGACCCAGGTGATGGGCCCGTCCGTCGCGGCGCCTGCGGCCAGCGCCGTCGGCGCTCCCGCGAAAAACGCGATCAGAAGACGGGCCGCGGTCGCAATTGCACATGAGATATCGATCTGGCGCATGAATGGCCCCCCAAGTGCACCGTTGATGGAATTGCGTTCCGCGGCGCGTGCTGCGCCGCGGAACGCCGCGTTCAGGCCGCCAGGGCGGCCGGGATCAGAAACGCCTGCGGCATGACGGCCGCTATCGAGACGATGCTGACGATGCCCCCGTCGATCGTGACGAGGCCTTCGATGAAATCCCTCGCGTGATCCGAGCCGACGTCGGGTGTTTGCTGGACGCTTTCATCAGTGACGGTGATGATGTCGCAGACCGCGTCCACCAGCAGACCCACGACACGATCGGCCGCCTCGATGACCACGACCACCGAAGAAGCGTCGGGCTCGCGCGCACCAAGACCCAGTCGCTCGGCGAGGTCCAGGATAGCGATCACCGCTCCCCTGAGGTTGATCATCCCCTTGATATAAGGCGGGGCGTGGGGGAGGTCGGTCGAGGCGACCCAGCCTCGGATCTCCCGCACCGACATGATGTCGAGTGCGAACGCCTGTTCGCTGATGCGGATGGAAAGGAACTCGCGTCCCTGACCGTTGGCAAGCGCGTTGGAGGGGCCCCGATCGGTCATCAAAACTCCTCCCAGCTTTCGGCGGAGCCGCTCGTCTCGGCGTCCGCCATCGCGGCGGCGCCGCCGTGTCCGACGACCTTCAGGGCGGTGCGGGGAGAAGAGGCGGAGAAGCCCCGCTTGGCGGAGCGCATGGTGAGGACGGGCGCGCCGCCAGTCTTGAACTGCCCCACAAGTCGCGCCAGTTCTTCAGCTTCCTGGGCCAGGGCATGGCTGGCGGCGGTCGACTCTTCCACCATCGCCGCGTTCTGCTGGGTCACGCTGTCCATCTGATTGACCGCGGTATTGACCTGGTTCAGCCCGGCCGCCTGTTCCTGGGCCGAGGTCGCGATCTGCGACACCACGCCGTTGATCTGGTTCACCTGCTTAACGATGCGCTCGAGCGCTTGGCCGGTCTCGCCGACAAGCGCCACGCCGGAAGCGACCTGCTGGGACGAGGCGGAGATCAGAGCTTTGATCTCCTTGGCCGCGTCCGCCGAGCGCTGGGCGAGGGCCCGCACTTCGGAAGCGACGACGGCGAAGCCACGGCCGGCGTCACCGGCCCGCGCCGCTTCCACCCCGGCGTTCAGGGCCAGAAGGTTGGTCTGGAAGGCGATCTCGTCGATCACGCCGATGATCTGGCCGATCTGGCGGGATGAGGTCTCGATCTCGCTCATGGCCGTGACCGCCTTGCGGACCACCTCGCCGGAGTGTTCGGCGTCCCCCTTGGCGGTGGAGACCACGTCGCGGGCTTCGTTGGCCCCCTCCGCGGTCTTCCTCACGGTGGCGGTGATCTCATCCAGCGCCGCGGCGGTCTCCTCCAGGCTCGCCGCTTGTTGTTCGGTGCGGCGGGAAAGATCGTCGGCGGCCTTGCTGATCTCGTCGCCGCCGCCCCGGATGCCCTGGGTGTTGGCGGAGATCACCTTCATAGTCTCCTGAAGCTTGTCCATGGCGCCGTTGAAGTCGCTTCGCAGGCTCTCGTATTCGGCGGCGAAAGCGCTGTTCAGGCGGAACATCAGGTCGCCTTCCGAGAGCTTGCTGAGCCCCGTCGCGACAGACTCCACCACCAACGCCTGCTGCTTGGCCGCCACGGCCCGTTCAGCCTCGTTGCGCGCGCGCTCGGCTTCGGCGGCGGCCCTCGAGGCTGTCGCCTCGGTCTCCAGCCGAACGTTCTCGACGCCCGCTTCCTTGAAGACCTGAACCGCCTTGGACATGGCGCCGATCTCGTCCGCACGGTCGCGGCCGGTCACCTCGGTGTTCAGGTCGCCGTTGGCCAGGCGTCCCATGGCCGCGGTCAGAACCTTGACCGGCGCGGCGACGGATCGGGTGAGCAACCAGCCCACAGCCGCCGCCATGGCCGCCGAAATGAGGCCGCCGAGGATAGCCGCCAGTTCCCCCGTGGACATCGCGTGGCTTTGGGCCAGCGATCGCGTCTTCAGAAGTTCGTTCTCCGCCCTCTTCATGTCGGCGAGATGGGCGCGGATGCCATCCATGGAGGTCTTTCCGGCGCCGGAGGCCTCCGCCTGCCGCGCTGCGTCGAGAGTGGCGGGATTGGCCGCCTTGGCGATCTCGGGCTCGGCGACCGTCATGCGCCAGGCGTCGGCGGCCTTTTGGATCTCGTCGATCCGCGCCTGTTGGGCGGCGTTGTCGCTGGTCAGCATTCTCAGCGTCTTGACCGCGTTGAGGAAGTTGTCGCCGCCGGACTTATAGGGGGCCAGGAACTCCGATTTCCCGGAAACGAGATAGCCTCGCAGACCCGTCTCCTGATCGACCATGGAGGCGCCGATCTGGTCGGCTGCCGCCAGGACCGCATAGGTATGGTTGTTCCACTTGGTCGTATCGCGGATCGCGCTGATCTGCATCAATATGACAGCCGCCGCGATCACCGTGACCGCCAGTACTACTCCGAACGCCAGAGCAATCTTGTTGCCGATCTTCAAACTATCCATTTGGCTCCCCTATCGAGGAGTGGAGAATTTCAAGCGCGAATTAAGGACGTGTATATTCAGTTTCTGCAATCTACTTAAAGGGTCATAAATAATCTAATAATGCATGTTATGGATGTAAATCCTTGTCGGCATTTTCCATACCTCGGCAGTTGGAAATTCAATGTGCGTCAAGTTGACGCGCCTTTGGTCTATATGCCGCAGATGTGTCGATATTATAAGAACACATAATGGAATTTTGAAGCCGTTGCTGGGCTATGGGTCGAAGGTGCGATATTATATTGTACTTATATTCGAACCAGCGCCGCTTTAGAGTGTAATTGGCGCTCGCGGGAAACGGACTGGGATCGCAGATCGAGACAATCATGCCGCTGCATCGACCTGGCCGGCCGTCGGCGCGCCGACCTTCAGCAAAGGGGATATCGCCATGACCACCCGCCGCGATCTGTTCGGTGTCGCCGCCCTTGGCTTCGCCGCCATCGCCTCGAAAGCCGAAGCGGTCGCTCCGGGATTCACGCCCGATCACGACGCGCGCGGAGACGACGAGGCCTATTGGGCCAAGGTCGCGGCCCTGTACGACAAGCCCGGCGAAGACGTGGCCCAACTCGAGAACGGCCAGTTCGGGGCCATGTCGCGCCCCGTGCGCCTGGCCTACGAGGAGAAGACCCGGCGCGTGAACCGCGAGACCACCCTCTATACGCGCGGATCGATGGAGGCCGACGCGGCGCGCACGCACGCCAAGGTCGCTGGCCTCCTGGGCGTGGACGAGGACGAGATCGTCCTGTCGCGCGGGACCACCGAGTCGTTGCAGACCCTGATCGGCGGCTACAACCGGCTGCGGCCCGGGGATGCGGTGCTCTACGCCGACGCCGACTACGATTCCATGCAGACCGCCATGCAGGCCCTGCACCGCACGCGCGGGGCGAAGGTGGTGAAGATCGATCTGCCCGAGCCGGCCACACGCCAGGGCCTAATCGACGCCTATGCGCGCGCGTTCGCGGCCAATCCCGACGTGCGGATGGCGCTGGTCACCCATCTCAGCCACCGCAGCGGCGTGATCCCGCCGGTCCGCGAGATCGCCGACCTGGCCCGCGCGCACAAGGTCGACGTGATCCTCGACGGCGGCCACGCGCTCGGCCAGACCGAGTTCCGGCTGAAGGATCTCGGCGTCGATTTCGCCGGCCTCAATCTGCACAAATGGATCGGCGCGCCGCTCGGCGTCGGTGTCGTCTACATCCGCAAGGACCGGATCCCGGACATCGACATCGCCCTGTGCGCGCCGCCGAGCGAGCGGATCGAGGCGCGGCTGCACACCGGCACGGTCAACAACGCCGCCGTGCTCACCGTGCCCGACGCCATCGACTTCCAGGACTACCTCGGCCTTGCGGCCAAGGCGCGGCGGCTGCGCTATCTGCGCGATCGCTGGGCCGAGACGGTGCGCGCCAATCCCAAGGTCGAGGTGCTGACGCCGCCTGATCCGGCGATGCACGCGGGCCTGACCTCGTTCCGGATCAGGGGCGTGACCAGCGAGGCCGACAACCTCGCCCTGCGCAAGACCCTGCTGCAGCGCTATCGCATCATGACCGTGGAGCGGGCGGGCCTCGCGCGCGGCGCCTGCATCCGGGTGACGCCGTCGTTCATCAACACGCCCGACGATGTGGACCGGCTGGTCCGCGCCATCGGCTCCCTCACCGCCTGAACGGTCGAGAACCGATCACCGACCCGATCGTTAACGACGGCGGAGGGGCTTCGTTGGAGGCCTTGATGAAGACCACGACCATCCTCTTGAGCGGCGCGCTCGCGCTGGCCGCCGTCGGCGTCGCCAGCGCCGCCGTCACCACCTGCCCGACGCCGAAGAAGGCCGTTCACCAGGTGGCCGCCCACCACGTCAGACCCCGAGCCGTGACGCGCCGGGCGCAGGTGCTGGCGGCCGCGGCCGAGCCGTCCTACGCCGCGCGTTATCGGCCCGAGTATGTCGAGACCGCCTACCCGCCGCCGGTCTACGAGGTCGAGTCCTATCCGGCCTACTATCCTGCGCCCTATGCCTACGGCCCGGTGGTCTACGGCTACGGCGGCCCCTACTGGGGCGACCGGTGGGGCCATGGCTGGCATGGCGGCTGGCGCGGCGGCCATTGGCGCAGATAACCCAGCGGCCGATCGGCCAAAGCAAAACCCCCGGCCGTTTCCGGCCGGGGGTTCTTTACTACAGCCGTTGAGCGTTGAACTTAGAAGTCCATGTCGCCCATGCCGCCGCCGGGCATGCCGGCGGGGGCGGAGGAGCCCTTCTTCGGCGCTTCGACGATGGCGGCTTCGGTGGTGATCAGCAGGCCGGCGACCGAGGCGGCGTCCTGCAGGGCGGTGCGAACCACCTTGGCCGGGTCGATCACGCCGGCGGCGACCAGATCCTGATACTCTTCGGTTTGGGCGTTGAAGCCGAAGGTCGGGCTGGCGTTCTCCAGCACCTTGCCGACGACGATCGAGCCTTCCACACCGGCGTTTTCGGCGATCTGGCGGATCGGGGCCTGCAGGGCGCGACGGACGATGTTGATGCCCGCGTTCTGGTCATCGTTCTCGCCGTTCAGGCCGTCGAGGGCCTTGGAGGCTTTGAGCAGGGCGACGCCGCCGCCCGGCACGATGCCTTCTTCGACCGCCGCACGGGTGGCGTTGAGGGCGTCGTCGACGCGGTCCTTCTTTTCCTTCACTTCGACTTCGGTCGAGCCGCCGACGCGGACCACCGCAACGCCGCCGGCCAGCTTGGCCAGACGCTCTTGCAGCTTTTCCTTATCGTAGTCCGAGGTGGTGTCCTCGATCTGCTTCTTGATCTGGCCCACGCGGGCTTCGATCGCGGCCTTGTCGCCCGAACCGTCGACGACGGTGGTGTCGTCCTTGGTGATGGTGACCTTCTTGGCCCGGCCGAGGTCGGCCAGGGTGACGTTCTCGAGCTTGATGCCGAGGTCTTCGGAGATCACCGTGCCGCCCGTCAGGATGGCCAGGTCTTCCAGCATGGCCTTGCGGCGGTCGCCGAAGCCCGGAGCCTTGACAGCGGCGACGCGCAGACCGCCGCGGAGCTTGTTGACCACGAGGGTGGCCAGGGCTTCGCCTTCGACGTCCTCGGCGATGATCAGCAGCGGGCGGCCGTTCTGGACCACCGCTTCCAGCACCGGCAGCAGGGGCTGCAGCGAGGAGAGCTTCTTTTCGAACAGCAGGATCTGCGGTTCTTCGAGGACGGTCTCCATCTTGTCGGCGTTGGTGATGAAGTAGGGCGACAGGTAGCCGCGGTCGAACTGCATGCCTTCGACGACGTCGAGCTCGGTCTCGGCGGTCTTGGCTTCCTCGACGGTGATCACACCCTCGTTGCCGACCTTTTCCATGGCGCGGGCGATCATCTCGCCCACTTCCTTGTCGCCGTTGGCCGAGATGGTGCCGACCTGGGCGATCTCGGCGTTGGTGGTGACCTTCTTGGAGGTGGCCTTGATCGACTCGATCACGGCGATGACCGCCTTGTCGATGCCGCGCTTCAGATCCATCGGGTTGCGGCCCGAGGCGACCGACTTCAGGCCCTCGGTGACGATCGACTGGGCGAGGACGGTGGCGGTGGTGGTGCCGTCGCCGGCCTTGTCGTTGGTCTTGGAGGCGACTTCACGGATCAGCTGGGCGCCGAGGTTCTGGAACTTGTCGGAGAGTTCGATCTCCTTGGCCACCGACACGCCGTCCTTGGTGGAGCGGGGCGCGCCGAAGCTCTTTTCGATCACCACGTTGCGGCCCTTGGGGCCCAGGGTGACCTTCACGGCGTTGGCGAGGATGTTCACGCCTTGCAGCATGCGGTCGCGGGCGTCCGCTGCGAAATATACGTCTTTGGCGGCCATGAGGCTGTGCCTTTCCTAGAGAGGGTGGGGGGGTTGGCGATCTCGACCGGGTGCGCTCAGAGCACGCCCAGGATGTCGCTTTCCTTCATGATGATCAGGTCATCGCCTTCGAGCTTGACCTCGGTGCCCGACCACTTGCCGAACAGGATGCGGTCGCCGACCTTCACGTCGAGTTCGACGCGCTTGCCGGCCTCGTCACGGGCGCCGGGGCCGATGGCGAGCACTTCGCCCTCCTGGGGCTTTTCCTTGGCGGTGTCGGGGATGATGATCCCGCCCTTGGTCTTGGACTCTTCTTCAACGCGCTTCACGAGCACGCGATCGCCGAGCGGACGAAACGCCATTGCTTGTATCTCCCTGTGGGGTCCTGCAGATAGGTGCGGTACGCACCGAGTTGACTGTTAGCAGTCGACTAGGGTGAGTGCCAACGCGGCGGAAGTAGTGCTGAGCCGGCCGCAAGTCAAGGCGCGCTGGACGGTCGGAGCGCTATCTTACGTCGAGGACGAGCCTGATGACGTCACCCCTCCCCGCCGTCGACCCGAGCGCCCGGCGCTGCGCGGCGTGACCCTGCAGCCTTCGCGCCTCAGGGTCGGGGTCGATGTCCCGTGGGTCACCAGCTGGACCTCCGAACCGGTCACCGGCGTCGGACCTTGCCTGACCACGCCGGGGGCGCTGGCGGTACGCCAGTCGGAAAGGCCGGGGTTCGGCCGGCCGGTCTATTCTGAGAACCATCACTATCGCCAGCGCCTCTCGGTGCTGCGGATGCTGTGCCCGATGTGCGGCCGGGCGACGGCGACCGGCGACCGCTGGACCCTGACCGCCAGGCGCAGGACGGCTGGCGCACTGCGGGCGCAAGGGCTCGGCGGCGCCCTTCCCACAACGCTGGCGGACAGCCGGGTGCTGATCGACGCCGGCGCCATCGCCCCGCTGCACAAGGCCTGCGCCGAGCGCTCCGCCGGGCAGTGCCCACATCTGTCGGCGGACGAGGACCTGGACCTCCGGCCATTCGCGGCGCGCTGGCTGGTCTGGCCTTTGTGGGTCGAGGTCGATCCGCCGCCGAGCGCGCCGGCCCAGGACCTGCCGCCGGTGGCCGCCTTCCTCCAGCTGTGCGGCGTCACCGACGCGCACGACCGGAGGTAGCTGTCGGGAGCGGCCGGACGCGCCCTTAGACCGCTCAACGTTGTTCATTCTCGGGCGTAAGGGAGCGAAGCGGACTGAAGACCCGAGAACCCAGCCGAGATCTTGTCCGACAGTGCGAGCGACGCGCGTCGACGGCGTTGCGGCTGGGTTCTCGGGTCTGCGGTCGGGCGCTTCGC
>CAILTK010000018.1 GCA_903837135.1 uncultured Caulobacterales bacterium
GGCGACCGCCAGCAGCGCGAGCACGGGCCCGAGCGCGACCGCCGTGGCGCCCCAGCGGCGGCGCCGCGCCGCGCCGTGAAGATTGCTTGCCATGGGGCCCCCTTCGTCCTGCCGGCGATGATGCACCATAGCGGACGAAGACACACCCTTGTCCTTGCAGGGCCGTCCGCGGCGCCCCCGCGAGGCTTATACCAACCGTGTGCCTGACGCTTCTCCCGCTCATCCCGGCGAATGCCGGGGGTGAGCGGAATAGAGCGGGATGGGTCATCCCTTGCGATGACCTTTATCAGGCGGGCTGGGACTCCGGCGGCTCCGGATCGTCTTCCGGGGGCTCGGGATTCTGCTCGGGCGGCTCCTGCACCGGCGGAAGCTCCGCGGGCGGGTCGGGTTCGTCTGCTTGGCTGGTGATCGGCGGGCTCATAAGAATGGAAACCCGCACCCGGGCTTCCGGTTCGACCGGAACGGAAGAAAGCCGGACGCTGCGCCCGTCCTGCCCCTCAGCCGCCTGAACAGGACCGTCCTGGCGGCCGCTGCACCGTGCGCTTTTCCGCCTTGTCAAATATGGCGCAGCATCATGGAGCAAGAAATGGCCGGTCCACAATGGTGCTCGATCGCACCTACACCTCCGCATGCAATACCGATGGCTGGACCTACCTCGGCGATCGGATCTATGTGCTAGGGCCTGATCCGGATGAGAGGCTGGCCTTCGAAAACGTCAACGGCACGGTCTACTATCCGCACACCGACCGCCAGGGCTCGACCATCGCCATGTCGACTGCAGGCTCCAACGTCCTCACGCTGACCTACGACGCCTATGGCCAGCCCAGCCAGGCCGTCAACGATGTCGGCCCGGGCGCCTCCTCCTACCCCTACCTCTATACCGGCCAGCTCTACGACGCCTTCCTGCAGGCCTACGACCACAAGAGCCGCGTCTACAGCGCCGTCGATGGTCGGTTCTGGCAGCCCGATCCCATCGGGACGGCCGATGATGTCGATCTTTATAGCTATACCCAAAACAGTCCGCTCACAGGGACCGATCCAACCGGACAAGCGTGTGTAATAGCTAACGGCTGGAGCGACTTTTGCAGAAGAGCGGATCTCTACCAAAATTACGACGCGTTGCTTGGCGGTCGCACAAGATTCTTCGGGGCTGCAGCGATGACCGTCACTATGATAGCAGATCTTGATATGCCTATCGTGGGGCAACTGGCCCTCTCTGGAGGTTCGCGATCATTTTTAAGTGGCTTAAGCCACGATCTGGAACAAATGAATGGGCAAGAAGCGCTTGCGATTGAGCACGGCACTCTAGGTGGGATAGGCCTAGACGACCGTCTAGTGCACGCCGAGCAATCCTCAGTTCAAGCTCATCTCAACGCCCTATCTAGCAGCGATCCGGGCGCATATGCGTCGCTGATTTCGCAAGTAAATGGGCTTCTGAATCCGAATGGATCGGCTGCAGCGGCCGCATCTATGTATAGCTCCGATCGCCAATACCACTCTATATTGAACAGCTCGAGGTCCGGACTTGGTCGCGACATAGATTTTTCCAGACAAGGTGACAGGGAAGCGATCGGAAACGCGTTGGAACATTACCTCAAAAGTAGCGGTGCGTGTGATGCCACTGGAACGCATATAAAGAGCTGCTGATGAAACGGAATATTATGGCATGGATTTTTGAGCGCATCGTTGAGACGCTGCTTGCCGCCCACCTCCTAATCGCGATATTTGGCCCTACTCAAAACCCTCGCTTTAGAGGACAATTAGGGGAACTATTCGTCAACGGGACATTCGTTGTTATGTTTGATCTGATGTCAGCGTATATATTTTCAACCATAGTATTCGGGATATTGTACAGAGAGACCAGAATCATCTGCCACGTGTTGATCATGACGACCGCATTCATTGCTCATTCAGTGGCTTTCTTATTCTTCTTCAGCGGATTTTCCATCAAGAACTCAATCTTGATTGTATTTGGCGGCGCGTGCATTGTGGCCGCAGTCAGTGCTATCGCAAATATAATCTTTAACCCACGACAATCCTCTCATGGGTATTGACCCGAGCGGCATGGACACAGTGTGTACTGATGTGACAGGCAGCAACATTCCCTCCTGCGTTACCGTAAATGGTGCCGGAAACAATACGATGACTAATAGTCAGAAGTCGGAACTTGGCGACCAGTTCCACGATTTTATTGCGGCCAACATAGGCGAAGATATAACCAATTATGGAAAGCATGTTTACGATGCCAATGGCAACTCAATGTCATCCAGCAACATAAATGCATCCATGCTCCGAGCTGTCTCTCAGTTTGTAGGAGTGGCAGAAGTGAGCGAGGGTGACGCATCCGCTGCCCGATGGAAAGGGGTTGTCGGGATTCAATATAACCGCGGAGGCCCACGGCCTACAGCGGGTCTTGATCCGGATAACGTCATCGAAATGAATTCTCTAATCGACCAATTTATGAATTCACCTTCGAATCCAGCTCGGATAATGATGCATGAAAAACTTCATTTTGGTGAGCCCACGACGCAATTCGAAGCATTTAGAAGCTGGCTGTACTACCATCAAATATTGGACAATCAGGCCAAAAGCCTTCTGAAGGCATCTGGTCTTGCTGGCGGCGGCTGCGTTGGTTATGTAGGATTTTCAAGATGCTGATGATTAATCCAAGAATCCCACCTATCGCTTTATGGACCGCGGCGTCTCTGATCTGTGGCGCTCTTGTATATTTCACCCCCATCGCACTATTTCACCGAAATGGAAAGTTTGTCCTATTAATTCTGGTAGCGCTTTGGGCAGCCGGAATAGCCGGCGGCATCGCATTATCCGCAAAAAATAAGCCTCGCTGGCTTTTTCTATTTCTATTGCAAATTCCGTTTATTGTTTTCTCGGGGTATACCATCTTTATACAAATTTTCATCTATTCGAATTCCACCGGATATTTCATCGAATAAATCTCAATCAGAAACATAATTCGCTTCGATTAAATTATTGTTCAATTTGATCGACACCGTTTATGGAGGCAGAAGACGCGCAATTACTATTCACACAAACGCGCGATACGTATTTCCCGTCCTTACCCGCCCAGCGCCGCGTCTCCTAGATTCGTCACCCCCGACAGCATCGCCGCCATCAGCGCCCCGATGATCAGCCCCAGCGCCACGATCAGCACCGGGCCCAGGAGCTTGGACAGGGCTTCGATCCGCCTCAGCGCCGCGGCCTCCTCGAACGCCCCGCTCCGCGCCAGCATTGGCCCTAATGCGCCGGTGGCTTCGCCGACGGCGGCGAGCCGGGCGATGGCCGAGGGGAAGCCCTCGACCTGCTCCAGCGCCAGTGACAGGGTCTCGCCCTGACGAACGCTGGCCAGCACCGGATCCAGACGATCTCGCGCCTCGCGCCAGGGCGCGGTGCGGATGGCCAGGCGCAGGGCGTCGCCCATGGGCGCGCCGGCGGCCAGCATCGATCCCAGCGATTGGGCGAAGGCGCCATAGATCACAGCCGAAGCTGTTGTCCGGGCCGGACCGTCCAGGGCGGCCCGCTGCAGGGGACCCGTCAACAGGCCGGCGCGCGCGAGCGCGCACACGACGATGGCGACCATAGCCAAGCCGACGCCGATCCCGGTCAGATGGGCGCGTAGTGTATTCGAAACCGTCAGCAGGAAGGCCAAGGCCGGCGCCGCCTTGGCGCCCGCGTTTTCCACCAAGGGCAGGCGCCGTCGGGGCGTTTGCGCGGCCGAGCTTGACGCAGATTGGGCTGGACGGCATCAGTTCGACAATTAAATTGACGAACTCCGCAGCGACCGGCGTCGAAACGATCGCTTGTGGGCGACCGAAGGGCCGTAGAGCCTTGCGGATGGTGGAGGAATGACGCGAATGAGTTCAGCCGAGCCCAGTCCCGGTCCCAGTCCCGGTCCCCTGGCCGGAATCAAGGTGGTGGAGATGGGCCAGCTGATCGCCGGCCCGTTCTGCGGCCAGCTGCTGGGCGACATGGGCGCCGACGTGGTCAAGATCGAAGCTCCGGGCCAGGGCGATCCGATGCGCCAGTGGGGCCAGAAGGACTTCCCCCTGTTCTGGGAGGTGCTCGGCCGCAACAAGCGCACCGTCTCGGCCAACCTGCGCAAGCCCGAGGGGCAAGATCTGGCGCGACGGCTGATCGAGGGCGCCGACATCCTGATCGAGAACTTCCGGCCGGGCACGCTCGAGAGCTGGAATCTGGCCCCGGCCGACCTCCTGGCGCTGAACCCGAGGCTGATCATCGTGCGCGTGTCCGGCTATGGCCAGACCGGACCGTACGCCACCCGCGCGGGATTCGGCGGCATCGGCGAGGCCATGGGCGGCTGGCGGCACATCGTCGGCGACGCCGACCGGCCGCCGTCGCGGATGGGGGTGTCGATCGGCGACTCCCTGGCGGCGACCTACGGCTGCCTGGGCGCCCTGGCGGCCCTGCAGCACCGGGAGAGGACCGGAGAGGGCCAGGTGGTCGACTCATCGCTCTACGAAGCCGTGCTGCAGGTGATGGAGAGCCTGGTGCCCGACTACGCCCTGGCCGGCTTCATCCGCGGCCGCTCCGGCTCGATCCTGCCGGGCATCGCGCCGTCCAACGTCTATCGCTGCAAGGACGGCGACTATCTGATCGCCGGCAACCAGGACACGGTGTTCGCCCGCCTGGCCGCCGCCATGGGACAGCCCGAACTGGCGCAGGATCCGCGCTACGCCACCCATGAGGCCCGCGGCGCGCGCCAGCAGGCGCTCGACGCGCTGATAGAGGCGTGGACCCGCGAGCGCACGGTGGAGGAGGTCGAGACGGCGATGATCGACGCCGGCGTGCCGGCCGGGAAGATCTACCGCGCCCCGGAAATGCTGGCCGACCCGCATTTCAAGGCCCGCGAGGCCATCGTCGAGATCGACCACCCGCGCTGGGGCGGGCTGCCCATGCAGAACGTCATGCCCAAGCTGTCGAAGACCCCCGGGTCCATCCGCCGGCACGCCTCGCAGAGCATCGGCCAGGACAATGCCGAGGTCTATGGCGAGCGCCTGGGACTGAGCGCCGCCGACCTCGAGGCGCTGAAGGCGGCCGGAGTCATTTGAACGGTCGGGACCACCCGGGGAGATCACCATGCTCGGTCTGATGCAGGACGTCGATCTCACGCTCGATCGGCTGTTCGACCACGCCGCGCGCTGGCACGGCGCCACCGAGGTGGTCTGGCGCGCGGCCGACGGCGTGGTGCGCCGGACGACCTATGCGGCGGCGCACGCCCGAGCCAAGCAGGTCTCCAACGCCCTGCTGGCCGCCGGCATGGAGCGGGGCGACCGGATCGCCACCCTGGCCTGGAACAGCGGCCCGCACCTCGAGGCCTGGTACGGAATCATCGGCGTCGGCGCCATCTGCCATACGCTGAACCCCCGGCTTTCAACCGAGCAGATCGCCTACCTGGCCCGCCATGCCGGCGACCGGATGATCCTGGCCGACAAGGCCTGCCTGCCGATCCTCGAACAGATCCTGCCCGCGTGTCCGGCGGTCGAACGGGTCGTGCTGTTCGACGACGACGACGCGCGTCCGATCGCGGGCTTCGACGGCCAGGTTCAATCCTATGCCGCCTTCGTCGCCGGCCAGTCCGCGGTGTGCGCCTGGGGCGGGTTCGAGGAGCGCACGGCGGCGGGGCTCTGCTACACCTCGGGCACCACGGGCAATCCCAAGGGGGTGCTCTATTCGCATCGCTCCAATTACATCCACGCCCTGATGACGCTGGGCCCGGACGCGCTGAACCTGTCGGCGCGCGATACGGTGCTGCTGGTGGTGCCCATGTACCACGCCAACGCCTGGGGCGTGGTCTACTCGGCGCCGATGGTCGGGGCCCGGCTGGTCCTGCCCGGACAGAGGCTGGACGGCGCCTCGATCCACGCGCTGATGGAGGCCGAACAGGTCACCTTCGCCAACGGCGTGCCCACCGTTTGGCAGATGCTGCTGACCCATCTGCGCGAGACCGGCCAGCGGCTGACGAGCCTGAAGCGGGTGACGGTGGGCGGCTCGGCCTGTCCGGAATCGATCATCCGCGAATTCCGCGACGACCATGGGGTCGACGTGGTGCAGGGCTGGGGCATGACCGAGACCTCGCCTCTGGCCACGGTGTCGATTCCCGACCGCGAGATCGCCGCCCTGCCGGCCGAGGAGCAGGTGCGCTTCAAGCTGAAGCAGGGGCGGCTTCTGGCCGGGCTCGACCTGAAGCTCACCGACGACGCGGGCCGCCGCCTGCCGCACGATGGCGCGACGCCGGGCAGGCTGATGATCAAGGGCCCGACCATCGCCTCCGGCTACTTCGGCGGCGAGGGCGGTTCGGTGCTGGACGACGAAGGGTTCTTCGACACCGGCGATGTCGCCACCCTGGACCGGCACGGCTACATGCAGATCACCGACCGGGCCAAGGACGTGATCAAGTCGGGCGGCGAGTGGATCAGCTCGGTCGACCTCGAGAACCTCGCCGTCGGTCATCCCAAGGCCGCGCTGTGCGCGGTGATCGGCGTGCCGCATCCCAAGTGGGACGAGCGGCCGCTGCTGCTGGTCAAGCTCAAGCCGGGCGTCAGCGCCGACCCCGCGGAGTTCCTGGATTACCTCGACGGCAGGATCGCCAAATGGTGGATGCCGGACGAGGTGCGCTTCGTCGACGACATTCCGCTCGGTCCGACCGGCAAGATCGACAAGAAGGCTCTGCGCGAGCGGTTCGGCGGGGTGGCCTTCGTTCAGGCGGCGAAGGCGACCTGAAGCCGGCCCAGGGGCTCGATCGCGATCTCGAACACGTCGCCGGGGGACACCGGGGCCATCGGTCCGAGCGCGCCGGACAGGATGATCTCCCCGGCCTGCAGCGGCGCGCCCTGCTCCGCCGCGGCCCGCGCCAGCCAGGCCACGGCGTTCAGAGGATCGCCCAGACAGGCGCTTCCACTGCCTTGCGACACCGGTTGGCCGTTGCGATGCATCGTCATGGCCACGGCGGCGGGATCCACCGACGCCAGGGACTTCGGCGCGGCGCCGAGGGCGAACAGGCCGGCCGAAGCGTTGTCGGCGACGGTGTCGAACAGGGTGATCCGCCAGCCGTCGATCACGCTGGCGACGATCTCGGCGGCGGCGACCACATGGCCGATCGCGCCGCGTATGGCGTCGAGATCCGCGTCGCCGGGAATGGCCCGCGACAGCACGAAGGCCACCTCGGCCTCGATCCGCGGCTGCACCAGGCGGCGGGCGTCCACGCGGCCGGGTCCGCTGACGTCCATGTCGGCGGTGAGGCAGCCCACGTCCGGCCGATCCACGCCGAGCTGGCGCTGGACCGCCCGCGAGGTCAGGCCGATCTTGCGCCCGACCCGCGCCCCGCCCTGCCGCGCAAGATTCCAGGCCTGGATCCGATAGGCCGCGTCGACGTCCAGCGCTCCGAACGCCAGCGGCGGCAGGGTGTAGCGTCCCGCCCGCGCCGCCCACAGGGCGTCGGCCAGGGCCTGCTCTTGCGGGGAAAGCGGCGGCATCAGCCGATGGCGCGGTCGCGGCCCTGCCAGAACCGCGCCCGCAGCTCGCGGCGCAGGACCTTGCCGGAGGCGTTGCGCGGCAGGGCGTCGGCGAAGTCCACCGACTTGGGGATCTTGAATCCGGCGATGCGCTCGCGCGCCCAGGCGAGGACGGCGGCGGGATCCGGCTCGGCGCCCGGCTGGGGCACGACGATGGCCTTGACCTCCTCGCCCCACCGCTCGGACGGGACGCCGATCACCGCGACGTCGGCCACGCCCGGACAGCCGAAGATGGCGTTCTCGACCTCGGCCGGATAGACGTTCTCCCCGCCGGTGACGATCATGTCCTTCACCCGGTCGTGCATGTAGAGATAGCCGGCCTCGTCGCGGTATCCCGCGTCGCCGGTCAAGAGCCAGCCGTCGATGATGGTCTCGGCCGTGGCCTCGGGCCGGTTCCAATAGCCCTTCATCACCGCCGCCCCGCGAATGGCGATCTGACCCACCGCGCCGACCTCGGCCTCCGCGCCGGTGGGACCGGCGTCGCCGCACACCTTCACCTCCAGCCCCGGCCAGGGCAGGCCGCACGAGCGCAGCCGGTCGGGCGTGTGGGCCGAGGGCGCCAGGAACGAGCCGGCCCCGGCCGACTCGGTCATGCCGTAGAACTGGACGAAAGCGCAGCCGAAGCGGTCCTTGGCCGCCGACAGCACCGCCTCGCTGATCGGCGAGGCCCCGTAGGCGATGGTCTTCAGGCTGGAGACGTCGGTCGCCGCGGCCTCAGGCGCCTGCAGCAGCATCTGGATCATCGCCGGCGCGGCGAACATGTGCGCCACCCGCTGGTCCTCCATCAGCCCGAGCACGACCGAGGGGACGAAGTCAGCCAGCACCACCACCCGGCAACCGTGCGCCAGCCCGGCCAGGCTGACGTTGGTCCCCGCCACATGGAACAGGGGCATCACGATCAGCACCACGTCGTCGCTGGCGTAGTCGAAGCCGTCGATGCTCGGCCCGACCTCCAGGAAGCAGGCATAGTTGGCGTTGGTCAGCCGTACGCCCTTGGGCAGGCCGGTGGTGCCGCTGGTGTAGAGCTGCAGCACATCGTCGTCGGCCTGCGGCGGATCGGAGGACGGCGACGCCCCGGCGGGCGCGGCGTCGCGCAGGACGGTATAGGACAGGCTCGCGGGCGCGTCTCCGAGGGCGATCAGCCGGACCTCGCGATCGAGGCCGGCGACGAGCTCCCGGGCCACGGCGTGGAACTCGTCGGACACGAACAGCAGGGTGGCGTCGCTGTCGGCGAGGATGAAGCCGATCTCGACCGGGGCGAGGCGGAAGTTGATCGGCGCCAGGCAGGCGCGCAGAGCCGCGACGCCGAAGAAGACCTCGAAGAACAGCTCGCAGTTGCGGCTGAGCCAGGCGACCCGGTCGCCGGGCCTCACCCCGAGCTCGCGCAGGACCCGGGCGGCGGCGATCGAGCGCCGGTTCAGCTCGGCATAGGTGATCTCGCGGTCCTGGAACTGGAGGGCGACCTTGTCGCCCACGGCCCTGGCCTGGGCGGCGGGGATGTCGGCGAGGAAGCGGATGGCCTGATGATCGATCACGGGGCTTCATTCGTTAGATAGCGAAGTGTCCAGCCTATCGTCCGCGCCTCCCCCTGTGAAGCGTTTGGGCCTGTGAAGGTTCAGCCTGTGAAGGTCAGGCCCGCGCAGACTTCAGGCTTCGGTCGTCGCCTCGCCGTCGCCGCCCGCTTTCAGCAGGTTCTCGCCGACCAGGGTCAGCAGCCGCTTCAGCGTGCGCACCTCCGCGTCGGTCATGCCGGCGGTGGCCACGGCGTTGACGTCGGCGATGGCCGGGGCCAGGGCCCCGCGAAGGCTGCGCGCGTGCGGCGTCAGATAGACGTGCACCTTGCGCCGGTCGTCGGTGCTGGGCCGGCGCTCGACGAAGCCGCTCTTCTCCAGGCCGCGCAGGGCCACCACGGTGGTCGGCTCGCGCATGCCCACACGCAGGCTGAGTTCGCGCTGGGTCAGGCCCTCCTCCTGCCAGAGCACACGCAGGAAGCGCCATTGGCCGCTCGACACCCCCTGCTCCAGGGTCCGCTTCTCCAGCGCGCGCGAAAAGCGGCGGAAGGCGATCCGGGTGAGATAGCCGAGACTGCTGCTCGGGTGGGCGAACGGGTCCTTCCCGGGATCGTAGGGATTCATCCGGCCTTTGTCGCGCCTCCCGCGGCTTCCTGCAATTGACACCTCATGGGCGAGCCGATAGCGATCCCACATATCATTCCATAGTATACTAACTATTTTGCGCAAGGCGTTCTCCCCCCATGGACAAGCTGCCCGGTCTTCCGCTGCTCCCCACCACCATCGTCGGCAGCTATCCCCAGCCGGACTGGCTGATCGACCGCGAGCGGCTGAAGGCGCGGCTGCCGCCGCGGGTGCGGGCCGCCGAACTCTGGCGTATCGCACCCCCCTGGCTCGAGGCGGCGCAGGAGGCGGCGACCTTGCTGGCGCTCAGCGACCAGCGGCTGGCCGGCATCGATATCGTCGGCGACGGGGAGATGCGGCGGGAGAGCTATTCCAACCGCCTGGCCACCGCCCTCGACGGCATCGACATCGATACGCCCGGCCAGGCCTTCGACCGAACGGGCGCCAGCAATCCCGTACCCCGGGTTTCCGGACCGATCCGCCGGCGCGCGCCGATCGAGGCGAGCGAGGCGGCGGACTTCGTGCGTCGCGCGGACGGCTGGACCAAGATCACCATCCCCGGCCCCTTCACCATGACCCAGCAGGCCCAGAACGACCACTATGCCGACGACGAGGCCCTGGCGATGGACTACGCCGCGGCCGTCAACGCCGAGATCAAGGATCTGCACGCGGCCGGCGTCTCCATCGTCCAGCTCGACGAGCCCTATCTGCAGGCGCGCGCCGATGCCGCCCGCGCCTATGCGGTCCGCGCGCTCGATCGGGCGCTGGAGGGGGTGACCGGCCTCACCGCCCTGCACATCTGCTTCGGCTACGCCCACGTCCACGCCGGCGCGGCCAAGCCGCGGGACTATGACTTCCTGGCCGAACTGACCGCGAGTTCGGTCGACATCATCTCCATCGAGGCCGCCCAGCCGCGGCTCGATCCCGCCATCCTGCGCGACCTGCCGGACAAGCGCATCATGTACGGCGTCATCGACCTCAATGATCCCGAGGTGGAGAGCGCCGAGACGGTGGCCGAGCGACTGCGCGGCGCCCTGAAGCACGCTGCGCCCGAGCGGATCATCGCCGCGCCCGACTGCGGGATGAAATACCAGTCGCGCGCGGTGGCCTTTGGCAAGCTCAAGGCCCTCGCCGACGGCGCCGCCCTCGTCCGCCGCGAACTCGGCGCGTGAAGCCAAAACTTCCTGTAAGAGGTTCTCGCGTCTGGCGCCCCGGAGTAACCCCCCGGCTCAGCCCTGCGCCGCCAGCCAGTCGGTCAGAAGACCGGTGACGATCTCGGGCTGCTCCAGGGTCAGCATGTGGCCGCACCCACGGATGGGGACGAAGCGGGCGCCGGGAATGGCCAGAAGGTCGTCCTGCTGGGCGGGGGTGGTGATCCCGTCCTCCTCGCCGCGGACGATCAGCGTGGGGCAGGTGACGGCGCCCAGGAACGGCCGGCTGTCGATCCGGCCCATGATGGCGCGCTGTTGGGCGGTGAAGATCTCGGCCCCGGTCGTCAGCGCCATCCGGCGCACGGCCGCGAGCAAGGCCGGATCGTCTCGGTGTTCGGGCGCGAGCAGGATCGGGATCCGCTCCTCGACCACCTCTGGAAACCGCCCGAGCTCGACCAGACGAATGTAGCCCTGCCGCCGCTCGGTCTGGGCCGGTCCGTCGGCGGAGGCCAGGGTCGCCAGCAGCGCGAGGCTGCGCACCCGTTCGGGCGCCCGGCGCAGGATGTCGAAGGCGACGAAGCCGCCCATGGCGTGGGCGACGAGGTCGAAACGCGGCGGCGCCTCCAGGAGCGCCCGCTCGGCCATGCCGGCGATGCTGTCGTCGCGGGTATGGTCGGCGAAGCGCAGGTCGTGGTCGCGGGCCAGGACCCCGATCTGCGGGGCCCAGGTCTCGGCGGTGAGCAGCTGGCCGGACAGAAGGAGGACAGGCGGCCGCATCACGCCA
>CAILTK010000019.1 GCA_903837135.1 uncultured Caulobacterales bacterium
CGGTTTTTCTTGTTGAGCATGATGGGTGTTTGACTGACGCCCTAAGTTTCGCCTCATCCTGAGCCTGTCGAAGGACGGCGAACCGCGCGACGTGCGGCGGCCTCGTCCTTCGACAGGCTCAGGATGAGGCCGAATGAAACGGTGGCTCCAACTCACCAAATCGTGGGGTCCGCCGCCGCTCCCACCTTGCGTAAAGATGAGGGCGGCGCGCCTTGCGCCTACATGTTCGGGTAGTTGGGTCCGCCGCCGCCCCCACCTTGCGTAAAGATGAGGGCGACGCGCCTCGCGCCTACATGTTCGGGTAGTTGGGTCCGCCGCCGCCCCCACCTTGCGTAAAGATGAGGGTGGCGCGCCTTGCGCCTAAATGTTCGGGTAGTTGGGTCCGCCGCCGCCCCCACCTTGCGTAAAGATGAGGGCGGCGCGCTCTGGGCCTACATATTCGGGTAGTTGGGTCCGCCGCCGCCCTCGGGGCAGGTCCAGACGATGTTCTGCGACGGGTCCTTGATGTCGCAGGTCTTGCAGTGGACACAGTTCTGGGCGTTGATCTGGAAACGTGGATCCTGACCTTCGTCGTTATAGACCACCTCATAGACGCCCGCCGGACAGTAGAGCCGCGCCGGCTCGCCGTATTTGGGCAGGTTGACCGAGATAGGAACCGACGGGTCCTTCAGCTTCAGGTGCGCCGGCTGGTCTTCCGCGTGGTTGGTGTTGGAAATGAACACCGACGACAGCTTGTCGAAGCTCAGCACCCCGTCGGGCTTGGGATAGACCAGTTTCTTGTGATCCTTGGCGAGGCCGGTGGAAGCCGCGTCGGTCTTGCCGTGCTTCATCGTGCCGAACACGGAGAAGCCGCCGGTCAGATAGGTGCACCACATGTCGAACATGCCGAGCGCGCCGCCGAGGAAGGTGCCGAACCTGGACAGGATCGGCTTGGCGTTGCGGACGATGTTGAGTTCCTTGCGGATCGCCGACTTGGCATAGGCCGCATCCACGTCGATCTCGTCGCCGGAACGACCGTCCGCGAGCGCCTTGGCCAGCACGTCGGCGGTCATCACGCCGGAACGGATAGCGTTGTGGCTGCCCTTGATGCGCGGCACGTTGACGAAGCCGGCAGAGTCCCCGATCAGCGCTCCGCCCGGGAAGGCGAGCTTGGGCACGGACTGCAGCCCGCCTTCGCAGATCGCCCGCGCGCCATAGGCGATGCGCTTGCCGCCCTCCAGGTGCGGGGCCACCGCCGGGTGATGTTTGAATCGCTGGAACTCGTCGAACGGCGACAGCCAGGGGTTCTTGTAGTTCAGGTGCACCACATAGCCGACCGACACATAGTGATCGCCGAAATGATACATCCATGAGCCGCCGCCGGTCTTGTCGTCGAGCGGCCAGCCAGTGGTGTGCTGCACCAGACCGGGCTGGAACTTGTCCGGCGGCACCTGCCACAACTCCTTGAGGCCTATGCCGTACTTCTGAGGTTCGCGTCCGTCGGTGAGGTTGAAGCGCGCCTGCACGATCTTGGACAGCGACCCGCGCGCGCCCTCGCCGAGCAGGGTGTATTTGCCGTGCAGCTCGATGCCGGGCTGATAGTCGGGGCCGCGCACCCCATCCTTCTGCACGCCGAACACGCCGGCGACGACGCCCTTGACCGCCCCGGTCTCGCTGAACACCAGCTCCGAGGCCGCCATGCCGGGATAGATCTCCACCCCCAGTTCCTCGGCCTGCTGCGCAAGCCAGCGCGACAGGTTGCCGAGCGAGCCGATATAGCAGCCGTGATTGTGCATGAACGGCGGCAGGGCGAACATGGGCAGGCTGGCCTGACCCGCCGGGCCGAGCACCAGGAAGCGGTCGGTCTTCACCGGCGTCTCCAGCGGCGCGCCTTTCGCCTTCCAGTCGGGGAAGAGCTCGGCCAGGCCCACCGGATCGACCACGGCACCGGACAGGATGTGGGCGCCGACCTCCGAGCCCTTTTCGAGCAGGGCCACGGTGGTGTCGGGCGAAACCTGCTTCAGCCGGATCGCGGCGGCCAGGCCGGCGGGGCCGCCGCCGACGATCACCACGTCATACTCCATCGTCTCGCGCGGCTCGTCAGGCGCGTCGACGTTCATTTCAGTGACGATCTCTTCGGCCACGGCCCTATATCCTTCGCCCAAATCAGCAGGCCCGTTATCGGAACCTCCCGTCGCGGTGGTCAAGCGCCGATTTCCACCTGCGCGAAATGTCCGTGTCGGGTAGAATGGAGAGAATGGATCGCGCGCTGATCAGTTCGCTGGCCTTCTGGGCCGAGATGGGGGTCGAGACCGCCTATGCGGACTCCCCCGTCGACAGACTGAAGCCTGTCGAGCGCCGCCCGCCGCCCGCGCCGGC
>CAILTK010000020.1 GCA_903837135.1 uncultured Caulobacterales bacterium
CCAGGGTGTCGCTTCCGGTGTTGCCGGTGATGTGGTCGCCGAGATTGTTGGCCGTGCCGGTGAGGTTTCCGGACCCGGTCAGGGTCAGGGTCTGCAGCGAGGTCCCCACCAGGCTGTAGCTGTACGCCGAATTCACCGCGATGATCAGCGGATCGGTCGGCCGGTCGGTGGAGCTCGTCGCGTTGTAGCTCAGGCTGTAGGCGTGGATGTAATCGATCTGCATCGCCGCGGAGGTGAAGCTGGCGGGCGGCGAGCCCGGCCAATTGCCGCCGACGGCCAGGTTGACCATCATGTACATCGGCTGGTTCATCCCAGCCGGGGTCGCCATCGAGGCCACCGCCTGGCCATCCATGTACCAGGTCAGGTTTTGCGCCGTCCAAAGCAGGCCATAGGTGTGGAAGCCGGCGCCGACCCCGGCGACCGCGCTGGCCCATTGGGCTTGCGCCTTGCCGCTCAGGGTGTCGTAGTGCGCGGTGTTGTAGACGGTCTTGTCGCCGATGGTCTCCATGACATCGAGCTCGGTGGAGCCGGTGTTGCTCACCGGCGCCATCCAGAAGGCGGGCCACACGCCCTGTCCGGTCGGCAGCTCGGCCTTCATCTCGAAGTAGCCATAGGTCTGCGCGAAGCTGTTCTGCGTGGTCAGCAGCCCGGAGACGTATTGATACCCGTTGAGCGCCGTCAGGTCCGCCGCCGGGGTCTTCGACGCGGTGATGGTGAGGACGCCGTTCGAGATCGAGAACGGATTCAAGCCGAGCGGTGTGGATCCCGACCCGGCGTAGCCTGGATCGACATAGATCTCCTGCTCGGCGTTGTTGGCGATCGTGTGGCTCGGAAAACTGCCTGACCCCACGGCGGTGTTGGTCCCGTAGCTGGTCTTCCACACGCCCTGGCCCGTGGCGGGATTGTACAGGCTGAGGCCGTTGAATTCGTCGTCGAAGGCCAGGATCAGCTTGCTGGTGTCGACCGGCAACATGAAGTCCTGGGCGGTGAGGGACGAGACCTGGGTATTGCGGATCAGGACGGAGTCCGACGCGGACAGGGTCAGCAGGACGTCGGCCCCCTGCTGGCTGAGATGCGACGCCAACTGGCTGAAATCGTTAAGGCCGTACGCGGCGCCCAGCGACAGGAAATCGTGCGTCGTCCCGGACGTCTGAAACCCGTAGATCACCGCGTTCCCGCCGCCCGGCGCGAACTCGAAGCGGTCGCCGCCCGCGCCGGCGTCGACCAGCACGTCGTTTCCGCCGCCGCCGCTCACCAGGTCCGACGACCCCGCGGCGACGATGAGGTTCTCCGCGGCGTTGCCGATGGCCGTACTGTTGCTCTGATCCATGTAGAGATCGTCGACCCCGGACGGCAGCGCGAAACTGGTCCAGGCCGTGACGGTCGAAACGCCCGTGTGCGCGCCCTGGATCACCGTCGTCGTCGGGTCCGTGACCACGAGGTTGGTCGAGGCGGGGCCGCCCACCAGGACGTCGCCGCCGGCGACGTCCTGCACCTGGGACTGCGAGCCGGTGGCCGCGAGGGTCTGGCCCGCCGCCGTCGCCTTGGTCTGAAAAGTCACGCCCGCGGCGGGCGCGACCGGGTTGCCGTAATAGTCGAAATAGGTCGTGCTCATGGGGTCTGGGTCCGGCGCGGCGAGGGAGGGGTCACGACTGGCGGAATGACCGCCACAGGGTCTGCGAGAGAGGCTCGAGCCAGTACTGCAGGGCGCTGCGGCGGCGCGTGGGGATCATGATCTGCGCGGGCTGTCCCGGCCTGAAGGCGCCCTCGCCGGCCGCGCGCTCGAGGGCGGCGGCGGCGGCGGGCGCGATCGCCACGTCGGCCGTGTAGAAAGCGCGCCCGGACGTCTCGCTGATGAAGCTGTCGGCGGACAGGCGGCGCACGATTCCCGTCACCGACGGGACCGAGCGACCGGTCGCCGCCGGGAAGCGGATCTGGCTTGTCTGGCCCACCTTCAAGCCGGCGGCGGCCTTGGGGTCCACCTGCGCCTCGATCACCAGCTCGGCCCGATCCGGCACGATCTCCATCAACCTGGCTCCGGACGCGATCACGGCGCCGACGGTGTTGACGGCGAGTCCGACCACCACGCCGTCGGCCGGCGCCCTGATGTCGGCGCGGGCGACCTGTTCGCGCGCGGCCCGCCATTGCGGCGTCAGGGTCTGCAGGTCGGCCTGCGCCTTGCGAAGCTCATCCGCCGCCTGCTGCACCCGCGTGCTGTCGTCGGCGGCGAGCTGCATTCGCGTCTCGCCGATGGAGGCCTGCAGCTTGGCCATCTCGGCCCGCTGCGCTCCGCCGTCGCCTTCCAGGCTCGCGGCGGTCCGCTCGGCGGCGCGGACGCGGGTCAGCGGGGCGTAGCCCTGGGCGGCCAGCTCGCGCAGACCCTGGAGTTCGGCCTCGTTCAGCGCGTGCTGACGGCCGTTGGCCTCGAGCTGACGCCGGTATCCGTCGAGTTCGTCGCGCGTCTCGTCGACCCGGGCGGCCATCACCCCATGGCGGGTGCGCCGCTCGGTCAGGTCGGCGGTCAGCTCTGCTTGCTCCGCTCTGAGCGCCGCTTCGGCGTCGCTCCGGTCGGCGCCGCTGTAGCCGGCGAACTCGGCGGGCGCCCTGACCAGGGCGCCGCCCGCCTGCTCGGCCTGGAGGCGCGCCACCTCGGCCTGGCGGTAGATCACCCGGGAGGCGAGGCCCCGTTCGTTGGCGCGGGCGTCGGCGGCGGCCAGGCGCAGCAGCACCTGCCCGGCTTTCACCCGGTCGCCTTCGCGCACGAGGAGGGCCGCGGCGACGCCGCCGTCGAGCGACTGCACCGTCTGCCGGTGGCCGGACACGATGACGACGCCCGAGGCGACGCTGGCCGCGTCCAGCGGGGCCAGGGCGGCCCAACCGCCGAGCAGGCCGAAGAAGCCCAACGCGGTGACGGCGCCCACGAGGTACTCCGGCCGGGCGTCGCCGTCCGGGGCGGCGTCGGTGCCCAGGGCGGAGGCGGGCGGAGCAAACAGCAGGCTCATGCGGTGGCCCTCACGGTGTGCGGCGCGGCGAACGACATCGGCGTGGGCGTGGGCGTGGGCGTGGGCTCGGTGCGCGGAGGCGGCGCGCGCGTCTCCTGCGCCGACGGGGCGGCGGGCCCGAACCGGACCGCCCGTCCCTCGTCCATGACCAGCAGCTTGTCGGCGAGAGCGAGGACGGCTCCCCGGTGGGCCGCCAGGATCACCGTGCAGCCCTGACTGCGCAGGGCGACCAGAGTCCGGCACAGCGCGGCCTCGCCGTCGGCGTCGAGGTGGGCGTTCGGCTCGTCGAGCACGACCAGGCGCGGCGCGCCGAACAAGGCCCGGGCGAGAGCGATGCGCTGCGCCTGTCCCGCAGAGAGTCCAGACCCACCCGCACCCAGCGGCGTGTCGTAGCCCTTGGCGAGGCGAAGGATCATGGCGTGCGCCCCGGCGGCGGTCGCGGCCTCTATCGCCATCCGATCAAGCATCGCGGCGTCTTCGCCGGCCCAGCTGCGGAACCGCGTGATGTTGTCCTTCACCGTGCCGGCGAACAGCACGTAATCCTGGGGCAGATAGCCGACGTTCCGGGCCAGGCGATCGGCGTCCCAGTCGTCGTAGGCGGCGCCGTCGATCCTGACGGTCCCCCGGTCCGGCCGGACGGCGCCCGCCACCACGCGGGCGAGGCTGCTCTTGCCGGCGCCGCTCGGACCGATCAGGCCGACGATTTCTCCAGGCCTGGCGTTGAACGAGAGGGTCTGCAGGATGGGCCGCTCGCCCCAGTCGCCGGCCAGCGCCACGGCTTCGACGGCGAGCACGCCCGCGGGCGAAGGCAGCGCGGTCGGTGTGTTCGCCGCGGCGCCGGCCAAGAGCTCGCAGAGCCTGAGATAGGCGCTCCGATTGAGGGCGATGCTGTTCCAGGCGGCCACGACCTGTTCGACGGGGGCCAGCATCCGGGCCAGCAGGAACGATGCCGCGAACACGGCGCCGGGCGAGATCTGGCGGTCGATGGCCAACCAGGCGCCGAGCCCGAGCGCCAGGGATTGCAGCATCAGCCTCACCGCCTTGATCAGCCCGAGATAGCGGCCCGTCGCGAACGAGGCGCTGTTCTGCAGGGACAGCATCTGGCGCCGGTGCGCGACCTGGCGGGCGACGAGTCCGCGGCGCATCCCGAGCGCGCGCACGGCGTCCACCGAGCGGGCGGAGTGGTCGAGATCGGTGTAGGCCGCCGCCGCCGCCCGATTCGCCGCCTCGAGCGGCGCGCGCGTGGCGCGTTGGTTGAGCAGGGCGAGACCGACCAGGATGACAGCGGAGATCACCCCCATCAGGCCCAGGGTCCAGTGGACCAAGAAGCCGACGATCAGAAACACCGGCGTCCACGGCGCGTCCAGGGCGGCCAGCAGGGCCGGACCGGCCAGGGACTGGCGAAAGGTGTCGAAGTCACGCAGGGCGTTCGCCCGCTCGACGCCCTTGCGTCCCCGGCGCAGCACGGCGTCCATGACCGGCGCCGCCAGCGCGTGGTCCAGGCGGGCGCTGGCGCGAACCAGCAGCCGTGACCTCACCCAGTCCAGCAGGGACAGCGCGGCCAGTCCGGCGATCGCCGCGACGGTCAGCAGGGCCAGGGTCGCATGTCCCCCGGCCGGGATGGCCCGGTCGTAGACCTGCATCATGTAGATGGTCGGCGTCAGATAGAGCAGGTTGATCAGTGCACTGAACATCGCCGCGACCAGGAAAAGTCTGCGGCAGGAGGCAAGAGCGGCCGTCATGGCGCCGCCATCGGGCGCATGACGCCAGAAATAAAACATCACCCAACTCCACGCTACGGCTAAGCTGGGTGACGCAGGTCAGTGCGCACAAAAAGGTATACTGAATTTTACGCTAACCAACGCCTACATCACTAGTAGGCGTGGGATTGTAATCTCGCGACTGACCACCCAGCGGGCGAGATATGCGATAAGCTATTTCGCGAGGCCATGAGGCGTTTTGTCCACGGGGGCGGGATCAGGCGCCACCGGCCGTGTCGGCGGATATCGGTGTTCAGCGCCCTACGGCTGGCGCATCGACCGCCAGAGCGTCTGGGCGAGCGGCTCGAACAGATACTGCAGCAGGGTGCGCCGGCGGAGCGGGATCATGACCTGTACCGGTTGACCGGGCTTCATGTCTTCGATTCCGGGGCTCGCGGCCTGCAGGGCCCGCAGGTCGGACCCGTCGGCCGTCACCTCGGTGGTGTAGAAGGACCGGCCGGTCTTTTCGTTGACGAAGCTGTCCGCCGAAACCCGGGTCACGCGGCCGGCGACCTTGGGGGCGACCCGGCCCGACACGCTGGTGAAGCGCATTTCGGCGACCTGCCCGACCTTGAGCGCGGCGGCGTCCTTGGGGGCCGCCTCGGCCTCCACCACCAGTCCGGCCCGGTCCGGCACCACGTCCGCCAGATGCTGACCGGGGACGATCACACCGCCGACGGTGTTCACGGCCAGGCCCACCACGACGCCATCGGCGGGCGCGCGGATCTCCATGCGGGCGAGCTGCTCCTTGGCCGCGCGCCACTGCGGGATCAGCACCTGCAGATCCGCTTCGGAGGTTCTGAGGTCCTGGGCGACGGCCTGGGCCCGCTCGCTGTCGCCTTGAGCGATCTGCAGGCGCGTCTCGCCCATCGCCGTCGCCAGCTTCGCCATCTCCGCCTGCTGGGCCCCCGCGTTGCCCGAGAGTTCGGCGCCGGAGCGCTCGGCGGCGCGGACCCGCGTCTGCGGCGCGTAGCCCTGCGCGGCGAGGTCGCGCAAACCGGCGAGCTCCTGATCGTTCAGCTGCTGCTGGCGTCGATTGGACTCGGCCTGCCGGTGAAAGCCCTCGATCTCCTGGGACGTCTGGGTGATCCGCGACCGCAGCACCTCGCGGCGGGTCTCGTTGGCTTCGATCTGGGCCTTCAATTCGGTCTGCTCGGCCCTGAGCGCCTGCTGCGCATCGGCCAGATCATCGCCGGTGTAGGCGGCGAATTCGGCGGGAGCGACGAGGGTCCGTTCCCCTCGTTGTTCGGCGTGGAGGCGGGCGATCTCCGCCTGCCGGTGGATGATCCGCGAGGCGAAGCTGCGCTCGCTCGAGAGCGCGTCGGCGGCCGCGAGCGTGATCAGCACCTGTCCGGCTTTCACGTGGTCGCCGTCGTGGACCTGCAGGCGGGAGATGACGCCGCCGTCGCGGCTCTGGATCGTCTGGCGGTGCCCCGACACCGTCACCGCGCCGGAGAAGGTGGCCGCGGCGTCGAGGGGCGCGAAGGCGGCCCAGCCGAGGAAGCCGCCGAAGAAGGCGACGAGCACCCCGGCGCCGATGGCCATGTCGGTCTTCATGCGCGCGTTGAGCGGCAGGACCTGACCGTCGGCGAGGGGGGACTGACCGTGGGTGATGCTCATCGGTCAGGCTCGCATGCGCGCTTGGATCAAGGCCTCGGCCGAGGCGGCGCGGGCGCTGGACGCCTCGCGCAGCGCGCGGGCCAGGTCTTCCAGGCCGGCGTAGGATTCGAGCCGGCCGTCCTTCAGCATCAGGATCCGCTGAGCCGTGCGCAACAGGTTCGAGCGGTGGGCCACGACGACGACGGCGCAGCCTTCGCTGCAGAGCCGGGCGACGGCCGCGTCGAGAATGATCTCGCCTTCCGCGTCGAGGTGGGCGTTGGGCTCGTCGAGCACGATCAGGCACGGGTCGCCGAACAGGGCGCGCGCCAGGGCGATCCGTTGCGCCTGGCCGGCCGAGAGACCGACGCCGCCGAGGCCGAGCCGGGTGTCGTAGCCCTGCGGCAGGCGCAGGATCATGTCGTGGACACCGGCGATCTGGGCGGCCTTGATGGTCATGGCGTCGATATCGACGCCGGGCTCCTCGAGCGTGGCGCGGAAGCGGGAGATGTTTTCCTTCACGGTGCCGGCGAAGAGGACGAAGTCCTGCGGCATGTAGCCGATGTGCCGGGCGAGACGTTCGGGATCCCAATCGGAATAGGCCGCGCCGTCGATACGCACCACGCCCCGCTCCGGCGTGAGGGCGCCGGCCAGAATCCGGGCCAAGGTGGTCTTGCCGGCCCCGCTCGCGCCCACCAGGCCGACCATCTCGCCGGGCGCCAGGGCGAAGCTGACGTCCTGCAGGATGGCGCGCTCATGGCCCGCGCTCGGCGCCGCCACGCCTTCGATGCTGACGGCGCCCTTGGGGTCGGGCAGGCGCGTGTGACGCCGGACGTCCGCGTCCGACAGCAGCGTCGTCAGGCTGCGATAGGCGCTCTGGTTCAGAACGATGCTCTTCCAGGCGCCCACCACCTGCTCGATCGGCGCCAGCATGCGGGCGAGCAGGAAGGATGCGGCGAACACCGCGCCGGGCGAGATCTGGCGCTCGATCGCGAGCCATGCCCCCAACCCGAGGGCGAGCGACTGCAGCGCAACCCGGATCCCCTTGATCAGGTAGAGGTATTTTCCGGCCGCGAAGCTGGCTTCGTTCTGCAGGGCGATCATCTCGCGGCGCTGACCCAGCTGGCGAACGGTCAGGGCGGTGCGCATGCCGAGCGCCCTCACGGTCTCCGACGACCGGGCGGTATATTCCTCTTCGGCATAGGCGGCCGAGGCCACCCGGTTGGCGCGTTCGAGCGGCTTGTGGGTCGCCCGTTCGTTCAGCCAGGCCAGACCGAGCAGGGCGATGGCCGAGACGAGGCCGGCCACCCCGAGCAGCGGGTGAACCATGAATCCGACCAGGAGGTAGATCGGCGTCCAGGGGGCGTCGAAGGCTGCCAGCAGCGCCGGTCCGGCGAGCGACTGGCGGAAGGTGTCGAATTCGCGCATCGCCGCGCTCCGCTCGACCCGCGACAGGTTGGGCTTGCGCAGCACCGCCTGAAGCACCGGCCCGGCCATGCGGGCGTCGAGCCGTGTGCTCACGTGGATGAGCAGACGGGAGCGAAGCCAGTCCAGCAGAGACAGGATGACCAGGGCCCCGAGGGTGACCAGGGTCAGCATCGCCAGGGTCAGCCGGCTACCGGTCGGAATGACGCGGTCGTAGACCTGCATCATGTACAGGGTGGGAGCGAGATAGAGAAGGTTCAGAAAGGCGCTGAAGACGGCCGCGTGGATGAGCAGGGATCGATTCTCAACCAGCGCCCGCCGAAGCGGACCCGCTCCCGGCGACAGGCCCGAATTCATGAACGCCTCCGATACTCCGCTCCGCGACCGGGCGATCCGATGCGGCGTTCAGGCTTACGGGCGAGGTCTTGCGATAGGGTAAACCCGGGCTAACCCTGATGGGCCCGGGCGAGGATCCGATCCGGATGAGAGAGCTCAGCTCACGCCGAGCCGACCTCTTCGCGCACCGAGGCCGCCGGGGTCCAGACCATATAGGTGCGGTTGAGCACCAGAGCCTCGAGCACGCCGCTGGCGACGCCGACGAGGGCGACGACCGCGCCCAGTGCGAGTCGCATGGGACGCAGGCCGAGGAGGCCCCCGAGGATCAGCAGCACGGCGCTGACCACCACCAGGGCCAAGGCCGCCGGCGTTCCCACGAAGATCGCCAGCAGGGCCCAGAAGCAGGTGGCGCAAGCCAGGAGGTTGAAGGGGATGAGCGACTTCAACAGGCGATGCGAGATGTATCCGTAAAGCTTCACGGGCGGGAGCCTCATCAGCCGCGGCCACATCGCCCGATGGACGTTGATCCCTTGGCAGGCGATGCGCCGCTTGCGGCGGAACTCCTCCCGCCAGGAGACCGCGCTGCGTTCGCTGACGAGCACGTCGGGGCACGACACCACGCGCCGGCCGTCGAGCAGCACGTTCAGGGAGACGCACAGATCATCGATCAGGTGCGGCGGCGTGGCGTGGTAGGCCGCGCGCTCGATCAGGAAAAGGGCGCCGTCGACGCCGATCAGGCTGATCGTCCGGCTCTCCAGGCCCTTGACCCATTCCTCGAGGGTCCAATAGGCGGCGCCCGCCGCGCTGGATCCGGATTCCCTGGCATTTTCGTAGACCAGCCGGGCGCTCACGCAGGCGATCGTGGGGTCGGCCAGGACGGAGGCGAGCCGGACGAGGGCGTCGTCCGTCGCGCGGACATTGGCGTCGGTACAGGCGATCAGTTCGGCGCTGGTGCGCCCCACCAGGGTGTTCATTCCGGCGGTCTTGCCCGAACGCACCGGAGAGACGACCACGTCGATCCGATCGGCGTAGGGCGCGAGCAGCGCGGCCGTCTGGTCGGTGGCGCCGTCGACGAAGACGTGGATGCTGGCCGATCCATACACGGCGGCCATGCGCAGCAGGCTCTCGACCTTGGTGACGATGACCCGCTCTTCGTTGTAGGCGCACATGCAGATCGCGATGCTTCGCCGCGTCGTCGGCGCCGGGGACGGAGCCGGAGGGGGCTCCCGCATCAGCTGGAGCGTCAACGGGTAGGTCACATAGGGATGGATGGCGGCCAGCCCGAAGAGGCAACCGAGAAGGAGGAGGGCGACGACGATCACGGGGTCGTCCTCGGCGAGACGCGGCCGTTCACATCGATCGACCTGCCCCAGAGGATCCCGAGCATCATCCCCGCCGTGGCGGCGACCGCCGGAACGTTCAGGTCGATGTCGACCAGCGAGCAGACGGCGGCCAGCGCGACGGCGGCGGCGAGGCCGCGAGACCAGCCTTCGCTGATCAAGCGCCAGTTCGCGGCGATCCCGCCGACAACGATCACGCCCGCGGTGCAGAGCAGGATCAGGTAGGGCGCTCCGCCTTCGAGAAAGGCCTGCAGGAGACTCGAGTGGGCGGCCCCGAAATCGTACATGTCCGCCGCCGACGCCGTGCTGAGCGTGGACTGGTTCACCTGATCGAACGCGCCGAGCCCCCAACCGGTCAAGGGGCGCTGCAGCGCGAGCGCGGTGAAGCGTCGGAGCACGTCGATGCGTCCGACGAAGGTGTCCGCGGCGCTCTCCTGGCGGACCAGGATCTTGCCGACGCCCAGGCCGGCGGCGAGGACGATCAGCGCGGCGACCGGAACGATGGCCGCCATGCGTCCGGCGGCGCGCGGCGCATCCGCCGCGCGGGACTTGAAGAGGTGGGCCAAGCAGAGCAGGGCGCCGAGGATGACGACCCAGGCGAAGGCCATGCGCGAGCCGGTGAAGCCGCAAGCGACCAGCGCGATGGTCGCCGCCCCGCCGCCGGCGGCGACGAGAACCGGGCGGGCTTCGGGCGTCCGCGTGGACCCCAGGAGGGATTGGACCCACCCAAGGGACACAAGACAGATCATGCCGAATACTACGCCGGCGACATTGGCGTTCAAGAGCGTACCGGTGAATCGCCACGCATGCGTCACCTTCACCACGCCAAGCACGCGGAATGGATCGGCCTCGTAGAGCCAGAACGAACCGATGGTATAAACGCCTCCCGCCGCCGCCAGCAGCCCGCAGAACAGTCGCCCACGCGCTCTGCGCAGGCCCACGAGCACGCCGCAGATGAGGAGCGAGGTCACGCCCAGCAATTTGGTCACCTCGAGCTGGGTCTCCGACGGCGTTACCGAGAAGCGCTGCAGGATCAGGCCCCAGCCCGCAGCGCCCAGGACGAGGATCAGGATCGGCAGCAGGGCTGCGAGCACTCCGGCGCGACGTGTCAGCAGGACGGACATGGCCGCGAGGGCGAGGATGTCGAACAGGCCGGCGCCGGCGGCGAGGACGCCGCTGTTGGCCCCGAGCAGCGTCAACTCGCAGAGGACGATCAGGACCGCGGCGCCGGAAATCGCCCAGTCCTTCGCCCGCGGCCGGCCGCGCGGGGGGGCGGCATGCCGCGGCAGGCCGGTCCCGTATGTCGCCGATCCGAAGGTCGCCGCCATCCTATCGGCTCGGCGACGATCGCCACGACCGGCAGGTTCGATCGCGGCGGACGCAGACTATCGCCAGCCGAAAAGGGGCGAGGCGTTCGGTCCCGGCGGCGAGATCACTCAAGGCGGGAATCCTGATCGAGAGGACGATCGCCATTACGGTGATAAAGGCGAGGATGGACATCTGCGGCGGAAAGCAACCGCCGCCGACGACGATTTGAGACGATCAGGACTTATAAGGTCAAGACCGTCCAGGCGCCGGTATACCAGCGCGCCGACCCGTGCGAGCGGTATTTGAACAGACGTGACCGTTTGTGCCCGGCGACCGGCGGACACCGGCCCCGGCCGAGTGGATACGCCGCAGGGTATGCCGACGGACGCGCCCCGCGGGCTCGATGCCTGGCGGGTCGCGGGCGTCGAGCCGTCCCCGTCCGTTGTCGAGTCTAGACGAGACTCAGGCCGCTTCACCCTTACCCCCGCTGTCCAATCAACGAGCCGCATGGTCGTCGACTCACTGTCACAGGAATTGGTATAAATCAGGTGACCGACGATCGCGCGGTCAAAAGGGCAGGTGAAATACTGTGGCCGCCGCACGACTTGCGCGAACGGCTCGAACAGCTGTCTCGACGAAGATCAGCATGTCGCCGCGGGTCGAATCCGCCGAGCCGGCGGAAATCCGCGGACCCGTGCTTGGCCTCGACCAGGATGACGGTCTGATCCGTCCGAACCCTGCCGAGCGGACGTCAGGCGGCCGCGCTGCGCTCGGTGACACGGGCGATTTCAGCGATCAGCGCGCCCGCCGAGACCGGTTTGGCCACGACGCCGTCCATGCCCGCGTTGACATAGCTCGTCCTCTGGTCGGCGAGCACGTTGGCGGTCACCGCCAGGATCGGCGTGGAGGCCATCGGGCCGTCCAGGGCCCGGATGCGCCGGGTGGCTTCCAGTCCGTCCATGCCCGGCATCTGGATGTCCATGAGGACGAGGTCGTACCCGCCGTTCGCCGCCAGCTTGACGCCTTCGGCGCCGTCCTCGGCCGTATCGACGACGACGCCGAGCGCCTCGAGGATCCTGGAGATCACCAGGCGGTTGGTGGCGTTGTCCTCCACCAGCAGCACGCGGAATTCGCCGATGTCGGGCGCGTCCGTCTGGACCGCCGCCCCCGGTTCGGCCATCGCGCCGTCGATCTCGATCCAGAAGGTCGAGCCCCGGCCCGGGGTGGAGGTGAAGCCCACCGCGCCGCCCATCATCTCCGCCAGCCGCCGGGTGATGGCGAGGCCGAGGCCTGATCCGCCGTACCTGCGGGCGGCGGAGCCGTCGGCCTGCTCGAACCGCTCGAACAGGGTGGCCTGGAAGTCTTCGGGCACGCCGATGCCGGTGTCCTGCACCTCGAAACGAAGACGCTGTGAGCCGTGGGGCCCTTCGCATCGGACCAGGCGGGCTTCGATCGATCCCTGCGGCGTGAACTTCACCGCGTTGCCCATGATGTTGTAGAGCGCCTGGCGCAGGCGCAGAGGGTCGGCCTTGACCATGCCCACGTCCGGCGCGGCCGTGGCGGTCATCTTCAGCCCCTTGGCGGAGGCGGCCGGCTCCAGCAGGCTGGCGACCCCCACCAGCACCGCGGTCGGGTCCACGGCCTCGGTGTGCAGCTCGAACTGGCCGGTCTCGATCCGCGAGAAGTCGAGCAGGTCGTCGAGCATTTCGGTCAGCATGCGGCCCGAGGTCATCGCTTCGTCGAGCAGGGCCAGCTCTTCGGCGTCGCGGCCGTCGCGCTTCAGCAGCTGCAGCACGCCGAGCACGCCGTTCATCGGCGTGCGGATCTCGTGGCTGACGTTGGCCAGGAAGTTGGACTTGGCCTCGGCGGCGACGCTGGCGCGCCGTTCCGCCTCCTCGAGGGCGATGGCCTGGCGCTTCTGCGCGTCGATGCCCTGCAGCAAGCCGATCGCCTTGCGCGGCCGGCCCTGGGAGTCATGCTGGAACTGGAGATGGGCGCGCGTCCAGCGCGGGCCGTCCGCGGTCAGCATCCGCGCCTCCAGGGGCGCGGGCTTGCGGGTGTCGAACGAGTCGACCTCTCCGCCGATGCGGTCGCGGTCCTCGGGGGAAAGGTTCGGCCAGGGGGCGCTCGCCTCTTCGAAAGTCGGCGGGCGGCCGGCCAGCTTCTGGAACCCGTCACCGGCCCAGAAACTGCGGGCGGCGTAGTCGATTTCGAAGACGGTGGCGTCGGCGGCCTCGAGCGCCAGCTTGAGCCGGCGGGCGTTGGCTTTCGCGGCGCGCCGGGCGAGCACCAGGTCGGTGACGTCGCTGGCGTAGATGATCACACCGCGGATTTCGCCGGTCGGGGTGCGCCAGGGGCGCGCCTGCCAGCGCAGGATCAGCGGTCCGTCCGGCTGCTCGATCTCCTCCTCGGCGCGGGTGTAGATCTCGCCGGCGAGCGCGCGCTTCAGCGCCCGGTGCAGACGCTTGCGGGCGGCGGGCGGCTGCAGGGAGGCGAACTGGCGGGCCTCGAAACCTTCGTCATAGGGTCCGAACAGCGCCACCCAGGCGGCCGAGAGCGAGACGTACTCGAGGTTCATCCCCAGGATGCACGAGGCGAACGGGGCGCTCTCGAGGACGCTCCTGGCCTCGGCTGCGGCGTCGCGGGCGGCGTCGCGCGCGGCGACCAGGGCGGTGACCCGTTCGGCGTCGCGCTGCGCGCGCAGGGCGGCCTGGGCCCGATCCTCGGTCACGTCGCGCAGGATCGCCATCAGTCGCGTCGGCGACACCACCTGGGATATCCCGTCGACCCAGCGCCAGGCGCCGTCCAGGGTGCGCACGCGGAAGGCGCGCCGCGAACTGCCGCTGTCGCGGAGCGCGCGCCCCGTTTCGCGCAGCAGGTCCTGGTCGTCCGGGTGGACCAGGTCGTAGATGTTGCGGCCGACCAGGCTTTCGCGCGACCATTGCAGCACACTGGTCCAGGCCGGGTTGACCTCCACTATGGTGGAGGCCCAGTCGCAGACCAGGACCAGATCCTGGCTGTGTTCGAACACGAGATCGGCGACGGCGTCGCGGGACTGGTCGGGCGCGGTCTTGTCGAGGGTCCCCCTGGACCTGGCGTTACGCTTGCTCGGCATGATCGTCCCCAGACTTCGAGCTTCACCATGCCTCGAAGAAGTAAACGGGCCGTTTTCCGAGACTCTTTACTTTGACCCAGAATGGGCGGTGGCGACCGAGCTCAGGTCTCGCCCCACATGCGGATCAGATTGTGATAGGCGCCGGTGAGGGAGACCACCGACGGGTGGTCCAGGCCCACCTGTGCGGCGAGGGTCTGGATCGCCTGGTCCATCTGATAGAGCAGGGCGCGACGCCCGTCGTCGGCGACCATCGACTGGGCCCAGAAGAAGGACGCCCAGCGAGAGCCGCGCGTGACGGTCTCGACCCGGTGCACGCTCGAAGCCGGGTAGAGCACCATGTCTCCGGCGGGCAGCTTCACCTTCTGCTCGCCGTAGGTGTCCATCACCACCAGTTCGCCGCCGTCGTAGTCGGCGGGATCGGTCAGGAACAGGGTGGAGGACAGGTCGGTGCGGAAGCGCACGGGACCGGAGAAGCGGATGGTGTTGTCCACATGGGCGCCAAAGCCCATGCCCTCGTCATAGCGGTTGAACAGGGGCGGGAAGACGCGCAGCGGCAGTCCGGCGGCGACGAAGGCCTCGTTGCGGCCGAGCTTGTCGAGGATGATCGCGCCGAGTTGACGCGCCTCCGCGGCGTCCTCCGGAATCTGGAGGTTGTTCTTGGCCATAGCCGACTGGGCGCCGGCGGTCACCCGGCCGTCGGTCCAGGCGGCGGCCTCCAGCACCGCGCGGAAGTGGCCGACCTCGTCGGCGCTGAGCAGGGCGGGGATGTGGATCAGCATATCGCGCGCCTTAGAACCGGACGCCGAGAGAGGCGATCAGGGTGCGGCCCGGCGCCGGCACGGCCCGGTTGCCGAAGATCTGGGTGTAGTTCAGCCGGTCGCCGAGGTTGTAGGCGTTCAGCGCCAGCCGATAGCGCCCGACCTCATAGGCGACGTAGCCGTCGAAGGCGATCGATTCGGGAATTTCCGACACCTTCGAGAGGCCGGTGGCGACCGGCGCGGTCCCCGCGACGGTATAGGCGCCGTAGATCAGGCTCTGATAGGTCGCGCCGCCGCCGATCGAGAGCCCCTTGATCCAGCGGTGAAGGTCGTAGCTGGTCCACAGGCTGGCCGAGTTGCGGGGCACGAACACGACCTGTCGGCCGATGGTGTAGGGATCGGGCTTGCAGACCAGCGTACCGGTCGTGGTGCAGAAGAAGTCCTGCCTGATCCGGGCGTCGAGATAGGTGTAGGCGAGGGTGAGGCTCCACTCGGGCGTCAGCTTGCCAGTGGCGCCCAGTTCGAAGCCCTTCGCCTCCTGGCGCTGCCCGGAGTTCGCCTGCACGAAGCCGGTGGAAGGGTCGGTCTGGGTGGCGTTGTTCTTCTTCACGTCGAACACCGCGGCGGTCAGCGACAGGCGTCCCCCGAACACGCCGACCTTGGCGCCGGCCTCGTAGCTGGTCGAGACCTCCGGCTCCAGCGACTGGGTGGTGAGGGTGGTGGCCGTCCCCGAGCCGACGATGGACGAGGCCTGAGGGGTCGAGGCGCGTCCATAGGACAGGTAGAAGGTGGTGATCTTGTTGGGCTCGAAGATCAGGCTCACCCGCGGGTCGAATAGGGCGGAGTTGGATTTCAGCGGCGTGGTGACGAAGGTCGCTGCGGTGGAGGCGTAGTTGGCGACGTACCAGTCCTCGCGCAGGCTGGCGAGCAGAGAAAGGGCCGGCGTGAAGAAGAACCGGTCGGTGAGGAAAACACCATAGTCCGGCGCGTCACCGGTGGTGTAGACCACGCCGGTCGAGGCCAGGTTGGCGTAGACGGTCGTTCCCGTGACATTGGTGCTGCAATTGGGCGTCGTGCCCGCGGGACAGAACAGGTTCGCCTTGGTCGGCTTGAACACGGTATAGCCCGCCGGCGGATAGTAAGGCGGCGTCAGCAGTGGGTAGGGAATTGAGTTGCGGGTGGCGTATCCGGCCGGCAGGGCGTAGGCGTAGAAGGTCTTCTTGTTCTCCTGGTAAGACAGGTCCCAGCCCGCGATCGCCTCGTTCTTGAAACCGCCGAGATCAAAGTCCAGTTTGGCCGCGGTGATGTTCTGGGCTCCCCAGTCGCGCTGCTTGTAGGGGCCGGAGCCGCCGTAGTTGGCGTTGGGAATGGTGGAAGGATTTCCATCAAAGTAGGCGGCGTTGCAGGCGGCGCTGCAGGTGTCGACGGTGGTGTACTGGAAATAGCGCGAATAGGCCCCGAGCCGCGTGTCCGACGTGATCGTGAAGTTCGGGTTGATCACGGTCTTGAAGCGGGTGGTGATCACGTCCGCGCGGGTATGATCGGCGTCGGTCTCGTAGCCGAGAAAGCTCGAGCGGGAGAGCCCGTATTCGGTTGCGGGCAGGGCGACCAGGCTCCCCGGTCGCTGCAGGATGGTGACACCGTAGTCCGGTCGGCGCCGGTCGTCCTGGTGGAAGACATTGACGGTGAAACTGGTGTTGGTCCCGAGGCCGAAGCCGATGGCGCCGGCGAGGCCGGTCCGCTTGGAGAAGATGTGGTCGCGGTCGACCACGCCCTGCGAGGTGGCCATGACATTTAGCCGAACGGCGGTATGCGCTCCGAGCTGCTGGTTGAAGTCGCCCAGGGCGCGATAGTAGTCGCCGTTTCCGGCGAAGCCGTCGAGCTCGCCGAAGGTCTGTGTCTGGGGCGTCTTCGACAGGGTGTTGATCGCGCCGCCCACGCTGCCGCGGCCGAACAGGGCGCCGGACGGGCCCTTCAGCACCTGCACCTCGTTGGAATCGAAGCTGTCACGGATGTAGACGCCGAAGTCGCGCAGGCCGTCCACGAAGATGTCGTTGGAGGCGTCGAAACCACGGATCTTGAACTGGTCGCCGTTGAGCGTGCCGCCCTCGCCGATGGCGATGGTGATCCCTGGAACATTCCTCAGCGCCTGCTCCAGGGACTGCACGCCCTGCTGCTTCATCTGCTCGCCGGTGATCACCGTCACCGCCTGCGGGAGGTCCTGCACGCTGGTCGGCAGGGTGGCGAGGCCGGTGTCGACCGCCAGGGGCGCGGTGCGCTTGCCGACGACTTCGATGGGCGCTTCGGAGGCGGCGGTGGTCACGGTGGTGGTGGCGGCGAAGGCCGGCGCGACGATCAGCAGGGGGGCGGTGGCCGCAGAGGCGGCGAGCCACAGGGCGCGGGATCGTTCGTTGGTCATGGTCGGCTTGCCCTGGAGTAATGCGAGTGAGATTGCGAGTCGTTCTTATCTCCAGCTGGGCTGTTTGCAAATGATTTTGCGACGGATTCGCAAATCGATGCGCCGCAACCGAGGGGGCGGGCGGACCGGCGGACGTCCGGCGCTGCGCCGGCGCGCACCGCTCCCACCTCGACATCCGCCGCAGCCCCGTCTATGAGCGCGCCGCCGCGGCCCCCAGCCGCGGCCCGTTCAGGCCAAGCCATGCTCCTCGTCATCTCGCCAGCCAAGACGCTGGACTTCACGCCGGCCGACGGGTCGCTGCCCGCGACCACGCCCGCGCTGAAGAAGGACACCGCCGTCCTGGCGGCGACGACGCGCAAGCTCAGCGCGTCCGACCTGAAGCGGCTGATGGACATCTCCGACGCCCTGGCCGATCTCAACGTCCAGCGGTTCAAGAGCTTCCGCTCGCGCGGCATCGGCGAGACCGACGGCGAGATCCAGGCCGCCTTCGGTTTCGCCGGCGACGTCTACAACGGCCTCGACGCCCGCAGTCTGGATCCGGACGGCCTGGCCTGGGCCCAGAATCATCTGCGCATATTGTCGGGGCTCTACGGCGTGCTCCGCCCGCTCGACCGCATCCAGCCCTACAGGCTCGAGATGGGGGTCCGGCTGAAGACTGAACGGGGAAACAGCCTTTACGACTTCTGGGGAGACAAGCTGGCCAAGGCCCTGAACGCGGCGGCCGACGGCCAGGCCGACCGAACCCTGGTGAACCTGGCCAGCCAGGAATATTTCGGCGCCGTCGACGCCCGGGCGCTGAAGCTCAGGGTGGTCGCCTGCCACTTCAAAGAGGAGAAGGACGGCGAGCGCCGGATCATCTCCTTCTACGCCAAGCACGCCCGCGGCCGGATGGCCCGCTACGCCATCGACCGGCGGCTCGAGCAGGCGGAGGATCTGAAGGCGTTCGACCTCGACGGCTATCGCTTTCGCGAGCCTCTCTCCAGCGAACACGAATGGGTGTTCGTGCGGCCTCAACCCTGACGCCCGTCATCGAAGCGATGCTATAGCGGCGCGCCATCCAGGAGCGCCCCATGCCCGACCCGATCCTTCCCGGCCAGACCCTCCTTTCGGGGCAGGCCGCCATCGTCACCGGCTCGACCTCGGGCATCGGCATGGCGCTGGCCGACGCCCTGGCCGGCGCCGGCTGCAGCGTGGTGCTGAACGGCTTCGGCGATGCGGCCGCGATCGAGCGCGAGCGGGCGGACATGGCCGCGCGCCACGGGGTCAAGGTGCTCTACCACGGGGCCGACATGACCAAGGGCGATGAGATCGCCGCCATGGTGGCCTTCGCCAGGAGCGAGCTCGGGCGGCTCGACATCCTGGTCAACAACGCCGGAGTCCAGTTCGTGGCCCCGGTCGACGAATTCCCGACCGAGAAGTGGGACCAGATCATCGCCATCAACCTGACCTCGGCCTTCCTCGCCACCCGCGCCGCCCTGCCGATCATGAAGGCCCAGCAGCACGGCCGGATCGTCAACATCGCTTCCGCGCACGGTCTGGTCGCCTCGCCGTTCAAGTCCGCCTACGTGGCGGCCAAGCACGGCGTAGTCGGCCTGACCAAGACGGTGGCCCTCGAGGTGGCGCAGCAGGGGGTCACCTGTACGGCGATCTGCCCCGGCTATGTGAAGACCCCGCTGGTGGAGGCCCAGATCGCCGACCAGGCCAAGGCGCGCGGCATCAGCGAGGACGCGGTGATGAGGGACGTGATCCTGGCCGCCCAGCCGACCAAGAAGTTCGTCGAATTCTCCGAACTCGCGGGCCTTCTGCTCTACCTGGTGTCCGACGCCGGCGCCTCGGTCAACGGCGCGGCGCTGTCGATCGACGGCGGCTGGACCGCCGCATGACCGCGGTCGCCGCCCAAGCGCTCAGGTTTACCCCGGCCCTGCGATCCGCTAGCGATGCCGCATGCCAGTCCAGATGATCGACGAGCTTATCGCGCGGTGCGAGGACAAGGTCGGCCTGACCGAGGCCCAGGCCCGCCTCGGCCTTTCCGCCGCCCTCGCCCTGATCCAGAAGCATGCCGATCCGGACAAGGTGACCGACCTCATGGCCGCGGTGCCGGGGTCCGCCGAACTGGCGCGGGAGGGAACCGCCATCACCGACAACAAGCCGCGCGGCCTGATCGGCGGGCTGATGGGACGGACCGGCGGCGCCGGAGGGGCGGCGATGGCCGACGCGATGGCGCTGAACCAGCGGCTGTCGAAGGAGGGCATCATGCTCTCCGACATGCAGACCATTCTTCCCATCGCCATGGACTTCGTGAACGAGAAGACCGGCTCCGACCGCCTGCGCGACGTGCTGGCCTCCATTCCGGGGCTCGGCCCCCTGATGACCAGCGGCTGATCCGGTGGGCCCTTGGATCCTCGCGGTCGCCGCCATCCTGCTGGGCCTGTTCGTCCTTCCGCCGCTGCTCGACCGGTTGCCCCGCAGCAAGGGCGGCGGCGGCGGACTTGGTCCGATGCTCAGCGACCTCAACGCCATGTTCCGCCCGGCCGAGCGCGCGGCGGCGGCGGCCCGGCGGGAACTGCCGGCCGAGCGGACCAACGACGAGCCCAAGGACGACTGACCGCGCGGGCCGGCGTCGCCGGGTCTGGCGTTTGCCGCGGCGCGGGACTAATTTGCCGGTCAAGGCCCATACCGCCACTTCGAAAACCTCTTTCTCGAACACCCCTTCCCAGGAAATCGTCCATGCGTGACGCCGTCATCGTCTCCTACGCCCGTACGGGCCTCGCCAAGTCCATCCGCGGCGGGTTCAACAACACCCATGGGGCGACCATGGCCGGCCATGTGATCAAGCACGCCATCGAGCGCGCCAGCATCGACGCCGCCGAAGTCGAGGAAGTGGTGCTGGGCGCCGGGCAGCCCGAAGGCGCCACCGGCGGCAACATCGCCCGCCTGTCGGCCATCCGCGCCGGCTGCCCGGTGACCACCTCCGGTTCGACCATCAACCGGTTCTGCTCCTCCGGCCTGAACGCCATCGCCATCGCCGCGAACTACATCCGCAACGAGGGCGCGCCCGTCGCCGTCGGCGGCGGCGTCGAATCCATCTCGCTGGTGCAGATGGGCGGCAAGATGAACACCTATTTCTACACCGAGGAATGGCTGATGCAGCACAAGCCGGCGCTGTGGATGCCGATGATCGAGACGGCCGACATCGTCGCCAAACGCTATGGCGTCGCCCGCGAAGACCAGGACGCCTACGCCCTGCGCAGCCAGCTCAAGATCGCCGCGGCCCAGCAATCGGGCCTGTTCAAGGACGAGATCGTCCCCCTCGAGACCAAGATGAAGAAGGTCGACAAGGCCACCGGCGAGGAATCCATCGTCGACTATGTCGTCGACAAGGACGAGTGCAACCGGCCCGACACGACGCTGGAAGGGCTGGCGTCGCTGAAGCCGGTCATGGGCGAGGGCAACTTCGTCACCGCCGGCAACGCCTCCCAGCTGTCCGACGGCGCCGCCGCCGTGGTCATGATGGAGTCCAAGGAGGCCGAGAAGCGGGGCATCGAGCCGATGGGCCGTTTCATGGGCTTCGCCGTCGCCGGCTGCGAGCCGGATGAGATGGGCATCGGCCCGGTGTTCGCCGTGCCGCGCCTTCTCGAGCGGCATGGGCTGAAGGTGGACGACATCGACCTGTGGGAGCTGAACGAGGCCTTCGCTTCGCAGTGCCTCTACAGCCGCGATCGGCTCGGCATCGATCCCGAGAAGTACAATGTGAACGGCGGCTCGATCGCCATCGGCCACCCCTACGGCATGACGGGCGCCCGTTGCACCGGCCACATCCTGATGGAAGGCAAGCGCCGCGGGGCGAAGTACGGCGTCGTCACCATGTGCGTGGGCGGCGGCATGGGCGCGGCCGGCCTGTTCGAGATCTTCTCGTAGGGTCGGAAGGCCGGGTGGCGGGGCGAGACTTCGGAGGGTCTAGCCCCTATGTTGCCGGGGCAGGGACGCCACACCATCGATGAGCCGAGCATGGACGCCAAGACCCCGACCGAACTTCCCGCACGCTTCGCCCGCAAGGGGCGCGGGAAGATCTACGACAGCATCCTCGACCTGGTCGGCGACACGCCGCTGGTGCGGCTGCCGCGGCTGACCGCGGAGCTCAAGCCCAAGGCCGAGGTCGTGGCCAAGCTCGAGTTCTTCAATCCGTTGTCGAGCGTCAAGGACCGCATCGGCGTCGCCATGATCGAGGCGCTCGAGGCCAAGGGCCTGATCGGTCCGGGGACCACCATCGTCGAGCCGACGTCGGGCAACACCGGCATCGCGCTGGCCTTCGTGGCGGCGGCCAAGGGGTTGAAGCTCGTGCTGGTGATGCCCGAGAGCATGTCGGTGGAGCGGCGCAAGATGCTGGTCCTGCTCGGCGCCCGCCTCGAGCTGACCCCGGCGGAGAAGGGGATGCGCGGCGCCGTCGCCCGGGCCGAGGAGCTCTTGAACGAGATTCCCGACTCGGTGATGCCGCAGCAGTTCGAGAACGCCGCCAATCCGGCCATCCACCGCATCTCCACCGCCGAGGAGATCTGGAACGACACCGGCGGCGCGGTGGATGCGGTGGTCTCCGGCGTGGGCACGGGGGGCACCATCACCGGCGTCGGACAGGTGCTGAAGGCGAGAAAGCCGTCGGTGAAGATGATCGCCGTGGAGCCCGAGGCCTCGCCGGTCCTGTCCGGCGGTCCGCCCGGACCGCACAAGATCCAGGGCATCGGCGCCGGCTTCGTCCCCGGCATCCTGGACCGCGGCGTCATCGACGAGGTGATCGCCGTCAGCAACGACGAAAGCTTCGAGATGGCCCGCCGCGCGGCGCGCGTCGAGGGCGTCCCCGGCGGCATATCCTCGGGCGCGGCCCTGTCGGCCGCCTTCCGGCTGGGCGCGCGCGACGACTACGCCGGCAAGCTGATCGTCGCCATCATCCCGAGCTTCGCCGAACGCTATCTGTCGACGGCGCTGTTCGACGGGCTGTGACCGACCCTTTCACGCCCGCCCAACGCTCGGCGGTGATGCGGAAGGTGCCCGGGAAGGGCTCCTCGGCCGAGCTCAGGGTGCGCAAGGCGCTTACCGCGCTCGGCGTCCGCTATCGGCTGCATCGAAAGGACCTGCCGGGCTCGCCCGACGTGGCGATGCCGGGGCGCAGGCTCGCCCTGTTCGTGCACGGCTGCTTCTGGCACGGCCACGCCTGCCGGCGCGGCGATCGTCCGCCCAAGGCGAACGCCGACTACTGGTCGGCCAAGATCGCCAGGAACCGGGCGCGCGACCTTCGCGTCCAGGACGAACTGCGGGCCCTGGGTTGGCGACCCGAGGTGATCTGGGAGTGCGAACTCAAGGACGCCGAGGCGCTGAAGACGCGGCTGGAGGGGCTGGTGGGCGAGCGATGAGGCGGGCGCCCCCTCAGGCCGCGGCCGCGTCCGTCCCAGCGCTTTCGAGCTGGCGGGCGAGGGCGTCATAGAGCTGCCCGGCGTCGATCGGCTTGGCCACCCAGTCGGTCATGCCCGCCGCGAGACAGGCCTGGATGTCGGATTCCTCGGTGGCGCCGGTGACCGCGATCACGGGAACCTGACGGTTCGGACCGGCGGCCAGGCGAAGCCGCATCACCGCTTCGGGACCGCTCATGTCCGGCATGTGCACATCCATCAGGACCACGTCGAAGGCGCGCGCGGCGAGCAGGCTCAGCGCTTCACCGCCCGAAGCGGCCAGCGTCACCTCAGCCGACAGCGGTTCGAGCATCAGGGACATGGCGCGCCGGTTGATCTCGTGGTCGTCGACGACCAGCACGGTGATCGGCTTGCCCGTCCCCGCCGGCGCGTCGGTCGCCTGCAACTGCACGGGTCCTGGGGGCGCCGCCGCGGCGACGACCAGGGTGACAATGAAACTCGAGCCGTGGCCGGGCAGGCTGCTGACCGTGAGGTCGCCGTCCATCATCCGGGCCAGCTGGCGGCTGATGACCAGACCGAGCCCCGTGCCGCCGTGCGTGCGCGCGATGGAGCTGTCGGCCTGGTGAAACGGGATGAACAGCTGGTCGATCTGCTCGGCGGTCATGCCGCACCCGGTGTCGGAGACCTCGATCTTCAGCGACAGTCGGCCATCCTCCAGCGGCGAGACGCTGATCGCGCAGGTGACCGACCCGTGCTCGGTGAACTTCAGCGCATTGGACAGAAGGTTGTTCAGCACCTGGCGCAGCCGGGTCGGGTCGCCGCGCACCCAGCGGGGCGCGCTCGCCGCACCGGTCAGGCGCAGGGCGACTCCCCGCTTCCTGGCCTCGGCGCGCCAGAAGCGGAGCTGATCGGCGATCAGGGCGCGGAAATCGAAGGACAGGGCCTCCACCGCCATCCGGCCGGCGTCCAGTTTGGCGAGATCGAGCAGGTCGTTGAGCAGGGTCCGCATCATCGAGCCCGCATCGGAGATCAGCCGCGCGTGCGACCGCGCGGCGCCGTCGGACTGGCGATCGAGTTCGGCGGCGCCCGCCAGGATCGCGGAAATGGGCGTGCGCAACTCATGGCTGACCATGGCGACGAAGGCCGATTTCGCCGCGACGGCGCTTTCGGCCTCGGCGCGGCGCCGTTCGGCGTCAGCGCGGGCGGCCTGCTCGGCGATCTGGCTCCTATGGGCGCCGTTCCACAACTTCAGCGCGGTGGCGCAGAGCATGCCGCCGCCGATGGCGAGATCCAGCGACAAGTCCGCCTTGCTGCCGATCGCGTAGGCGGCGAACGGCAGCACCGCGCAGTAGAACGCCAGCGGCAGGGCGGAGGCGCGAAACGCCGCTTCGGACTGCTGGGTGGTCAGCACGGTGTTGAGCATGGCGCCGGCGATCAGGAAGGCGCCGTTGGCCACCCCCCACGAGCCGGTCTTCAACGTCCACAGGATCGAGAGACTGCCGAACACCAGGGTGTTGGCGGCCAGCAAACCCAGCGCGAAATTGTAACCGGTGCGCGTCCGGAGGCGTTCGAGACGGACGCCGCGCTCGAACAGGCGAAGTTCGATCAGCTGCAAGGCGGCGTAGAGGCCGCACCAGACCAGGCTGGGCGTCAGGCCGATCAGTTGATTATAGAATACGATCAGGCAAAGGCCGACGCCGAGACGGAAGCCGATCTGGTCGCGCCGCCCCTCCAGAACAGAGTCGAGGCGAGCAACCCGCACGGGCGTGGTCATGCTCATCGATGGTTCCTGCGCGGCGGATCAAGCGCGTGTCGATGACATTAGCCGTGCCAGATTGCGGTAAAGTAAATGGGGTAGCCGGCTAACCGCCGGTGGGTACGAGGGGGGCGGGTTCGACGACCACCTCGCCTCTTAACGAATTGGCGATATTGCAGGCGCGGTGCGCCTTGTGATGCAGGTCGTCCAGCGCTTCGCTCGTCGGCGCCGTCCCGCCGAACGCGACGGTCGGCCTGAGGGTGACCCGGACGACGCCGATCGACCCGTCGTCCATCGGCCCCATCGTTCCCAGCGGCTCGTCGTGATAGCGCCGGACCACCAGGCCCGCGTGTTTGGCGAAGTCCAGGAACCACAGCATGTGGCAGGACGAAGCGGAGGCGACCAGCAGCTCCTCCGGATCGGCGGCGTCCTCCTTCGACCAGGGCGTGCGCACGACCTGGGGCGAGGCGGAGGCGGGGACGGTGAGCCCGCCGTCGAAGGCTATGGTGTGGGCGCGGCTGTATCGGCCGGCGAGATAATCCGCGTCGGCGACCGCGTCGTCGAGGCTCCAGTCGATGACGGCGTTGTGCGTGGTGGTCATGGCGCGCGCTCCGGCGAGGGGGGGAAGCAGGCGGCCTCCAGCCGGTTTCCGTCAGGATCGCGGACGAAGGCGCCGAAGTAGCTGGTGTAGGCGGCCGGACGGGGACCTGGCGCGCCGTCGTCGGCTCCGCCGTTCTCCAGCGCGGCGGCGTGAAAGGCGGTCACGGCCGCTTCATCGCGCGCCCGCAGGCACAGATGCGCGCCTGTGTCCCCTGGAACGGGCGGCGCGTCCGGACGTCCGTTGAGCCAGACCTCGGGGTACCGCTTGCCGAAGCCGATCTGCGTGTCCCGGCGCACCAGCGGCCGGTATCCCAGCGGCGCCAGCGCCGCCGTATAGAAGGCGGCCGACGCCGCGAGGTCCCTCACCTGCAGGGAGACGTGATCGATCATCGCCGGATCCGTGGCCCGTCAGAAGGCGTCCGCGTCGAGCGCCATCATGCTTTCCGAACCGGTCTTCAGCTTGGCGAGATGCGAGTCGGCCTCCGGCAACAGCCGATCGAGGAAGTAGCGGCCGACCTTCACCTTGTTGGCGTAGAACGGATCCTTGTCGCCGCCGGCGATCCTGGCCTGGGCCGCCTTGGCCATCAGAGCCCACATGTAGGCGAGGCCGGTCAGGCCGAACAGGTGCAGATAGTCGGTGGAGGCGGCGCCGGCGTTGTCCGGGTTCTGCAGACCGTTCTGCATCAGCCAGAAGGTGCCGTCCTGCAGCTTGCCCTTCACGGTGGCGAGGCCGTCGACGAACGGCTTCAGGGCGTCGTCGTGGGCGTTCTCGGCGACGAAGCCGTCGAGCTCGGCGAAGAAGCTCATCACCGCCCGGCCGCCGTTGGAGGCGAGCTTGCGGCCCACCAGATCCAGCGCCTGCACCCCGTTGGTGCCCTCGTAGATCAGCGAGATGCGGCAGTCGCGCAGGTACTGGCTGGCCGGGAAGTGTTCGGTGAAGCCCGAGCCCCCGTGCACCTGCATGGCGTCGGAACAGATCTTGAAGCCCTTGTCGGTCAGATAGGCCTTCAGCACCGGCGTCATCAGGCCCATGTAGTCGGACGCCTTCTGCCGCACCGCCTCGTCGGGGGAGTTGTGGGCGAGATCGCCGTGCAGGGCGGTCCACAACAGGAAGGCGCGGCCGGCCTCGAGAACGGCCTTGGCGTCCATCAGCATCCGGCGCACGTCGGGGTGGACCAGGATCGGGTCGGCGGGGCCCGAGGCGTTCTTCGGTCCGGTCAGCGAGCGGCCCTGCAGCCGATCCTTGGCGAAGGCGGCCGCGGCCTGATAGGCGGCCTCGCCCTGGGCCAGGCCCTGCACGCCCACACCGAGTCGGGCCTCGTTCATCATCACGAACATCAGCTTCAGGCCGGCGTTCTCCTGGCCGAGCAGCCAGCCCGTGGCCTCGTCGTACTGCATGACGCAGGTGGCGTTGCCGTGGATGCCCATCTTCTCCTCGAGGCCGACGCACGCCAGGGTATTGCGTTCGCCGGGGTTTCCGTCCGCGTCGGGGATGAACTTCGGGACGATGAACAGGCTGATGCCCTTCACCCCCTCGGGGGCGCCCTCGAGCCGGGCCAGGACGAGGTGGATGATGTTCTCGGTCAGGTCGTGCTCGCCCGCCGAGATCCAGATCTTCTGACCCGAGATCCTGAAGCTGCCGTCGCCGTTGGCCACCGCCTTGGTGCGGATCAGGCCGAGGTCGGTGCCGCACTGGGGCTCGGTCAGGTTCATGGTGCCGCCCCACTGGAACGAGACCATCTTGGGGCAATAGAGCGCCTTCTGCGCCTCGGTGCCGCCCTCGCGGATGGCGGAGTAGGCGCCGTGGGTCAGCCCGGGATACATGCCGAACGCCATGTTGGCGCTCGAGGTCATCTCCGAAAAGGCGACGTTGACCACGGCCGGCAGGCCCTGTCCGCCGAAGGCCGGGTCCGATCCCAGCGCCGGCCAGCCCGCCTCCACCATCTGATGATAGGCGTCCTTGAAGCCGTCGGGCGTGGCGACCGTGTTGTCGGGCGACCAGCGGCAGCCCTGTTTGTCGCCCACCGCGTTCAGCGGCGCCAGGACGCCCTCGGCGAACTTGCCGCCCTCGTCGAGGATCTGCTCGACCGTATCCATCTGCGCGTCGGCGAAGCCCGGCAGGTCGGCGTAGCCGTCGAGGTTCAGCACCTCGCGAAGGATGAACACGTGTTCGCGGACAGGCGCGCGGTAGGTCATGGAGAACTCGTTCGTCAGCAGGGGCGGTCGGCGGGCCTTGCGCCCGCGGATCGACCGTATCGAATGTCTATTCGGCCGCGTCCAGCCGTGACCGCATGGCGCTGTCGTAATCGGCCGCCTGCGGCAAAAGATCGGGCCGCAGACCGGACAACTGCCGTTCGAGCCGCACGCACCCCTCTTCGAGCGCGTGAATGGCGCCGTCGATGTCCTCCCGCTGGGCCCTGAGCGCGAGGATCCGCTCGCGGAACTTGCGCAGGGAGCGCGCCATCTGGGCGGCGCCGCCGTCGTTGTGGTCGTAGAGATCCAGGATTTCGCGGATCTCGTTCAGGCTGAAACCGACCCGCTTGCCCTGCAGGATCAGCTGCAGTCGGACCCGGTCCCGATGGTTGTAGACGCGATTCATGCCGTCGCGGGCCGGGGCCAAAAGGCCCTTGTCCTCATAGAACCGCAGGGCGCGCGGCGTGACCTTGAACTCCAGGCACAGCTGGCGAATCGCGAAGGTGCGCTCTGGACGGCGCAGGTCTGACGGCATGGCTCCCTCCCCGGAGATTTGCGGCGAGGCTATCTCGCGTTTACGTCAACGTCAAACCTGGCCCTCTTGGTTCACGGAGGCTTGATCAGCGCCTTGGCAAGCCCCGATGGAGGGGTTATGGGCTCGTCACGAACGCCGTGCGCCGCTGGACTCTGTCCGGTGCGCCGCCGCGGCTGTAGACCAACGCCAGGGGAAGGTCAGGCATGGCGATCAGAAGGTTCAGGGCGCAGGATCGAGCGCAACATCGGGCTTCGATCCTGGGCGCCTGGATTTCGGCGGTGTCCGTCGCCGCCATGACCGCCGCGCCCGCGCTGGCCGAGACCCTCGGTCAGCCGACCGACAAGGCGATCGGTCTGCAGCCGTCCGGCGACGACCTGCGCGACACGGCCGCCTTCTTCCACAACGTGATCCTGTTCCCGGTCATCACGGTCATCTCGCTGTTCGTGCTCGTGCTGCTGGCGATCGTGGTCGTGCGCTTCAACAAGAAGAGCAATCCGGTGGCGGCGCGGTTCAGCCACAACACCCCGCTCGAGATCGTCTGGACCGTCGTGCCGGTGCTGATCCTGACGGTGATCGCGGCCTTCTCCTTCCCGCTGCTCTACAAGTACCACGACGAGCCCAAGCCCGACCTCACCGTCAAGGCGACCGGCAACCAGTGGTTCTGGTCGTACGAATACCCGGATCAGAAGGTCGCCGAATACACCTCCAACATCCTGCCGGAGGCCAAGGCGGGCTCGCTCTACAAGCTGGCCACCACCGCGCCCCTGGTGGTGCCCGTGGGCAAGGTGACCAAGGTGCTGGTCACCGGCGCGGACGTGCTGCACGCCTTCTTCATCCCCGCCTTCGGCGTTCAGGTCACCGCCATCCCCGGCAAGGTCAACTCGGTCTGGTTCAAGCCGCGCACCGTCGGCACCTACTATGGCACCTGCAACGAGCTGTGCGGCGTCGACCACGCCTTCATGCCCATCGAGGTGAAGGTGGTCAGCCAGGCCGACTTCGACAGCTGGATCGCCGCCCACGCGACCAAGCCCGCGGCCGTCGCGGCGCCCGCCGCGCCATCGGCCGCGCCGCCTCCCGCGGCAGCCACGACCGCCGCTCCGGCGACCCCGACCGCCACGCCCGCATCCACGACCGGCCCGGCCGCGCCCCCCGCGGCGCCGGCCAAGGCCTGAGTTAGAGACCGAAGGTTCGCCCCATGGCCACTCCCGCCGTCCACACCGCAGACCACGGTCACGCCGACCACGATCACAAGCCGTCGTTCTTCGTGCGCTGGCTGTTCTCGACCAATCACAAGGACATCGGCACCCTCTACATCCTGTTCGCCATCATGGCGGGCCTGGTCGGGGGCATCCTGTCGGGCCTGATCCGCTGGGAGCTGGCCGAGCCCGGCATCCAGGTGTTCCGCCAGGGCTCGCTGATGGCCCAGTTCCTGGGATGGGCGATCGAGCCGTCCAAGCACGGCTACTATGTGGTGATGACCGCCCACGGCCTGATCATGATCTTCTTCATGGTCATGCCGGCGATGATCGGCGGCTTCGGCAACTGGTTCGTGCCGATCATGATCGGCGCGCCCGACATGGCGTTCCCGCGTATGAACAATATCTCGTTCTGGCTGCTGGTGGCGTCCTTCGCCCTCCTGGTCACCTCCATGTTCGTCGACGGCGGCCCCGGACGCGGTTTCGGCGGCGGCTGGACGGCGTATGCGCCGCTCTCGACCACCGGGCACACCGGGCCGGCGATGGACTTCGCCATCTTCTCGCTCCACCTCGCGGGGGCCAGTTCGATCCTCGGCGCGATCAACTTCATCACCACCATCTTCAACATGCGCGCGCCGGGCATGACCCTGCACCGGATGCCGCTGTTCGCCTGGTCGGTGCTGATCACCGCCTTCCTGCTGCTGCTGTCCCTGCCGGTTCTGGCGGGCGCCATCACCATGCTGCTCACCGACCGCAACTTCGGCACCTCGTTCTTCAATCCGAACGGCGGCGGCGATCCGATGATGTACCAGCACCTGTTCTGGTTCTTCGGTCACCCTGAGGTCTACATCCTGATCCTGCCGGGCTTCGGCATCATCAGCCACGTGGTCTCGACCTTCTCCAAGAAGCCGGTGTTCGGCTATCTGGCCATGGCCTACGCCATGGTCGCCATCGGCTTCATCGGCTTCGTGGTGTGGGCCCACCACATGTTCACGGTCGGCATGAACGTGAACCTGCAGGCCTATTTCGTGGCCGCGACCATGGTCATCGCCGTGCCGACCGGGGTGAAGATCTTCAGCTGGATCGCCACCATGTGGGGCGGCTCCATCGACTTCAAGGCGCCGATGCTGTTCGCCATCGGCTTCATCTTCCTGTTCACCGTCGGCGGCGTCACCGGCGTGGTGCTGGCCAACGCCGGCATGGATTACTCGATCCACGCCACCTACTACGTGGTCGCCCACTTCCACTATGTGCTGTCGCTGGGCGCGGTGTTCGCCATCTTCGCCGGCTTCTACTACTGGTTCGAGAAGATGTGGGGCGTGAAGTACAACGAGGCCCTCGCCGTGGTGCACTTCTGGCTGATGTTCGTCGGCGTCAACATCGTCTTCTTCCCGCAGCATTTCCTCGGCCTGCAGGGCATGTCGCGGCGGATCATCGACTACAATGTCGCCTTCGCGTTCTGGAACAAGGTCTCCTCGATCGGGTATCTGGTGACCGCCGCCGGCGTGGTGGTGTTCCTGGTCATGCTGGCCGAGGCCGCCGTCCGCCGCCGCAAGGCCGTGGCCAACCCGTGGGGCGAAGGCGCCACGACGCTGGAGTGGACCCTGTCCTCGCCGCCGCCGCACCACCAGTTCAACGACCTGCCGGTGATCACGGCCGAAGAGCACCATTAGTTCGTCCCGCGCCGGGCTGGATCAGGCCCGTCCCTGAGCCTATGAAGAGCGCCTCGCCCGACCCTCGGGCGGGGCGTTCGAGTTTCCGGACCTCATGACCGAAGCCAGCCTTTCCGACCTCGCCCCATCGCACGCCGCACCCGCCGGCTGGGGCGACTACCTCGCCCTGTTGAAGCCGCGGGTGATGTCGCTCGTGGTGTTCACCGGACTGACCGGCCTGGTCTGCGCGGACACGCCGATGAACCCCTTGATGGCGGCCATCGCGGTCCTGTGCATCGCCGTCGGCGCCGGCGCCTCGGGCGCCCTCAACATGGCCTACGACGGCGACATCGACGCCCTAATGCGGCGCACGCGCGGCCGCCCGGTGGCGGCCGGCCGGATCAAGGCCGGCGACGCCGCGGCGTTCGGCGTCGTGCTGTCGGGATTCTCGGTCATGCTGATGGGCCTGGCGGTGAACCTGCTCGCCGCCGGCCTCCTGCTGTTCACCATCGTGTTCTACGCGGTGATCTACACCATGGGGCTCAAGCGCCGGACGCCGCAGAACATCGTCATCGGCGGCGCCGCCGGCGCCCTGCCGCCGGTGATCGGCTGGGCCGCCGCCTCCGGGCACGCGCCGCTGAACGCCTGGCTGCTGTTCGCCATCATCTTCATGTGGACCCCGCCGCACTTCTGGGCCCTGGCGCTGAACACCGGCGAGGACTACGCCAACGCCGGCGTGCCGATGATGCCTGTGGCCAAGGGGGCCAAGAGCACCCGGCTGCAGATCCTGATCTACAGCCTGATCCTGGTCCCGCTGGCGACGGCGCCGGTGTTCACCCGGCTCGGCCACATGCTCTACGCGGCGGTGGCCTTCGGCGGCGGCGCCGCCTTCCTGATCCTGGCGGTTCGCCTATGGCGCAGCCAGGCGGGCGAGCGCGCCGAGCCCGGCGCCGACGGGCTCTACGCCGTCAAACCCGGCGCGCGCGAAGCGCGCGACCTGTTCGCCTACTCGATCCTCTATCTCACCCTGCTGTTCGCCGCCCTGCTGGCCGAGCATGCCGGGGGCCTGATCCGATGAGCATGACCGAGCCCGACCAGAACGACCCGTTCGCCGAGGGCGCGGCCGCGGCGAAGGCCCGGCGCATGCGCTCGGTGATGATCGCCGTCGTCCTCGTCGCCTTCGTGATCATCGTCTTCGCCGTGACCATGCTGAAGCTGACTGCCAACGCCACCCATGTCGTTCCGCAAACCTGACGATCGCAAGCTCAACCCCGCCGCCCGCCGCAACCTGGTCGCGGCGATATGCGCGGTGGTCGCCGTGGCCATGGTCGGCGCGGCCTTCGCCGCCGTCCCCTTCTATCGGGCTTTCTGCCAGGCCACTGGCTTCGACGGCACGCCGCGGCGCGCGACGGCCGGACCCGTCGGCGACGCCGGCGACCGGACCATCGGCGTCCGCTTCGACACCAATGTCCGCGACCTGCCGTGGACGCTGACGCCGCAGGAGAACAGCCAGACCGTGCGGGTCGGGCGGACGCAGCTGGCCTACTTCACCATCGCCAACAACGGCGACCGGGCTATGACCGGCCGCGCCACCTACAATGTTTCGCCGGAATCGGCGGCGCAGTACTTCACCAAACTGCAGTGCTTCTGCTTTTCGGATCAGACCCTGCCGGCGCACACCTCCCGGACGTTTCCGGTGGTCTATTACGTGGACTCGAGGTTCGCGGCCGATCCCGACACCCGGCCGCTGTCGGTGCTGACGCTCAGCTACACCATGTTCCCCGCGCCGGCCGCCAAACCGTCCGGAGTCCAACCGTCCGGGGCCAGGCCGACGCGCTGAGCCGCGCCGTCACGCCGCAAAGGCGGCCGCCAGGGTGTCGGTGAAGAAGGCGCGAACCTGCGCGGTATGCTCCGCATGATAGCGGCTCCGCGGGTCGGCGGCGTCCGGATCGTCAAAGGAATGGGTCGCGCCCTCGAGCGTCAGGATCTCCACCTCGAGCCCGTCGCGCGAGAGACGGTCCAGCGCGCGTCGCGGCAGGAGCTGGCCGGCGACGGCGTCCCGCGTGCCGAGCACCGCCGCGACCTTGGGCCGATGGTCGCCCCATCCGCGGCGGGCGGTCAGGCTGGGCGGACCGGCGTATGGATAGACCAGAAAGGCCGCGCGCAGGGCGTCGAGCCGGTCGGGGCGTCCATCGATCAGGCCGCAGGCCGGATAGGCGCCGGCGAGGGCGTCCATGATGGTCCAGGCGCCGTGACTCCAGCCCGCGGCGGCGACGCGGTCCGGATCGGCCCATGACTGGGTCTCCAGCCAGTGGAGGGCGGCGAACAGATCGGCCGAGCGCTCGGCGCCGCGGAGCGCCAGACCGGTGCAGACGGTCATCTGCGCCACATGCCGAGGGATACGCCGCGGCGCGAAGCTGTCGACGATCAGCGAGGCGTATCCATGCGCCTTGGCCGCCTCGGCGTAGGTGTCGTGCAGGGGCTGGCGGCCGCCGCAGCCATGCAGCTGGATCACCACCGGGTGCGGGCCCGGTCCGTCGGGCCGGTGCAGGGTGAAGTGCGGCGCGAGGCGGGCGAGGTGCTCGTCAATGGGAACCGGCCTGGGCATGGCCGGACTGTCCACGCCAGGCCCTGCCAGGGCAAGCCGTGAGTCCACGAACGCCGCGGAGCGGGACAGTAAAAAGGAGCCAGACAGCAAAAAGGGGACGGCGAACCGTCCCCCGTCAGCCAGCTCCGGCGCGGCCGAAGCCGCCGGCCATGCTACTTGCGAACCTTGGGCTTGGGCGGCGGCAGCAGCCCTTCGCGCTGCATGCGCTTGCGGGCCAGCTTGCGGGCCCGACGGACGGCTTCCGCCTTCTGGCGGGCCCGCTTCTCGGAGGGCTTCTCGTAGTGCACGTGCCGCTTCATCTCGCGGAAGGTGCCCTCGCGCTGCATCTTCTTCTTCAGCGCCTTGAGGGCCTGGTCGACATTGTTGTCGCGAACGAAAATCTGAACGATGGCTAGGCCCTCCTCTGGACCTTCGCGATGACCGGGCGTCCTGACCCGGTGGTTGGCGAAAAAACGGGGACACGCCCGGAAGGGGGTCCTGCCGTGCTGAGCGCGGGCAGATAGCAGAGCAGACCTGCCATGTCCATGCTCACCGTGGCGGGCGCGGACGCCTTTCCTTCACACCCGCCGGACGGGAACGACCACGGCGCGTTGGCGGCGACGCGTCCTTGGCGCATAGTGAGGGTATGCCGAACGCCGCCTCCCAGGACTGGGCCTCCGACACCGAAGAGCGCCTGCTGGACGCCGCGGTCCGCCTCGCGCCCGAGTTCGGCTGGGACGGTCCTCTGGTGCGGCGGATCGGCCGGGAGACCGGTCTCTCGGATGCGGACGTCGAACTGCTTCTGCCCAAGGGCGCGTCCGATCTCAGCGCCCTCTTGTCCCGCCGTCACGACCGGCGGGCGCTGGCGGCGCTGCAGGGGATCGACGCGGCCCAGCTGAAGGTGCGCGAACGGATCCACGCCGCCGTCGAGGCGCGGATCGAGGCGGCGATGGCCGACGAGGCGGCGGTGAAGGCCTCCGGACGACACCTCGCCGCGCCGGCGCGCCTGCCGCTGGCGCTGCGCCTTGGCTGGGAGAGCGCGGACAGGCTGTGGCGCTGGGCCGGCGACGAGGCGACGGACGAAAACCACTATTCGAAGCGGGCGATCCTGGCGACCGTCCTCGCCACCACCCTGGCGGCGCGGATGATGGGCGGACATGAATATGCCCGCAAACACCTGTCGGCCCGCATCGACCAGGTCATGGCGTTCGAGAAGTGGAAGGCCGCCCGCGCGCCCAGGCCCTCCGCGTGGGGCGAGGCCGCGGCCGGTCTGTTCGGCCGGATGCGCTATGGTCCGCGTCCGTCGACGCCCGCTCCACCGGCGTCTTGAGCCCGACCGACGATCCGCGCCGGCCGACGCCATGCGCCGGCGTGGTCTGCCTGCGCGGCGACAGCGTGCTGCTGATCCGCCGCGGCGCGCCGCCGCGCGAGGGTCAGTGGTCGATCCCGGGCGGACGGATCGAGGCGGGTGAAACCGCCGCCGCGGCCGCGCTCCGCGAGCTCCGGGAGGAGACGGGGGTCGAGGCCGAACTGCTGGGCCTGGTCGACGTCGTCGACTATATCGCACCCGAGCGCCACTATGTGCTGATCGACTACGCCGCCCGCTGGGTGTCCGGCGAACCCGTGGCCGGCGACGACGCCGCCGACGCCCGCTTCGTTCCCCTCGACGACGTGCGTGAGCTCGGCCTCTGGGACGAGACCGTGCGTGTCATCCTGCAGGCCTACCTCGCGTACGGGACTTGACGCCCCGTTCCGCGCCGCCATGGTTCGCCCGCAAACAAGATCGGGAGCGAGACGCGCCATGGCCTACAAACCCTTCGACCTGACCGGCAAGACGGTCCTCGTCACCGGCGGCAACGGCGGCATCGGCTACGGCATGGCCGAAGCCCTGGCCCAGTCCGGCGCCGACGTGGCGATCTGGGGCTCCAACCCCGACAAGACCAAGGCCGCCGAGGAGACGCTGGCCGCGATCGGCGGCAAGGTGTTCTCCCGCGTGGTCGACGTGGCCGACGAGCAGGCCGTGGTCGAAGGCATGGCCGCCACCGCCGCATGGACCGGCCGGCTCGACTGCGTGATCGCCAACGCCGGCATCGGCCTGGGGTCGCCCTCCTTCATCGAGATGACCACCGAGACCTATCGCAAGGTGCTGTCGGTCAACCTCGACGGCGTCTTCTTCACCTTCCGCGAAGCCTGCCGGCACATGGTCGAGCGCGCCAAGACCACGGGCGAGAAGGGCGGCTCCATCGTCGGCGTCGCCTCCCTGGCCGCCACCGAGGGCGCGGCCCGCAACGAGGCCTACGCCGCCACCAAGGGCGGGGTGATCTCCATGGTCAAGTCCGTGGCCGTGGAGCACGCGCGCTGGGGCATCCGCGCCAACGCCATCCAGCCCGGCTGGATCGCCACCGACATGACCGCCGGCGCCCAGGCCTCATCCGCCTTCGCCGAGAAGGTGATCCCGCGCGTGCCGGCGCGGCGCTGGGGCGAACCGGCCGACTTCGGCGGCGTCGCCGTCTATCTCGCGTCGGACGCCTCGTCCTACCACTCGGGCGACAGCTTCATCATCGACGGCGGCTACACCGTCTTCTGATGGGGACGCCGCGCGGCCTTCGCATCGGCGCGGCGCTGGCGATCCTCGCGCAGACCGCCTGGGTCGCCCCGGCCGGCGCCGCCCAGGCCGTGCGCGGGCCGGAACAGCGCCAGGCGCTGATCGACCTCGCCTTCGTGCTCGGAGAGGCGCACGCCCTGCATCGGACCTGCGCCGGCCCGACGGACGACACCTGGCGCGGGCGCATGCGGACCCTGCTGCAGGTCGAAGCGCCGCCCGAGAGCCTGAAGACGAAACTGACGGAGAGTTTCAACGCCGGCTTTTCGGCCAAGGACGCCCAGGCCAAGGACTGCAAGGCCGCCTCGGAGCTCGAGGCCAAGCTGGCCCGGCGGGGGGCCGAACTGGCGCGCCGGCTGTCGGCGAACTCGCCCTGACAGAAAGTCGCAGGCCCCTGAGAGACGAATCCGCTAGGGTCCCGCTGCAGGGTCGTTAAAGTATTTTCAAGTTTGAGTGGCTGGGGCCCATGCAGACGCTTCACGCGCTATACATCGAGAATCCGTTCTGGGTCTGGCTGGCTGTCGGCGCCGTTTTCGTGGGCCTCGACATCACCGTGGGCTCCGGAAAGCTGATCTGGGGCGGCGTGGCCGCCGCCGTGCTCGCCTTCGTCAATCTCGCCGGTGTCCGGCTGGGCTCCATGATCGAGCTCGGCGTGTTCGCCGTGGTGGTCGTCGGCGGCGTCCTGATCGCGTCCATGCCGTGGAGACCCCGCCCTTCGGCGGCCACGGCGCATGACGACGACCTGCCGCCGCCGGCCCGCCGCGCGCCGGCCCGGAAGGCGACGCGGGTCGAGCCGCCGGAAATTCCCGCGGCGGATGAACACCGCACGGCGCGACTGATCGGCCGGATCGGGCGAACCACGTCGGACTTCGCCAACGGGGTCGGGCGGGTCTGGATCGACGGCGCCGAATGGGGCGCCGAACTCGACGGCGCCGAGAGCCTGCCGTCGGATTCCCCGGTCAGGATCATGGGCGTCACCGGGGGCGTTCGCCTCCATGTCCGTAACGTGATGACCGGCTGAAGCCGGACTCCGCGGCGCGGCCGGTTGGCGCCACAGCCTTCACAGGTCCGGCCGGATCACTGCCTTGCCGATCACCTGTCGGTCGGCGAGGAGGTCGAAGGCGTCGCGCCATCGCGCGAGCGGAAGCTCGGCGTGGACGCGCGGATGAATCCGGCCGGACCCCGCCAACTCGGCGACAGCGCGCGCATTCTCCCGCCCCCTGTCGGGGAACTGGCGGCCATACTCGCCGGCGCGCACGCCCATCACCGAGAAACCCTTGATCAACGGCATGTTGACCGAGACGGTCGGGATCCGGCCCGAGGTGAAGCCGACCACCAGCAGCCGGCCGTCGAAGGCGATGCAGCGGACGCTCTCGTCGAACACGTCGCCGCCGACCGGGTCGTAGATCACGTCGGCCCCGCGGCCTCCGGTCAGGGCCTTCACCTGCTCGCGGAAGCCGCCGGTCACGTTCACGACGGCGTCGGGCGCGTATTCGCGCTGGATCACCGCCAGCTTGTCGTCGGAGGCCGAGGCGGCGATCACCCGGGCGCCGAGCGCCTTGGCCAGGTCGACGGCGGCGAGGCCGACGCCGCCGGCGGCCCCGTGCACCAGCACCCATTCGCCCGCCTGCAGACGGGCGCGCCGCACGAGCGCGACGTAGGCGGTCAGGTAGGCGGCCGGATAGGCGGCGGCCTCGGCGAAGCTCAGCCGGTCGGGCTTGGGGCTGAGCGCGGCCGTATCGAGCACGGCATACTCCGCGAATCCGCCGAGGCGGGCCCCCCCGACCACCGCGTCGCCGACCGCAAGGCCGCTCGCGCCTTCGCCCAGCGCCGCCACCTCGCCGGAGAGGTCGAGGCCGGGCGTGAACGGCAGCGGCGGCTTGAACTGGTACGCGCCCCGCGTCATCAGCAGGTCGGGGAAGTTCACCGACGCGGCGCGCACGCGGACCAGCGCCTGACCAGGCCCCGGCGCCGGCGTCGGCGCGTCGGCGATCTCGACACCGGCGAAGTCGGGCAGCAGTTCGCGGACGATCAGCGCCCGCATCAGGCGTCGATCAGCGGCAGGGCCTTCACCCCGCCCTGGATCATCTGCAGGGCGAACTCGACCGCGCCGTCGAGATTCAGCGGCCGGCGCGCGATCATCCGCTCGCACACCTCCCGGGCCACGCCGATACAGGCGGCCGCCAGATAGTCGGCGTCCACCCGCGGCGCGAGCCCGCGTTCGATCCCGTCGGCGATGACCGACTTGACCTCGTCATAGACCGCGCGCGCCTCCGGGCCGTCGACGCGCACGAGCGGATGCATCTGTTCTTCGGGCGGGCGCTCGAGCTGCCAGGCTTCGTGCTCATCGACGGAGAAGCGGAAATAGGCGGTGAGGGCGGCCCGCAGGAAGCTGTCGAAGTCGGTCGCCCGCGCGTATTCACTGCGCAGGATCGGCTTGAAGCGGCGCGCGCCGTCGGCGGCCAGCGCCTCGTACACCTCCTCCTTGGAGCGGTAATAGTTGTAGAAGGCCCCGACCGAGAGCGGTGTGCGCCGGATGATGTCGCGCACACTCGCCGACTCGTAGCCCATTTCGGCGAAGACCGAACGCGCGGCGTCGAGAATGGCCGAGCGGTTGGCCCGCTTGGTCTCCTCCCGTTTGCCCCCCGACGCCTGCGAAGGGCGCGCCCCATGGCCGGGCGTCGCCTCTAGCGACGGCAGGGCCGACAGGTCATCAGCCATGGCGTCTCCCTCCCGCCACAGAAACTTGAACAGGCGTCAACATAACGCCCGATCAAGCCCTATTCGGCGGTCGCGCGCAAGGCGCGCCGCACCGGCCCGGCTAAGTCCAATCCGGGCCAGGGATTCATCCGATCCGGATCAGACGGACCAAGCGGGCGGCCGCCGAAGCGCAGTCGCGGGGGACGGGGCCCCCCTGGGCCCGATCCGCCTCAGGGCTTCGGCTTGGCCACGGGCTTGGTGACCACCACCGGGGTCGTCTTCGCCCGCGGCGTCACCGGCGCGGTGCAGGATTTCTTGCACTGGCCCCACGCCGGCAGACAATTCTGACCGCCGCCCGAGTCGCACTTGGTGTAGTTCTGGTCGCAGGCGCTTGCGCATTGCGACGCTTGGGCGGGATGACCGCCCGCGAGCGCCATGACCGCAAAGACCGCGGTCACGGCGATGATACGCCTATCCATGGGGTTCGCCTCCCTGGCGACATATTGTTTTTACGTGGAAACGATACGCCTGTTTGGCCGACTAGCAACCGTTATCAACGGTTGCAGCGAGCGACGCACATCGCCCACTGTGACGCGCATTCGGGGGCGGCGTCCTGGGACTCGCAGGCGATTCTGCGACGGACGCAGTCCGTACGGCATTGCGCGCCGCGGTCGCCGATGACCGGCAGGGTCGAGCGAAGGCCGCCCGACGCCAGCCCACCTGCGCTGATGTCGCGGGAGACAAAGCCGCCGCCGGGCTGGATCGGCGGCGACAGCGGGGCGATCGTCGGCGGCGGCGCGGCGCTTCGCGAGGGTCGAAGGGCGTCCCCCTCCAGCGGTTTCGCCGCGGGCGGCTTGCGGCGCGGCCGGGGCTTGTCGCCGTCGGCCGGCGCGCCCGCGGCGGGGCCGGCCAGCGCCAGCAGCAGGATCAGCAGCAGCGGGCGAGGCGGGCGCATGCGGCGAGTCAACGCCGCGCCGGTCAAGGAAGCCTTAAACGACGGCGCGGGCGGCTACGCCCGTCCCGCTTCGATGGCCCGCAGCATGGCCTCGAGGGTCTCCAGCGTGTCGGCCTCGGCCGCCGGCTTGTCCCAGCGGATGCGGTTGATGCGCGGAAACCGCATGGCCACGCCGGACTTGTGGCGGCTCGAGCGCTGCAGGCCTTCGAACGCCACTTCGAGCACGAGTCCGAAGCCGCGGTCTGCGCGCACGCTGCGCACGGGCCCGAACCGCTCGACGGTGTGGTCGCGGACGAACTTGTCGAGCTGTTTCAGCTCCTCGTCGGTAAAGCCGAAATAGGCCTTGCCCACCGGCGTCAGCACCCAGCCGGTGGGTTCAGCGACCCAGACCCCGAAGGTGTAGTCGGAATAGAAGCTCGACCGCTTGCCGTGGCCGCGCTGGGCGTACATCAGCACCGCGTCGATCAGGCGGGGGTCCCGCTTCCACTTGAACCAGGGTCCCTTCGGCCGGCCCGCCTCGTACACGCTGTCCCAACGCTTCAGCATCAATCCCTCGGCGGCCAGGGGATCGCCCTCCGGCGGCGCGGCCCGGATTCGCGCGAGTTCGTCCCAGCTGTCGAAACCGACCATCGGCGAAAGGTCCAGCCGCGGCCCGCCATGGCGCGCCACGAAGGCCTCCAGCCGGGCGCGGCGCTCGGCGAAAGGCAGGGCGCGCCGATCCTCGCCCCGCTCGGCCAGAAGGTCGTAGGCGCGGACGCCCGCCGGGTGCTGGGCCATCATCGCCGCGCCGACGGTCTTGCGGTTCAGCCGCTGCTGCAGGTCGCCGAACGGGGCCACGCGACCCTCGCGCAGCACCAGCAGTTCGCCGTCGATCGCCCCCTCGAAGTCCATCGCCGCCATCAGGTCGGGAAAGGCCCCCGAGATTTCGTCGCCGGTGCGCGAATAGAGCCGGCCGACGACCAGCCCATCGGCGCCGCGCTCGCGCACCAGCTGGACCCGGATGCCGTCCCACTTCCACTCCGCGGCGTAGTCGGCGGGATCGAGCTTGGCGAAGTCGGCCGCCTCGTCCACCGCCTGCGCCAGCATGACCGGGCGGAAGCGGCCGGGCGAATCCGGATTGGGGCGCGGCCCGCGGCCTTCCAGCCAGGCGAACAGCTCCGCGTACGGGGGGCTCTGGGCGTGCCAGACCTCCTCGATGTCGGGCAGGGCGATCGGCTGGTGGTTGTGGGCGGCGAGGTCGGCCGCCGCCTGTTTGGCGAGCCGGGCGGAGAGCCCGACCCGCAAGCCGCCGGTGAGCAGCTTCAGCAGCGCCCAGCGGCCGGTGGCGTCGAGGGCGTCGAGCCATCCTTCGATCAGGGCCTGGCTGGAATGCCGGTGCGCGGCGCGGAGTTCATCCACCACCTCCTCCAGCGCCGGTTCGCGGTTGGCGCCGGGCCGGGCGGGCCAGATCAGGGCGACCGTCTCGGCCAGGTCGCCGACATAGTCGTAGGACCAGCCGAACAGCACCGGATCGACCCGCGCCTCCACCGCGCGGCGGATCATCGCCGGCTTGGCCGCGTCGAACACCAGTTCTCCGGTCAAGGCCGCCAGGGCGTAGCCGCGCTCCGGGTCCGGCGCACCCGCCAGATAGTCGCGCACCAAGACGAGCTTGGCGTTCCGGGACGGGGTGAACGAAAGCCTGTCTAACAGCTCGGCGAAGGCGCGCATGGGGATGACATAGGGGCTCCAGATGCATAGCTGAACGCCTGCCTCGCCCTGGAGTCTCGCGCATGTCCGACCACAAGCCCCTCGCCGGCCGCAAGGCCCTCGTCACCGGCGCCTCGTCGGGTTTCGGCGAAGCCACGGCGCTGACCCTGGCCCGGGCGGGCGCCGAGGTCGCCATCACCGCGCGGCGGGCCGACCGGCTCGAGGCCCTGGCCGAGACCATCGCCGGCGAAGGCGGCAAGGCCCACGTGATCGTCGCCGACTTCCTGCAAGAGGCCGATGTGATCCGCGCGGTCGCCGACGCGCACGCGGCGATGGGCGGGCTCGATATCCTGATCAACAACGCCGGCGTCATGTACCTCGAACCCGTCGCCGACGCCGATCTCGGCCGCTGGCGCGACATGATCGAGCTCAATCTCACCGCCCTGATCACCGCCAGCCAGGCGGCGGCCCGGCTCATGGCGCCGCACGGCGCCGGCGACATCGTCAATATCTCGTCCACCGCCGGCCGCACCGCCAACCCCAACGGCGCCGCCTACTCGGCCACCAAATGGGCGGTGGTCGGCTTCTCGGAATCCCTGCGCAAGGAGCTGGTGCCGGCCAAGGTGCGTGTGACGGTGATCGAGCCGGGGGTGGCCGAGACGGAGCTTCGCGACCATGTGGCCCATACGGCGGCGCAGACCGCGGTGAACAACTGGGCCGGGTCGCTGCGGCAGCTGCAGTCGCAGGATATCGCCAACGCGATCCTCTATGCGGTGAGCCAGCCGCCGCACGTCTGCATCAACGAGATTCTGATGCGGCCGACCGACCAGGAGCGGTAAGCGGAAGCGCCGCTCAGGCGGCGGCGCAGGCCGACTTGGCGTGGACGGCGCGCGCCCGGCTCTTGACGGCGGCCGGCGCGGTCGGGGCGTAGCGGGTGTCGAATTCGCCGACCACCGAGCAGGCCTCCTCGCGCCGGCCGAGCTGGGCCAGCGACTGCGACAGCTTCACCGTGGCGTCCGGCGCCCAGGCGGCCTTGGGCCAGCCCTTCAGGGCCTCGGCGTAGGCGCGGGCGGCTTCGCCGTAATCGGACTGGATGTACAGGGTCTCGCCCAGGCGGTAGCGCGCCTCCCTGCCCTTTGCTCCGGCGCCGTAGTGGGCGATGTAGTCCTGCCAGGCCTGGCCGGCGCCGGCGTAGTCGCCCTGCTCCTGCAGGGCCAGGGCGTTGCGATAGGAGGCGACTTCGGTGCTCGCGACGGGCGGTCCGCCGAGCACGGTCTGGTCCTCCGCCTGCGCCCGGGCGGTGGCCTCCGAGGCCCCGCGGGGCGCCGGTCGGCCGCGCCGGTCCTCGGCCGCCGGCGGGTAGACCGGCTGGACCGCCGCCTGCGCCTGCGGCGCGGGCTGCGCTTCCAGCTTGGCCACCCGGTCGGTCAGGGCCTGCAGCTGGGCGCGCAGCTCGATCACCGAGTCGTGCGCCTGCTGGGCGTTGCGCCGCGCCTCGTCGAGGTCGTGGGCGCCCACCTCCACCTGGCCGGAGAGCCGGCGGACGGTCTGGTCCATGTCGTCGAGGCGCGACTGCAGGGCGGTGACCGCCGGGTCGGGACCGTCCGGCTTCACCACCACCGGCTGGCCGGTGTCGCGGCCCTGGAACACGATCGAGCGGGTCTCGCGCAGCTGCTTCTCGATCCGGTCCAGACGGCGATCGGTGTCCGTCTGCTGGGCGCTTGCCGGAAGGGCGAGGGCCAGGCCCGAGAGCGCCAGGGCGGCGGCGGCGATCAGCCCCGCCCCGTTCGGTTTACGCATGGATCAGTTTCCCGCGCCGGAGGTGAGGGCCGTGTGCCCGTTTCGGTTTTTGGCCATGGCGTCCTCGGACGAGCCGTCGTCCAGCGGGCGCTCCTTGCCGTAGGAGATGGTGGTGATGCGGGCCGCCGAGACGCCGTGCGCGATCAGATAGGTCTTGATGGAGTCGGCCCGGCGGGCGCCCAGGGCGAAGTTGTATTCGCGCGTGCCGCGCTCGTCGCAATTGCCTTCGATGCGCACGGCCACCTGCGGATAGCGCTGCAGCCAGGCCGCCTGCTTGTCGAGCACGCTCCGGCCGTCGTTTCGCACCGCGTACTGGTCGTAGTCGAAATAGACCCGGTCGCCGGCCGAGATGACGAAATCCTGTGTCGAGCCCGGGATAGGCCCGGTCGGGCCGGACGCCACTTCGCGGGGCGGCGGGCGGGTGTCCGAAGGCGGGCCCGGCGTATAGCCAGGGGTGGAGGCCACGGGAGCAGGTTCGGGAGGCTTGGGATGGCTGGCGCAGGCGGAAAGCGCCGCGGCGGCGCCCAGGACGGCGGCGAACTTCAACGCGTTCGACGAAGTGATCAACGACATGGGAAGGTTCCTTTCGTCACTTCAGCAGCGGGGACCAGGTCGGGTCGGTCGCCGGAAGATTATAGGGCGCGGGACGCAGGTTCTGACCGGACAGGTCGACGGTGTACAGCCGCGGCGCCGTGCCGTGCCCCGCCTCGCGCGAGAAGATCAGCACGCGCCCGTTCGGGGCCCAGGCCGGGCTCTCGTCGAGATAGGCGGTGGTCAGCGTCCGCTCGTCCGAGCCGTCGGGCTTCATCACGCCGATATGAAACTCGCCCCCCTGCTGGCGGGTGAAGGCGATGAAGTCGCCCTTCGGACTCCACACCGGCGTGGTGTAGCGGCCCTGGCCGAACGAGATCCGGTGCACCCCGGAGCCGTCAAGGTTCATGACGTAGAGCTGAGGCGAGCCGCCGCGATCCGAATTGAACACCAGCTGGCGTCCATCCGGCGAGAACGAGGGCGAGGTGTCGATGGCCGCGTCGGTGGTCACCCGGGTCACCGCACGCGACTTCAGGTCCATCAGGTAGACGTCGGTATTGCCGTTGCGGTCGACCGAGAAGGCCACCTTCGACCCGTCCGGCGAGAACCGCGGCGAGAACACCATGCCCTGGAAGCTGCCGAGGCTCTCCTGCCGGTTGGTCTCCAGGTCCAGGACATAGACCCGGGCGCTGTCGGCGCGGAGCGCCATGTAGGTGATCTGGTGGCCGTTGGGCGAAAAGCGCGGGGTCAGCACCAGATAGCTGCCCTCGGTCAGATAGCTCGGGTTGGCGCCGTCCTGATCCATGATCGCCAGGCGCTTGACCTTGCTCTTGCGCGGGCCGCTCTCGGCGACGAACACGACCCGGGTGTCGAAATAGCCGTCCTGGCCGGTCATGGCCTTGTAGACCGCGTCAGCCACCTTGTGGGCGATGCGCCGCCAGTCCTCGCCGGTGGAGATGAACTGTTCGCCGATCAGCTGCTTGCCGCCGAAGGTGTCCCACAGGCGGAAGTCGACGCGCAGGCGGCCGTCGGGCTCGATGATGGCCCGGCCGTTGACCAGGGCCTGGGCGTTGATGGTCTTCCAGTCGTTGAAGCGCGGCGTCTCCTCGACGTTGAGGTCGCGCTGGATGAAGCTGTTGGGCGACAGGGGCTTGAAGAAGCCGGAGCGCTCGAGGTCGGCCGCGATCACGCGCGACACGTCGCCGCCGATCTGCTGGCTGCGCGGGTCGGCGCCGGTCATGGGCGGGATCGCGATCGGTATGGGCTGGATGACGCCCCGGTCGACGCTGATCTGCACCTGGGCGTGCACGGGCGGCGCACCCCCCAGCACGGACATGAACAGCGCGAGGGCGACGAACAGAACAGGCCGCATAGGCTGGCGATCTCCTTTCATGCCCGTCTAGCTGCTTCGAGATGCACTAGCGACAAAAACCAGGGCGAGCCTTGCCGACACAAAGGGGCGAAGGTTTGACGCCGGGAACTCAACGGCTGTTTGCACAAGCCTTCTTCGTATCGAAGGTTGCAGTGACGTCTTTCCAGGCGGCGTAGCGATCGCGCGGCAGTTCTGAATAAGGGTCCCCGCGCACCACCGCCGCCAGGGCGCGGCGACTCAGGGCGACGGCCCCGGCCCCCTTGGCCTCGACGATGGGGCGGTCGAGCAACTCCGGCGGCCCGGTCAGCCGGCCGTCCGGCGCCAGGTGGAACGCCACCCGGAATTTCAGCTCCTGGGAATCGTCGATGCCGCAGTTCAGGCCCCACAGGCGACTGAGCTTGTCCACCAGGGCGCCGGTTTCGTCGTTGGACAGGCGGCTGACGGGGCTTTGGACCGGCGCGGCGGCGGATCGGGGCGGGCCGCGTACGCCGGTCGTCCTGGGCAGGGAGGCGGCCAGCGAGGCCAGATCCAGCGGCTTGCTCGAGGGGCGCGCGGTCTTGTCCGGCTGCGGCTTGGCTTGGGGCAGGGAGTTGGCCAGGGCGCCCAGGTCGAGCGGCTTGCTCTGGGTCATGGCCGGCCTCTGGAGCTTGGCCGGCGCCGGAGTGGGCGGCGGCGGCGCGGGCTTGGGGACCGGCGCAGGGGCAGGAACCGGCTTTGGCGCCGGAACCGGCTTTGGCGGCGGGGCCGGCTGGGGCGCGGGAACCGGCTCCGGCGTGGTTTCGGGGACGGGCTCGGGCGCCACGGTGGGCGCCGCCGGCGGCTCAGGCGGCGCGTGCGAAACGATGGTGATCGGCACCGAGTTCACCAGCGGGATCGGCTTGGACCAGAACGGCAGGGTGATCAGGCCCGCGCCCAGCACCACGACGTGCAGCAGGACGGCGCCGACAAAGGCCGGGACGCGGTTCTCCGGCACGGGGATCAGTCTCCCGCCGGCGCGACCGGTACGGGCTTCTCGTCCGGCGCGCCGGTGTCGGTGATCAGGTCGATCTTGGTGAAGCCCGAGGTCGACAGCCGCGCCATCACCTGCGCCACATAGGTATAGGGCGCCGCGCCGTCGGCGCGCACATAGATCGGCCGGTCCAGTCCGTCCCCGGCCAGGGCCTTCAGCCGGACCGACAGCTCGTCGAGGGCGATCGGCGTCTCCTGGATGAACACCCCCCCGTCGCGGCGGATGGTCAGCGTCAGCGGCTGGCGCTCGTCGTTGACGGCGGCGGCCTCGGTCTTGGGCAGATCCACCGGCACGCCCACGGTGAGCAGGGGGGCGGAGATCATGAAGATGATCAGGAGCACCAGCATGACGTCCACCAGCGGCGTGACGTTGATCTCCGACAGGGCGCCGCGCCGGCCGCGCCGCCGCCGCCGGCCGCGCCCGCGGGTCGAGAAGGCGTCGCCGGACGACAGGGCCATGTCAGGCCGCTCCGCCGAGGCGCCGGGCCACCGCCGCGGCGAGGTCGTCGGCGAAGCTCTCCATCCGGCCGGTGAACTTGCCGGCGTCGGTCGAGAACTTGTTGTAGGCGATATAGGCCGGGATGGCGGCGGCCAGGCCGATGGCGGTGGCGAACAGGGCCTGGGCGATCGACGGCGCCACCACCGACAGATTGGTGTTCTTCTGGATGGCGATGGCCTGGAAGGCGGTCATGATCCCCCACACCGTGCCGAACAGGCCGACGAAGGGCGAGGCGGTGGCGACGATGGCCAGCGAGCCCAGCCCGTCCTCCACCCGCTGCGCCTCCCGCGCCACGGTGGAATCGAGCGAGCGGTCGATCCGCTGGGTGAGGAGGGCGATCTGGGTATCGCTGAGCCCGGCCCGCCGGGCCTCGCGCCATTCGCGCATGGCCGCCTGCAGCATGCGCGGCAGGGGCTGGCGCGGATTTTCGCCGGCGCCCTGAGCGATGTCTTCGAGCGACCGGCCCGAGGCCACCTGGTCCTCGAACTTGTCGGCCTCGCGGTTCAGGGCGGCGAAGCGGAAGGTCTTGTCGATGATGATGGTCCACGACCACAGCGACGCCAGCGCCAGCCCGATCATCACCAGCCGCACGACCCAGTCGGCGCGCAGGAAGGTTGCGACGATGGAGAAGTTGTCGGCGTTCATCAGGCCTCCGGGCGCGGGTCGCCTTCGTCCTATCGCAGACCGGGCGCCGAAACTATGGCGCCGCTCACACCAGCGCCGGAACCGCCCGGTCCATCTCGTCGGTGATGCGCTCCACCGCGCCGCGGGGATCGTTGGCGGCGGTGATGGGGCGGCCGACCACGAGGTGGGTGGCGCCGGCGGCGAGGGCTTCGGCGGGGGTCAGGGCGCGGGCCTGGTCGTCGGCCTTGGCCCAGCCGGGACGCACGCCGGGGGTCACCACCAGGAAGCCCTTGCCGGCGACGCGGCGGGCGAGGGCCGCCTCGTGCGGGCTCGCCACCACGCCGTCGAGCCCGGCGTCGACCGCCTGGCGGACGCGGCGCTCGACCAGGGCCTCGACGCCGAGGCCATAGCCCAGGTCCTTCAGGTCCTCGTCGGTCAGGCTGGTCAGCACGGTGACGCCGAGGATGCGCATGTAGCCGGCGCCGGCGCGGCCGCGCACGGCCGCCCGCATCACCTGCGGCTCGGCGTGCACGGTCAGGAGGTCGGCCGCGCCGCTGGCGGCGACGGCGGCGGCGGCCTTCTCCACCGTCGCGCCGATGTCGTGCAGCTTCCAGTCCAGGAACACTTGCCGGCCGCGCCGCTTCAGGTCCTTGGCCATGGCCATCCCGTCGCCGGCCAGGAGCTGCAGGCCGATCTTGTAGAAGCCGACGCTGTCGCCCAGCCGCTCGACCACGGCTTCGGCGTCGCCGCGCGTGGGCACGTCGAGGGCGACGATCAGGCGGGGATCAGCCATGCGGGGTCTCCGGTGTGGCGGCGCGGGCGTCGAGCGGGCATAAGGCTCGGCGCGCGGGCAGGACGAATTGGGCTGAGCGGGAATCATGGGTGTCGCCGACCTGGCGGTCAACTTCTTTGTGGCGCTGTTCGCCCTGATCGACCCGGTGGGCAACATCCCCCTGTTCGCGGCGGCGACGGTGGGCATAGCCGAGGCCCCGCGCCGGCGCATCGCCGTCTATATCGCCTTGTTCGCCTTCGTTTTTCTGAGCGTGTTCTATTTCACCGGCGTCGGCGTGCTGCAGTATTTCGGCATCTCCATGCCGGCGTTCCGCATCGCCGGCGGGGTCATGCTGTTCCTTTTGGGCCTGGAGATGGCCCGCGACGACTTCACCGCCAAGTTCGAGCCCGCCGCGGGTCCGGCCGAGGCCGAGGCGATCAAGAATCCGGGCCGCTACGCCCGGAAGCACTTCGAGCGGCTGATCGTGCCCTTCGGCACGCCGCTGCTGATCGGGCCGGGCGCCATCTCCACGGTGATCATCTTCGCCGCCGAGACCGCGCGGCTCGGCTGGAAGGGCCGGGCGGCCGGGATGGGCGCCATCGCCGCCATCTCGGTCACGGTGATGATCGCCTTTCTGCTGTCGGGCCTGATCTCTCGGGCGCTCGGCAAGATCGGCATGACCGTGGTGGTGCGGGTGCTGGGACTGATCCTGTGCGCCCTGGCGGTGCAGTTCATCATCGTCGGCCTGGCCGACGCCACCGGCGGCATCATCCGGGCGAAGGCGGCGCACCCGTACTGAGGCGTTCCAGGGCCCAGGCGGCGGCGTCGGCCACCACCGGGTCGGCGCTCGCCAGGTGCGGCCGCGCCGCCGCGGCCAGGGCCGGATCGCCGCTATTGCCGATGGCGTAGAGCACGTTGCGCAGGAACCGGTTCACGCCGATCCGCTTGACCGGCGACCCGGCGAACAGGGCGCGAAAGCCGGCGTCGTCGAGGGCGGCGAGGTCGGCCAGGCCCGGCTTGCGCAGGGCGTCCCGCGCCCGCAGCCGCTGTTCGTGCGCCGTTTGGGCGAACTTGTTCCAGGGGCAGACCGCCAGACAGTCGTCGCAGCCGTAGACCCGGTTGCCCATCGCGCGCCGGAAAGCCTCAGGCCAGGCGCCGGCGAACTCGATGGTCAGGTAGGACAGGCATTTGCGCGCATCGAGCTGGTAGGGCGCGGGAAAGGCGCCGGTCGGGCAGACGTCGAGACAGGCGTGGCAGGAGCCGCAGCTTCCCGGGTCCGGCGCGTCGGCGGGGAGCTCCAGCGTGGTCAGGATCGCGCCCAGGAACAGCCAGGATCCGAACGTCCGCGACACCAGATTGGTGTGCTTGCCCTGCCAGCCGAGTCCGGCCGCCTCGGCCAGCGGCTTCTCCATCAAAGGCGCGGTGTCGACGAACACCTTCACCTCGCCGCCGAAGCGGGAGACCACGAATCCGGCCAGGGTCTTGAGCCGCCCCTTGATCAGCGCGTGATAGTCGTCGCCCTGGGCGTAGACCGAGATGGCCGCGCGGTCCCTGGCCTCGAGTTGGACCAGCGGGTCGGCGTCCGGCCCATAGTTCATGCCGAGCACGATGGCCGAGCGCGCCTCGGACCACAGGCCGGACGGATGGGCGCGGCGCGGCAGGGTGGTCTGCATCCATGCCATCTCGCCGTGGCGGCCTTCGGCGACGAATTGGTGCAGATGCGCGGACGCCGGCCAGGCCGCGCCGACCGGGGCGAAGCCGGCGGCGTCGAAGCCCAGCGCCAGGGCGCGCGCGCGGATGGCGGAACGGGGATCCTTCACCCCGCCGTCATAGCCGGTTAGGCCCAGGCTCGGTAATGGGGGCTCAGAAATCCAGGTCGTCGTAGTGGGCGGCCGGCGGCAGGCCGGCGAACCGGTCGGCCAGCAGCGGGCGAAAGCAGGGCCGCGACTTCACCCGCACATACCATTGCTTGGCCACCGTGAAGTCCTCCCACGGGACCTCGCCCATATAGTCGATCACGCTGAGGTGGGCGGAGGCGGCGATGTCCGCCAGACCGAAGCTGGCGCCCGTCAGCCAGTCGCGGCTCGCCAACAGCGCCTCCAGCATCCGCAGATGCTGGCGCAGGGCCTCGCGCCCCCGCCGCAGCGCCGCCAGCTCGGGCGCGCCGAGGCCCAGGAGCCGCTTCTCCATCTTCTCATGCAGCAGAAAGCCGTTCACCTCGTCGTTGAACTTGCGGTCGAACCAGGCCAGCAGGCGGCGGGCCTCGGCGCGGCCCTGGGCGTCGTCGGGCAGCAGGGCGTAGTCGGGATGGCGCTCCTCCAGATGCTCGAGGATGGCGCGGCTGTCGCACACCACGGTCTTGATCGCGCCGCGCGTCTCCACCAGCACGGGCGGCAGGCCGGAGGGATTCAGGGCCGCCAGCCGCTCCGGCCGCTCCCAATAGCGCTCGACCGCCTCGGTGAACGGCAGCTTCTTTTCGCCCAGCGCCAGGCGCACCTGGCGGGAGGCGGGGTCGAGCGGGAAATGGATCAGGGTGCGTTCGACGGACATGGTTCGGATGCGTGGGGCCGATCAGGCCTAGGCCGCAACCGTTAAGCGGCCGTTTACCGTGGTCAAGCGTGAGAAAATCCTCTACCTTGCGGCGATTATCCGCTGCGGCGGGTGGACAGATGTTCTTGTTTTGTTCATGATCTCCTCGCTCGGCGGCGTCACGGGGGCGCGGCCGCATGGGAGAGAACTCAATGCGTAAGTTGATCCTCGCGGCGGTCGCCGCGACGCTTCTGGCCGGCCCGGCCCTCGCCGCTGCGTCCGGCGACGGCCCCAGCCTGAAATCCTGTTCGGCCAAATGGAAGGGCTTCAGCGCCGCCGAAAAGGACGCCTACAAGGCCAAGTCGGTGGGCAAGACCAGCAGCAAGACCGGCCGAAAGCTGTCAGGCTACAATGTGTTCACCTCCGAGTGCATGAAGAAGTGAGCGTCCGGTCGGGCCGGGGCCTGCCGCGTATCGGCGCTCCGGCCTGACTCTTGTTTGGCCTGACCCCTGTTCGGCCAGGGATGCGGCGCGATCGACCCGCCGCATGATGAACCTTAGCTTTCGTCAATTTATGTCCCCTGGCATGGACGGGCGACGGGGCTGAGGCCAAGCTCTCCCCACCGCACCCGTGAGGCGCGGCTCAACGGGAGACCTCCATGCGCAACCTTATCCTCGCCGCCGCCGCCGTGGCCCTGATCGGCGCGCCCGCCTTCGCCGCGCCCAAGAAGGCCGCCAACACCACCGAGCCCGCTGCGTCCAACACCACCGCCGCGATGGCGCCGGCGAAGAAGCCCAAGAAGACCAAGGCCGCCGCGATGGCCGCGGCGACGCCCGCGCCGGCCGCGGCCCCCACGCCGCCCGTGAAGCCGGCGACGCCGATGGCCGCCGCCAAGCCGGCCCCGATGATGGCCGCCAAGCCCGCCGCCCCACCCGCGCCCACGGTCAAACCGACCCCGTCGCCGATGGCCGCCACGCCGATGGCGGCGAGCAAGCCGGCGACGCCGATGATGGCCGCCAAACCGGCGACCGCCGCCGCGAACAAGGGCGGCGGCATGAAGGCCTGCGCCGCGGCGTGGGACAAGTTCAGCGCGAGCCAGAAGGCCGCCTACGACGCCAAGGCCAAGGGCCAGACGGGTAAGAGCGGCCGGGCGCTGTCGGGTTACAACGTCTACACCGGCGAGTGCCTGAAGAAGTGATCCCCCGGCGGTGATCCCGGCCGGACGGTTCCGTGTCCGGTTTCAGGAACTCAGGGGCTCCCGGTCGGTTAGGACGCAAGTTCAACCGCTCGCGGAGCCCCTCCCATGTCCCCCGCCCACCTCGACGACAAGGATCTCGAAAAGCGCTTGTGGAGCGAGATCGACAAGGCTCGGTTCGGCATGCTGGGCCTGACCGACGGTCGCAGCCACATGCAGCCGATGACCGCCTTCTGCGACAAGGAGCGCGGCGCGATCTGGTTCTTCACCAAGAAGACCACCGACCTCGCGCGCCAGACCGGCGAGGGCCGCTACGCCATGTTCTGCGTCATGGCCAAGGACCAGGAGTTCCAGGCCTGCATCGGCGGCGAACTGTCCGCCGATCATGACCGCGCCAAGATCGACGCGTTCTGGAATCCGATCGTCTCGGCCTGGTTTCCGGAGGGCAAGGATGATCCCGACCTCACCCTGCTGAAGCTCACCCCGGCCGACGCCCAGGTCTGGGTCATGCGCGGCGGACCGCTGCGCTTCGCCTTCGAGATCGCCCGCGCCAACCTGACCCACCAGGAGCCGCGCCTCGGCGACGAAGGTCACTCCGGCCCGGTCGCGTTTATCTAAGCCTCGGGGCTTACACAGTCTCGGGGCTCACACAAACCATCGAAGTCCCCCATCCCTTTACCGTTCATCCCGGCATTCGGCGGGATGAGCGGAAGCCCCCCGCGAGGGGATGGTGTCTAGCCAGCCGCAGCCTCGGCCGACGCCACCGCCTCGCCGTCCTCGTCCTCGTAGCCCACCAGGGCCAAGGCGCGGGCGGCCACGCCGTTCAGTTCGGCCCAGCGCAGCAGCGCCTCCTCCCGGCCGTGGGTGATCCAAAGCTCCCCCGGCGACACGTCGGCGATCGTCTGGGTCAGCTCGTCCCAGTCCGCATGGTCTGAGAGGGTCAGGGGCAGTTCGATCCCGCGCTGGCGGGCGCGGGCGCGCACGCCCATCCAGCCTGAGGCGAACGCGGGGAGGGGATCGGGGAACCGGCGCGCCCATCGATCCTGCAGGGCCGACGGCGGGCAGAGGATGATGCGGCCGGCGAAGTCACCCTTGGCGGCGCGTCCCTCCGCCGTCGCCGGGGCCAGCGGGCCCAGGCCGACGCCGTGCCGTTCGTAGAGCCGGTTCAACCGCAGCAGGGCGCCGTGGACATAGAGGGTCTCGGCATACCCCGCCTGGCGCAGAAGGGCGATCACCCGCTGCGCCTTGCCGAGCGCGTAGGCGCCGACGAGGTGGGCGCGCTCGGGGAACTGTTCGACCGAGCGAAGCAGTTTGGCGATCTCGTCCGCGGCGGGCGGATGGCGGAACACCGGCAGGCCGAAGGTGGCCTCGGTGATGAAGACGTCGCACGGGACCGGCTCGAACGGCGCGCAGGTGGGATCGGCCCGCCGCTTGTAGTCGCCCGAACAGACCACGGTCATGCCCTTCCAGCGCACCACCGCCTGGGCCGAGCCCAGCACATGGCCGGCCGGAACCAGAGTCACTTCGACGCCGTCGCGCCGGATGGTCTCGCCGTAGGCCAGCGGCTGCTCGCGCCCGGTGAAGGCTTCGCCGTAGCGCTCGGCCATGATGGCCAGGGTCTCGGGCGTCGCCAGCACGGTCCCGTGACCGGCGCGGGCGTGGTCCGAATGGCCGTGGGTGACCACCGCCCGGTCCACCGGCCGCACCGGATCGACGTAGAAGTCGCCGGGCGGGCAGTAGAGCCCCTCGGGCCGGGGCTGCAAGAGGTCGTCGGGCCGGATCACAAGGGGGATATGGGGGAGAAGCGGCGGATGCGAAATCCTCGTCCTTCGAGGCTCGCTGCGCTCGCACCTCAGGATGAGGATTTCTGCTTATACGACATTGATTTAGCCTCGTCCTGAGGCGCTCGCGAAGCGGGCCTCTAAGAACGAGGACGAGGGCGGGCCCTCCACCCACCAACAGCAAGGGCCGCCCCGCGGGAGCGGAGCGGCCCTCAACTGTCGGCTATCGCCTAGTAGCCGCGATAGAAGGGGCGGTGATGGAAGCGCCAGGCTTCGAAGCGGCGGTGCTGCCAATAGCGATGCGCCTCGTAGCGGTGGAACGCGCGGACGCGTTCGGCGCGGTAGGGGTGGTAGAACCCTTGGGCGCTGGCGGCGGTCGGGGCGGCGGCGATGGCGGCCGTCGCGGCGAGGGCGGCGCCGGCGGCGATGAGCAGCTTGCGGACTTGCATCGGTACTCTCCTCCTCGTCCGGCGCCGGCGGATGTCGGCTCTAACCAGGCGATGAGGCACAGTAGGGTCACGTGGCTGAACGCGACCTGAGGGATGGGTTATCTCGCGTTCATCGCTCTAAACATCACGGCGCGGTCGTTGCTCGCACCCTAATCCTCGACGGCGACCCCGCTTTTCCTACATAGAGACCCCATGAAGTTCCTCGACCAGTGCAAGGTCTATGTCCGCTCCGGCGACGGCGGCGGCGGCGCCGTGTCGTTTCGGCGCGAAAAGTTCATCGAGTACGGCGGCCCCGACGGCGGCGACGGCGGGCGCGGCGGCGACGTCTGGATCGAGGCGGTGGAGGGGCTGAACACCCTGATCGACTACCGCTACCAACAGCATTTCAAGGCCAAGACCGGCACCCACGGCATGGGCCGCAACATGCACGGCGCCGCGGGCGAGGACGTGGTGCTGAAGGTCCCCGTCGGCACCCAGGTGCTGGAGGAGGATCAGGACACCCTGATCGTCGACCTCGACACGGCCGGCGCGCGCTATCTGCTGGCCGAAGGCGGCAACGGCGGCTGGGGCAACGACCGCTTCAAGGGACCGGTCAACCGCGCGCCGCGCCACGCCAATCCCGGCCTGCCCGGCGTGGAGCGCTGGGTCTGGCTGCGCCTGAAGCTGATCGCCGACGTCGGCCTGGTCGGCCTGCCCAACGCCGGCAAGTCGACCTTCCTGGCGGCCAGCTCGGCGGCCAAGCCCAAGATCGCCGACTATCCGTTCACCACCCTGTCGCCCAACCTGGGCGTGGTCGACCTGTCGCCGCAGGAGCGGTTCGTGATCGCCGACATCCCCGGCCTGATCGAGGGCGCCTCCGAAGGCGCCGGCCTGGGCGTGCGCTTCCTCGGCCATGTCGAGCGCTGCGCCGTGCTGATCCATCTGGTCGACGGCACCCAGGCCGACATCGCCGGCGCCTACCGCCAGGTCCGCGAGGAGCTCCGGGCCTACGGCCATGGCCTCGACGAAAAGCCCGAAATCGTCGCCCTCAACAAGGCCGACGCCCTGTCGGAGGAGGACCGCCGCGACCTGGTGGTCGAGCTCGGCACCGCCGCGGGCAAGGCGCCGCTGGTGATCTCCGGCGTCTCCGGCGAGGGCGTGCGCGACATGCTGCGCTCGGCCTGGGCGCTGGTGCGCGGCGAGCGCGGCGAACTGGTCGGCCTCGACGGCGCGGACGAGGGGCCCGCCGTAGCGACCGGCGTGTGGAAGCCCGACCTTTGAGCGTCCTCGCCGCCGCCCGCCGCGTCGTCATCAAGGTCGGCTCGGCCCTGCTGGTCGACCCCGAGCGCGGCGCGGTCGACGCCGGCTGGCTGGCGGTGCTGGCCAGCGACGTGGCGCGTCTGCGCGGGCGGGGCGCCGAGGTGCTGATGGTTTCCTCCGGCGCGGTGGCGCTCGGGCGCCGGCGGCTCGGCCTGCCGCTCCGGGGCGAACTCGAGCTGCAGGAGAAACAGGCCGCCGCCGCCGCCGGACAGAGCCTCCTGATGCGCGCCTGGGAGGAGGCCCTGGCCCCGCACGACCTGCACACCGCGCAGATCCTGCTCACCCGCGACGACACCGAGATCCGCCGTCGCTGGCTGAACGCCCGCGCCACGGTCGAGACCCTGCTGCGGCTCAAGGCCATCCCCGTCGTCAACGAGAACGACACGGTGGCCACCGAGGAGATCCGCTACGGCGACAACGACCGGCTGGCCGCCCGCGTGGCGCAGATGATCGGCGCCGACCTCCTGATCCTGCTGTCGGACATCGATGGCCTCTACACCGCCGATCCGCGCCGCGACCCCGCCGCGGCGCATATCCCGATGGTGGAGACCCTGACCCCCGAGATCGAGGCCATGGCCGGCGGGGCCAACGCCGCGCACGGGGTCGGCACAGGCGGGATGGCGACCAAGCTCGCCGCCGCCCGCATCGCCCACGGCGCGGGCTGCGCCACCCTGGTCACCCTGGGTCGCCGCGACGGCCAGGGTCCGCTGGAGGCGGTGGAAGCGGGCGCCCGCGCCACCCTGTTCGCCGCCCACGCCACCCCGGCCCTGGCCTACAAGCAGTGGATCGCCGGTTCGCTGGCGCCACAGGGCGCCCTGGTGGTCGACGACGGCGCGGTGACGGCCCTTCGCGCAGGCAAGAGCCTCCTGCCCGCCGGGGTCGTGGCGATCGAGGGCCGGTTCGGCAAGGGCGACGCGGTGGTCGTGCGCGACAGGGCCGGTCGCGAAGTCGCGCGCGGGCTTTCCGCCTACGGGGCGGAGGACGCCGCCGCCATCCAGGGCCTGCGCTCCACCGCCATCGAAGCCCGCCTCGGCTACCGCGGCCCCGCCGCCCTGATCCACCGGGACGACCTGGTGGTGCGGGAGTAGGGCGCGGGGCGGCTGCCCCCGCCCTTTCCGGTCGTCCCGGCATTCGCCGGGATGAGCGGACGGATTGAATGCACTTACGCTCTGGAAGGTCGCCGGCGACGCGGCACGCGCACGGTCGCCTCGCCGTCCATCACCAGATCCTCGCCAACGAAGGCTTCGCCACGCAGGATGACCCGCGCGGTGGTCTCGTCGATCGCGGTCACGGTGATGCGCGTCACGACCACATCGCCGACCCGCACCGGCCGATGGAAGGCCAGGGTCTGACTGAGATAGATCGAGCCGGCCCCGGGAAGAATGGTGCCGACTACGGCCGACCCGAACGACGCCGACAGCAAGCCGTGCGCGATCCGGCCGCGATAGGCAGTCTTGGACGCGAAGGCGTCGTCCATATGCACGGGATTGAAGTCGTCCGAAGCTTCGGCGAACTGCGCGATGCGCTCAGCGGTGACCGTCACCCGCTTCTCGGCCACCATGCCGATGGAGAGTTCTTCGAGTACGTAGCCGCCGGAGGGATGAGGTTCGATCATGCCGCGCCGTTACTGGCCCCGCGTCGCCAAGGCCAGCGAAAAATGCGAGCCGGGCTCCGGCACGAGCGGGTGGAGAGCGGTCCCTAGGGCGTCGGCGCGACTTCAGCGGACGCGACCAGAGTCCAACCGGCCGACGTGCGCCTCCAAGTATCCAACCAGACGCGATGCGACACATCGTTCGAGCCTGGCTTGGAGCCTGGGCTGGTGTCGTCTTCAGCGCCCAGGGCGATCGCCGTGTCGCCATGGACGCGGACCGTCACGGAGGTGATCCTGGCCGATGTCTGGTGGGGCTCATGCCTGACTTCGGCCAGCATGCTGGCTTTGTCCGAGCGTTTTCCACTCGAACCGAACCCCATGAAGTCCTCCGCCAGCAAGCGATCGGCGGCGCGCTGATCGCCGGTCACAAAGGTCTGGGAATACTGGCTTTCCAGACCCGCTATGAGCGCAGCCGTCGCCTCCCTCTCGCCTGCCGTCGCGGGTGGGGCGGCCCACAGCAGCGCCGTGACGGAGATCGCCACCGACGTCTGAAGAGGTAGGACCGACATCTTCACTGCCCCGCATCTCACCTTCGGCGGAACGCTATCGCATCGAGCCGGGACGACTGTCCAGCTAAGCTTGGGCAAGACCACAGGGGTGAAGATATATCTGGACGCCGGACGAGACGGCCGCTGAAAAGCTGGAGCGGGCGGCGGGAATCGAACCCGCACGAAAAGCTTGGGAAGCTTTCAGGCTACCACTACATCACGCCCGCGCTCAGCGGCGCGTTCTAGCGCAAGGGGTCGGGGCCTGTCACGTCGCTTCGATCGTGCTATTTCGCAAGGGTCATGAGTACCGCCGCCTCGGGTCATCCGCATCGTCACGATCACGGCCATGACCGTGGGCCGCGTGATCACGCGCCCGGCGGCGACGCGCATGGCCATGATCATGAGCACGGGCATGGCCATGGGCATCATCATGCGCCGACCGACTTCAGCCTGAGGTTCGGGCTCGGCGCCCTGCTCAACATCGTCTTCGTGGCCGCCGAGGCGGTCTACGGCGTGCTCGGGCATTCGCTCGCCCTGCTCGCCGACGCGGGACACAACTTCGGCGACGTTATGGGCCTGCTGGCCGCCTGGGGCGCCGCCAGCCTGGCCAAGCGCGGCCCCTCGGTGCGGTTCACCTACGGCCTCGGCTCGTCCTCCATGCTGGCGGCCCTGTTCAACGCCGTGGCGCTCCTGATCATCACCGGCGGGGTGGCGTGGGAGGCGATCCGGCGGCTGCTGTCGCCCGAACCGGTCGGCGGCCTCGTGGTGATCGCCGTGGCGGCGGTGGGGATTCTGGTCAACGGGGCCACGGCGCTGATGTTCGCCTCCGGCCGCAAGGGCGACCTCAACGTCCGCGCCGCCTTCCAGCACATGCTCGGCGACGCCCTGGTCGCCGCCGGCGTGGTGGTCGCCGGGGGCCTGATCCTTTTGACCCGCTGGGCGTGGATCGACCCGGCGGTGAGCCTGATCGTGTCGGCGGTGATCGTCTGGGGCACCTGGGGGACGCTGAAGGAGGCGCTCGAGATGGTGCTGCATGCGGCGCCCGCCGGCATCGATCCGGTCGCCGTCCGCGGCTTCCTGGGCGGCCAGCCCGGGGTCGAGACCCTGCACGATCTGCACATCTGGCCGCTGTCGACCACCGAGACCGCGCTGACCGCGCATCTGGTCATGCCGGCCGGCCATCCGGGGGATCTGGTGCTGGCCGAGCTCTGTCACGACCTGCAGAGCCGCTTCCGCATCGGGCACGCCACCTTCCAGATCGAGACCGGCGTGGTCGCCTGCACCCTGGAGCCGCCCGACACGGTTTAACGGCAGCGGCGAAGATTGACGACGCCCGCGCCCTGGCGCACGCTTCGGGCGACGAAGGAGACGGTCATGGCCGACGGATCGCACGGCGCGGAAGAGCGCGCGAAGTTCACGCAGATGGCGGACTCGACGCGCGACGAGTGGACGATCATCGGACGCAACGCCGCCGAGTTCCAGCGCGGGCTCGCCGACCGGGTGCTGACCCACCTCAAGCTGCTCGACGGCGATTTCGGCGGCTTCGCCGTCGATCGGCTCGAGCATTCGGTTCAGACCGCCACCCGCGCGCACCGCGCCGGCATGGACGAGGAATATGTGGTCTGCGCCCTGCTGCACGACATCGGCGACACCCTCGGCAGCGCCAACCACGCCGACATCGGCGCGGCGATCCTCAAGCCCTTCGTCTCCGAACAGAACCACTGGATGCTCGAGCACCACGGCGTGTTCCAGGGCTATTATTTCTTCCACTACCTCGGTCTGGACCGCGACATGCGCGAGCGCTACCGCGGCCATCCCGCGTTCGAGCACACCGCCCAGTTCTGCCATCTCTACGACCAGACCGCGTTCGATCCAGCCTACGACAGCATGCCGCTCCCGGCCTTCGAACCGATGGTCCAGCGGGTGTTCTCGTCGGTGAAGACCTCCATCTACCGTAAGCCCGAAGCCATCGCCGCCGAATAGGCGCAACACCGGCGCGAAACCCGCGAGACTGACGTTTCCGGCGCTGTCGCGGCCGCCCCCGGCCATGCCATAAGCCCGGCCATGGCTCGCAATCTCCCCGTCGTCGCGCCGCCCGCCAAAGGCAAGGGCCTGTTCGCCGCCTCCAAGGGCGTTCCGCCGCGCGGGCGAATGGTCGATCTCGGCGACCGGCAGATCCGCGTGGTGATCGAGGGCGATCGCCGCGACCAGCCGCTGGTCGTCTGCGAAGCCGGCGCCTTCGGCACGGGCGCGGATTTCGCGGCGGTCCAGGCCGCCCTGTCGCCACGCATGCGCCTGCTGGCCTACGACCGCGCCGGGCTCGGCTATTCGGAGCCCGGGCCCGAGCCTCGCGACAGCCGGGCGATCAGCGACGATCTCAAGGCCCTGCTCGGCAAGCTCGGCGAGGCGCCGCCCTACATCCTCGTCGGCCATTCGATGGCGGCGGTGCATGTGCAGGTGTTCGCCCTGCGCTGGCCCGAAACGGTCAAGGGCGTGGTGCTGCTGGACGCCATTCCCGCCGAGGCCCTGGTCCGGCCGGCGGTGGTCCGCTTCGTCAAGGGCTCCATGCCGCTCGCCAACGCCGCCCGCGTGGGATCGGGCCTTCTGCTCACCGCCGTCTCGGCCCCCCTCCTCGGCGACGCCATCGGTCTCAGCGGGGAGCCGCACGCAGAGAAGCTGCGCGCCTTCGCCTCGCCCCAGCACAATCTGTGGGCCGCCAAGGAGCTCGAATGCTGGCTGAAGGACGGCGAGATGGCGCGCGCGCTCGGCGAGTTCGACCGGGAGTTGCCGCTGGCGTCGGTCACCGCGGGCCGATCGCGGGCCTGGTGGAAGCGGATGCAGGCCGAGCCGGCGCACCGGTCGCGCTCGGGCTACGCCGAGAACATCACCCGCGCAGGTCACGCCTCCCTTCTGGGTCCCAAACACTGCGAGGCGGTGGAGCGGGCCATCTCGTTCGTGATGAAGGCGGCTCTCGCCAGCCGGTAGATCGCCGCTATAACCTGACGCGAGTCGGGGGGAGCTTCATGGCCGCAGCGTTGAGTCTCGAGGGCGTCTCCAAACAGTACGGCGATTTTCGCGCCGTCGACGACCTGTCGTTCCAGGTCGCGCCGGGGCGGATTTTCGGCTTCCTCGGTCCCAACGGCGCGGGCAAGACCACCAGCATCCGCATGGCGCTCGGCCTGGTCCAACCCACCGCCGGCCGGATCTCGGTGCTGGGCTCGAGCGACGCCAGCAAGGTGCGCGACCGGATCGGGTTTCTGCCCGAGGAGCGGGGCCTCTATCGCCGGATGACGCCGGTCGAGGCGGTGGTGTTCTTCGCCGGGCTGAAGGGCGTGCCCTCCGCGGTGGCGCGCAAGCGCGGAATCGCCATGCTGGAGGCGCAGGGGCTCGGCGCGGCCATCCACCGGCCGATGAAGGCCCTCTCCAAGGGCATGGCGCAGAAGGTGCAGCTGATCACCGCCCTGGCGCACGAGCCGGACCTCGTCATCCTCGACGAACCGTTCTCGGGCCTCGATCCGGTGAATCAGCAGTCGCTCGAGACCCTGATCCGCGACCTGGCCAAGCGCGGCGCCACGGTGATCTTCTCCACCCATGTCATGGCGCACGCCGAACGGCTGTGCGAGCGGGTGGTGCTGCTGGCCAAGGGCAGGAAGGCGTTCGAGGGCTCGGTGGACGAGGCGCGCTCGGCCGCCCCGCGTCGGTTGATCCTCGAGGGCGCGGCCACCGACGATCAGCTCCGCGCCCTGCCTGGCGTGGCCGAGGTGGCGACCGACGAGGCCGGGGTGCGCACCGCCTCGCTGACGCCGGGCGCCGCCGCCTACGACACCCTGCGCGCGGCCTTCGCCCAGGGCCTCGACCTGACCCGTTTCGAAATGCGCGAACCGTCGCTGCACGACGCCTTCATCGTTCTCACCGGAGGCGCGTGACATGCTCCGCCTGCTGCGCATCGCCGTCCGCGAATACCTCAGCTATCTGAAGACGCCCGGCTTCTGGCTGTCGCTGATCATCGCTCCGGCGATCGGCGCCCTGTCCGGCTATGGCCCGATCTGGGCCGAAAAGACCGCGCCCGTGCGCAACCTGGCCATCGTCGACTTCGCGCACGCGGGCGCGCTGGTCACGCGGGCCGCCGCCTCGGAAGCCGACGCCGCGCGCATCCGTATCGTCGCCCCGCCCGCGGACGTGGCCCAGGCTCCGACCCCGGCCGCCGCGCGGGTCGCCCTGCAGCCGTACGTCTCCGGCGCGACCATGATGTCCGACGGCCGCCGGCTCGACGGCGCCGCCATCCTCACCGGCTCGCCCGCCGCCCTGTCGGTCGACGTCTGGACCCGCGACATCGGCGACGGGGCCCTGGCCGGCGTGGCGCGGCGGGCCGCCACCAGCGTGATGCGGGCCGACCGGCTGGCCGTGCTCGGCCTCGACCCGGCGAAGATCGCCTCCGCCGACGCGGTGCGGCCGGCGGTCAAGGAGTTCTCGCCCAAGGCGGAGTCGGGCGGCCGGGTGTCGATGAAGGACCGGATGCCGACGTTCGCGGCGCTCGGCCTGGCCTTCTCCCTGTGGATTTTGACCATGACCGGCGTCGGCATCCTCTTGAACAGCGTGATCGAGGAGAAGTCGAACCGGGTGCTCGAGGTGCTGCTGTCGTCCGCCTCGGTGCCGGAGATCCTCGGCGGCAAGATCGTCGGCGTGGCGGCCCTGGCGTCGACGGTGATGGCGGTCTGGGGCGGCGCCGGCGTCTTCGCCCTCGTACGCTTCGCGCCGCCGGGGACGGGCGACCAGCTGATCTCCGCCCTGCTCGGCCACGGCCTGCTGCTGGAGTTCGGGGCCTACTTCATCCTCGGGTATCTGATGTACGCCTCGATCTTCACCGCCATCGGCGCCTTCTGCGAAACCCCGCGGGAGGCGCAGACCCTGGTGGGGCCCTTGATGCTGATGCTGTCGCTGCCGATGATCTTCCTGACCCAGGCGATCCGGCGTCCCGACGCGCCCCTGCTCGAATGGCTGGCCTGGTTTCCGCCCTTCACACCCTTCCTGATGACGGCGCGGGCCGCCTCCGGTCCGCCGTGGTGGGAGATCGCCGGCACCCTGACCCTGATGGCGGCGACCACAGCGACGGTGGTGTGGATCTCCGCGCGCGCCTTCCGCGCCGGCGCCCTGTCGACCTCGAAGTTCGACCTGCCGACCTTCCTCAAGGGCATCGCCAGCGCCGGACGCTGAACGGCGCCGGCCTCAGCCGAAAGGGTCGTGCTCGGGCCTGCGGCCGCCGGAGCTCTGGTCAGGCGGCAGGTCAGGCCCGTTCAAGGCTCGCGCGGGCTTCACGGCGAAGGAAAGGTTCACGCCGAGTTCGGCCAGCACCGCCTCGGCCGCGGCGCCTTCGCCGGCCACCAGCCACCGCCCCGGCCGGTCCCCGGACACCACCGTCACGCCGCGCTTTGGACAGAGCTTGAGGCAGCCGACCTCGACGATCCCCACCGGCGCCCGGCGGCCCTTCATCTTGGCGCCGCGGCCTGCGGGACTGTGCTTGACCGCCCGGGTCATCGCCTTGGAGAGCCGCTGGTCGCCGTCGGGTCCAAAGCCCTCGTCGCCCAGTTTCTTCTGGCATTTGCGGCAGACCAGGATGGCCGCGCGCCAGTGCGCCTTGTGGGGGGTGATGGATCCGGGCTTGACGCTCATGGCATGCCAACGCACCAGCCGCGCCGCCGTTGCCGCGTTGAGCGCCTTAGCTAAGTGTGTTAGCTATCCTCCATGATCTTCACCGTCCACCAGGCCAAGACCCAGCTGTCCAAGCTGATCGCCCTCGCCGAAGCCGGCGAAGAGGTGGTGATCGCGCGCAAGGACAAGCCGGCGGTTCGGCTGCAACTGGTGACTCAAGAACCCCTGCCGCCGCGGGTCCCCGGCGCCTGGAAGGGCAAGTTCGAATTGCCGGACAGCTTTTTCGATCCGCTGCCTGAGGACGAGCTCCGCGCCTGGGAAGGCGATTGAGCCTTCTTCTCGACACCCATGCCCTGATCTGGTGGTTCCTGGACGCGCCGCCCTTGAGCCCGGCGGCGAGGGCGGCGATCGCAACGGCGAGTGAGCCGATCCTGGTCAGTGCGGCTTCGGCGTTCGAGATCTCCACCAAGGTCAGGATCGGCAAGCTGCCGCAGGCCGCCGCCCTCGACGACGCCTTCGAGGACTTCCTCGCCGTTCAGCGGTTCGTTCATCTGCCGATTTCGGTGCGCCACGCCCGGCGCGCCGGCGCGCTGCCGATTCCGCACTGCGATCCGTTCGACCGGCTGCTGATCGCCCAGGCCCTGGTCGAGGGCCTGACGCTGGTCTCGAACGAGGCCGCCTTCGACGGCTTCGGCGTGCGGCGGCTCTGGTAGGCGGCGCTACTCCGCCGCCTGCCGGGCGGCGGCGCTGACCTTGGGGTCGAGGGCGCCCGAGGCGTACTTCCTGGCCATCAGCGAGGTGTGGATCGGCCGGATCTTCGAGGCCATGCCGGCGGCGCCGAACTCCTCGAACCGCTGCTCGACCACCGCGCGCATGGCCTCCTTGGCCGGCTTCAGATAGGCGCGCGGGTCGAACTCGGAGGGCTTTTCGGCGAACACCTTGCGGATCGCGCCGGTGATGGCCATCCGGTTGTCGGTGTCGATGTTGATCTTGCGCACGCCGTGCCTGATGCCGCGCTGGATCTCCTCCACCGGCACGCCCCAGGTCTGCGGCATCTGCCCGCCGTACTGGTTGATGATGTCCTGCAGCGCCTGCGGCACGGACGAGGAGCCATGCATCACCAGATGGGTGTCCGGCAGGCGGCGGTGGATCTCCTCGATCACGTGCATGGCCAGGACGTCGCCGTCCGGCTTGCGGGTGAACTTGTAGGCGCCGTGGCTGGTGCCCATGGCGATGGCCAGGGCGTCGACGTGGGTGCGCTCGACGAAGTCCACCGCCTGGTCGGGGTCGGTGAGCAGGGCCGCATGGTCGAGCTTGCCCTCGAAGCCGTGGCCGTCCTCCGCCTCGCCCATGCCGGTCTCGAGCGAGCCCAGGACGCCGAGTTCACCTTCCACCGAGACGCCGCAGCTGTGCGCCATCTGCACCACCTTGGCGGTGACGTCGACGTTGTACTCGTAGGTGGCGGGAGTCTTGGCGTCCTCCATCAGGGAGCCGTCCATCATCACCGAGGTGAAGCCGTACTGGATGGCGGTGGCGCAGGTGGCCGGGCCGTTGCCATGGTCCTGGTGCATGCACACCGGGATGTGCGGATAGATCTCGACCAGGGCGTCGATCAGCCGCGCCAGCATGATGTCGTTGGCGTAGGCGCGTGCGCCGCGGCTGGCCTGGATGATCACCGGAGCGTCCAGCGCGTCGGCGCCCTCCATGATCGCGAGCCCCTGCTCCATATTGTTGATATTGAACGCCGGCAGTGCGTAGTCGTGCTCCGCCGCGTGATCCAACAGCTGTCGTAGAGTTATGCGCGCCAAGGCTAAGCTCCGTGCCGTGCCGGTCGGCGTTCCCCCACGGACGCCCAAGAACCGACCATACCAATTTCTATACACGCCATAAGCTCAAGAGGGGACCGCGGACAACCGGTAACCGCTGTCAGCGACCGGCGTGTGACTTCGGCCCGTCATTGGGCTATAGGCGCCCGCCATGCACACTCCAGGCCAGGATGGCCGCCCCCCAAAGGCCGCTCCCCGCAAGATCGGTATGGTCAGCCTCGGCTGCCCCAAGGCGCTCGTCGACAGCGAACGAATCCTGACGCGTCTGCAGGCCGAAGGCTATGAGACCTCGGCGACCTACGAGGGGTCGGACGCCATCGTCGTCAACACCTGCGCCTTCATCGACTCCGCCCGCGAGGAGAGCCTCGAGGCCATCGCCGAGGCTCAGGCGTCCGGCCGGCCGGTGATCGTCACCGGCTGCATGGGCGCGGAGGAGGCCATGCTGCGCGAGCGCTTCCCGTCGCTCGCCGCCATCACCGGCGCCCACCGCTACGACGCGGTGATGGACGCCGTCCATGGCGCCGCGCCGCCCGATCCGTTCGCCGACCTGGTTCCGGTCCCGCCGGCCGGCGTGCGGCTGACGCCCACGCACTACGCCTATCTGAAGATCTCGGAGGGATGCGACCACCGCTGCGCCTTCTGTATCATTCCGAGCCTGCGCGGCGACCTCGCTTCGCGCGCCGTCGCCGAGGTGCTGGCCGAGGCCGAGGCCCTGGTCGCCGCCGGGGTGAAGGAACTGCTGGTGGTGGCGCAGGACACCTCCGCCTACGGCCTCGACCTTCGCTACGCCGCCGGCGACTGGCGCGGCCAGGCCTGGAAGGCCAACCTCGAGGACCTGTGCCGCGGGCTCGGCGAGCTCGGCGTCTGGGTGCGCCTCCACTACGTCTACCCCTACCCCCACGTGGACGCGGTCATCCCGCTGATGGCCGAGGGCAAGATCCTGCCCTACCTCGACATTCCGCTGCAGCACGCCGCGCCCGGGGTGCTCAAGGCCATGCGGCGACCCGCCAACGAAGCCCGGACGCTCGACCGGATCCGCAAGTGGCGCGAGATCTGCCCGGATATCACCCTGCGCTCCACCTTCGTGGTCGGCTTCCCGGGCGAGACCGAGGCCGATTTCGACTATCTGCTGCAATGGCTCGAGGAGGCGCAGCTCGATCGGGTCGGCTGCTTCGCCTACGAGAATGTGCAGGGCGCCGCCGCCCAGGCCCTGCCGGATCATGTGCCGGATCAGGTCAAACAGGACCGCCGCGAGCGGTTCATGGCGGCCTCGGCCCGGATCAGCCGGGCCCGGCTCAAGAAGAAGGTGGGTCGGACCCTGCAGGTGCTGGTCGACGAGGTGCGCGCCGACGGCGTGGCGGTGGCCCGCTCCAAGGGCGATGCGCCCGAGATCGACGGCAAGGTGTTCGTCCGCCCGGGCCATGCGCTCAAGGTCGGCGAGTTCGTCACGGTGAAGGTGGAGCGCGCGGACGCCTTCGACCTTCTGGCCACGCCGACCGACTTTCGCCTGCGCAACGCCGCCCCGCTCGCCGTCTCGCCCTCCCGACGCATGCACCGGGTGATTTCGCGGCTATAACCCCCTCGAGCCCATGGGGCGGGAGAAGACGATGGCCGGCTTCCTGAGACGACTTCGGGCGAGACGGCCCGCGGCGACCCCGCATCCGGCCGAGGCGCCCGCCCCCACCAAGGGCGCCCTTTTCGCCGATCGCTGGTGGACGGTGGACGGGCTGCGCCTGCACGCCCGCGACTATGCCGGCGGAGAAGGCGACGCGCGGGTCCCGGTGATCTGTCTGCACGGCCTGACCCGCAACGCCGCCGACTTCGAGGATCTGGCCCCGTGGATCGCCGCCCGGGGCCGGCGCGTGCTGGCGGTGGACGTGCGCGGGCGCGGCCGTTCGGCCTGGGATCCCGATCCCTTCCGCTATCATCCGGGGACCTACGCCCAGGACGTGGTCGCCCTGATGCAGGCGGCGGGGATCAGCCGGGCGGTCTTCATCGGCACCTCCATGGGCGGGATCATCGCCATGGTGCTGGCCTCGGTGCGGCCGGACCTGATCGAGGCCGCGGTGCTCAACGACGTCGGCGTCCGTGTCGCGCCCGACGGTCTGGCGCGGATCAGCCGCTATCTCGGCCGCACCGAGCCGGTCGGCGACTGGGCCGAGGCCGCCGCCTACGCCAAGGCGACCAACGGCGAGGCGTTTGCGCATTTTACCGAGGCCGACTGGCTGACCTTCGCCCATCGCCTGTTCGAACCGGCGCCGGGCGGCGGCCTGCGCCTCGCCTACGATCCGCAGATCGCCGCGCCGATCACCGCCGCCGCGGGCGCCCCCGCGCCCGACCTCACTGGCTTTTTCCTCGGCCTGAGCGTGGGCCGGCGCGTCCTCCTGGTCCACGGCCAGCGCTCCGACATCCTCGACCGGGCGACCGTGAACGAGATGCGCCTCCTGGCGCCGGGCATGGACTATGCGGAGATTCCCGACGTGGGCCATGCCCCCACGCTGGCGGAGCCGCACGCCCTGCAGGCGATCGGCCGCCTGCTCCACGCCGCCGGCTGAGATCCGCCCGCGGCGTCAATCTTGCATAAAGCCCTCTCGGATAAGCGTAATCGCTCCGTTTGGAGACCCGTATGTCGATCGACCTCGTCCCCGCGCTCGACCTCGGCGCCGACGACATCGACGCCTGGACCCGCCTGCAGGGCCAAGGGCCGCTGTCGAGCCCGTTCCTGTCGCCGCAGTGGGTGCAGGCCGTCGCCCGGGCGGGAGGGCCGGACGCCGGGCGCGCCAAGGTGGCGATCGTCCGTGACGGCGGCCAGGCCAAGGCCTTTCTGGCGGCGCGAGTGGGACGCGTCACCGCCATGCCGGTCGGCGCCCCGCTGTGCGACTATCAGGGTCTCGTCGCCGACGCCGACGCCGAGATCGATTGCCGGAGGCTGGTCGGCGCCTTCGGCGTACAGCGGCTCGATTTCACCTCGTTGATGCTCGACGCGCCCGGGTTGGCCGGCTGCGTCCGCGGCCGGGCCGCGTCGCATGTGATCGATCTGCGGCGCGGGTATGACGCCTACGCCGCCGATCGTCAGGCGGCCGGCACCGACGTCCTGAAGGATTGCGCCAAGAAGCGCCGCAAGCTCGAACGGGAGCAGGGCGAGGTGGTGTTTACCGCCGAGAGCCTGGCGGTCGAGGATTTCGATCAGCTTCTGGACTGGAAGCGGTCGCAGTACGCCGAGACCGGCCAGACTGACGTCCTGGCCTGCGACTGGCCGCCAAGGCTCCTGCGCAGCCTGTTCCGCAGCGAGGATCCGGCCCTGCGCGGCGTGTTGTTCACCCTGCACGCGGGCGGCAAGCTGGCCGCGGCCCACTTCGCGCTCTGCACGCCCACGATCGCGCACGCCTGGTTCATCGCCCACGACGACGCCCTGCAGCGGTATTCGCCGGGTGTAGTGCTGATCACCGAGGTGCTGCGCTGGGCCGCCGGGCGGGGCATGGCCGAGGTCGACCTCGGACCCGGCGACTACCGGTTCAAGCTGTCGCTCGCCAACGCCCAGCGATCGATCGGTCACGGCTTCGTCGGCCGGTTCTCCGCGGCGACGCTGATGCGCGGGGCCGAATATCAGGTGCGCCGCGCCGCCGAGGCCCTGCCCCTTGGCCGCTTCTCCGCCTTGCCGGGAAAGGCCATGCGTCGGCTGGATCTGTGGCGGGGACTGGGACAGACGACGTCGGCCGGCAGCTGACGCGCGCTCGTTGGAACCTGCCGGGGAGTCATCCTCGGGGCGCCGCCGGGCCTAATCCTCGAGCATCATCTCCGCCTCGTCCACGTCGGCGTCGGCCGGGCCGGGGTCGAAGCGCAACAGGTCGCCCGGCTGGCAGTCGAGCTCGCGGCACAGGGCGTCGAGCGTCGAAAAACGGATCGCCCGCGCCTTGCCGGTCTTCAAAATCGAGAGATTGGCGATGGTCACGCCGACCCGGTCGGCGAGTTCGGTCAGTGACATGCGGCGCTCCACCAGCACCCGGTCGAGGTTCACGCGGATGGGCATGGGGGCGTGCTCAGATGGTCAGTTCCGCGTCCGAGCGCAGACGAGCGCCCTCGCGGAACACCTCGGCCAGGACGAACACGGCGAGGATGGCGAACCAGCCGGACAGGCTGATGGAAAACCGGACGCTGTCGCCGGCTTCGGGGGCCAGCCAGAGCACCGACATGCGGATCAGATACCCGACCGCCTCGAGGCCGATCAGCGACACGCCCACGACGCGCAGTCGTCCGACGTTCTCGGGCCGGAAGGGGTCGCCGCGGGTCAGCGTCTCGAACACGCGACGCAGGCGATTGGTGATGATGATCAGGGCGCCGATGTAGAGGGCGCTCGACAGGAGAAAAGCTTCGAGCGCGGGCCAGCGGTGCAGCACCAGACCCACGTCCTCCCGATGCCCGTCGATCCGGATCACGCCGTGGCCGATATTCTGGATGAAGGGCATGATCAACAGGGTTCCGACCATGGCCACCACCAGGGCGGTGATCACCAGCCAGAGGGCCGCATACGCGCAGTCGAGCGCGATCTTCAGAAGACTGGCGACCGATCCCGGCCCTAGCGCGCGCATCCAGCGCCTCCCGTCGCTGCCCCGGCGGTCTGGCCTTGGGCGAACGCCCACCTTGCAAGGCGGAATGACGACGTCAATGGAGGGTGTGACCCGAAGGAGACGGTGGATGCGCGGCTCGGGATCCTCGCCGGCAAGGGCTCAGAAGCCTTGGATGAAGAAGCCGACGAAGGCCAGCGGCAGGGCCGCGAGCATCAGGGTGGCGACGACGGGGCTGGCGAAACGATCGACGATATTGAGAGCGGACATGAGAGTTTTCCTTCGTGCTATGGGAGGGCCGGTGCGGCCGTCCATGGCGGGAAGGAATAGGCCCGCATTGATAAGCGATCAAATTACATATCGGAAAACGATATTAACTCTGCGCAATCTCGTGAACTTCCGTTAAGGCGACCGGCATGGCTCTGCAGCTCGAATTCGGGACCGTCCTGGTCTCCGCCACCCACAATCCCGGCAAGGCGAGCGAGATCGCCGCCCTGCTCGACGGACGGTTCGAGGTGTTGACCGCCGGCGCCCTCGGTCTGCCGGAGCCCGACGAGGTGGAGCAGACCTTCGTCGGCAATGCGGTGCTGAAGGCGCGGGCCGCGGCGGACGCGTCGGGACGCATCGCCATCGCCGACGATTCCGGGCTGGCCGTCGCGGCGCTCGGCGGAGCGCCGGGCGTGCTGTCGGCGCGGTGGGCGGAAACCCCCGAAGGCGCCCGCGACTTCGCCTTCGCCATGGACAAGGTCGAGCAGGCGATCGCGCGCACGGGCTCGGCCGATCGGTCCGCCCGGTTCCATTCCGCCCTCGCCGTCGCCTGGCCGCAGGGCGCCGTGGTCGCGGTGGAGGGAACGGTGGACGGAACGCTGGTCTTCCCGGGCCGCGGAACGCGCGGCTTCGGCTACGACCCGATCTTCCTTCCGCAGGGTGAGACCGAGACCTTCGGCGAGATGGATCCGGCGCGCAAGCACGCCATCAGCCACCGCGCCGTCGCCTTCGCCAAGCTCAGGGCCGCCCTGTTTTGACCCCCGCGCCCGCGCTCGGCGTCTATATCCACTGGCCCTATTGCGCGCGCATCTGTCCCTATTGCGACTTCAACGTGGTTCGGGCGCGCGGCCGGACCGAGGAGGAGACGGCGCTGGTCCACGCCATCGCGGCGGATCTCGCGGCGCAGGCGGCCATGATCGGGCCGCGGTCCCTGGTCTCGATCTTCTTCGGCGGCGGCACCCCTTCGCTCATGTCGCCCGAGGCGGTCGCCGGTCTGGTGGAGGTCGCCAGAGGGCTGTGGCCGGGCGACACGCCGGTCGAGATCTCGCTCGAGGCCAATCCCACCGACGCCGAAGCGGCCCGCTTCGCCGCCTTCCGCGCGGCGGGGGTGGAGCGCCTGTCGCTCGGCGTCCAGGCCTTCGACGCGGAGCACCTGCGTTTCCTCGGCCGGGCGCACGACGCGGCGGAGACCTTGCGGGCGGTCGAAACGGCGGCCGGCGTCTTCCCGCGCCTGTCGCTCGACCTGATCTACGCCCTGCCGGGCCAGGATCCCGCGGACTGGCGCAAGACGCTCCGCCTCGCCGCCGGCTTCGGCGCCGAGCATCTGTCGCCCTACCAGCTGACCATCGAGCCCGGCACGGCCTTCGACCGGGCCGTGCGCCGCGGGCGTTTCGCCCCCGCCGACGAGGACGCCGGCGCCGCGCTGTACGAAACCACCCAGGCGGTGCTCGAAGGCCTCGGCTATGAGGCCTACGAGATCTCCAACCATGCCCGCGGCCGGGCGGCGCGCGCGCGGCACAATCTCGTCTACTGGCGGGGCGAGGACTACCTCGGCGTCGGCCCGGGGGCCCACGGGCGGCTGACCCGGCCGGACGGGGTGCGGCTGACGAGCGAGGCGGAATCCGGCGTCGGCGCTTACATCGCCGCGGCCGGCGCCCGCGGCGTCGGCGCCCGTTTCACCGAAATGACCACGCTCGACCGCGCCGAGGAGCGCGCTCTGATGGGGCTGCGGACCGACGAGGGCGTGGCGTTGAGCGATCTTGGCCCGCTGCCGATGTCCCGCCTCGAAGGCCTGATCGAATCAGGCCATCTGCGTCGCACCGGTGATCGCCTCTGCGCCACCCCGGCGGGCCGGCTCGTGCTGAATCACGTGACGGAACGTCTTATCCTGGACTGAGCCGGCCGATTATCGAGCTTGGCTGAAGCCGCCCCCTTTCCGTGAGCGTCCCGACCTGTTGAAACTGGCCCCATGCGTCGCGCGACCGCCCAGCTAGCCGGCCCAGCCGGGAAGGGACCCGAGCCTCAGGCCCCCTTGCCGGCGGGCCTCTATGTCACCGCGACGCCGATCGGCAATCTCGGCGATCTGACTCTGCGGGCGCGCGATATCCTCGGCCGCGTCGATCTGGTGCTGGCCGAAGACACCCGCGTCACCGCCAAATTGCTCGCCGCCTATGGCCTGAAGCCGCGCGTGGAGCGCTACGACGACCACGCCGACGACAGCCGGACCGAACAGGTGCTGGCGCGGATCGCCGCCGGGGGGCGGGTCGCTCTGGTGTCGGACGCCGGCACGCCGCTCGTGTCCGACCCCGGCTACCGGCTCGTGAAGGCGGCGGTGGAGCAGGGTCTGCTGGTGACCCCGGTGCCGGGCCCCTCGGCCGCCCTGGCGGCCCTGTCGATCTCCGGCCTGCCCACCGACCGGTTCCTGTTCGCGGGCTTCCCGCCCCCGAAGTCCGTCGCGCGCCGCGCCTTTTTCGAAGAACTGGCTCCGGTGCGCGCCACCCTGGTGTTCTACGAGAGCGGACCGCGGCTCTCCGACAGCCTGGCCGACATGGCGGCGGTGCTGGGGCCGCGCCCGGCGATGATGGCGCGCGAACTGACCAAGCTCTACGAGACGGCCGTGCGCGGCGCCCTGCCCGACCTCGCCGCCGACCCGCGCTGCCAGTCGCCCAAGGGCGAGATCGTGGTGGTGGTGGGACCGGGCGAGACCCGCGCCGCCAGCGCCGCCGACGCCGACCAGGCCCTGCGCGAAGCCTTGGAGCGCGAAAGTCCGGCGGCGGCCGCCGCCGAGGTGGCCAAGGCGCTCGGGCTGAGCCGGCGCGACCTCTATCGCCGCGCCCTCGAACTCAAGGGCGCCGCATGAAGCCGGACCGGGCGTCGATCCGCAGAGCGCGCGGCGCCAAGGCCCGGCGCGACGGTCGCGGCGCCGAGGTCGTCGCCGCCCTGTGGCTGATGGCCAAGGGATGGCGGGTGCTCGCCTTCCGGCTTCCCGCGGCCCAGGGCGAGATCGATCTTCTGGCGCGCCGCGGGCAGGTGCTGGCGGTGGTCGAGGTCAAGCGCCGGCGCACCCTCGAAGAAGCGCTGGCCGCGGTCAGCAAGCGCCAGCGCGCCGGCCTTCGGGCCGCCGCCGCGGCCGTGGCCGCCCGCCGGCCCGACTTGGCCGGCCTGGCCATCCGCCTCGACCTGGTCGCCTTCGGACCGCGGGGACTGCCCCGGCACCTGCCCGACGCCTGGCCGCACGACGGAGGCGGCTGGTGACGCGGCAGGACGCCCAGAACGCGCTCGCCGCCGCCGGCGCCCAGTCCGACGAGCACTTTCCCCTGTTCGAAACGGCGCTCAACTGCGCCCTGCACGAGAATCCGGACCGCGATCCCGAGCCGGCCCGGTCGCTGGTGGCCGAGGCGGCGTCGCGCCTGCGCGACCGGCTGAAGCGGGAGCGTCCGGAAGACGCCATCTGCGAGGCGCTCGGCAGCGACATGGGGCTGAATGGCGATCATCTGACGTACGAGGACGCCCGCAACGCCGACGTGATCGACGTCTGCGAGCGGCGCAAGGGCCTGCCGGTGACCCTGGGCGTGATCTACATCGAGGCGGGGCGGCGCTGTTCGGTGGATATCCGCGGCGTCGACTTCCCGAACCACTTTCTCTTGCGCGTCGAGACCGACCAGGGCCCGATGGCGCTGGATCCCTTCGCGGGCGGGCGGATCGTCATGCCGTCCGAACTGACTCAACGCGCCTTCGCCGCCGGGCTGACGCCGGATGTGGCCGACCGGATCGACCTGCTGATGGCGCCGGTGGCCGACCGCACCGTGGCCATGCGGTTGCAGAACAACATCTTCGCCCGCGCCATCCGCCGCGGCGACTACGCCCAGGCCGAGCGCTCGGCCCTGCGCCGCGCCCTGATCGATCCCAAGGACCATCGCCCGTGGATCGACGTCGCCGCCGCCCGCGAGGGGCAGGGAGCCCTGACCGGCGCGCTCGAGGCGCTCGGCCGCGCCCAGATCCTCGACGGCGGCGCCGCCATCGCCGCCCGCGCCGCCCGCGAGCGGATGCGCCTGCGGTTGAACTAGCCAGGGGGACGGCGGAGCAATCCGGGGCTCACGTCGCCGGCGCCGTCATGCGCCATAGGGCCGGGTGATGACCTCCATCAGATGGTCGCTGGGATCGGGGAAATAGACGCCGCGCCCGCCATCCGCGTGGTTGATCTCGCCCTGGCGCCGGCGCATCGGGTCGGCCCAATATAAGAGGCCTTGCCCCTTGATGCGGTCGAAGATCGCGTCGAAGTCGGCCTCGCTGACCAGGAACGCAAAGTGTTGGGACTGGATCGGTCCTTCCGCATCGGCGAAGTCGAGCCCGACGCCATTGTCGAGTTGCACCACGTCGAAACGCCAGACCTTGGCCGGTTCGGGCAGGCCGAGGATCGCGGCCAGAAAGCGGGCAGACCTGGTCCGGTTCGCCGACCATACGATGGTGTGGTTGAGTTGAACGGGCACGGGATCGGTCTCCTCGCCTAGTGAAAGGTCGCCCCGCCATCGACGACCAGGATCTGGCCGGTCATGAAACTCGCCGCCTCGCTCGACAGGAACAGGCAGGTCCCGACCAGATCCTCGGCGCGCTCCTCGCGCGGGATGGCGCGAGAGGCGATGACGCCGCCCTTCATCTCGTCCGAATAGCCGCTATTGCCCTGGATGCCTTCGGTCACGGTCAGCCCGGGGGCGATGGCGTTGACGGTGACGCCGTCGCCGCCCACCTCCTTGGCGAGCGACCGCGTCATGGCGACGATGGCGCCCTTGCTCGCGGTATAGTGCAGCATGAACGGTGTGCCGACGAACACCGTGCCCGACGTGAGGTTGATGATCCGCCCCCATTTTCTTTCGCGCATGTGCGGGACCACCGCCTTGCAGCACAGAAACTGGCTGAGCGTGTTGATCGTCATGACCCGCGTCCACTCCTGCGACGTGATCTGCTCGAAGGGCTTGGGCGAAAGGCTCGCGGCGAGTGCGGCGTTGTTGACGAGGATATCCACCCCGCCGTGGCGGGCCGCGATGTGGGCCATGCAGGCATCGACGCTGGCAGGGTCGGAGACATCACAGTCGACGCGTTCGAGCCCAGAGGTGTCTCCGCCTTCGCGCCAGGACATGTCGGCGCCGATGACCGTGGCGCCCGACGCGGCAAGTCCCCTCGCAAGGGCAGCGCCGATGCCGGTCGCCGCGCCGGTCACAAGCGCGATCTTTCCATCCAGACTCATGACGATACCCTCATTTGCGTACGATGTTGAAGCCGCGTTCACCCCGGTCGATGGAGCGTCACGGCAGACCTATTAGTTAAATGAGATAACGGTTAAATGGTTCAAGTGTTAGGTGCTGGATGTCAGACGAGCGATTCGAGCGGTACGTGGTGATAGCGCAGCGTTTTGGCGCTCGAACCGTCCTGTTCCAGGAGGCGGCCGCGCGCCATCTTGGCCTTACCGCGACCCAACTCGAGTGCTTCCAGCTGGTGCGGCATGAGGGCTCGATGACGGCGTCGGCCTTGGCGCGGGAGACGGGCCTGACCCCCGCAGCCCTCAGCACCATCGTCGACAAGCTCGTCGCCAAGGCGTTCCTGATCCGTGATCAGGACCAAACCGATCGCCGCCGTTGGATCCTACAGGTCCACCCCACTGCGATCGCGCGGGTCGACACCGTGTATACGGCGCATGCGAACCGCACCGCCGCCTTGCTCGACGCCTACAGCGATGAGGATCTCGACGCCGCGCTGCACTTCATGGAGCGGCTGGCGGAGGAACTGAAACTCACGACCCGGGAACTGACCGAGAGCCGTCCGGTGAGCGCCTGACCGAACGCGCGATCCGATCGCCTTCAAGGCGCTCGCCCGCGAACGGTCGCTCCTGACGGCCGCGATTAAACTAGATAAAAGAATCAATCGCGTGCCGCCAGCTCGCAACCTCCCCCGCGAAGCGGCGGGAGGTAGGTTCCGTTAAGGTCCGAGCGGCCGCCCTTACCCCGCCGCCTGCGCCGCCTTGCGGGCGTCCTGCATGGCCTGGGCCTGTTCGGGGGTGATGCCGAGGGCCTCGAGGATCGGCGAGACCGAGTCCGGCGACCAGGCGCTGCGCGGGCCGATGGTCAGGGCGCCGTCGACCACCAGGTGCGTGCCCGAGACGAAGGCCGAGGCGTCGGAGGCGAGGTACAGGGCCGCCTGGGCGATATCGGCCGGCAGGCCGGCCTTGGGCACCGGCTGGAAGCGGGGCGCGACCTCCTCGATCTGGGCCGCCATCTGGTCGGCCACTTCGCGCGGCATTCCGAACGAGGCGCCGAAGATCGAGGTGGCGATCAGGCCGGGGCAGATGGCGTTGACCCTGATCTTCATCGGCGACAGCTCGGCCGCCGCCACGCGGGTCAGCTGGATCACCGCCGCCTTGGCCGCCGAATAGGCCAGCGGCCCGAAGCCCGCCTGCAGGCCGGCGATCGAGGCGGTGTTGACGATGGCCCCGCCGCCCCGCGCGCGCATCAGGGGGACGGCGTGCTTCATGCCGATGGCCGGGCCGCGGACCAGGAGGGCGAAGGTGTCGTCCCACGCCTTGACGTCGGTCTCCTCCACGCCGCCGATGGCGCCGCCGTGGCCGGCGTTGTTGAACAGGATGTCGAGGCCGCCGAAGTCGGACGCCGCCAGGGCGGTCGCCGCGGCGATCTCCGCCTCCACCATCACGTCGCAGTGGATGTAGCGCACCGTGTCCGGGAAGCGCTGCTGAAGGATGGCGCCCTTGGCGTCCTGCACGTCGGCCGCGACCACCTTGGCGCCTTCGGCCACGAACAGCTCCACCGCCGCGAGCCCGATCCCCGAGCATCCGCCGGTGATCAGCGCCACCTTGCCTTCGAGACGTCCCGGCATGTTCTCTCCCTGCTTTTTCTTACGTTCTTCTGGTTCGGCGGGTGACGCCGGGAATCACATGGTCACGACGACCTTGCCCTTGGCGCGGCGCTCGGCCAGTTCGGTGATGGCCTTGCCGGCCTCGGCCAGCGGATAGGTCGAGGAGACGAACGGGCGGATCTTGCCGTCGGCGTATAGCTGCAGCATCTCCTTGATGTTCTCGGCATTGTCCTTGGGCTGGCGGGTGGTGAACGCGCCCCAGAACACGCCGACGATCTGGCAGCCCTTGAGCAGGGTCAGGTTCAGCGGGATCGACGGGATGCCGGCCGGGAAGCCGATCACCAGGAAGCGGCCTTCCCAGGCGATGGCGCGCAGGCTGGCCTCGGCGTAGTCGCCGCCGACCGCGTCGTAGACCACGTCCACCCCGTCCTTGGGCACGGCCTCCTTGAACAGGGCGCCCAGGGCCTTCTTGCCGTCCTTGTCGAACGGCCCGGCGGGATAGACCACCCCGCTCTCCGCGCCGTGCTTCAGCGCCAGGTCGACCTTGTCCTGGGTCGAGGCGGCGGCGATCACCCTGGCGCCCATGGCCTTGCCGAGCTCGACGGCCGCGAGGCCCACGCCGCCGGCGGCGCCCAGCACCAAGAGGCTCTCGCCGGGCTTGATCGCGGCGCGCTGCTTCAGCGCGTGATAGCTGGTGCCATAGGTGAGGAAGAAGGCGGCGCCCTCTTCGAACGGCATGCCCTCCGGCATCGGCGTGCAGCGCGCGGCGGCCAAGGCGATCTTCTCCGACATGCCGCCCCAGCCGGCCTGTCCGATCACCCGGTCGCCGGGCTTCAGGGTGGTGACGCCCTCGCCGACGCTCTCGACGATCCCGGCCAGCTCGCCGCCCGGCGCGAACGGGCGCTCGGGTTTGAACTGGTACTTGTCCTCGATGATGATCACGTCGGGATAGTTGACCCCGCAGGCCTTGACCTGCACCACCACCTCGCCCGGCTTGGCGACCGGATCGGGCAGCTCGGTGAGCTCCAGGGTGTCGGGGCCGCCCACGCGGGTGGAGAGCATCGCCTTCATCGGATCGTCCTCGGCCTCAGTTTAGGGGTCGTGTTCTTGCGCCGCGGACGCTACCCACCGGGACGATGCAAGCCAAGGACTTTTAGAGGGTTTGGTATGGCGAAGGAGAGGGTGGCGCTGGCGCTGCATGGCGGCGCGGGGGCCCGGCGTTCGCGCGACTACGGTCGCGAGGTCCCGCACATGCAGGGCGTGGTGGAGGCGGCGCGCGACCGGCTGAACGCCGGCGCCGCGGCGCTCGACGTGGTGAGCGAAGTGACCGCGGCGCTGGAGGCCTCGGGCCTCTATGTGGCCGGCCGCGGCGCCTCGCCCAACCTCGACGGGCGCTATGAGCTCGACGCCGCCCTGATGGACGGCTCGGACCAGCGCGCCGGGTCGGTGGCCGCCCTGGTCGGCTACAAGAGCCCGATCGGCGTGGCGCGGGCGGTGATGGAGCGCACCCCGCACGTGATGCTGGCCGGCGACGGCGCCGCCGCCTTCGCCGGGTGCGAAGGCTTCGCGGCGATCGGCGATCCCGAGGTCTGGTTCACCCGCGCCGGCGCGGGTGAGGACAACCATGCCCCGTCGACCGGATTGGCCCACGGAACGGTCGGCTGCGTGGCGCTCGACCGCGCCGGCCGGCTGGCGGCGGCCACCTCCACCGGCGGGGTGTTCGACAAGCTGCCGGGGCGGGTTGGCGACTGCCCGCTGATCGGGGCGGGGACCTGGGCCGACGGGACGGCGGCGGTCTCCTGCACCGGCCAGGGCGAATACTTCATCCGCACCAACGCCGCCGCCCAGGTGGCCTGGCGCATGCGGCTGGCGGGCGAGACCCTGGACGCGGCCACCGCCGCGGTGATCGCCGGCGTCGGCGCCCTCGGCGGCGACGGCGGCCTCATCGCCCTCGACGCGGACGGGACCATCGCCACGCCCTACAACTCCCAGGGCATGAAGCGCGCCTGCCTGCACCCCGACGGCCGGATCGAGGCGCTGGTGTTCGAGGGGTAGCGATCGATCCTCGCTATCGGCCGTACCGTGTTTAGCTTGATTTCTTAGGCTTTAATGACGTCAGCGAAGTTTTGTCCACGCCAAGATTGGGATTGTACCTGCCCGCGCGCGTGTCTGGATGGCCGGCCAATAGCGCGCGCCGGACGTCGCTCAGGACGAGTTCGATCTTTTTTCGATCAAGCGCCTTGGTCATCTGCCCTTCCAGTCTGAAAGCACAACGTCATTCTCGAGGCTGTCAAACACCATCCAGTCGTCGACGTTCGGCTTATATAGCACGTCGAGCAGCCGCAGGCTGCGACCGAAGCGTCTGACCACGTCCGCCTCCGCGATCAGTGGCCACCAGCCTCAGCCCTCCGCCGGACGCGCTGCAACGACGCCTCGACATTTGGCAGCCGCAAATAGAACAACAACACTCCATAGCCGGCGCGGCGCCAGCCCTCCATCCGCCGCTCTTAAAGGGCGCTCGACAGCGTGGTCTCTACGATGAAGTCCCGCCCCGCCATGACCGCGTTATCAAGCCGTTCGAGCATCAGCCTTCCGGCCTGAAGGTCTCGTGCACGCCCGACGAGGGAGGGGTCGAGGCGCACGGCAATCTCATCCGCGTTTATGAACACGGCGGATGCCCTTTCGACCTTCAGATAGGCGCTCGCGAACGTCGTTTTCCCCGCGCCATTCGGCCCGGCGAGGATGATCGCGGTCGGCAAGATCAGCCCTCACTCCGCGGGGATGTAGATCTCCCCGCCGCCGGCTTTGAACTTCTCGCTCATCTCGGCCATGCCCTTCGCCGCATCCTCATTGGGCGCCAAGCCCTCATTGGGTGCCCGAGCCGCCGCGTAGTCGCGGACTTCCTGGCTGATCTTCATCGAGCAGAACTTGGGGCCGCACATGGAGCAGAAGTGAGCGGTTTTCATCGCCTCCTTGGGCAGGGTCTCGTCGTGGAATTCGCGCGCGGTCTCCGGGTCGAGGCCGAGGTTGAACTGGTCCTCCCAGCGGAACTCGAAGCGGGCGCGGCTGAGGGCGTCGTCCCAGGCCCGGGCGCCCGGATGGCCCTTGGCGAGATCGGCGGCGTGGGCGGCGATCTTGTAGGCGATCACCCCGTCCTTGACGTCCTTCTTGTCGGGCAGGCCGAGGTGTTCCTTGGGCGTGACGTAGCAGAGCATGGCCGTGCCGAACCAGCCGATCATGGCCGCGCCGATGGCCGAGGTGATGTGGTCGTAGCCGGGCGCGATGTCGGTGGTCAGCGGCCCGAGGGTATAGAAGGGCGCCTCGCCGCAGACGGCGATCTGCTTGTCCATGTTGGCCTTGATCTTGTGCATCGGCACGTGGCCGGGGCCTTCGATCATCACCTGCACGCCGTGGGCCCAGGCGACCTTGGTGAGTTCGCCCAGGGTCTCGAGCTCGGCGAACTGGGCCGCGTCGTTGGCGTCGGCGATCGAGCCCGGACGCAGGCCGTCGCCGAGCGAGAAGGTCACGTCGTAGGCGGCCATGATCTCGCAGATGTCGGCGAAGCGTTCGTAGAGGAAGCTCTCCTTGTGGTGCGCCAGGCACCACTTGGCCATGATGGCCCCGCCGCGGCTGACGATGCCGGTGACCCGGCCGGCGGTCAGCGGGATGTAGGGCAGGCGCACGCCGGCGTGGACGGTGAAATAGTCCACCCCCTGCTCGCACTGCTCGATCAGGGTGTCGCGATAGACCTCCCAGGTCAGGTCCTCGGCCACGCCGTCGACCTTCTCCAGCGCCTGGTAGATCGGCACGGTGCCGATCGGGGTCGGCGCGTTGCGGATCAGCCATTCGCGGATGTTGTGGATGTTGCGGCCGGTGGAGAGGTCCATGACCGTGTCGGCGCCCCACCGTATCGCCCAGACCATCTTCTCGACCTCCTCGGCCACCGAGGAGGTGACGGCGGAGTTGCCGATGTTGGCGTTGATCTTGACCAGGAAGTTGCGGCCGATGGCCATCGGCTCGAGTTCGCCGTGGTTGATGTTGGCGGGGATCACCGCCCGGCCACGGGCCACCTCCTGGCGCACGAACTCGGGGGTGACGAAGTCGGGCAGGGAGGCGCCGAAGTCCTCGCCGTCGCGGATGCAGGGGGCGGACTGCTCTCGGCGGAGGTTCTCGCGGATGGCGACGAACTCCATCTCAGGCGTGATGATCCCGCGCCGGGCGTAGTCGAGCTGGGTGACGATCCTGCCGGGCTGGGCGCGGCGCACCGGCGAGCGCGACGGGAACTCGGGCACGAGCCGTTCGCCGGTGGCGTAGCCGTTGTCCTCGGGCTTGATCAGCCGGGGTTCGGCCACGGTCTCGGTGTCGCCGCGGGCCATCACCCAGGCGTCGCGGGGGCGGCCGATGCCCTTCTCGATGTCGATGCGGACGGTCTCGTCGGTGTAGGGCCCGGAGGGGTCGTAGACCACGACCGGCGGCTCCTTGGCCGAGGGGTGCAGGGCGATCTCGCGGAACGGCACGCGCAGGTCGGGGTGCAGCTCGCCGGCCGCATAGACCTTGCGGCTGCCGGGGATCGGGCCGGTGTCGACCGTACCGGTGGGAATGACGAGGGGTTTGATCGGCGCGTTCATGGTCGGCTCCAGCACGTAACAGTCGGGCGACGACGAAACGTGGGGGACTGCGGGCGACCCGCTGTTCCGCTCCCTTCGCCGGCATGACCCGGATCAGGTTCGGCGGGTTTGCCGCAGCGAATGCGGCGTCTCAGCCCGTCGTGGGCTCCCCGGAGAACGCAGCCACCCTAGACCGGTGCGTGACGGGGTCAAGCGTGACGGCCGCCTCAGGCGCCCGTATCCTCGTCGGGTTCGGTCTGGCGCGGTTCTCGCGTCAAGGTGGCGACCCTCAGCGCATTCGTGGCGCCGGCCTGCCCGAAGGGGATGCCCGCGGCCACGACGACCGACTGGTCGAACTCGAGGAAACCGTCCCGGCGCGCGAGGAGCAGGGCCTGGCCGACCGCCTCGGTCATGGTGTGCACGTCCGGAGAGATCACCGCGTGCACGCCCCAGGCCAGGGCCAGGCGGCGGGCCGTGGCCTCGACCGGCGTCAGGCCGATGATCGGCGCCGCCGGCCGCTGGCGCGCGATGCGAAGGGCCGTGCGGCCGGATTGGGTCAGGGCGGCGATCACCGGCGCCTGCACGTGCCGGGCGACCTCGGCCGCCGCGGCGCAGATCGCGTCCGAGGTGGCGTGCTCGGGCTCCGGACGGGTGCGGTCCATGCCGTCGCGCCAGTCCTGGTCCTGCTCCACCCGGTCGATGATCCGGTCCATGATGGCGACGGCCTCGGTCGGATACTGCCCGGCCGCGGTCTCGGCCGACAGCATGACGGCGTCGGCGCCGTCGAACACGGCGGTGGCCACGTCCGAGGCCTCTGCGCGGGTCGGGGTCGGGGCCGAGATCATGCTTTCCAGCATCTGGGTGGCGACGATCACCGGCCGGCCGAGCTGGCGGGCGCGCCGCACGATCCGCTTCTGGGCGATGGGCACCGCTTCGGGCGGCAGCTCGACCCCAAGGTCGCCGCGCGCCACCATCACCCCGTCCGACAGGGCGATGATCTCGTCGAGCCGGTCCAGCGCCTGCGGCTTCTCGAGCTTGGAGATGATCCAGGCCCGGCCGGCGACCAGCTCGCGCGCCTCCTGCACGTCCTCCGGCCGCTGGACAAACGACAGGCCCACATAGTCGACGCCGATGTCGAGGGCGAAGGCGAGGTCGAGCCGGTCCTTGGCGGTCAGCGCCGGAATCGCCAGCACCACGTCCGGCACATTGACGCCCTTGCGGTCGGTGAGCCGTCCGCCGACGGCGACGATGGTGTCGAGATAGTCCGGCCCCTTGCGCACCACCTGCAGGCGCAGCTTGCCGTCGTCGAGCAACAGGGTGGCCCCGGCCTGGGCTGCGTCGATGATCTCCGGATGCGGCAGGGTCGCCCGCCGGCCGTCGCCCGTGGTCGGGTTGAGGTCGAGCCGGAACGGCGCGCCCGGCTTCAGGAAGACGCCGCCGCCGGTGAAGCGGCCGACCCTGAGCTTGGGTCCCTGCACGTCAGCCAGCACCCCGATCGGGCGGCGAAAATGGGCCTCCGCCTCGCGGATCATGGCCATCCGCTCGGCGTGGTCGGCATGTTCGCCATGGCTGAAATTCAGGCGGAAGACGTCCGCGCCGGCCAGGAACAGCCGCTGGATCATCTCCGGAGTCGCGCTCGCCGGACCCAGGGTGGCGACGATTTTCGTGCGGCGGTAGCGTCTAACGCGTTCGCGGGCGGGCATTTGCGTCCCTGATCGGTGGCGCAGACCTTATAGACGCCTCGCGTCCCGGGTTAAGCACCGAATGCACAATTCCACTGCAGGGCTCTTCCCATCGACGCGCCCCCTGCAAGTATGCGATACCAATTTCTTTCGCCGATGGCATTGTAACGATCGCGCAGCTTTCCAGGGGTGGACCTTGCCCGCAGACTTAAACATTCCCGGCCTCAGTCCTTCGCCGACCAAGCACCGCAGGCTGGTGGAATGGGTGGGCGAGATCGCCGCCCTGACCCAGCCCGACCGCGTGCATTGGTGCGACGGGTCGGAAGCGGAATGGGATTTGCTGACCCGGCAGCTGGTCGCCTGCGGCACCCTCAAGGCGCTCAACCCGCAGAAGCGCCCCAACTCCTTCTACGCCGCCTCCGATCCGCGCGACGTGGCGCGTGTGGAGAGCCGCACGTTCATCTGCTCGAAGGCGGAGATCGACGCCGGCCCGACCAATAACTGGGCCGATCCGGACGAGATGCGCGCCACCCTGCAGCCCCTGTTCAGGGGGTCCATGCGCGGACGGACGATGTATGTGGTGCCGTTCTGCATGGGGCCGCTGGGCTCGAAGATCTCCGCCCTCGGCGTCGAGATCACCGACAGCGCCTATGTGGCCATCTCCATGCGGGTGATGACCCGGATGGGCAAGGCCGCGCTGGATGAACTGGGCGAGGACGGCTTCTTCGTCCCGGCGGTGCATACCCTCGGCGCGCCGCTGAAGCCCGGCCAGAAGGACGTGGCCTGGCCGTGCAACGAAACCAAGTACATCGTCCACTATCCCGAGACCCGCGAGATCTGGTCCTACGGCTCGGGCTACGGCGGCAACGCCCTGCTCGGCAAGAAGTGCTACGCCCTGCGCATCGCCTCGGTGATGGCGCGGGACGAAGGCTGGCTGGCCGAGCACATGCTGATCCTCAAGCTCACCTCGCCCGAGGGCAAGCAGCACTATATGGCCGCCGCCTTCCCGAGCGCCTGCGGCAAGACCAACCTGGCCATGCTGCAGCCGACCATCCCGGGCTGGAAGGCCGAGACCATCGGCGACGACATCTGCTGGATGCGGTTCGGCGAGGACGGCCGCCTCTACGCCATCAATCCCGAATACGGACTGTTCGGCGTGGCGCCGGGAACGGGCGTCTCCACCAACAAGAACGCCATCGACTCGCTCTACGCCAATACCGTCTTCACCAACGTGGCCCTGACGCCCGATGGCGACGTCTGGTGGGAAGGCCTGACCGACGAACCGCCGCCGCTCTTGACCGACTGGCGCGGGGAAGCCTGGAGCCGGTCGACGGCCATGGGTCCCGCCGCCCATCCCAACGCCCGTTTCGCCGTGCCGGCGAGCCAGGTGCCGATCATCGCCCCCGAGTGGGAGGATCCCGAGGGCGTGCCGATCTCGGCCATCCTGTTCGGTGGGCGGCGCGCAACGTCGGTGCCGCTGGTGACCGAAGCGTTCGACTGGCAGCACGGCGTCTTCCTGGCCTCCAATGTGGCGTCGGAGGGGACGGCGGCCGCCGAGAACAAGGTGGGCGAACTGCGCCGCGACCCCTTCGCCATGCTGCCGTTCTGTGGCTACAACATGGGCGACTATTTCGGCCACTGGCTGAAGATGGGCAAACGCACCGACGCGGCGAAGCTGCCGCGCATCTATTTCGTCAACTGGTTCCGCAAGGACGAGGGCGGCAAGTTCGTCTGGCCGGGATACGGCGAGAACAGCCGCGTGCTGAAATGGATCGTCGGGCGTCTGGAAGGCGAGGCGGACGCGCAGATCAGTCCGATCGGCCACCTGCCGACGAAGGCGTCGCTCGACGTCTCCGGTCTGACGATCTCCGACCAGCACCTCGATCTTTTGCTCTCGGTCGATACCGACGTGTGGGCCGAGGAGGCGTCGCTGATCCCGCCCGCCTACGAGAAGTTCGGCGACCGGCTGCCGCGCGAGCTGTGGGACGAGCACGCGGCGCTGGTCGAGCGGCTCGAGAAGGCCGCGACGGCCCGCCGCCCGGCGGCGATGAGCGCGGCCGAGTAGAGCCCGACTCCGCCCTGGCCATACCCGTTCAACGGACGGGGGAATTCGGTGCGCTTTTGCTTGTCGACCTCCACAAGTCGGGCGTAGGGTCCAGGCAAAGATCGAGGCCGGATCCCTGATGGCGCGCCATACCGGAATTTCCGGACCCCGAAGTCACGAGGGGCGAGGAGGACGTATTGGAACCCACAGACGTTGGGGCGCCGGACTACTTCCATAAGGTCGTCGACTGCCAGTGGGCCTGCCCGGCGCATACGCCGGTGCCCGAATACATCCGCCTGATCTCCGCCGGCCGCTACGCCGACGCCTATATGGTCAATTGGCGCTCCAACGTCTTTCCGGGCATCCTCGGCCGCACCTGCGACCGGCCGTGCGAACCGGCCTGTCGCCGCGGCCGGGTCGAGGACGAACCGGTCGCCATCTGCCGGCTGAAGCGCGTGGCCGCCGACAACAAGGGCGATATCTCGGCGCACATGCCCAAGGCCGCGGCCAACGGCAACGGCAAGCGCGTCGCCTGCATCGGCGCCGGTCCCGCCTCGCTGACGGTGGCGCGCGACCTGTCGCCCCTCGGCTATGAGGTGACGATCTTCGACGACCAGCAGAAGGCCGGCGGTTTCATCCGCAGCCAGATCCCGCGCTTTCGCTTGCCCGAGGAGGTGATCGACGAGGAGGTGAAGTTCATCACCGACCTCGGTCCAGTGATGCGGCTCAACCAGCGGGTCGACAGCCTGAAGGCCGTGCTGGACCAGGGGTACGACGCGGTGTTCGTCGGCGCGGGGGCGCCGCGCGGCCGCGACCTCGACGTCCCCGGCCGCCGGGAGGCCGCCGCCCACATCCACATCGGCATCGACTGGCTCTCCAACGTCTCCTTTGGCCACGTCGAGGCGATCGGGCGGCGGGTGATCGTGCTCGGCGGCGGCAACACCGCCATGGACTGCTGCCGCACCTCGCGACGCCTCGGCGGCGAGGACGTGAAGGTGATCGTCCGCTCCGGGTTCGAGGAGATGAAGGCCTCGCCCTGGGAGAAGGAGGACGCCATGCACGAGGGCATTCCGATCCTCAACTACCTCGTGCCCAAGAGCTTCCTGCATGAGAACGGCCGGTTGACGGGCATGACCTTCGAAAAGGTGGCGCCGGTCTATGACGCCGACGGCCGTCGCTCGCTGAAGCCGACCGGCGAGCCGGACGAGAGCTTCGCCTGCGACGACGTCCTGGTCGCCATCGGCCAGGAGAACGCCTACCCCTGGATCGAACGCGACGTCGGCGTGGCGTTCGACGAGCGCTGGGATATGCCGGTGGTCGATGAGATCACCTTCCAGTCGACCAATCCCAAGGTGTTCTTCGGCGGCGACGCCGCCTTCGGTCCCAAGAACATCATCTGGGCCGTGGCCCACGGCCACGAGGCCGCGGTCTCCATCGACCTGTTGTGCAACGGCCAGGACGTAAAGGATCGGCCGCCGCCGATGGTCCACCTGGCCAGCCAGAAGATGGGCATCCACGAGTGGAGCTACGACAACGACATCTCCAACGACCTGCGCTTCAAGGTTCCCCATCGCGACACCGCCGTGTCGCTCAAGGACGTCAAGGTCGAGGTCGAACTCGGCTTCGACCAGAAGCTCGGTTACGCCGAGGCCCAGCGCTGCCTGAACTGCGACGTGGAGACGGTGTTCACTACCCCGCTGTGCATCGAGTGCGACGCCTGCATGGACATTTGCCCGGTGGACTGCATCACCTTCACCGAGAACGGGCCCGAGGACGACCTGCGCACGCGGCTCAAGGCCCCCGCGCCCCATCCGGAGCAGGCGCTCTACGTCTCCAGCGACCTGCCCACCGGCCGGGTCATGGTCAAGGACGAGGACGTCTGCCTGCACTGCGGCCTCTGCGCCGAGCGCTGCCCCACCGGCGCCTGGGACATGCAGAAGTTCCGCCTCGACATCACCCACGCCGACATGGCGCCCGCCGGGCGCCGCTCGGAAAAGAGGGTGGCGGCGTGATGCCGCCGCCGTTCTTCTCCTCCCCCGTGAGGGGGCTACGCGCGTCCGCGCTTGCGCCGAGCCGCCGTGCGACGCCTCGTCCTTCGAGGCTCGCCTTCGGCTCGCACCTCAGGGTGAGGCGACTTATAGGGTCGTGCCGCGGTGGAATTCGGCCTCATCCTGAGGTGCGTAGCGAAGCGGAGCCTCGAAGGACGAGGCCGTCGCACGCCTCGAGCCGGATGTGTGAATGCCGTAAGGGAGCAGAGGAATCTCGCGGCCGGTGTTGGGACTATAATCCGGAAAATCGCCAATGACCGCCATCGCCGCCGTCAACGACTTCGTCGTCAAGTTCGCCAATGTGAACGGCTCGGGGTCGGCCAGCGCCAACGCCCTGTTTGGCAAGTCGATCCTGCGCATGGGCGTGCCCGTGGCCGCGCGCAACATCTTCCCATCCAACATCCAGGGCCTGCCCACCTGGTACGAGGTGCGGGTGTGCGAAGCCGGCTGGCTCGGCCGGCGCGGCGGGGTCGACCTGATGGTGGCCATGAACCCGCAGACGTGGGCCGCCGACGTCGCCTCGATCGAACCCGGCGGCTATCTGTTCTACGACTCCACCCGGCCGCTGCCGCCCTCGGCCTTCCGTGGCGACATCAATGTGGTCGGCCTGCCGCTGACCGAGATCGTCAACGCCCGCTACCAGGAGGCGCGCAAGCGCCAGCTGCTCAAGAACATCGTCTACGTGGGCGCCCTGTCCTACCTGCTCGACATCGAGCCCGCCGTGATCGAGCAGTTGCTCGGCGAGGAGTTCGCCAAGAAGCCCAAGCTGATCCCCGAGAATATCCAGGCCTTCCACCTCGGCCGCGACGCGGCGGCCGAACACTGCGCGCCGATTCAGCTCAAGGTGGCGCGGGCGGACAAGGTCGGCGACCGGATCTACATCGAGGGCAACGCCGCGGCCGG
>CAILTK010000021.1 GCA_903837135.1 uncultured Caulobacterales bacterium
ATGCGGGCGATGATATCGGTGATCAGGTCATCCAGGACGTTGGACATGGGAGCCTCGGCGCTTCGCCCCAGGCCAATCCCGGAGCGCTCGCCCGCTCCGTCCCTTCCTCCCATCCTCCCCGGCGCAGCCGGTCCCAAGCAGAAACGCCGCCGACCCCGAGGGCCGGCGGCGCTCCCGATTTCAGGCCGCGAGACCCGCGAGGACCCGGCGCACCAGGGGATCGGCCGTCAGCGGCTTCAAACGCCTGGGCTGATGCGCCGCCCGGTCGTGCCCTCCGCAGTAGGGCCCGTCCCCAGCCGGGCGTCCGCAGAAGCTGAAGCTATCCGACTTCGGATCACCGATCGGCCACCGGCAGCAGTGGGCGCCGACGTGCTCGAGGCGGGAGACGAGACCCGGCCCTTCGGGCGCCTCGACGATGGCAACAACGGGCCTGGCCAGCTGCGGCGACGGCGACCGGGCGACCCGGATCGGTGATTGCCGTGGAGGCCTGGGCGTGGCGGCTCTGCGGACGACGCCGCCGGCGACGCGCCCGCTGAGGCCCAGCCGATGGACCTTGCCGATGACGGCGTTGCGGGTCACGCCGCCCAGGGCCTTGGCGACCTGCGAGGCGCTGAGACCGTCGCGCCAAAGGGATGTCAGGGTGTCGACGCGCGTGAGCGTCCAGCCGGTGTCGGACATGGGATTACTCCTGCAGCGCTCCCATCGAGCGCACCCGCTCGCGCCCTTCCTCCTGCCTTTGACCCGCCTAGCGGCACGACAGGAGCCGTCGACCGAGGCGTCGACGGCTCCGTTGGCAGGCCCTGGATCAAGCCGCCGCCGGCAGGATCGACTGCGCCGGCCACTTCGCCAGGATCGCCGTCAGCACCTGCGGCTGGTCCGTCGGCACGAATACCCGCGGCGTGTAGGCGATGATCTCGACAAAGCAGCCTAGTGCCGTGAACGCCGGCCGCTGCGCCGCCGCGCCGATGATCTCCAGGCGGTGTCGGTCCATGACCTTGGCCCGGCGCAGCCACAGCCCCCCGGCCAGGGCGACCGAGGCGCCTTCGGTCAGGACCAGGCGGCTGGCAACCACGCCGTCCCCGACCGCGCTGGCGGTGTCGGTCAACCCCAGGGCGATCTTCAAGGGCGTGACCTGGGCGGGGTCGAGGACGCGGCCAAGCCATCGACGTCCATCCGGCGCCTTGAGCCGGCGGACGGAGGTGCGCTTGTCGGGCAGGCTCGCCCAGATGGGCAGCAATAGCCCCGTGACCAGCACCAGCTCACGGCTGATCCAGGGATCGGCCTCGGCGATCTCGGCGTCCCAGGCCGCCCTCCAGACGGCCTCCTCGCAAGCCTCCCAGGCCGATTCCTCGAAGCCCTTCAGCGACGCAATGCTGCGCTTTTCCGGCCGGATCAGACGCACGGCGGGGATTAGCCGGTCGTCGTCGTTCGTCGTGGTCAGCCCCTGGACGACGAGGGCTGCGCGGCCCGACTTGCTGTTGACCGCGAAGACCGTTGCCTGCGGATCGACCCCGGCAAGGGCGTCCTCGGCGCCGGTGAGGCTGCGGCGGGTCCGCACCTGGAAGGTCAGGAGCTTGGTCTCCGCGCCGGTGACCGCGTCGGTCCGGATCACCTCCTCGGCCTTCACCACCAGGTCGTCCGCCTCGATGTCCTCCATGCCGCGGTCCAGCGCGCCGGCGGCGGCGGCCCGTTCCAGGATGCTGGAAAGGATCTCGTCGAAGGCCGCGAACAGGCTGTTCTGGTCGGCGATCCGCAACGCCAGCAGGCGGTTGAGGAAGGTGTTCATCGGCGGCAGATCGTCGGACGACTTCAGATCGCCGTCAGGGTCGAGCAGGCGAAGCCCGGTCTTGGCCTCGAAGGTCTCCCGGTCCATCGCTTCGACGTTGCCGAAATGCAGGGCGACGTAGAAGGCTTGCAAAGCGCGGTGCGCCCAGGGACTTTCGAGGTTGTCCTCGGCGCGGAACAGACCATTGCCGGCAGTGCGCCGCTCGCCCCGGGTCAGAGCGCCCAGGCTGTCGAGCCGGCGCGCAATGGTCGAGGTGAACCGCTTCTCGCCGTGAATGTCGGTCGTCACCGGCCGAAACAGTGGGGCTACGGCCTGGTTGGTGCGGTGCGACCGGCCCAGACCCTGGATAGCCGCGTCGGCTCGCCAGCCGGGCTCGACCAGATAGTGGACCCGGCGCTGCTGGTTCTGAGCGCTGAGGTCTGCATGGTAGCTGCGGCCCGTGCCGCCGGCGTCGGAGAACACCAGCACCCGCTTCTTGCCAGCCATGAAGGCGTCGGTCTCGGCCTTGGCGGCCGAAGCGCTGCGCCGCTCGACGACGCGGCGACCATCGCGCTGGATCACCCGGCGACTCCGGCCGGTGATCTCAGCCACGAGCTCGGTCCCCAGCGCGGCCAGCACCGCGTCCAGCACGCCCGGCACGGCGGGCAGGCAGGCGAGTTCGGTGACCAGCTCCTCGCGCAGCCGCAGGGCCTCCTGGCTGACCACGGGGGCGCCATCGACCATCACCGGGACCATGGTGACGTTGCCGTCCTCGTCTTCGACGGCGTCCATGGCCATGATTGGGAAGGCTCCCATCAGGTAGTCGAGCACCTGGTCCTTGGGCGTCAGGTCGACGGCGAGGTTGTTCCACTCTTCGGCGGGGATCTCGGCGAGGCGGCGTTCCATCACCGCTTCATTGGTCGAGACGACCTGCACCACGGCCGATCGGCCCTCGCCGAGGTCCTGCCGGATCGAAGCCACGAGGGAAGGGGACTTCAGGCCGGCGAGGAGGTTGCCGAAGAACCGTAGCTTCGCCCCTTCGAACGCCGACATGATGGCGGAGGCGGCCTGGCCCGACTTTGGCTTGCCGTCCTCGCTGATGCCGACCGCCTCCAGGGCGCCGCGCAGGTTCTGGTGGATCAGCTGGTAGGCGTCGGCCCAGGCGTCCCAGATCGCGATGTCGTCGTCCGTGAGCGGATGACGCAGGGCTTCGTATTCCACGCCGTCGAACGAAAGCGAGCGGGCGATGTAGAGGCCCATGGCCTTCAGCTCGCGCGCGATCAGCTCCATCACCGCCACGCCGCCGGTCTCCACGGCGTCCATAAAGGCCTCACGAGTGGGGAAGGGCGCTTCGGGCCCGCCCCATAGGCCGAGCCGGGCGGCGTAGGCCAGGTTCTCCGGCGTGGTGGCGCCCGTGGCCGAGACGTAGAGGATCCGGGCGTTGGGCAGGCGGTTTTGCAGGGCGAGCCCCGCCATGCCCTGCTGGGAGGCCTTCTTCGGGCCACGGCCGCCCTTGCCGCCGCCGGCGGCGTTGGCCATGGCGTGGGCTTCGTCGAAGACGATCACCCCGTCAAAGTCGGCGCCCAGCCAAGTGACGATCTGGTCCATCCGCGAGGGCCGATCCCCGCGCGCGGGCTGCCGCAGGGTGGCGTAGGTCGAGTAGAGGATGCCCCGGTCGAGCCGGATGGCGTCGGCCTGCTTCCACGAGGACTGCGGGGTGATGTCGGACGCGGCGCCGCCGATGGCGCCCCAGTCGCGGCGGGCGTCCTCCAGGAGAGCGTCGTTCTTCGACAGCCAGACCGCCCGATGGCGGCCCTGGGCCAGGTTGTCGGCGATGACGCCGGCGATCTCCCGGCCCTTGCCGCATCCGGTGCCGTCACCGAGGAAGAAGCC
>CAILTK010000022.1 GCA_903837135.1 uncultured Caulobacterales bacterium
CCGCCCCGCCCGCGAGGCGCGCGCCCCGCGCGAGGAGCGGCCCCAACGCGAGGAGCGGGCGCCACGCAGCGAAGCGCGCCGCGACGCCCCGGCGGCGGTCGACCCGGCGGATCGCCCGCGCCGCGACGCGCGTCCCCCCCGGGACGAGCGCACCCCGCGTGAAGAGCGACCGCTCCAGGACCGGGCGCCCCAGGATCGGGCGCTCCAGGACCGGACGTCCCAGGACCGCCCTTCTCACGACCGCCCTTCTCACGACCGGGCGCCCCGGCTCGAGCCCCGGCGCGACGACGGCCGTGGTCGGCGCGACCGTGACGATCTCGGCCCGTCGGTGGTCGGCTTCGGTCACGATCTGCCGGCCTTCCTGCTGACGAGCTTCACCGTTCCCGCCCTCCAGAGCGAGACGGCCGAAGCGGCGGTCGAGAAGCCCAAGCGCACGCGCAAGCCCGCCGTGGCCGCGGCCGACGGGGCCGTCGAGGGTGTCGCCGTGGAGGGCCTCGCCGCGCCCAAGCCCAGGCGGCCGCGCAAGAAGGCCGAGACGCCCGCCGAGGTCTAGGCGGGCGGCCGCCGCCGGACCGGGCTGGGCCGCCGGCGCCGCGGACGAAACGACGATGAAGCTTCGCCTTGAGCGCGGCCTTTAACCCGACGTTTCTGCTTTTGCGACATAGGGTGTGACGCAAGCCCACGGGGGGCGCGGAGAAGTCACGCGAAATGGCCGGCGAAGTCGAACTCTCCTTGCGCGGCCCCGACGCCTATCGGCTGGCGCGCGCCGCCGTGGAGGGGATGGAAGAGCACAAGATCTGGCCGACGCCGCTGAACTTCGAACTGTGGGTGCACTACGTCGGCTATCCGGAGAGCCCCCTCAGCCTGGCCATCAAGCAGCTGCTGCACGACGGCGAGGCGATCACCGAAGCGGTGGCGGAGGGGCTGGCGGCCGAATACCTGCCCAAGGCCCGGCTCAACGAAGAGATCCGCGACGCCGGCGACAAGCTGAACGAACAGCTGGAGAACATCGCCGCCGCCATCAAGGTGGCGCAGAAGTCGACCGACGCCTACGGCAAGGCCCTGGCCGGCGCCACCGAGGAGCTGTCGAGTCCCGAGATCGTCGACACCGAAGGGATGGTCCGGCTGGTGCAGAGCCTCGCCGGGGCCACCAAGAAGGTCCAGCGCGAGAACGCCTCGCTCGAAAAGCGCCTGAACGCCTCCACCAACGAGGTGGGCCGGCTGCGCGAACACCTCGAACAGGTGCGTCGCGAAGCGATGACCGACGCGCTCACCACCCTCGCCAACCGCAAGGCGCTCGACGACGGCCTGACCCGTCAGTGCGCGGAGGCGGACGAGACCGCCGCGCCGCTGACCATGGCGATCGTCGACATCGATCACTTCAAGCGGTTCAACGACACCTGGGGCCACCAGACCGGCGATCAGGTGATCCGCTATGTGGCCAGCGTGATGGCCCGCCTCGGCGATCCGCCGCGCCTCTCGGCCCGATTCGGCGGCGAGGAGTTTGCGGTGCTGTTTCCGACCGAGCGGATGGCCGAGGTCGCGCGCGAGCTCGACGCCATTCGCCGCGAGATCGGCTCGCGGACCCTGAAGCGCCGCTCCACCAACGAGGATCTCGGCGCGGTGACCGTGTCCGTCGGCGTGGCCGAATATCTGCGGGGCGAAGGCCCGGGCGCCTTCGTCGAGCGCGCCGACGCCGCGCTCTATGCCTCCAAGCGCGCCGGCCGCGATCGCGTCAGCTGCGCCGAACAGGTCCACTCCGAAGCGGCTTAAGGCCCACCTGTTTGTCATCCTCGGGCTTGACCCGAGGACCCAGCCGCGCTGCGCGCAACGCC
>CAILTK010000023.1 GCA_903837135.1 uncultured Caulobacterales bacterium
GCCAAGGTGATCAGCGCCCGGGCCGCCGCGCCCCGGCGCGCTGTGGCGAAGACCGCGCCGCCCGTCGTCGCCGCGCCGGAGCCGGAGACAGCGCCCGAGACGGCGCCGCCGGCGGCCATCGCCGAAGAGGCGAGCCCGGCCAAGGTCCGCAGCCGGATCAAGACGGTCTCCGCCAAGGCCGGCGTCCGGCCGCAGCGCAGTTCGCAGCTGCGCCGCCAGCGTCAGAGCCGTCGCCCCGAGGTCTAACGCCGGGCCGCGAACCGGCCGCCAGGGAAATCCCGTTCCGGGCGAACGGAGCCGCCGGGTCAGGCGTTGCAGACCACAGTACCGCTTACGCGCGGCGTTCCCGTGTTGCAGACTGTCCCCCGGTTCCTGTCGAGAACTCCCGCCATGTTCCTCGCCCGCTCGCACGTCGATCTGCACAACATCCGCCAGTCGGTGGACCGGATCGGCAATGTGTCGGACAACGTCATCCATCTCGGTCCGATCAAGATCGGCTTAGAGGGGGTGCTCGAGTTCGTGCCCTTCGTCGGCGAGATCTACAGCGTGATCGCCGGCCTTTTGCTGATCGTCATGGGCATGCGGGCGCGCGCGCCGGCCACGACCCTGCTGTCGATCACCGTCCTGATCGGCGTGCGGACCCTGATCGGAACCGGCAATCTGGTTCCGGGCGTCGGCGTGGTGGCCGAACTGGCCGCCGCGGCCTTCCGCGCGCACAAGATCTCCGCCGACATGATCGCCAAGGCGATGGACGACACCCTCTACCTCGAAGGCCGCAGGGGCGACCCCGCACACGCCGACATCCTGGCCGGCGTCCGCGCCGGTACGGAAAGGCGCCGGGTCGTGTATCTGGGATAGGGGACTGGACGCACAGGCTTGTCCAAGACTTTTGTCCCTCTCCTTTATGGGAAGGGTGGCCGCGAAGCGGACGGGTGGGGCAGCGCCGCCGGATCAAGATCTGGCCTGCGCAAGCGCTTCCAGGACGGCGTCCACAACGCCGCTCAAGTTTTGGTCCACTTCCCCATTCCGGAATCTTGAAGGGAGCTTAGACCACCCGGATGGGGTCCGCCCCGTCCCACGCCAGCGCGGCCCTGCGGATGTGTTCGAAGAAGCGGCCCTTATTTCCGCTGATGTCCGAGATCTCGACCATGGCGCCGGGATGGGCGGACGGGGTGTCGAAATACGCGAAACGGCCCTGAGCGCCGCCGATCTGGCCCTCGTGGCCGACGCCGTAACCCTCGGCGAGGGCACGGTCGTACAGGCCCTGGTAGTCGACGGTCCAGAAGGCCAGGTGCTGCAGCCCCTCGTGGCCGGCGTCGAGGAAGTCCCTGTACAGCGACGGCGCGTCGTTGGTCTGCTGGATCAGTTCGATCTGCAGGTCGCCCGAGTTGGCCAGGGCGATGCTCATCCTCACCGGCGAGTCGGCCCCGCGATAGCGGAAGTAGTCGGTCTTCACCGTCTCGATGAAGAACCACGGGCCGACGCCGAGCACCGTCACCCAGTGCTGCATCGCCGCGCGGATGTCGCGCACCACATAGCCGTTCTGGCGGATCGGTCCGAAGGACGGCGGCATGGCCCGCGCGCTACTCCGCCGCCCGCTGGGCATAGCCCAGCCGGGCGTTGAGCTTGTCGAGCAGTTCGATGGCGGCTTCGGCGATCACCGTGCCGGGGACGAAGATGGCTTCGACGCCGGCGTCGCGCAGGGCCTGGTGGTCCTGGGGCGGGATGACGCCGCCGATCACGGTCATGATGTCGGCGTGGCCGGCGGCCTTGAGCGCGCCGATCAGCTCGGGCGCCAGGGTCAGGTGTCCGGCCGCCAGGGACGAGGCGCCGACCACGTGCACCTTGTGCTCGATGGCCTGGGCCGCGGCCTCCTCGGGAGTCTGGAACAGGGGGCCGATGTCCACGTCGAAGCCGAGGTCGGCGAAGGCGCTCGACACCACCTTCTGGCCGCGGTCGTGGCCATCCTGGCCCATCTTGGCGACCATGATCTTGGGCGCGCGGCCGTCGGCCTCCTTGAACGCCTTGACCATGGCCCTGGCGCGGAGGACGGCGGCGTCCTTCTCGCCGGCCTCGCGGCCGTAGACGCCGTCGATGGCGCGGATCACCGCCTTGTGCCGGTGGAACACCTTCTCCAGCGCATAGGAGATCTCGCCCACCGTGGCCTTGGCCCGACCCGCCTCCACCGCCAGCTCCAGGAGGTTGGCGCCGCCAGCCGCGCCGTGGGTCAGGGCCTCGAGCGCCGCCTCCACCGCCTTGGGATCGCGCTCGGCCTTGAGCCGGGTCAGCTTCTCCAGCTGCTGTTCGCGCACCGAGGCGTTGTCGACCTTCAGCATGGGGATGTCGTCGAGGGTGTCGGGCCGGAACCGGTTCACGCCCACCACCACCTGGTGGCCGGTGTCGATGCGAGCCTGGGTCTTGGCCGCCGCCTCCTCGATGCGCAGCTTGGGCAGGCCCTGCTCGATGGCCTTGGCCATGCCGCCGAGCCGCTCGACCTCGTCGATGTGGGCCAGCGCCTTGCGGGCCAGGTCGTAGGTCAGTCGCTCGACGTAATAGCTGCCGCCCCAGGGATCGATGGTGCGGGTGAGGCCGCTCTCGGTCTGCAGGAACAGCTGGGTGTTGCGGGCGATGCGGGCGGAGAAATCGGTCGGCAGGGCCAGGGCCTCGTCGAGCGCGTTGGTGTGCAGGCTCTGGGTCTGCCCGCCCGCCGCGGCCATCGCCTCGACGCAGGTGCGGGCCACATTGTTGAACACGTCCTGCGCCGCCAGGCTCCAGCCCGAGGTCTGCGAGTGGGTGCGCAGCGACAGCGAGCGCGGGTCCTGCGGGTCGAACTCCCGCTTCATCAGCCGTGCCCACAGCAGGCGGGCGGCCCGCATCTTGGCCACCTCCATGAAGTAGTTCATGCCGATGGCCCAGAAGAACGACAGGCGCGGGGCGAACCGGTCGATGCTCATCCCGGCGGCGACGCCGGCGCGGGCGTACTCGACCCCGTCGGCCAGGGTGTAGGCCATCTCCAGGTCGGCGGTCGCGCCGGCCTCCTGCATGTGATAGCCGGAGATGGATATACTGTTGAAGCGCGGCATCTCCTTGGCTGTGTAGGCGAAGATGTCGGAGATGATCCGCATCGAGGGCAGGGGCGGATAGATGTAGGTGTTCCGCACCATGAACTCTTTGAGGATATCGTTCTGGATCGTGCCCGAAAGCTTGGCGTGGGGCACGCCCTGCTCTTCGGCGGCGACGATATAGAGGGCCAGGATCGGCAACACCGCGCCGTTCATGGTCATCGACACGCTCATCTTGTCGAGCGGGATGCCTGAAAACAGTGTGCGCATGTCGAAGATGGAATCGATCGCCACGCCAGCCATGCCCACGTCGCCCTTCACCCGTGGATGATCCGAGTCATAGCCGCGGTGGGTGGCGAGGTCGAAGGCCACCGACAGCCCCATCTGCCCGGCCGCCAGATTGCGGCGGTAGAAGGCGTTGGAATCCTCGGCCGTGGAGAAGCCCGCGTACTGGCGGATGGTCCACGGATTGGTGGCGTACATGGTGGGGTAGGGGCCGCGCACGAACGGAGCCAGCCCCGGATAGCCGCCGGTGAAGTCCAGGCCCTCGACGTCGGCGGCGCCATAGCCCGGCTTGACCGGAATGCCTTCGGGCGTCTCCCAGGCCGGGCCGGTCGCAGGCATGCCCGCGGCGGCGTCCTCGAACGGCAGGGTGGCGAAGTCGGGCCAGGGCCTGGTCATTCGCCGTCCTCCTCGTCTTCATCGTCCTCGACCGGTTCGAGCTCCGCCTCGATCAGGGCGATCCAGGTGGGATCCACCCCGTCGACTTCCTCCACGTCCTCGGTGAAGGCGACCACGGTCTTGCCGGTGGGCAGGACCAGGCCCAGCACCTCCAGCGTCTCGCCGGCCTCGGTCTCGTGCGCCTCGGCCTGGACCACGACCGCGGCGAACTCCTCGTCCTCGTCGGTCCAGATCACCGGCTGCGGCAGCATCCACTCCATCGGCCGGGGGTTCAGCGTGTCGGCCAATGCGAACACCGCCGCACCGGCGTCCACGTCCTGCGGCGTGGCGCACGCGCCGCTCCAGACCTTCAGCGTGTCCCAGGTGTGTTCGGTAAAACCGGCGCCGTCCATCAGCCGAGCTCCGCCAGATCCAAGGCGCCGCTCAGCAGCTGCGGCGCATCCATGCCGGCGTAGAGGAAGCCGTGCACACCGGCGGCCTCGAGCTTGGCCTGCAGCTCGCCCGGCCGACCGGCGAGATAGACATGGCGGGCGCCGGCGGCCTTGAGCGCCCGGGCGGCGGCTTCGCCCTCCTCGGCGTAGCGCGCGTCGGACGAGCAGATCACCGCGATCGTCGCCAGGTCGGGTTGGCAGTCGTTCACATCGCCGACCTCGGCGGCGATGCCGCCGGCGGCGAACAGATTGCGCGCGAAGCCCACACGTCCGGCGTAGTCGGCGGGCGAACCGAGGGTGGCCAGGAACACCTTGGGCCGAGGCTCCAGGGCGGCGGCGCGGCGGCGCAGGGCCTCGAACGGCGCGGCGGCGCGCCACGGCGCCAGCGGCCGGCAACGGCTTTCGGGGCCGGGCAGGGGCGCGGGCGCCGGCTTGGCGAAGGGGGCGGCGTCGGCGAGATCGAGATCGACACCGGCCTCGGCCAGGTCGGGAAACTCCGACACCCCGATCAGCCCGGCCTTGCGCCGGGCGATGTCGGCGGCGCGCGCGGCGCGGGCGGCGCCGACGGCCTCGGCGACCACGCCGCTTTCGAGGGCCGCGGCCGCGCCGCCGGCGGCCTCGATCTTCTGCATGAAGGCCCAGCCGGCCTCGGCCAGCTCACGACTGAGGCTCTCGAGATACCAGGAGCCGGCGGCCGGATCGGCGACGCGGCCCAGGTGGCTCTCCTCCATCAGGACCAGCTGGGTGTTGCGCGCCTGGCGGCGGGCGAAGCGGGTGGGACGGCCGAGCGGCTCGCTGAAGGCGTCGAGCACGATGGCGTCGGCGCCGCCGGCGGCCGCGCCGAAGCAGGCCGAGGTCAGTCGCAAGAGGTTCACCCACGGATCCAGCGCCGCCAGCATCCGGCGCGACGAGCGCGCCTCGATCACGGCGGTGAGAGGGCTGCCCGTCGCCGCGCCGGTGATCCGCGCCCACAGCGCCCGCGCGGCGCGAAGCTTGGCCAGGGTCAGGAAGTAGTCGCCGTCGGCGGCGAGGCCGAGGGCGATCGCGCCGAAGGCCTGGGCGGGCTCGAGGCCCGCCTCGATCATCGATCGGGCGTAGGTGAGGGCGGCCGCCATGGCGAAGCCGAGCTCGGCCGCCTCGCCGCCGCCGGCCTCGTGCACGACCTGACCCGACGCCAGGAACGCGCTCTCGGCCACGCCGCGCCCGGCCAGGGCCGCGCCGGCCGCGATCTGCGTCGCGATCCCGCCGGCGGCGACGCCGGTTGCGGCGAAGCTCGACAGGGGATCGATGTGCAGGGCCAGTCTGGGCCTCAGCGTCCGCGCCTCGCCGAGGTCGAGCAGCCATTCGCCGACCGCCAGCGCGTGAGGACCGGCGTCGAGCGCCACTGTCGCGAGGTCGATCAGCACGCCGTCCAGCACCGTGCCGAGGTCGGCGGCCGAGCCGATGGCGACCCCGCTCACGCCCGACGGGTCGACCGAGATCAGCAGCGAACCGGCGCCGCCGTCGAGTTCGTCCAGCGCCGCGGCGTTGGCGGCGACCGGATCGGGGTGCAGCACCCGGGCGCGAAGGTCCCAGCGGCCCTCCGCGCGCGGGCCCGGTGCGGCGCGGCCGAGCGGCCGCCCGGCGTTGGCCGCGGTGTAGAGCGGTTCGATCCTGAGGCCGTCGTAGGTGCGGCTGACCAGCCGCTTGTCGAACGGCTGACCGTCGAGGGTCTTTTCGACCAGGGCCATCCAGGCCGCCGGGTCGCCCGGCGGGAAATCCTGTGCCAGCGGGATGACGCCGTCGTCCAAATCCAGACCCCTCGAAGAACGGCCGGAGAAACGCTCTTCACGTCCGCTGCGTCAACCCGTTACGCATGGTCATGCGGCGCTTTCGGCTTGCCCGGCGGCGGCGAGACCGTACCCTAGCGCTGTTCAGACGCGCCCCGCGGCGCTCGTTGGAGATCCCCCATGGCCCTTCCGCCCGTCCTGCGCGACCGCCTGCGCCTGCCCGTGATCGGCTCGCCCCTGTTCATCATCTCGGGGCCCGAGCTGGTGATCGCCCAGTGCAAGGCGGGCGTCGTCGGCTCGTTCCCGTCGCTGAACGCCCGGCCGATCTCCCAGCTCGACGAGTGGCTCGCGCGGATCACCGAGGAGCTCGCGGCCTGGGACCGCGATCATCCGGATACGCCGTCGGCCCCCTATGCGGTGAACCAGATCGTGCACAAGACCAACAACCGGCTCGAGGAGGACCTCGAGCTCTGCGTCAAGTACAAGGCGCCGGTGGTGATCACTTCGCTCGGCGCCCGCACCGACGTGAACGACGCGGTGCACAGCTATGGCGGCGTGGTCATGCACGACGTGATCAGCAACGCCTTCGCCCACAAGGCGGTCGAGAAGGGCGCCGATGGCCTGATCACCGTGGCGGCCGGGGCCGGCGGCCATGCCGGCGGCCTGTCGCCGTTCGCCCTGGTGCAGGAGGTGCGCCAGTGGTTCGACGGGCCGCTGGCCCTGTCGGGCGCGATCGCGTCGGGCCGCGCCATCCTGGGGGCCCAGGCCATGGGCGCCGACCTCGCCTATATCGGCTCGGCCTTCATCGCCACGGCCGAGGCCAATGCGCCCGAGGGGTACAAGGACATGATCGTCGGCAGCGCGGCGGCCGACATCGTCTACACCAACCTGTTCACCGGGGTGCACGGCAACTATCTGGCCCCGTCCATCGTCGCCGCCGGCCTCGATCCGCACAACCTGCCGGTCAGCGACCCCTCGGCGATGAACTTCGGCTCGGGCGGCAACCAGAAGGCCAAGGCCTGGCGCGACATCTGGGGCTGCGGCCAGGGCATCGGCGCGGTCAACGACCGCGAGCCCGCCGCCGACTTCATCGCCCGCCTCGACCAGGAATACCGCCAGGCCCAGGTGGAGTTGGCGGCAAAGGTGGCGCTGACCCCCGCCCGCCCGGTGGCGATGGCGGCGGAGTAGGGAGGAGGCGCTGACGGTACGGCCGCCTGTCTGTCTAAAATACTCGTCATGCCCGGACTTGTTCCGGGCGCCCATCCCGCTCGATTGGCGGCCATGACTCCGGACGGAATCATCGCCGTCTACATTCTCGCCAGTCGTAAGAACGGCACGCTCAACACAGGACTGGCTCGAACTCTATAACCGTCTCAACTGGTAGGTCCGTCGCGCCATGGGCGCCCGGAACAAGTCCGGGCATGACGGAGCGAAAGGAAGGGTGGCGATACCCGTCCCCCACTTCGCGATTGGCAAGGGGGGTTCGGCCGTCTAACTCGGACGGGATGTTCGCCGCCGAGGGGGCCGCCGCCCGATGTTTTCGAAGATATTGATCGCCAACCGGGGCGAGATCGCCGTCCGGGTCATCAAGACCTGCCGGCGGATGGGGATCAAGACGGTGGTGGTCTATTCCGAGGCCGACGCCGATTCGCTGGCCGTGGAGATGGCCGACGAGACCGTGTTCATCGGCCCGCCGCCCGCCGCCCAGTCCTATCTGGTGCAGGACAAGATCATCGCCGCCTGCAAAGAGACGGGCGCTGAGGCCGTGCACCCGGGCTTCGGCTTCCTGTCCGAGAACGCGAGCTTCGCCCAGCGCTGCGCCGACGAGGGGATCGTCTTCATCGGCCCCAACCCCGGCGCCATCAGCGCCATGGGCGACAAGATCGAATCCAAGAAGTTCGCCGAGAAGGCCGGCGTGTCGTGCGTGCCCGGCCATATCGGCGAGATCGACGACACCGCCCACGCCATCCGCATCGCCGAGGAGATCGGCTATCCGGTGATGATCAAGGCCTCGGCCGGCGGCGGCGGCAAGGGCATCCGCGTCGCCCATAGCCGCAAGGACGTGGAGGAGGGCTTCCCGGCGGTGCGCGCCGAGGCCAAGGCCTCGTTCGGCGACGACCGCATCTTCATCGAGAAGTTCATCACCTCGCCGCGCCACATCGAGATCCAGGTGCTCGGCGACAAGCACGGCCATGTGGTGCACCTGTTCGAGCGCGAGTGCTCGATCCAGCGCCGGAACCAGAAGGTGATCGAAGAGGCGCCCTCGCCCCTGCTCGACGCCAGGACCCGCGAGGCCATGGGAGCCCAGGCGGTGGCCCTGGCCAGGGCGGTCAACTACGACAGCGCCGGCACGGTGGAGTTCGTCGCCGGCCAGGACAAGAGCTTCTACTTCCTGGAGATGAACACCCGGCTGCAGGTGGAGCACCCGGTCACCGAGCTGATCACCGGCGTCGACCTCGTCGAGCAGATGCTGCGCTCGGCCGCCGGCGAGGTGATGGCCTTCGGCCAGAAGGACCTGAAGATCAACGGCTGGGCGATCGAGAGCCGCATCTACGCTGAGGATCCCTACCGCAAGTTCCTGCCCTCGATCGGCCGGCTGGTGCGCTACGCCGCCCCGGCGGAGGGCGAACACGGCGACGCGGAACACCCCTATGTGGTGCGCAACGACACCGGCGTCCGCGAGGGCGACGAGATCTCGATGTTCTACGACCCGATGATCGCCAAGCTGTGCACCTGGGGCGAGGACCGGACCCTGGCCATCGACGGCATGGGGCGGGCGCTCGAGGACTTCCACATCGAGGGCCTGGGGCAGAACATCCCCTTCCTGGCCGCGGTGATGGACCAGGAGCGGTTCCGCTCGGGCAGGATCTCCACCCGCTATATCGCCGACGAGTTCCCCGACGGCTTCCACGGCGTCGAGCCGACCCCGTTCCAGAAGGACGTGATGACCGCGGCGGCGGCGCACATGCACGTGATCCTGGCGGCCCGCGCGCGCAAGGCCGGCAACGGCCTCTCCGGTCCTCTGACCCGCAAGGCCTGGGTGGTGATGATCGGCGACGACCGGCGGGCGGTGACGCTGAACCCGTCGGCGGACGGGATGGTGGTGGAGCTGACCGACGAAGCGCGCCACCTCAGCCTGCGCGGGATCAACTGGCGTCCGGGCTCGCCGGTGTTCCGCGGCGTGCTCGACGGCAAGGCCTTCGCGCTCGAGACGCGGCCGGCGGCCGAGGGCTTTTTGATCCGCCAGCGGGCGGCCAAATGCCGGGTGCGGGTGCTGACGCCGCTGTCGGCCGACCTGCACGAACGCCTGCCCAAACGCCCGCCCGCCGACACCTCCAAGATGATCGTCTCGCCCATGCCGGGCCTGGTGGTCTCGCTGGAGGTGATCGAAGGCCAGGAGGTCAAGGAGGGCGAGACCGTCGCCATCATCGAGGCCATGAAGATGCAGAACATCATCAAGGCCGAGCGCGACGGAACGGTGAAGTCCGTCGGCGCCAAGGCCGGCGACAGCGTCGCCGCCGACGAGGTCCTGGTGGAGTTCGCGTGAGCGCGACCGATTCTGTACCGTGATGGCCGGTTTCGATCCTGTAGAACTCTACGTCTCGGGCGTCGGCCGGATCGGGCGTAGGGTATTCGTTCCGGCGCTGGCGCTGGTGATCGTCGTGTTCGAGCTCTACCAGCGGGCCGGGTCGCTCGCGCACTGGATCACCGGCTGGGCCGTATACCCGGTGCTGATGTGCGCGGCCGCCAGCGTGCTCTCCAAGCGATTGCACGACCGCGGCCTCGCCGGCTGGTGGTCGGCCCTGCCGATCCTGGCCTATCCATGGATCCGTCCCTGGCCGGAGGGGATCTTCGGCGGGATCTGCCTCGGCCTCGTGCTCTGGTTCGGCGTCGGCCTGGCGCTCTGGCCAGGCCAGAAGGGCTTCAACCGGTTCGGGCCGCGGGGGTGACTCCCTTCCCCCTCGATGGGGGAAGGGCCGGGGATGGGGGTGTCGGAGTGCGGCGCTGAAGCGAAAGGAACAGGAGGCGTCGCCTCCTGCGCGCTTCCCCGAGCGTTGTGCACTCATCCCCACTCCCGACCTCTCCCCCATCGAGGGGAGAGGAGATTACAAAGGCGCCTCCGCCTCCACCACCGGGCCGAACACTTCGGTGAAGCTCCGGCGCAGGGCCTCGTCGGCGTCGGCCAGGGTCACGGGGCGGCCGAGGGCCACCAGGCTGGTGACGCCGTGCTCGGCGATGCCGCAAGGGACGATGCCGCCGAAGTGCTCGAGGTCGGGCTCGACGTTGAGGCTGATCCCGTGGAACGACACCCATTTGCGCAGCTTCACGCCGATGGCGGCGATCTTCTCCTCCGCCACGGGCAGGCCCGGCGTCTTGCGGTCGACCCACACGCCGACCCGGCCGGGACGCACCTCCGCCTCGACGTTGAAATGGGTCAGGGCCCCGATCACCCAGGTTTCGAGGGCTGCGACGAAGGCGCGCACGTCGCGCCGGCGGCGGGTCAGGTCGAGCATGACGTAGGCCACCCGCTGACCGGGCCCATGGTAGGTGTACTTGCCGCCGCGGCCGGTGGCGAACACCGGGAACCGATCCGGCGACAGCAGGTCCTCGGCTCTGGACGAGACGCCGGCGGTATAGAGGGGCGGGTGCTCGAGCAGCCAGACCAGCTCCTCGGCTTCGCCGGCGGCGATCGCCGCCGCCCGCGCCTCCATGGCGGCCACCGCCTCGGGGTAGGGGACCTGTCCCGACGACGTCGCCCAGCCGGCCGGCCGGCCGTCGCGCCGGGCGAACAAAGCGTCAGGATTTAACTTCGGAGCAAGCATCGTCGCTCCAATGTGGCCCGAGCGTCCGGCAAGGCAAGCTTGCGGGTGCAAACAAGGGCGGTGGGCGTTGGGTCAGGTCGATTCGGTCATGGTGGAGATTTCGGTCGTGCTCGGCCGGAGCAACCTGCCCATGCAGCAGCTTCTGCGCATGGGCCGCGGCGCGGTGATCCCGCTCGACGCCAACGAACACGAGCCGGTGTGGATCCTGGCCAACAACCACCCGGTCGCGCGCGGCGAGATCCAGATCTCGGACGACAAGATCGCCATCTCCGTGATCGGTCCGGCCGACGTGTACGACTTCATGGCCGGCGGCTGCTAGACGCGTTCCCGTAGCGCGACGCCGACTTCAATTCCAAAAAAGTCGTCATCCCGGACAAGGCCCGCGCGCTTTGCGGGATGACGACGGTGGGTTGCGCCGCATCGAAGAATTGGGCGAACCCCTCACTTCCCGCTGATCAGGTCGGCCTTGGCGGCTTCCGCGGCGTCGAGCAGGGGCTTTCTGAAGCTGGTGCGCAGGCCGGAGGCGACGCCGAACTCCATCAGCTGGTCCTTGACCGGATCGTAGGCCGGCCAGCCGCCCGGCGCGCACTTCTCCGGCCGTCCGTTCTTGGCGAACGATACCCAGCAGGCGTGCATGGTCTTGGTCAGGGCGCGGGTCTCCGCGTCGGGCGGCGGCGAGCCCGAGGCGTCCCAGCTGTCGAACACATAGCGGATCTCCGACGCGTGGGCCGAGCCCGGCAGCTTGTCGCGGTTCGCCGCCGGCACGAAGGAGAAATAATATAGCCAGCTCGGCGCCCCCGGGGCGGCCTTGCGGGCGTACCAGCGGGCCGGCGCGCCCATCGCCACATCGGTGAAGATTGCGTAGGCCTCGCCCGTGGCGTCGAGCCCGAGGCCGGCGTAGGCGGCCTTCAGCGCCTCCGGTTGGCGGGCCAGGAAGGCGGCGGCGCCCGCGGGCGTTCTGGCGTAGCCCGCGATCAGCGAGGCCTCCCAGCTGTTGGAGCCGATCAGCAGCGGCACGTCGTGGGCGTGGCCGCGGGCGAAGGCCTGGGCCGGGGTCTCGGGCAGCAGACGGCCGTCGATCACCCGGCCGGTCGGCTGGGTCGCCGCCACGAGGGCGTCGGCGGGCAGGGCGCGAAGCTGCTCGGCGTCGGCCCCCTCCGGCGCGCCGGCCTTGGCCGCCAGGGTCTGGCCGGCGGTCTCGGCCTGGGCCAGGGTCACCGGCTCCTCCCAGCCCACGCCGGACTCGACGATCGCCTTGGCGAACAGGCCGGTGGTGGACGGCATGGCGAGCAGGGCCAGGATGTCTTCGCCGCCGGCGCTCTCGCCGAACACCGTGACGTTGGCGGGATCGCCGCCGAAGGCCGCGATGTTGCGCTGGACCCAGCTCAGGGCGGCGATCTGATCCATCAGCCCGTAGTTGGCCAGGAGCTCCTGTGCCGCCGCCGCCTTGGTCAGGGCTGGGTGGGCGAAGAAGCCCAGGGCGCCCAGCCGGTAGTTGATCTCCACCAGCACCACGCCGTCCCTGGCGAAGGCGCCGCCGTCGTAGCCGGCCAGGGATCCCGCGCCCATGGTGTTGGCCCCGCCGTGGATCCACACCATCACCGGCGCGCGCCTGGCCTTGGCGGGCGCGAACACCTGCAGGGTCAGGCAGTCCTCCTCGCCCTTGGACGAGACCCCGCCGCCGTTGGGACCCGGCCCGCGCACGATCTGCGGACAGCTCGGGCCGGTGGTCGTGGCGGCGCGCGCCTCAGTCCAGGGCCGGACGGGCGCTGGCGGCTTCCAGCGCAACGGGCCGACCGGCGGCGCGGCGAAGGGAATGTCGCGCCAGACGCCGACGCCGCTTTCGACCATGCCGACGATCGGTCCGGCGTCGATCGTCACCGGCGCCGGGGCGGCCAGCGCGGGCCCGCACGTCAGGGCGGCGACGGCCAGACCGGCCAACGAGAGCTTGCTTCGCATCGACCGTTCTCCATCCCCGATTTCCCTCAGCGTCGGGCGCCGCGCGGCTCAGCGTCAAGCGTTCACCTCAGCCCTTTCCAAAGCCTACGGCATTTGCTACCCCCGCGCCCTTCCCAGGCGAGCGGTCGTGGCGGAATTGGTAGACGCGCAGCGTTGAGGTCGCTGTGGGGCAACCCGTGGAAGTTCGAGTCTTCTCGACCGCACCAGGGCAGTTTTCGGGGGGGCGTCCCAGGACGTCCCCCCGGGAGCCCAGGAAGTTCAGAAAATCTTCTCAAAACGATGAATGCACGCGGATCGCGCCCCGTAGATCGTCCCGACCCAGGCCGTGAGAGCCGATGAGTTTCGGCCAAGTTTCGCGGGGTGTTCATCTCCGCTTGGCCCCGTGTGCAACCGTCCGATAAGCGACATCGAAGCGTTCGAGCGGCTCGGACCGCTGGTTTGGAGACGCCGCTTCATCGCGGCGGATCTCGATGCGATTCTTTCTCGTATCGGCGTAGGGCGTGAAGGAAGACCGGGGGCTCGCGCGTCTAGGGAGCGGGCAGGGTTGGAGCGGCAGGGGACATGGCGAGGGAGACAGCCACCGAGGTTGACCAGGCCGCCGCCGAATGGGCCGCGAAGGTCGATCGTGGGCTGTCTGCTGCAGAGCACGTTCAATTCGAGGCGTGGCGGGCCGGCGATGTGCGTCGTCCCGGCGCCTACGGCCGCATGCGGGCGATCTCGCTTCACGCCGAACGCGCGGCGGCCTTGGGCCCGGCGTTCGAACCGGCCTCGTTTCAGACCCGGGCCTCCCGCCCGCCCGCGTCCCGTCGCGCCCTGATGGCCGCCGGCGGTTTCGCGGTGGTTCTGGCCGGTCTTGGCGTCCTGGCCGCCAACGTCCTTTCGGGACAACGCTACCAGACGCGCAAGGGCGAGGTGCGCCAGATCGCCCTGGAGGACGGTTCGGTGATCATCATGAACACCGCCTCCAAAGTCGCCGTGCACCTTTCCCACCAGGCGCGCTGGATCATGCTGACCGAGGGCGAGGCCCTGTTCGACGTCGCCCACGATCCGAAACGGCCGTTCTACGTGTCTGCGGGGGCCACCCTTGTTCGCGCCATCGGCGCCAGCTTCATGGTCAGCCGCCTGGCAGGTCGGCCGGTGCAGATTCTCGTGCGCGACGGCGTGGTCGAGGTCACCCGGCCTGCTTCGGTCGCGACCAAGGCGGTGCGCCTGGTCGCCAACACGCGCGCCCTGTCCCCTCCGGCCGCTGACACCGATCATGCCGCAACTATCGCCGTCACGGACGTGGCGCTGCCGGATTTACACCGCGAACTGGCATGGCGAGACGGGCGACTGGCCTTCGAGGGGCAGACCCTCGAGCAGGCGGCGGGGGAATTTGCGCGCTATAGCGACATCCGGGTCGTCGTCGAGGATCAGGCCCTGGCCAAGGAGGAGATCGCCGGACTCTACCAGGCCAACGATCCTGTCGGGTTCGCCCAGGCGGTCGCCACTTCCCTCAACGCCCGGGCCAAGATCGACGCGGGACAGGTGCGTATCGTTCGATGATGTTTTTCTGACGATCCCGCGTAGGAACGGCGACGCCCGTGCGTCTACCCGTCGGCGCTCCCAAACGAATTGGCGGCGTAGCGACTGAGGGGGCGCACCATGAGCAGAATATCCCGGACCGTTCTTGCCTTGGGCGTCGCCACCGGCGTCATGTTCCTGGCCGCCAACGCGATGGCTGAGACTGAGGTCAAACACTTCGACATCCCGTCGGAGGAGGCGGCGAAATCGATTCCGGAGTTCGCGCGGCAGGCTGGAATTCAAATCACCGCGCCGGTCTCGCAGCTGCACGGCGTGAAGACGCCGGCGATCCTGGGCGACCTTGACGTTCGCTCGGCCTTGGGTCGGCTCCTGAGCGGCACAGGACTGGTCGTCGCTTCGGACGATGGGAACACGCTTGTGCTGCGCCGCGGCGAAGGCGCCGCGCTGGCTCCGGCGCCCGCCATCACGGAGGACGTCATCGTCACGGGAAGCCGGATTCACGGCGCGACGCCGCCAGGCTCAGAGCTGATCGAGCTGGGGCGGGAGCAGTTGATCGCCCAGGGCTACGCCACCCTCGACGACGCCATCCGCACCCTGCCTCAGCAAGTGAACGCGGGTCCGAATGCGTTCACCGCCACCTTCGGCACCGCGGGCGGCACGCAGATGGCTGGAACCAACCATAGCGGCGGCACGGGGGTGAACCTGCGCGGCCTGGGAGCCAACTCCACCCTGACCCTGCTCGATGGCCAACGGATGACCTCCAGCGGCGCCGCGAGCAATTTCTACGATATCTCGACCATCCCCCTGGCCGCGGTGCAGCGGGTCGAAATCCTGGCCGACGGCGACTCGGCCATCTATGGGTCGGACTCCGTGGGCGGTGTCGTGAACGTCATCCTGCGCAAGGATTTCAACGGCGCGGAGACCTCTGTCGATTATGGCGCGGCAAATGGGTTCTCGCGCTACACGGTGGACCAGGTGGTCGGCGTCAGCTGGTCGGGCGGCCACCTCATCGGCGCTTACGAGCACCTCGATCAGACCGACCTTCTGGGCGCGTCCCGCAGCTTTGTCCGCTCCAACCTGATCCCGCTCGGAGGGACGGACCAACGGAGCGCCAATTACGGCGAGCCGGGGACCATATCGGTAGGAGGAAAGACCTACGCCATCCCGGCCGGCCAGAACGGCGTCGGACTTTCCGCGTCCTCTCTGGTCGCAGGGACGTCGAACGCCTTCGACAACTATCCATTCCTCGACCTGACTCCGAGCAAGACCCAGGACAGCCTGTTGCTCGTCGGGTCGCAGTCGGTCACGCCCGATGTCGAGCTGTTCAGCCATGTCCTCGTCAGCGTGCGCGACACCAACCAGAATCTGGGGCCCGACCGCACTGTCCTGACCGTCCCGAGGTCCAACGCCTTCTGGGTGTCGCCGTCGCCGACAGCCACCTCCGAGTCGGTCTACTACGCCCTCGGCCGGGAACTCGGGCTGGAACAGGAGCTGACCGACGAGAACGACTACGACCTGGCGTTCGGCGGGCGTATCCGCCTGCCCTTCAAGTGGAACGCCGAGGTGACCGGCAACTACTCCAGGGAAGACCTCGCCTATCGACTGACCGGAATACCGAACAGCTACTACCTCAACCTGGCGCTCGCGAGCAGCAATCCCGCCACTGCGTTCAACCCCTTCGGCGACGGATCGGCCAACAGCGCGGCGGTGAACAGCGCCATCGCGGGCTTTCAGCACTACGGCTACCATACGGTCACCGACGGAGTGAGCGGGCATTTCGACGGCCCGATCTTCAGTCTGCCGGCGGGCGAGGTGCGGGTCGCGATCGGCGGGGAGACCCGGGAGGAGCAGCTCCATCAGACCGATGTGCTCTACACCTCAACCAAGACGGCCGGGCCGTCGCCGACCGGTCTCATCTCCTTTTCGCGGCAGGTCAACGCCGGCTTCGCCGAGGTGAATGTTCCGGTGATCAGTCCGGAGCAGGGATTGGGTTGGGTCAGGCGCGTGACGGTGTCGGCCGCCGTTCGGGGCGAGGACTATTCGGACGAGGGCAGCACGATCAATCCACGCTTCGGCATCGACGTCGACCTTCCGCACGACGTCTCTCTTCGCGCCAGCTACGGCACCTCCTTCGCCGCGCCGCTGCTGATCCAGAAGGCGACCTCTCCGATCAACGGACTGATCACCACCGTGGCCGATCCCTTGTCGCCCACGGGCAAGAGCCAGGTGATCCTGCGCAGCGGCAACGACCCCAACCTCAAGCCGGAGACCGCCAGGAGTTGGTCGTTCGGCGGCGTCTGGAAGCCGTCGTGGCTCGCCGGCTTCAAGCTCGAAGCGACTTATTTCAACATCGACTTCACCAACCGGATCTCCAGCCCGGCCAACGTGACCGTCATGCTGCAGCAGGCGAACATCTATGCGCCGCTGATCATCCGCAATCCGACCGCGGCCCAGGTCAACGCCATTCAGCTGCAACCCAACTTCGGCAGCACGCCCGTCGCCCCATCGACCATCGCGGCCATCCTCGACGGGCGCGTCGAGAACGAGGCCGGGCAGCGGATGGACGGTGTCGACCTGACGGCTTCCTACACGCACTCCGCCTGGGGCGGTCAGATCTCCGCGGCCTTCGCAGCCACGCGCATCATCGACGACGAGATCGCGCTCACCAAGTCGGCCCCGGAGGTCCAGTACGTGGACGACGCCTTCTATCCGACGGCGTGGAAGACCCGCTCGTCGTTAGGCTGGACGCGCAACGGGGTTTCGATCACGGGCTTCCTGAACTGGCAGGACGGCTCAAAGTTCGTGACGACCACCGGCACGCAGCAGATGAGCGCCTTCACCACCGTCGACCTCAATCTGAACGTGGACTTCAACCAGCTGGGCTACCGGCCGCTCCACAATATCAAGCTCACGATCTCGGCCGAGAACGTGCTCGACGCTAATCCGCCCTTCCTCAACGTGGCCGGCGGGTTCGACTCGGTCAACGCCAGCCCTCTCGGCCGTTTTGTCTCACTACGCCTCGCGCGCACCTGGTGAGACGAGGGAGCCGCCCACCCGCGACTGTCGGCCGGCGTCGGTGACGCCTGGCCCATCCCCGTGGTGCCTCGCCCCGACGGTTTGAAGGCGCGCCGCATGGCGTTTCTGACGATCCGGCGGGGCAGGATCGGTCATGCGGCGTCGAGCCTTCCCTCCTCGAGGAACCGGCGGTAGCGTTCAGCCTGCGGGAGCCAGGCCACGCCGCGATCGGCGAGCCAGTGGTCGTCAAAATAGGTGTCGGCGTAGCGCCGTCCGCTGTCGCACAGCAGAGTCACCACCGAACCTCGCTCGCGCCGCCGCGCCATCTCGCCGATGATCTCGGCGCAGGCCGCCAGATTGCATCCGGTGGATCCGCCGACCTGACGTCCGAGGTGGTGGCTGAGGGCGCGCATGGCGCCGATACTCGCCGCATCGGAAACCGCGATCATCCGATCGATCACGCTGGGGATGAAGGAGGGCTCGACGCGGGCGCGGCCGATCCCTTCGATCAGCGAGGTGCAGCTGCCGTTCAGCGCCTGGATCGCCGGGTCTGCGTGGTGGCGGTGGAATACCGAGCCTTCCGGGTCGGCGACGCAAAGCTGGGTCGTTTTCCGCGCATAGCGGATATAGCGGCCAAGGGTTGCGCTGGTGCCTCCGGTCCCTGCGCCGCAGACGATCCAGGCCGGGACCGGCGCGTCCTCCTGCGCCATCTGGGCGAAGATGCTTTCGGCGATGTTGTTGTTGCCGCGCCAGTCGGTCGCGCGCTCGGCATAGGTGAACTGGTCGAGGAAATGGCCGCCGCAGGCGAGCGCCAGGCGTTCGGCCTGGGCCGGCGCATGGCGCGGGTCGTCGACGAAATCAACCTCTCCGCCGTGGTGAAGGATGGCGTCGATCTTGGCGCTTGACGTCGAGCGGGGCGCGACGGCGATGAAGCGCAGGCCCAGCAGGCGCGCGAAATAGGCCTCCGACACGGCGGTCGATCCGCTGGTCGCCTCGATCAGGGTCGTGTCCGGCCCGATCCACCCGTTGCATAGTCCGTAGAGGATCAACGAGCGCGCAAGGCGATGCTTCAGGCTGCCGCTCGGGTGGGTGGACTCATCCTTGAGATACAGCGAGACGCCCATCGACGCCGGCAGATCGACCCGGATCAGGTGGGTGTCGGCGGAGCGGCAAATGTCGGCTTCGATGCGTTTTACGGCGTCGTTGACCCAAATCCGGGCAGATGACGGGTGCGTTGCAATTTGAGGTGAAAAAATGGAAAAATATCCCCCATCTTCATCGGTGTATTGGATACCATCCCAATGTTCAGGGGGCAACCGGGATGAAGCTTGATGCGGTCGACGTCGCCCTCCTCACGGCGCTGCAGGCGGACGCCACGCAGACCGTGCAGCAGCTGGCTGACCGCGTGAAGCTCTCGACCAACGCCTGCTGGCGGCGCATCAAGCACTACGAGCAGCAGGGGCTGATCACCGGCCGCGTCGCGCTTCTCGATCCGGCCAAGGCGGGGCTCGGGGTGACCGTTTTCGTGACCGTACGCACCTCCGAGCACTCGGCCGAATGGCTCGAGGGGTTCGCCCGCGCCGTCCGCGGCCTGGCCGAGGTGGTCGAGTTCTACCGCATGGCCGGCGATATAGATTATCTGATGAAACTCCGCGTCGCCGACATTGGCCACTACGATCGGGTCTACAAGCAGTTGATCAGTCAGGTTCGCTTGGTTGATGTTTCGGCGGCCTTCGCTATGGAGGAAATAAAGCACACGACCGCTATTCCATTGTCGAGCGAAGGCTGAGCGGACAGCCTTGCGAAGGTCCGCGGACCGTGATGTCTTATCAGTTCACCTAAGGGGCGCCCTATCCAAATGATGGCCGACAGCGACGAAAGGTCCATCTGGCTGGGCCGTTCCGTGTTGCCGCACGAGAGCGCCTTGCGCGCATGGCTGCAACGGCGCGCCCCGCCGGACCTCGACGTGGATGACATCATCCAGGAAACCTACACGCGGCTGATCTCCATCGATCGCGTCGATCAGATAAAGGATCCGAGGAGCTACGCCTTCCAGGTCGCCAAGTCGGTGATCTTCAGCCATGTCCGGCGCGGCAAGATCGTCTCTATCGCCAACGTGCCGCAGCTCGATCATTTCGAGGAGACCGAGACTGCGACCTCGCCCGAACGCACGGCGGTCTATCGCGACGAACTGGTGCGTCTTGTCCGGGCGATCGCCGGCTTGCCTGAGCCGGCCCGAAGCGTCTTTCGGCTCCGCCGCGTGCATGAGAAGTCGCAGAAGGAGATCGCCGCCGAGCTTGGGTTGAGCGAGGGCGCGGTCGAACGCCACATGGGCCATGCGCTCTTTTCGCTGCGCAGGTTGTTCGATCGCCCTGCAGGGCCGGGCTTGGCCGAGCGCGAGTCGATGTCCGCCAGGCGCTCGAAGGGTCGCAGAGGATAGCGTCTCCGGCGGCGAGCAAAGCCGGATCGCCGCAAGCCCCCGGGCCCGCCGAGGGGCAAGAAGAGAAAATCCGCATTTCCCTGCGGCGGCGTCGGCAATTGCCCCAATTCGCGCTCGCGCAAAAGCTTGGCAAGCCGCAGAGTACTGTGGAAAAGCCCGCCATGCGGGCGCTTCTCTTCTTGGCCGAAGCCTTGCACGTGGAGGAAGGCGTCACGCCCGCGCCTCTAAGGGCCAGATGAAGGTGGAACTGATCCGGTATGACCAGGGAGAGCGCGACCGACATCGACAGGGCGGCGGCGCAGTGGGCCGCGAAGGTCGATCGTGGACTCTCTCGGGCTGAACAGACCGACTTCGACACATGGCTTGCGGAGGATGTACGCCGCCCAGGCGCCTACGGGCGGGTCCGCGCCGTCGCGTTGCACACGCAACGCGCCGCCGCCCTTGGACCCGCGTTTGCGCCGCAGGACGTCCAGCCTGCCCGGCCGCGGGAGGGCCGTTCGCGCCGCGCCGTCCTGTGGGGGGGCGCGGGCGTGGCCGCGTCTGTGGTCGGCGCGCTCGGCTGGTTGGGCGCGAGCCTGTTCGGCCGGACGCAGCGTTTCCAGACCCGAAAGGGGGAGATCCGCCAGATCGCGCTCGATGACGGCTCGGTCATCACCCTGAACACCGCCTCCGGCGTGGCGGTCGATTTCGACGCGAGCCGACGTGGCGTGCGTCTGATCGATGGCGAGGCCATGTTCGACGTCGCCCACGATCCAAAGCGACCTTTCGTGGTCTCCGCCGGAGCGGCTCTGGTGCGGGCGATCGGCACGAGCTTCACCGTAAGCCGCCTCGCCGACAAGCCTATTCAGGTTGTGGTGCGTGAAGGCGTGGTTGAGATGAGCCAGGTGAGTGAGAAGACAGTCGCCCCGGTCCGTCTCGCCGCCAACACGCGTGGGCTCGCACCGCTCCTGTCCGGGGCCGCGCCGATCGTCGTGACGCCGATGCGGACGTCGGAGGTTCGAGACCAACTCGCATGGCGCGATGGCCGCATCGCCTTTGAAGGACAGACGCTTGGCGACGCCGCGTTGCAGTTCGGGCGCTACAGTGAAACGCGTATCCTGATCGACGATCCCGCCTTGGCGAGAGAGGAGGTCGCGGGCCTCTATCAGGCCGACGACCCGGTCGGCTTCGCTCAGGCGGTCGCGCTGTCCCTGGGCGCCCGGACCCAGGTCGAAGCGGGGGCGGTTCGCATCCTACGCTGAAGCGCGTCTGGCGTTTCGATGGGGGATCGTGGCGCCGGAGCCTCCGGCTGGACGCTCAGACCAAGCCGCGCTGGTGAAGCAGCGGCTCGTAGGCGGGCCGCCGCCCGCGGAACGCAACGAAACTCGCCTCCGCCGGCCGCGAGGCGCCGACCGCCAAGACCTCGCGCCTGAAGTCTTCGCCGGCGCCAGGCCCGAGCGCCGCCTCCCCTCTGAGGGCGTCGAAGGTGTCGGCGGAAAGCTGCTCGGCCCAGAGATAGCTGTAGTATCCCGCGGCATAGCCGCCCGCGAAGACGTGGGTGAAGGTATGCGCAAAGCGCGTCCACGCCGGCGGTTGGATGATGGCGATCTCCTTGCGGACCTCGGTCAGGATCCTGTTGGCCGTGTCGCGGTCGGGGCGCTCCACCAGATGCAGGCGCAGGTCGAACAGCGAAAGCTCGATCTGGCGCAGCAATGCCAGGCCGCTCTGGAAGGTCCTGGCGCCGCGAAGGCCGGCGATCAGCGCCTCCGGCAGGGGCGCGCCGGTGTCGACGTGCGCCGAAATCCGGGTCAGAACCGCAGGCTCCCAGGCGAAGCCTTCCATGACCTGGCTCGGCCACTCCACCGCGTCCCACTCGAAGCCGGCTGTGCCGGAGATGGAAGGCGGCTCGGCCTCGCTCAACACATGGTGAAGGCAATGGCCGAACTCATGGAACAGCGTGATGACGTCCTGGTGGGTCAACAGCGACGGCTCCCCGTCCGAGGGCGAGGGGAAGTTGCAGTTGACGTAGGCGATGGCCGGGGCGTCTGCGATGCGCGGGCGCGCCGGCCTCATCCAGGCCCCTCCGCGCTTTCCCTGCCGGGCGAAGGCGTCAAGGTAGAACCCCGCGATCACGCGGCCCTCGCGGATGACGGAGAAATAGCGGACGTCCGCGTTCCACACCTCGACCTTGGTCTCCGCCACGATGGTCACGCCATAGAGCGCCTGGATCAGGGCGAAGAGTCCCTCGAGCACCTTAGGGAGCGGGAAGTAGCGGCGCAGCTCCGCCTGATCGACGGCGTGGCGCGCCCGGCGCAGCTTCTCCGAGAGGTACGCCACGTCCCAGGGCGCGACGTGGTCTAGGCCCAGGCTCTTGGCGAAGTCCTGAAGCTCGCGCCATTCCGCTTCGGCCCTCGGCCGGGCCCGTGTCGCCAAGTCGGTGAGCAAGCCCATCACCGCCTCCACGTCGGCCGCCATCTTCACAACCAGCGAGCGCTCGGCGTAGGACCGAAATCCCAGCAGCTGGGCGGCTTCGCGCCTCAGGGCGAGGATGGCGGCGATACGGTCGCTATTGTCGAAGCGGCCGGCCTCGGGGCCCTGGTCCGACGCCCGCGTCTGCATGGCCCGATAGACCAGGGCGCGCAGGTCGCGGTCGTCGGCGTAGACCATGACGGCCTGCACGGCGGGGGCGTGCAGGGTCGCCAACCAACCGTCGAGCCCGCGCGCCTCTGCGGCGGTCCTCAGCAGGGCGCGCTCGGCCGGCGGCAGGCCTGCGACCGCGGCCTCGCTCTCCAGCAAGTGCGTCCAGCTCTCCGTGGCGTCCAGGACGGCGTTGCTGAATTCGGAGGTCAGGCGTCCAAGCTCCACCTGGATGGCGGCGAAGCGGGCCTGCTTCTCGGCATCGAGGGCGACGCCGGACAGGCGCAGGTTCCGGACCGCCAGATCGAGTGCGCGTCGCCGGCCAGCGGAGAGGTCTTCGCCGCCCTGCGCCACCGCTTGGATGGCGTCATAGAGCTCCGGGTCCTGGGCCACGCTTGTCCTGTAGGCGCTCAGGCGCTCGCGCGCCGCCCGACAGGCCGCTCGAAGGGCAGGGGAATTGGCGACTCCCTCCAGATGGTCGGCCGGCCCCCACGCCCAGTTGAGCTGTTGATCGGCAAGCTCCTTGATATCGGCGACGCCGGCGAAATCCCTGATGCTTGAGGCTCGGATCGCCGCCATGGCGATCGCGTGACGTTGGATCGCGGTCTCCACCGCCGGCACGACGTGCTCCGGCTTGATCTTTGAGAATAGCGGCTGAGGCGAGGCGGAGAGCAGGGGATTGGCGGACATCGATGTCTCAGGGCTGGAGGACTTCGTTCGTGTCGAGGGCCAGAAGGGCGAAGGTGGCGAGCCAGTGCTCGCCCATGTAATGGTCGGCCAGGTGCGGCAGGGCCGACGCCAGGTGAGCTTCGGCGGCGTCGAGGCAACGGTGGTCGTCGAGCACGCGCCCAAGCGTACGCCAGGCCCACGCGCGGCTGAGGTTGAGGCCGTCGAGGTGGGCCAGTCGGCCGTCGGCGCGATCGGTGACCACGGCGGGGGTCAGCAGCGAGCTCGGAATGCGCGGCAGGAAGCGGCCGAACCACGTTCGAAAGGCCTCGTCTCCAAGCACGCAGAGCATCAGTTGCGCCTCGCAGAGCGTGGGCGACAGGAAGTCCTCGCCGCTCGGCTCCGGCGTCCACAGGGCGCAGTCGTCGGCGAACCAGGCCAGGGCGCGCGCGCCGATCGAGGCGGCCAGCGCACGGTCACGGCTGCTCGCCCACGCGTGGGCGAGGATCAAGGCAAAGGCCGTATTCGAATGCACGCCATGGCGGACCGGATAAGCCAGCTTGGCCAGAAAATGCGTGAACCGCTCTGCGATCAGCTCTGCAAGCGGGGCCAGGGCTGCAGCGAAGGATGGATCCGGATGTCGTCCGAGCTCATCGTGCAAAGCAAGCAGCCAGGCCCACCCATAGGGCCGCTCGAAGCCGCCCGCCACGGGCCGGAGGAAATAGGCGACCTCCTCCTCGACCTTGCCTGGCGTGAAGGTGCGCGCGGCGAGCGTCTCGACTTCGGCGGCCAGCGGCAGTCCGGGAAAGCGCCGAACAATGCGGAACACCTGCCACCAGCCGTGAACACAGCTGTGCCAGTCATAGCTGCCGAAGAAGACGGGGTGCAACGACCGGGGTGAGCGGATGTCGGCCGGTCCGTCGAGCACATGGCGCAGGCCGTTCGGGTACTCCCGGTCGAGATGGCCAAGCGTGCTGGCGGCGAGGCGCATGGCCAGATCCGGCTCAAGCATCCTCGCTGACCCCGATACGCGCCGTGTCGCCGCCGTCACCGGGGTTCAGCGTTCGTGTGGAGCGGGATCATTCGGCCCCGACCTCGGCCTTGTAACGTTCTTCGAGGTCGCTGTTGGTGAGGGCCATGTATCCGCCCAGGCGGACCCCATCGACGACGATCTGCGGCACGGTGCCCTTGTTCTTCTCGAGGCCCAGCCGGGCGTACATGGCGAAGCGCTCCTCGTCGTCGTCGTAGACGTGGAGCTCATAGGGGATGTTACGCTCTTCCAACCATGCCTTGGCCTTGACGCAGCCGGGGCAGTTCGTCTTGGAGTGCACTTCGATACGCATGCAGGTTTTCCTCAATCGGTTGCGGGCGTCGCCCATCGTAGGCGCCGAACGATCTCGGCGCGGTTTCCTCAAGCGCCGCCCAGATCCCGCGCCATGTCCTGCCGCTGCAAGGCGCCGCCTCGCACCTCGAACGCCTCGCCAGGTAGAGCGCTGAGCTGGCGGCTATGGGCCACGACGATCATGCCGGCCTCCGGAAGCCCGGCCTCGAGCGCGCGATAGATCTCCAGCTCCGAGGTCGGATCCAGCGCGCTCGTGGGCTCATCCACAATGAGGAACTCAGGCCGGCGAAGCAGGGCCCGGGCGGCGGACAGGCGCTGTTGCTCGCCAGGCGAGAGCACCTTGCGCCAGGCGTCGCGCTCCTTGAGCCGTGGAGCCAGCGCGGGGAGGCCCACTTGCAACAGCACCTCGACATAGCGCTCCCGCTCGAAGGTTTCAGGTCCGTCGGGGTAGCTGAGAATGGCGGCCAGGGTGTCGTCCGGCAGGAACGGCCGTTGGGGCAGGAAGACGATCCTGTCGCGCGCCGGCGTACTGATCACGCCTTTGGCGTGTGGCCAGAGGCCTGCCAGCGTCCGCAGCAGCGTGCTCTTGCCGCAGCCGGAACGGCCTCCCATGAAGATGCGTTGGCCGGGCGACACGGATAGGGATGGGACTTGGACGAGGACGTCGCCGTTCGGGAGCGAGACGACCAGGTCGTCCGCCTGAATCCGGCTTCCGCTCCGATCGATCTGGATCGACGCCTCGGGCGGCTGTCGGAGCACATGCTCGAGCAACCGGATCCGCGCGACCGAGGCGCGCAGCCAGGCGATGGTCGAATACTCGTCCGCAAACACCGTGATCAACTGCATCGCCAGGGTGAAGGTCGTCGTCGCCACGACGAGCTTCCCGATGGTCATGTGGCCGGCCATGATCGGCTGGATGCAGACGAGCGGCGGCACCAGGCGGCTGAGGGAAGAGGTGATGCTGTTGGCGCCGACCAGTCCCATCTGAGCCCCGGTCAAGCGCCACCAGTTGGCCCCGATGCGATCGAACAGGTCGAGCGCTCGGCGCTCCTCTCGCGGTCCGCCCGCCTGGAAGGCGATGGATTCGCCGAACTCACGGACGTCGGTCAGGTGACGGCGAAAGTCGGCGTCCAGGCGCTTGCGGACGATCTCGAACCGCGTGATCCGCCGCCCGCCAAGGTGAGCGCCGGCGACGCGCAGCAACGCCGTCAGGAGACAGGCGGTCGCCAACCCGAAGGGGATGGTCAGAGGCAGGCCCAGAGCCGCGAGCGAAAGTGGATAGGACATCTGCCAGACCAGAACCCAGGCGTAGGTTCCTGAGGTGATGGCGCCGACGAAGAAGGGGACCAGCCAGACCGTCCAGTACCCGATGAAATACAGGTCCTCCTGAACCCTCTGCTCGGGATTGCCGATCTGGTCGGCGCGCTCGAGGCGGTAGTAGCGATCGTCGGCGAACCATTGGTGCAACAAGCGTTTGGTGAAGTGGGCCCGCCAGAGGAACTGGTAGGCGTAGCGGCCGAACCAGGCGATCAGCGTTCCGGCGAGAAAAAGCGAAGCCGAGACGGCCAGATTGGACACCGCCGCCTGCACGCCGAGGCCGCGGCGCTTGACCAGGGCGTCCGTCAACCTGCCTGTCGCCACCAGCATGTTGACGACCATGGTGTGCTCGAGAACCACGCCGCCGATCAGGAGGAGCAGCACCCCGCCGCCGATGAACGGGCGGCCTGCGACGAAGCGGGCCTGGAGCGCGACCCAATACCCCGCATCACGCCAGATCGGATCGTGCTCCAGTTCGGGCGGCTTGGCGCGATCGCCGGGCGACGGGTTCAGAGCCATGAGATGTCAACCCTTGCTGTGGATGGTCGCCGGCCAGGTCGCCGCCCCCATCCTGCGTAGGGCCCGAGCCCTCATTCGGCGCGGCTCGTCCATCCATCTTCCCCCATTGCGCGCGTGCCTTGCGGCCCTTCTCTGCCTAGAGGCGCGGGCTCGTGGCTTCCTCCGGCGCCGGCCAATTTTTTTGAGGTGACGGCGTCCACGGATGCTCACTGATCGGCCGGCGGCCGCAGCACCCTCTGGGGGAATGTCAAAGGGATGAGCGATAGGGCGCCTGCGTCGGCCCCGGATTCGCCTGTAATCAGGCCGCCGAGAGCGCTGAAGCTCATCCCTCCGTCCATGCCCGCCGGTCACAGGCGGACATGCATGAGGTCACCCGATCATAGACGAGCCGCTGGCCGAGCTCGTGCGTGCGGCCCTGATCCGCATCGCCAGCAAGCTGTCGGAGGCCAGGACGCAGTCCTCTTGTCTGTGGGAAGCCTGATATCTTGGGCATGTCTTCCGGGACGTCCGCCTGACGCGCCAACGTCAGGCGGACTGTCGGCGGAGGGGGGCCGCCGGCGGCTGTGATCCAGCCGTCGCAAGACAGGCGCACGAGTGACGGAGCCCGTGCGGCCGCGTTCTTGCCACGGCGACACGGGAAAACCCTGTTCCGTGCCAAGTTGGGTCACATGAAGCTGCATCCGCGGGTCACCAAGACCGCCGTAGAGCTGGTGAAGCGCTTCGAAGGCCTTCGCCGCCGCGCCGCGCGCCTGCCGGAGGGCGGCTGGACGGTGGGCTATGGCCACACCCTGACCGCCCGCGAGGGGGCCGAAGTGACGCCCGAAGAGGCGGAGCTGCTGCTCTATTACGACCTGTCCGAAGTGGCGACGCGGATCGACGCCTGGTCCTTCACGCCCTTGAACCAGAACCAGTTCGAAGCCCTGACCGCCTTCGCCTTCAACATCGGCCTCGAGAACTTTCGCCGCTCCACCGTGCTGAAACGGATCAACGAGGGGCAGCACCTGCAGGCCGCCGCGGCGATGGAGCTGTGGCGCAAGACCGAGGTCGGCGGCGAGGGCGTGGTCGCCGACGCCCTGGTGCGCCGCCGCGCCGCGGAGAAGGCCCACTATCTGACCCCGCCCGAAGGCTTCCAGCCCTCGCCGAGCCAGGTGCTGCGGCCGATCTTCGATCATTCGGTGGTCGAGGCCGCTGCGCAGAGCCAGTCCGCCCGCCGCGCTTCCGTCGTGGACGCGCCGCTCGACGGCGATCAGGCCACCGCGAGCGTACGTCCGGAGCCGGAGCCCTCCGAACGGGCGCCGCCTGAGCCGGAGGCCTCCGGGCCGGCGGAGCCAGAGGGTGAAGCCGAAGCCGGCGCGGTCGAAGCCCATGAAGCGCCGCCGGCCGAGGCGCCGGAGCCGCCGCCGCTCGTCCCGATCGAGGAGACGGCGGTCGCCGCGCCGATCGCTGCGGCCGTGGCGACGGCCACGCTCCTGGGTCCCGAATCCGAGCCCGAAACAGAACCGGAATCCGAACCCGGGCCCGAAGAGAAAGCCGAGCCGGTCCCGGCTTCGACCACGGTCGCCGAGGACGCCGGCGCGGCGGTCGCCGCCCTGGACACAGAGGTCGCCCCGACCTTCCGCGGCTTCGAGCCGCCCCCGCGCCGGTTCGGGCGCGTCGACGACGTCCCGCCGGCGGCGGCGAACCAGCACGGGGACGAGGGCCCGGTCGCCGCCGAGGCGCCGGGTGATCTTCCAGGGGCCGAAACGGCCGTGCATGCGGGCGACTTCAACCTGTTCGACCGTCCGCTGGCGCCGCCCGAGCCGCCGCGGCCGCCGGCCTTTCCCGGGGCCGGACCGGTGCTGGCGATGGACGACCACGAGGCGATGCGCACCATCCCCGCCCCGCGGCCCGTTGAAAGGTCTCCGGCGCTGCAGGACCGGACCGTGCTGTTCTCGGCCATCGGTCTCCTCGGCGTCGCCCTGTTCGCCCTCGCCATCTTCACCATGCTGGTCGGCAAGGCGACGCTCTGGCACCTTCTGATCGGCTTCCTCGGCGTCGTGTTGATCACACCGGCAGGGGTGTTCTTCCTGATGCGGCGGATGGGCGACGCGGCCGCGGGCGACGACGCCGGCGCCCGCTAGTCAGCCGGCCGTATTGGCCTCCCACGATCACCAGACAGGACGTTCGTTGGCGGCGGAGCCGTCTCGCTGCCCGCCGCCCACCACTGATAACGTCCTTTAGGTAACCGACTCCCGCGGGGGGCGGGGCTGGGAGGCTCGCGGGGCGACCCGGGGCGCCAAAGCGTCGCGAAGCTTCGTTTTTGACTGAGCCGTGAGTTCCCGTCGCAGGATCTCCAGAGAGGCCTGCTGCTCCCTCAGGCCATTCAACTGCCTGTCCAACTGGACAAGGCGGCCATCGACGCAGCCGAGCAGAAAAGCCCTTCGGCCCTCCGGGTCCGGGAGGTTCAGGTAGCTGGCGATCTCCTTGAGCGTATAGCCAAGGCCCTGGGCGTGGGCGATCACCCGCAGGTCGGACAGGGCTTGTTCGTCATAATCGCGATAGCCGCTCTCGCGACGGGCCGGGCGCGCCAGCACGCCCTCGGCCTCGTAGAACCGAACCCGCGACGGCTTGATCCCCGCGCGCGCCGCCAGAACGCCTATTCGCATGCCGCTTGACCTTCGACCCGGGTGGAAGGTGTAGCGAACGCGCTCCCAGTTCAAGGGCGGCCGGCGCGCCGCCCTGCGCGATGAGGTTTGGTCCAGCGCGCACGCCACCGAGAGGAACGTCAACGATGCAGGCGATCATAGTCGAAACGTTCGGCGGGCCGGACCAGTTGAAGTGGGTACGGTTCGATGATCCCGAGCCTGCGGCCGATGAAGTCGTAATCGCCGTGTCGGCGGCGGGTGTGGGCTATGTCGACGTCATGGCCCGCGAGGGGCGTTACGTCTTCCCAAATCCTGGCTTCATTCCCGGCTTGGAGGTCGCAGGGAAGATTGTGGCGCTGGGGAAAGGGGTCGATGAGGATTGGCTAGGCCGTCAGGTCCTCGCTCTGCCCCAGCGGGGCGGCGGCTATGCGGAACGGGTCGCCCTGAAGGCCAGAGATCTTATTCCGTTGCCGCCAGATATTCCCCCGGAAGACGCGATCGGCATCGGGGTGAACGCCCTGGTGGCGGCCTTCTCACTCGACCGCGCCCACGTGTCGGCGGACGAGCGGGTGTTGATCCGCGGCGCCGGCGGCGGGATCGGCTTATGGGCCACCCAATTGGGCGCCCGTCTCAACGCCGACGTCACCGCAACAACCTCCACCAGGGAGCGCGGCGAACGCCTTCGGAACCTCGGCGCCAGGTCGCTCTGGAACCACCGCACCGATCCGCCGCTTTCGTCGGGCAGCTTCGACGTGGTCATCGATGCCATCGGGGGGCCGCAAACGCCGTCCTACGTCGATCTTCTGCGCGCCAACGGCCGCTACGTGCTGTGTGGTGGTATCGAAGGAGCGCCACCCGCTGACTTCGGCCAAGCCTTGCTGGGCCGATTCCATCAGTCCCTGTCGTTCGCGGTCTTCAGCTTGAACTCCATGGCTCCGCAGCAATCCAGAGCGCGCCTCGCCCCGCTGTTCGACGCGGTGCAGTCGGGCGATCTTTCCGCGGTGATCGATCGTCGCTTCCCGCTGCACGAGGCAGAGGCGGCGCACCTGCGGCTGCAATCGGGAGAGGCGTTCGGTAAGATCTTGCTCGAACCCCGGCCAGCAGAGCGTTAGCAGACTTGCACCATCGGCTAACGGCTCCGCCGTGCAGGCCCTGCGTCGGCGGTCTGTTGTCAGAGAGCGATCCACCGGATCCTGAGCTCAACCGTGCGAGGGCGGCGGGCTGAAGATGTTGACCGGGTTGGCGTCGGGGTCGCGGAACATCATTGACCGGTTGCCCCATGGCATGTCCTTCGGCTGCTGGAGCCCATCCCTGACAAGGCTGTCGATCCGCGCGCGCTCGGCGTGGAGCAGGGCTTACCCGTCCATACTCGACGCCGCAGAGCGCGAGCCGGAGATCGCGTCGTTGCAGCAGCAGCTGCACCGTTCCTTCATGGCGCCGTTCGAGGCGGTTCTTGAGCGGGCGACAGCCGAAATTATCGCGAGCCTCGTCGGGGCGCTTTTTTTTCGTCGCTGGTTCTCGCGCGAAGCCATCGACGCGCAATTCGTGGCGAAACTGATTGAGACCGTCTTGCGATAGTTGCTCGTCGCCCCGGTGCTGGCGATGGTGCGGGTAAGCCTGCCGCGGGCAACGGCGCGCGACCAACGACAGATCATTCCCGTGCGGCAGAAAAGCAAAGGGCCGCCGGGGGAGACCCCCGGCGGCCCTTCCATCGTCGTGGCCGTCGTCGACAGCCGGCGGACCTGGGTCCACGTGACGGCTAGCGCTGCCCGGAGCCAAGCCCCGGAGCAAGGAGTCCAGACCCGAGGGCCTAGGCGCGAACCTCACTCATAGGACTCCAGGTCGCCTCTGCGACCACGGTTGGAGACAATGAGATCACAGGATCACCTCCTTTCAGCTGTTGAACAGGGACCCGGAATGTAGGACGCGATTCCCTGCGTGCAAAGCGCTGTGGCGCCACACGCGAAGAATTCGCGCCAAGACCTTGGCGATGAGGAGAAAACGGGCATGGACGGCTGGATCGGCGCCGGACGGGTGCGGGCGCGCGAGGATGGCCGGGCGCTGGAGATCGTCGTCGACGGCCTGACCACCCAGGCCAAATACTACAAGCCGCTGATCTACGAGTTCTTCCGCAAGGAGTGGCGCGGCGCCCGTCCGGCCTGGGGCGACTACGCGGTGGAGATCCGCATGGAGTACACCGGCGATCCGCCCTGGCTCGACCTCGACAACCTGGCCAAGGCCATCCTCGACAGCCTCAAGGGCTACGCCTTCCACGACGACGCCCAGGTCCAGCGCCTGCTGGTCGAACGCCACGCCGGCGAGCGCGAACGCATCTCGGTGCGGATCACGCCGGCGTCCGCCTGAAGGGGGATCAGTCCTTGCCCACGGCCTTCTTGAACGGCTGGGGCATGCCGGTGGAGGAAGCCTTGGCCAGGAGGCGGCCGTCGGCGTCATAGATCTCGCCCTCGAGGAAGCAGATCTGCCGGCCCCATCTGGCGACCCGGCCGACCACCTTGAGCGGGCCGGGCAGGGCCGGACGGAAGAAACTGGTCTTCATCTCCAGGGTGGGGACGAAGGCGGTCATGCCGGAGGCGACCACCGCCGCCACCGACATGGTCTCGTCGAGCATGGCCATCAGGAAGCCGCCCTGCACCTGGCCGGCGGGGTTGCAGAACTCGGGCCGCCCCGCGCAGACGGCCTCGATTTCCTGCCGGGCCTGATCGACGCGCAAGACCGTGAAGCCGATGGTCTCGGTCGCCGGCGGCCGGCGCCGGGCGTTCTGGAAGCGGGCGAGGAGGGCCTCGTCGCTCACCGGCTCGGGCGCGGCCTCCCGATGGACGTCGCTCACCTATTTCTTCCGGAACTTGTCGAGGGAGACGATCTTGGGACCGTCGTCGGTGGGTTCGGGCGGATCCTCAGGCTCGGGCGCCGCGGCGAGCTTGGGCGTGCGGGGCGGCAGGCTCTGCACCTCGCCCGCCGGTTCCTCCACCGGACCCGGCGCGAACTGCAGGCCAAATCCCACCGAGGGATCCTGGAAGCGGGTGACGGCGGCGTAGGGCACCGAGAGCTTCTTGGGCTGGCCGTCGAACTTCAGCACCACTGAAAAGAAGGTCTCGCCGGGCGCCAGGTCCCAGAACTGGTGCTGCAGCACGATGGTCATCTCGTCGCGATAGCGCGAGGAGAGTTCGGGGGGCACCGACACGCCGGGGGCCCGGGTCTGGAAGGTGATGTAGAGATGGTGGTCGCCGGGCAGCCGTTCGGGCGAAGCGGCCTTCTTCAGCGCCTGCTTGATCACACCGCGCAGGGCTTCCTGCGCCATGTGCTCATACTGCATCAGGTCCTTGGTGTCGGACATACGCTCCTCACAGTCCCCGTCCTCCTAGCATGAGCGAGGACCGGCGCCAGTCGCAAGTGCCAGTCGCATGTGAGTGTGTTGGAAAATCTGCCGCCAGGCTCCTGGCCCCAAGGCTCCTGGCCCGCAAAGGCTCCTGGCCAAAGTGGAGGGATTCTGTTGCCAGGCTCCCTCCGGGCCCCGCCTAGCGCTGCTAAGACGCTAGGACTTTAAGGTCGAGTTCACTCGGACCGCATTACGCGGCCAGGGCGTACTCTTGAGCGAAGTTATCGTTCGCAGTTAGAAAATGGGCCGATCGCGGAGGCCCATACCGAGAGAAAGCTAACCCCTTTAGACGTCTGTCGATGCTGATCGGCCCCAAGCAGGATCGGCGATAACCCGATGATGGATTGGTGGAGCCGCCGGGAATCGCACCCGGGTCCAGTCCGCTTATTATGAGCGCGTTTATCTCCATAGTTCGGCCGAAGCCGGACGATGCCAATATAGGGGGCCGGGGGCCGGGAGGGAAGGCGGGTCGCGGCGGCGGGGCGTTCCGCCGCGGAACGGTTGCCAGAGCCTCGGCCGTTCGCCATACCGTAGCTTCCAACAAAGACGCGTTTCCGGGAGAGAACCGATGATCGGCGTGATTGCGACCCTGAAGATCAAGGACGGCGAGAGCGAAGCCTTCGAGACCGGATTCAACGCCATGGCCGCCCAGGTGCGCGCCAACGAGCCCGGCAACGTCGCCTACCTTTTGACCAAGAGCCGGACCGAGCCCAACACCTACAAGGTGCTGGAGATCTACAAGGATCAGGCGGCGCTGGAGGCCCACGGCCAGTACGAGCATTTCAAGGCCGGCGGCAAGGTGTTCGGATCGACCCTGGCCGGCCGGCCCGAGGTCGAGCTGCTGGACGGGATCGTCTGACCATGGACCTGAACTTCGCCCCCGAGGACGAGGCCTTCCGCCTTGAGGTGCGCGCCTGGATCGAGGCCAACTACGACGAGGACCTGCGCAAGGCGATGGCGCAGACCAAGAACGGCTATCTCGACAAGGCGAGGACCACCCGCTGGCAGAAGGCGCTGGCCTCCAAGGGCTGGCTCGCGGTCGACTGGCCCGTGGAGTACGGCGGTCCCGGCTTCACCGCCACCCAGCGCTATATCTGGGGCATGGAGATGGCGGCGGCCAACGTGCCCGCCACCGTTCCGTTCGGCGTGCGCATGTGCGCGCCGGTGATCATGGCCTTCGGCACGGACGAGCAGAAGGCCGAGCATCTGCCGCCGATGCGCACCTTCGAGCGCTGGTGGTGTCAGGGCTACTCCGAGCCGGGCTCGGGCTCGGACCTCGCCGCCCTGCAGATGCGCGCGGAGCGCGACGGCGACGACTACATCCTCAACGGCTCCAAGATCTGGACCACCCTGGCCCAGCACGCCGACTGGATCTTCTGCCTCGTGCGCACCAGCCAGGAAGAAAAGCGCCAGAACGGCATCTCCTTCGTCCTCGTCGACATGAAGACGCCGGGGATCGAGGTCCGCGCCCTGCCGACCCTCGACGGGCCGCTGCCCGGCGCGCAGGAGATCAACCAGGTCTTCTTCGACAACGTCCGCGTACCGGTGAAGAACCGCATCGGCGAAGAGGGCAAGGGCTGGACCTACGCCAAATACCTGCTCGAGTTCGAGCGCGGCAACGCCTATGCGCCGGGCCTCAACGCCCAGCTCAAGAAGGTCAGGAAGATCGCCGCCCAGGAGCTTTCGGACGACGGCGTGCCGATGATCGAGGATCCGGAGTTCCGCAAGAAGGTGGCCGAGATGCAGATCCGCATCGACGCGCTCAACGCCACCGAGCTGCGCGCCTTCTCCGGCCGGGAATCCGGCGCGGCCATGGGGGCGATCTCGTCCATGCTGAAGTGCCAGGGGTCCGAGGCCCAGCAGGCCATCACCGAGTTGGCGCTGGAGGCGGTGGGCATCCACGCGGCGCCCTACATCGCCGATCCGGAGGCCGAGCTCGGCTCCAACGACCTGAAGCCGGGGCCGGAATACGCCTGGCCGGTGGCCGGATCCTACTTCAGCTATCGCAAGACCTCGATCTACGCCGGCTCCAACGAAATCCAGCACAACATCATGGCCAAGGCGATCCTGGGGTTGTGACGAAGGTCGCGCGGACGTCGGCGTCCGTCGAACCTGGGCTTCGGGTTCGCAAGGCGGCGCGCACCCGCGTCCAGATCGCCGAGGCGGCTCTCCTCGCCTTCATGGCCAGAGGCTACGACGCCACCACCCTGGAAGAGATCGCCGAGGCGGCGCAGGTGCACAAGCGCACCCTGCTGCGGTACTTTCCGACCAAGACCCATCTCGTGCTCTACCGTCAGCACGACGCCTTCGACGAGTTCCAGACGGCCCTGGCTGAGCGCGGGGCCGCACCGGTGATCGACGTCTGGCAGAAGCACGTGATCGAGCACTCCCGGGCCTTGATGAAGCGGGGCGCCGCGGCCAACATCGGCCGGCTGGCGATGAGCGAACCGGCGGTGCGCCAGGCGGTGCTGGATATCCGCCAGCAATACAATCGCGCGCTCGCCCGGGCGCTGGAGGAGGAGACGGGTGGCTCGCCCGATCGGCGGATCTGGGCCAGGGTCGTGGCCTCGGCCCTGGTGGGCGGCAACTACGCCGTCGCCGACATGATCATGCGCGACGAAGCCTACGCCGATCTCGAGGCCGCCGAGCTCGAGGTGATCCAGAGGGTGCGCGAGGGGTTGATGGGGGGCGGGCAGGGGCGACGGTGAGACTCCCTCGCCCCTTGCGGGAGAAGGGACTATCGAAGCCCGCGCCTACCCCGCCGCCGCCGTCCCCTTAAGCTTCGCCAACGCCTCCGGATAGCGGCGCGAGACCGGGGCCTCCACCCCGCCGTCGAGCACGAGCCGGTAGTCGCCCGACCCCGACGGCTCGAGCAGGCGCAGGCGCCGGGCGTTGACCACCCACGAGCGGTGAACGCGTACGAAACCGTGCGCCGCCAGGCTTTGCTCGAGCTCGGCCAGGGTGGAGCGCATCAGCCGCGCGGCGCCGTCGGCGAGCCGGAACTCCACATAGTTGCCGGCGGAGCGCACGGCGACGATCTCGGCCACGGGCGTGCGCCAGGTGCGGGCGCCGTCGACGATGTCGAAGGTGGCCTCCGCGAACGGGACCGCGGCGGCCGGGGGCGGGGCCCGGGTCAGCCGATCCGCGACCCAGAAGATCGACGCCGCCAGCAGATAGGCCGGCAGATCCTTGCGGAACTCGTAGGGGAAATCCGTCAGCGCCCATCGGTATCGGAGGCCGAGCACTGCGTAGATCGCCATCCTGGCCGCCACCATGCCGGCGATGTGCAGGACCGAATAGGCGGTCGCCGCCGCGGCGTGCACGCCGGCGAACCGCAGCCAGCGGCCGCCCTGCGGCGGGGCGGCGCGCACCGCCAGCAGGGCCAGGATCGCGACGGCGATCGAAGCGGCGCCGCTGGTGTATTCCCACACCGCCGGCTCCCAGGCCGCGAGCCGGGCTCCCCGGCGGGCGGTGTCGTGCAGCACGCTCAGCACGTTGATGCTGTCGATCGTCAGCATGAAGCCGGCGATGGCGAGGTAGGCGTAGAGCACGCTCCGCGCGGGGCCGCCACGGGCCGGCGCCGCCGACGGGCTCAGGCGTGTTCCGCGCCGATCGCCGGCGACCGGGAGGGCGGGCTCGCTCATCGGTGCTCCATCCCGTCGCGGAATAGCGACGCAGGCAGGATGGCGGGCCGCGCGGCCCGGAGCAATCGCGCGCACGCCGCCCCGGCCGTTCGGAGCCCCGGTTCTGGCGAGACCCGGCCCCGGCGTGCGATGAAGGCGCAATGGCCGAGTCCGCGACCCTCTTCGACGGCGAGTACGACTATATCGTCGTCGGGGCCGGGTCGGCCGGCTGCGTGGTGGCCAACCGGCTGTCGAAGAATCCGGGGGTCCGTGTCCTCCTGCTCGAGGCGGGCGGCAAGGACGACTGGCTGTGGCTGCACATTCCGGTCGGCTATCTGTTCGCGATCGGCAACCCGCGGTCCGACTGGATGTTCGAGACCGAGGCGGAGCCCGGTCTCAACGGCCGGAGGCTGAACTACCCGCGCGGCAAGGTGGTCGGCGGCTCGTCGGCCATCAACGCCATGATCTCCATGCGCGGCCAGGCGGCGGACTACGACCACTGGCGCGGGCTTGGCCTGGTCGGCTGGAGCTGGGACGACGTGCGGCCCGTGTTCCGGCGGCTCGACGACCACTTCCTGGGCGAGAGCGAACACCACGGCGCCGGCGGCGAGTGGCGGGTCGAGGCGCCGCGGGTGCGCTGGACGGTCCTGGACGCCATCGCCCGGGCGGCGACCGAGATGGGCGTTCCCGCCACCGACGACTTCAACACCGGCGACAATACCGGCGTCGGCCTGTTCCATGTGAACCAGAAGCGCGGTCTGCGCTGGTCGGCGGCGCGGGGCTTTCTCAAGCCGGCGCTGAAGCGGCCGAACCTGCGGCTGGAGACGGGCGTCCTGGTGGAGCGGGTGGTGCTGGACGGCGGCCGCGCCGCCGGCGTGCGCTTCCGTCGCCACGGCCGGCTGTTCGAGGCGCGCGCCGGGGGCGAGGTCATTCTGTGCGCCGGATCAATCGGTTCGGCGCAGATCCTGCAGCTGTCGGGGATCGGGCCCGCCGCCTCGCTGCAGGCGCTGGGCGTGCCGGTGGCGCTCGACCGTGCCGGCGTCGGCGGCAATCTGCAGGACCATCTGCAGCAGCGGGCAATCTACCGGGTGCAGGGCGTCAAGACCCTCAACGAGACCTACCATTCGCCGCTCGGCCGGGCGCTGATGGGGGCGGAATACGCCCTGTTCCGCACCGGGCCCCTGACCATGGCGCCCTCGCAGCTCGGTGTCTTCACCACCTCCTCGCCCGACCACGCGCGCCCCAACCTGGAATTTCACATCCAGCCGCTGTCGCTCGACCGGTTCGGCGAGCCGCTGCACCGGTTTCCGGCGGTGACCGTGGCCGCGTGCAACTTGCGGCCGACCTCGCGCGGAACCGTGCGGCTGCGCTCGCCCGACCCGGCCGCCGCGCCGCTGATCGCGCCGAACTATCTGCACACCGAAGCGGATCGTCGCGTCGCCGCCGACGCCCTCCGGGTCACCCGCCGGCTGATGTCCCAGCCGGCGCTGCAGGCCTTCCGGCCTCAGGAGCATCTGCCGGGGCCGGCGGTGGGAGACGACGACGAGGCCTTGGCGACGGCGGCTGGCGTCATCGGCACGACCATCTTCCATCCGGTGGGCACGGCGAAGATGGGCCTGCCGTCCGATCCGCTGGCGGTGGTCGACGCGCGCCTGCGGGTGCTCGGGCTGGCCGGCCTGCGGGTGATCGACGCTTCCGTGATGCCGACCATCACCTCGGGCAACACCAATACGCCCACCATCATGATCGCCGAGCAGGGCGCGCGGTTCGTGCTGGAGGATGCGGAGGCGGGCGACTGATGGGCGCGTTCGGCGTTCAGGGGTATGGAATTGGGATCAGGGGTAGAGACGAGAATGTACAAACGGGTGTTGCTGGCCTCCGACGGCACGCAGGAGGGGCTCACCGCCCTGCGGGAGGGAGCCTTGCTGGCCCGGGATTGGGGCGCCCAGGTGTTTCTGCTGGTGGTGACCCTGAACACGCCCGGCGCCCGGCTCGCTGACTCGGTGCATCCGATTCCGCGCGGCGAGACCGAGCAGAAGCTGCTCGACTTCGGCCTGACCCGGCTCGGACAGATGGGCGTCAAGGCCTCGGGCGCGGTGGTGTCGGGCGAACCGGCCCTCGAGATCGGCGACCACGCCAAGCGGTTCGAGGCGGATCTCGTGGTGGTCGGGCATCGGCGCCAGAGCCTGATGGAGCGGTGGTGGTCCGGCGCCTCGGGCGCGCATCTGGTCGATCACGTCGGCTGCAGCGTGCTGATCGCCCGCCGCATCGTCACCGACGCGGAGTTCGAACGGATGCTGAACCTGCCAGCGGCCGGGTAGGCGCCATCAGCGTCGGTAGTCGGCGATGCGGACGCCGTGGCGGGCGAGCTTGTCGTAGAAGGTCTTGCGCGGCAGCTTGAGCGCCCGCATCGACGCCTGCGCGTCGCCGCGGTGCAGGCGAAGGGTTTCGCGGAGGGTTTCCGCCTCGAACGCCTCCACCCGGCCGGCCAGTCCCACGTCCTCCCCGTCGTCGGATCCCGTCAGCCGCGTCTCTTCCAGTCCAAGCGCGAAGCGCTCGGCGAAGTTCTGCAACTCGCGGACGTTGCCTGGCCAGGTGTGCTGCAGCAGAAACGCGTGGACCGTGGGCGTGAGTTTGCGGATCGGCCGCCGAAGCCGCGCACAGGCGCCCACCAGGAAGTGCTGGAACAACATCCCGACGTCGCCCGACCGCTCCCGCAGGGGCGGCATGTGCAGGCTCACGCCGCTCAGCCGATAGAACAGGTCGGCGCGGAACTCGCCCCGGCTGATCGCCGCCCGGAGGTCCGCGCGGGTGGTGGCGACGATGCGCAGGTCGAGCGGCCGAGGCTGTTCGGCCCCCACCGGCCAAAGCTCCCGCGCCTCGACCACCGCCAACAGCTTGGCCTGCTGCGCCAGGGTCAGGCCTTCCACCTCGTCGAGCAGAAGCACGCCGCGGTCCGCTCTCTCCAGCCGGCCGACGGTGCGGCGTGCTGCCGCGCCATAGGCGCCGAACTTGGCGCCGGCCTCCAGGCCGAACAGCTCCGCGTGAAAGCTCTCCTCGGCGAGCGAGGCGCAGTTGACGTGCACGAAGGGCCGGGTGCGGCGGCGGCTCATGTGGTGCAGAGCGCGGGCGGCGCTCTCCTTGCCGGCGCCGGTCTCGCCGGTCACCAGCACGTCCACGTCGGCGTCGGCCACCTGGGCCAGGGTGTCTCTCAGCCGCCGCATGACCGGACTTTGGCCCAGCAGGAAGGCGTTCGCGCCGGAGCTGTCGGCATGGAGCTGCCGCAGGCGCCGGTTCTCGAGCACCAGCCGGCGCGTCTGCGCCGCGCGAAGCAGGGAGGCGATCAGCTCCTCCATGGGAAACGGCTTGGCCAGGAAGTCGTAGGCGCCGTCCTTCAACGCCTGCACCGCCATGGGCACGTCGCCATGGCCGGTGATGAGGATGACCGGGATCTCCGGGTCGATGGCCTGCACCCGCGCGAACAGGGCCAAGCCGTCCACCTGCGGCATGCGCACGTCGCTCAGCACCGCGCCGTCGAACTCGGCGTGGATATGGCGCAGGGCGTCGGTGGCGCGGGTGAACGGCTGCACCGAGAAGCCGGCGATCTCCAGCCCCTGGGTCTGCGCCGACAGCAGGTCGCGGTCGTCCTCCACGAACACGACCCGGGGCGGCGGCTCCTCGCCGAGGGGGCCGGCGTCGATCCTCATGCGCGTGCGCGACGCAGCTTGAGCGTGAAGGTCGCCCCCTGGTCGCTGCTGTCGGCGGTCAGTTCGCCGCCAAAGTCGCGCAGGATGTCATGGGCGATCACCAGACCGAGTCCCAGTCCCTTTTCCTTGGTGGTGACGAAGGGGGTGAACAGCTGCGCCATCACGTCCGGGCTCAGGCCCGGGCCATTGTCGCTGATCCGCAGGCGCACCGCGTCCTCCGACGCCTCGGCGGAGATGCGCACCACCGGGTCCGCCGAGTCCTCGAGCGCCTCGAAGGCGTTCTGCAGCAGGTTGACGATCACCTGCTCCAGGCGGATCCGCCCGCCGATCACCTCGAGCCGCGGGTCGAGCGCGTCACGCACCAGCCGCACCCGGTTGTGCCGCAGCCGCGAGCGGTTCAACAGGATGGAGGAGTCCAGCGTCTCCTTCAGCGAGACCGGTCCGGTTTCGCCCGTCGCCTTGCGCGAGAAGGTGCGCAGTTCGCCGGTGATGTGGCCGATCCGCTCGCTCATGCGCACGATGTCGCCCAAATTCTGGTCGACCAGGGTCCGATCGGCGAGGGTCGAGGCGCCGGTCTTCTGGCGCGCGACCAGTTTGAGGCAGTTCTCCGCCAGGATCCGGATCGTCGCCAACGGCTGATTGATCTCGTGGGCGACGCCGGCGGTGATCTGGCCGAGCTGCGCCAGCTTGTTGGCCTGCACGAGATCGACCTGCAGCACGTTCAGGCGCCGTTCGGTCTGCTGGCGCTCGTGGATCTCCTGCGACAGGCGGGTGTTGGCGGCGCTGAGCTCCTGCGTCCGGGCGGCCACGTCGGCCTCAAGCCGCGCCCGATAAAGGCTTTCCGCCGCCACGCGCTCGCCCGCCCGCCGCCGGCGGCGCCACAGCCAGACGATGAGCGTCGTCAGCAGCGTGAGCGCCAGGGCCGCGATCAGCGTGGCGCTGCGGGCCGCCCGGCGCGCCTCCTCGAGCGGGGTGAGGAGACTGAGCCGCCAGCCGTCCACCGGCGCGGGGAGGGCGGTGACGATCCGGTCCGGAAGCGCGAGCGCCCCGGTCTGGAAGCGCAGCGCCGGCGCACTGGTCAGCAGGATCTTGCCCGCCGCGTCGGTGACGATGGTGGTGGTGCGCGCCCGGCCCCAGGCCGCCTCCATCGGGCCGAACTCCACCTTGATCACGATCACCCCGACGGGCCGCCCGGCGGCCTCCACCCGATGGGCGATATAGAGGCCGGGACGCAGGCTGACGGTCCCCAGCGCGAACTGCTCGGCCTGACCGTTGCGCAGGGCGTCGGTGAAGTACTGGCGGAAGGCGTAGTTGCTGCCGACGAAGGAGGTCGGCGCCGAATAGTTGCTGGCCGACAGCGTCCGCCCGGCCGCGTCGATCATGTAGATGGCGGCGCTCTTGGTCTCGCTCCGCAGCTTGGCGAGCTTGCGCGAGATGGCCAGCGATCGGGCGAGCGAGGGGGCGTCCAGCGCCTGGATCACGTCGCTGTCGTCAGCCAGAATGACCGGCGCGGAGCGTTGCTTGTCGAGCTCGCTCTGCAGCACCGCCATCTGCAGCTGGGCGGTTACGCGGGCGTCGCGCGCCAGGACGGCCGCGGCTCGGCGGTAAGTGAGGTCATAGACCGCGAGGAGGCTGGTCGCCGCCGCCAGCGCGAGCAGGCCGACGACCGCCCAGCGGCGCCACGTGCCCGGGGCCGACGGACGCGCCTGGGTCCGGGCGGCGAGCGCGGCGGGGTCAGGGCTCAACGCGGCGACGCTTGTGTGGAAATCGGCATAGATGACAGTCGACGTGTGCGGAAAAAGTGACATTTTCCGCCCTGGAAATCTCGCGCCGACCAAGATTTTCCATCAAAGACAGACACATGCGCATTCGGACGGAAATGTGTTGCCGCAGCAGGCGCCGCTCCTAAGCTGAACATAAGCGCGATTTGCACAAAGCGCACAGTAATTTCGCCGGCCCCCGGGCGGGGTGCGGCAGGGGTGAAACACTTGGCTCTGGCCTTCGAAACATCGGGTTCCGAAACCGTGGGTGCGCCTGTTCCGGTGCAGACCGTCCGCTTGCATCAGGGCGGGCGGCTCTATCTGCAGGTGCTGATCGCCATCGCCCTCGGCATAGCCCTCGGCCAGTTCTATCCAACGGTGGCGGTGGCGCTGAAGCCGCTCGGCGATCTGTTCGTAAAGCTGGTCAAGCTGATCATTCCGCCGGTGATCTTCCTGACCATCGTCACGGGCATCGCCGGGATGGGCAGCCTGGCGACACTCGGCAAGGTGGCGCTGAAGGCGTTCGGCTATTTCCTGGTGGTGTCGACCCTGGCGCTCGTGGTCGGCATGGCGGCGGCCAATCTGCTGCACCCCGGCGCGGGCATGAACATCGATCCGCACGCCCTGCACAGCGATGCGATCAAGGACTACGCCGCCAAGGCGCACGACGTCACGCTGATGGGATTCGTCACCGGCCTGATCCCGGACTCGCTGGCCGGCGCTTTCGTCGACGGCAACATCCTGCAGGTCCTGCTGATCTCCATCCTGTTCGGCATCGGCTTCTCCGTCGCGGGCGCGCGCGCCCGGCCGGCCATGGCTTTCTTCGAGGCCATGACCCAGGTCGTATTCCGGGTGGTCGACATCCTGATGCGGCTGGCGCCGATCGGCGCCTTCGGGGCCATGGCCTTCACCATCGGCAGGTTCGGGGTGCGCTCGGTGGTCAACCTGGCCGGGCTGGTGGGCTCCTTCTATCTGACCTCGACGGTGTTCGTGATCGTGGTGCTGGGAGCCATCGCCGCGCTCAACGGCTTCTCGATCTTCCGGCTGATCGGCTACATCAAGAGCGAGATCCTCTTGGTGATCGGCACCAGCTCCTCGGAGTCGGCCCTGCCGAGCCTGATGGAGAAGATGGAGGAGGCCGGCTGCGCCCGGCCGATCGTCGGTCTGGTCGTGCCGATCGGCTATTCCTTCAATCTCGGCGGGACCAACATCTACATGTCCCTGGCCGCCCTGTTCATCGCCCAGGCCACCAACACGCACCTGACCCTGCAGGATCAACTCCTGCTGCTGGGGGTCGCCATGATGAGCTCGAAAGGCGCCGCCGGCGTGACGGGCGCCGGCTTCATTACCCTGGCCGCGACTCTGCTGGTCGTGCCGTCCGTGCCGATCGCCGGCATGGCGCTGATCCTCGGCGTGGACCGCTTCATGTCGGAGTGCCGCGCGGTGACCAACATCATCGGCAACGCCGTCGCCACCGTGGTCGTCGCCCGCTGGCAGAACGACCTCGATCGCGATCGCCTGCGAGACGCCCTGTCCGGCGGCCCGCGCCTCGCCGGTCCGGCGTCCGAGCGGACGCCGGACCCGACGACCGTGGGCTGGAGCGAACCTGTGGAGACCAGCGAACAGGCCAGCGCCTGAAACGACCAACAAGACAAAAAGCCAAAGACGACAGAGGGGGAAATCAGATGAACACCAGAACACGCCTTCAACTCATGACCGGCGCGGCCCTTGTGGCCGTCATCGCCGCGGGCGGGGCCGGCGCTCAAGAGACGGTCGCCCATGGGGCGGTCCCGGCGCCGGCGGCGACCCCGCCCGCATCGGCGCCCGGCCAGGCGTCGACCCCGGCGCCCGATCCGAACGGCATCTCCAACGTCGAGGTGGTGGGCAGCCGGATCCGCGGGGCCAAGACCACCACCGCGCTTCCGGTCACCGTGGTCACCGCCAACCAGATCGCCGCGACCGGCGCGGTGACCGGCGACGACCTGCTTCGCTCGATCCCGGAAATGGGGGCGGTGCAGTTCAACGCCGCCAACGGCCAGCAGACCAGCAACTCCGCCCGCGGCGACATCGGCTCGATCGACCTGCGCAACGCCGGCATCGGCGACACCCTGGTGCTGGTCGACGGCCGCCGCATCGTCTCCTGGCCGACCAGCCAGTCCAAGGGCAATGTGCCCCTGATCACCTACAACTCCCAGACCCTGCCGATCACCGGCATGGACCGGCTGGAGATCCTTCGCGACGGGGCGGGCGCCATCTACGGCTCCGACGCGGTGGCCGGTGTGGTCAACGTGGTCTCCAAGACCAATTTCGACGGCGTCACCGTCAACGGCCAGTACGGCTTCGCCGAGGGCACGCACCGCCAGGAGTGGGATGAGAGCGTCTTCGCCGGGCATAACTTCGCCGACGGACGCGGCAATGTCTCGCTCGCCATCGACATATACAACCGCTCAGCCCAGCTGCCGAGCGACGAGCCCTATACGAAGACCCAGGATCTTCGCTCCTATTTCGCCAGCGACACCGGCTTCAACACCTCGGCGGTTCCCGATGGGCGCGGCACGCAGAGTTCGTTCCCGGCGCTCGTCGCCAAGACGGCGACCGGGGGAACCACCACCACGGCGATCAAGCAGGGCGCCGCCTCGCTGACCACCGCCGCCGGCTCGTTCCACATCCAGCCGAGCACGCTGGCGGGCTGCGTCTCGCAGATCGGCAACGGCCTGTGTATCGGCACGGGCACGGTGCCCTACACCACCACCGCCAACGTGCTGCGCTACGACGCCTTCGCCAACGACGCCGTGACGATCGCCCCGTCGATCGAGCGCCAGACCGGCTCGTTCAACGCCCACTACGACGTGACCAACGACGTGACGGTCTACACCGAGCTCAACTATTACCACTCGGTGTCGCACGGGCTGACCACCCAGCCGACCGCCCTCGTGCCGATCAGCGTGCCCGCGTCGAACTATTACAACCCCTTCGGCCCGGTGACCTTCGCCGACGGAACGGCCAATCCGAACCGGCTGCCGGGGCTGACCAACGTCCCGGCCTCGGGCCTGCCGGTGACCTTCGGCACCTATCGTTTCAACGACCTCGGTCCCGACCACGTGGACGTCGACAGCTACCAGGACCGCTTCCTGATCGGCGCCAAGGGCCGCAAGTGGGGCTTCGACTGGGACTCGGCCATCCTCTACGGCGAGGCCCAGGTCACCGACACCTCCGACGGGATCGACAGCACCGCGCTGGCCAAGCAGCTCGCCCTGTCGACGCCCGACGCCTACGACCCGTTCAACGGCGGCTGCCTCGACGGCTCGGGCGGCCGGGACTGCACGCCGAGTTCGGCGGCGGCGCTGAAGGCGATCCGCTTCCGGCTGAAGCGCGTCTCCACCTCCGCCCTGACCAACGCCGATTTCAAGGTCAGCAAGTCGGACCTGTTCCGCCTGCCGGCCGGCAATGTGGGCATCGCCATGGGGCTCGAGTTCCGCAACGAGACCCACTCGGACGTGCGCGATCCGCACGTCAACGGCGCCATCACCTTCACCGATCCGGTGACCGGCGCGGTGGCGCTCAGCGACGCCACCGGGGTGAACGTCACGCCCAGCACCTCAGGCTCGCGGACCGTGTTCTCGAGCTATGCCGAGCTGGCCGTGCCGGTGATCTCGCCGGCGATGAACATCCCGCTGGTCCGCTCGGTGGATGTGCAGCTCGCCGGCCGCTACGAGCACTATTCGGACTTCGGCGACGTGGCCAAACCGAAGGTGGCGATGGCGTGGGACGTGGTGCAGGGCGTGCGCCTGCGCGCCTCGTGGGAGCAGGGTTTCAAGGCCCCGAACCTCGAGACCACCGCCCCGTTCACCTACGCCCGCGCGCAGACGGTGACCGACTACTACCGGTGCCAGGCGGCGCTGAACAAGGGGGTGATCTCGAACTTCAGCGCCTGCACCTACACCTACGGCGTCACCTACAACGAGAGCGGCAATCCGAAACTGCAGCCGGAGACCAGCGAGACCTACGACCTCGGCCTCGTGCTGCAGCCGGCCTTCATCCCTGCCCGCCTCGGCCGCTTCACCCTCACCCTCGACCGCTGGCAGATCAAACAGCAGGGCATCGTCGGCGTGATCGGCTACGCCAACATCGCGGTGGAGGACTATCTCAGCCGGCTCAAGGGCGGGACCGGCGCCGTGTCGATGCTGCGCACCGCGCCCACCGTCGACGACGTCGCCTTCTACGCCGGCTCCGGCCTGGCCCCGGTCGGCACGCCGACCGTGGTCAACGACACCTTCCAGAACCTGCAGCCACAGACCATCAGCGGCTACGACATCAATCTCGCCTGGCATAAGGTCACCGACGGGTACGGCGCGTTCGACGGCAGCCTCGACGCCACCTACCTCGACAAGTTCTTCCAGCCGCCGCCGCCCGAGGTGCAGGCCCTGTTCGACGCCCGCGCCGCGGGGGCGATCAACCCGGCCACGCCCCTGACCGGCGGGGCCAGCCAGATCGAACAGCTGGCCAATCCGCGCTGGAAGGCCACCGCCACCCTGACCTGGACCCTGGCGCCGGTGAAGATCGGCGGCTCGCTGGAGTATACCGGCGACACCCGCGACCTGAACTTCCTGTCCACCACCGGCCAGGAGTTTCCGGTGAAGGCGCTGACGGTGGTCAATCTCTACGGCCAGTACACCTTCGACCACCTGCGGCTCGGCCGCGACGTGACCTTCAAGGTCGGCGTGCGGAACCTCTTCAACAAAAGCCCGCCTCTCGAGTCCGACGGCTACAACGGGGCGCTCTACCAGCCCTACGGCCGCTACTGGTATTTCAACGTCGGCGCGTCCTTCTAGACCCGCCCCTCAGTCCGGAGACCGGCCTTGGCGCCTGCCCGCTTTCTTCTCGGCGCCCTCGCCGGTCTCGTCCTGGTCGTCGCCGGCTCGCGCGCCAGCGCTCAGGAGGCGGCCGACTGCCCCAAGGCCATGCCGGCCGAAAGCCGCTGTTTCGCCGGCCAGGATCCGAACGGCGCCTTCTACTGGATCGTCATGCCCAAGGCCTGGAACGGCTCGCTCGTGGTGCATACGCACGGCGGCCCCAGCCTGAAGCGGCCCTACCGGGACCAGCCGACCGAAGACCTGACGCGCTTCGCCGTGACCGTGCAGGAAGGATTCGCCTGGGCGGGGTCGAGCTATCGTCACGCGGGTTTCGGCGTGCGCGACGCGGCGGCCGACACCGATGCGTTGCGGCAGATCTTCTGGACCCGGTTCGGACGGCCCAGGCATACCCTGCTGCACGGCCAGTCCTGGGGCGCGAACGTGGCGGCCAAGACGGCGGAGCTCTACGGCGCCGACGCGTCCGGCAAGCCGACCTACGACGGGGTGATCCTGACCAGCGGCGTGCTCGGCGGGGGGACGAAATCCTACGACTTCCGCGCCGACCTGCGCGCGGTCTATCAGTATTATTGCCGGAATCTGCCGAACCGGGACGAGCCGGCCTATCCCCTGTGGCAGGGCCTCGACGTCAACGACCGGCTCAGGCGCGACGAGGTGCTGGCCCGCATCGACGCCTGCACCGGCGTCGACCTGCCCGCCGCCCGCCGCACGCCCGAACAGCAGCGCGTGCTGACCAACATCCTGACCGTGATCCGCATTCCGCAGCGGACCCTGGTCAGCCACCTCGACTGGGCCACCTTCACCTTTCGCGACCTCGTGCATCGCCAGCTGAAGGACCAGAATCCGTTCAGCAATATGGGCGTGGTCTACGCGGGCTCCGACGACGACGCGGCGCTCAACAGGGGGGTGGCCCGGTTCGCGGCCAGCCAGGCCGGCGTCGACGCCCTGGCCTATGACGCCGACCTCACCGGCAGGCTGACCGTCCCCACGCTGACGATGCACGCCGAGGACGATCCCACCGCCTTCGTCGAGCTCGAGAGCGAATTTCACGACACGGTGGCGCGGGCCGGCTCGGCCTCCCTCTTGGTGCAGAGTTTCACCGACGAGCACGAACACTCCAAGGAGGCGACACCGGAATACGCCGCCCTGTTCCGCGGCATGATCGCCTGGATCGAAACGGGGGCCAAGCCCAGCGTCGCCGCGCTCGCGGCCGAATGCGAGCGGGCGAAGGGCGACTATGGCGAAGCCTGCCACTTCGACCCGGCGTTCCACCCCAAGCCGCTGGATTCGCGAGTCTACCCCAGGATCAAGCCGCGGCCCCGCGCCGGAAGTCGCTGAGGCGAGCCGCGGCGATCCGTGCCGACTTGGCGGACCTCAGGCCGCGTCGGATTCCAGCGACGCCGGATCGGTCCATGCGGCCTCTCCAGCCCAGAGGTCGATCTTGCCGAGCAGCTCGGCCGGATTGATCGGCTTGGCGATGTGGTCGTTCATGCCGGCGGCGCGACAGGCTTGAATCTGTTGCTCCATCACATTCGCGCTGAGCGCCAGGATCGGCGTGAGGGCGTTGGGGCCCGGGACGCCGCGGATGGCCTGCGTCGCGGCCAGGCCATCCATGCCCGGCATCTGCAGGTCCATCAGGATGAGGTCGAAGGCCTCGCGATCCGCCGCGGCCAGCGCCTCGGCCCCGCTCGCGGCCAGGGTCAGCTGAAGATCGAACGGCGCCAGCATGGCCGACACAAGTTCGCGGTTCACGGCCACGTCGTCCACCACCAGGATGCGGAGACGGTCGCGGTCAATAGGCTCTTCGGAGGGCGGGGCCGAGGCCGTCGCCGCCTCCCGCGCGAGCGGCGCCGGTATCTCGAACCAGAAGGTGGAGCCTTCGCCTTCCGCAGACTCCAGCCCGATTTGTCCGCCCATCAGCTCGACCAGGCCCTTGGAGATGGCGAGACCCAGGCCGGCGCCGCCGAACTGGCGCGTGTTCGACGCGTCGACCTGCGAAAAGCGATGGAACAGCCGGGCCTGGTCCGCTTCGGAAATGCCGAGGCCCGTGTCGCTGACCCGGACCCGCAACCGGCCGCCCTCGTCGGGGCGATAACCGACATCGACCGCGACCGACCCCTGCACGGTGAATTTGACGGCGTTGCTGAGCAGGTTCAGCAGCACCTGTCGTAGCCGCGCCTTATCCGCCATCACCTGCGCCGGCGCCGCGTCGTCGAGGCGCACGACGAGGGCCAGATCCTTGCGATCGGCCGTGAGTTGGACCAGCGCGGCGGTGTCCGCGACGAGGTCGTGCAGGGCGCAGGGCCGGACGTCGAGCTCCACCTGCCCGGCTTCGAGGCGCGATATGTCGAGGATGTCGTTGACGAGGTCCAGGAGCGCGCTTCCTCCGGCCTGGATTCTCCGCGCATAGCGTTCGGCCGGGGCGGGCAGGCCCTCCACGCCAGCCATGAGGTCGGCGAAGCCGATCACGGCGGTGAGCGGGGTGCGGATCTCGTGACTCATATTGGCGAGGAACTGCGCCTTGGCGCGAGCCGAAGCCTCCGCCGCTTCCCGGGCGATCCGGCTTTCGAGGAGCTGTTCGTCCACCGCCGCCTTCGCGGCCGCGTTGGCGCGGAACACCTCGAGCGCCCGCGCCAGTTCGCCCACCTCGTCCGGACGACGCAGGTCCGGGACCGGGTGGTCGATATCGCCGTCGGCGACGGCCTTCATCGCCCGGGTAATGCGTGCAAGCGGGTTCAGCACCTGGGCGCGGGCGAACGCGCCGACGCCGACGCCGAGGGCGATGGAAGCGGCCATGGCGGCGAAGGCCAGGTATGCGTTCCGCTCGGCGTGGGCGGCCTGGGCCGCGGCGTGGGCGGTGACCGCGCCAAAGGCCCGGTCCGCCACGCTCATCAGGCTATAGAGGCCATCGTTGTTGACGGTGCGCGTTTCGGCGTTCGGGGGAGGCGCGGGCCTGCCGGCCGCGAGATCGTCCAGGATGGCGGCGCGCAGACGCCGGTCGATCCCGAAATAGACATGGTCGGCCCTTGCGATCGCCGCCGTCACGTCGGCGGGCGCGTCATCGTGCGCCGCGTCGTCCTTGAGCACGGCCCAGGGCGCGTTGACGCGTTCTTCGAGGGTCTGGAACGCATCGACCTGCTGCGGCGTGAGGCGGCGGCCGACGATGTCGGCGGTCCACCAGCGCAGGCTGTCGTCGCCCGCGGCGGCTCGCACGGTCCAGGCCAGCCGACCGACGTTGGCCATGCGGGCGATATAGGCGTCGCGCCGACTCATTTCGGCGGCCAGCCTTGCCGTCGCTTCGTTCAAGGTGTCGGTCAGCTCAGTCATACCGGCGATGAAGCGCGCGTGCAGGTCGGCCGGTCTGCGCTGGGCCGGCAGGCTTATGGCGGCGTCGGACTCGACCCTCAGCGCCTCCAGTCGCGCGAAGCGCCGCGCGATCCGGCCGGGCAAGAAGGCGTCGGCGTTCGCGGATATCGCCGCCAGCCGGGCGAGGGCCCGATGCATCCGCGGAGTCGATCGCGCTCTCAAATCGGCCTGATAACGAACTTCGGCCGGATCGGGCGCGCCCGGCGAGGCGATGAGACCCGCGGTGGCCCCGCGCTCGTTTCGGAGCAGATCGAGTTCGGTGAGGAGGTCGCGAGACACCTCGGCGATCTCCTCCACCCGCTGCGCCTGGGCCCGCTGTTCGAAGGCGCGCCCGGCGGACAGGGCGCTGACCGCAACCAGACCCGCGACCAACACGCCGACGATCAACCGGATGCGCATCCGGATCGACTGAAAGGACTTCATGGCTCCAAAGCTTAGCTTAGCGTCAGGCTAGCTCTGCTGTAGGGATGTCAACAAACCATGAGCGGGCGACCGATTTTTCTATTGAAACAACAGGCTTTGCGGCGTCGCTGAATAAGACCGCGGCGATCGAGATTGACGGCGCCCGCCGTCGCCCCTTCGATCGTCAAGCCGACGCTTGTCGCGCGAGGCGTCAGGATGGGCGAGATCAGCTCTCGGCGGGCCAAGAGGGAAGATCGCCAAGGCCCGAGGCCATGGTGATCAGCTTGAGCCGGCCGAATTCCTTCAGGGTTTCGACGGAATGCTCGCGGCCATAGCCCGAGGCCTTGGTTCCGCCGAACGGCAGGTCCCGCTGGTCGCCCTGAGCCAGTGCACGATACCGTTGAGGACGACAGTCGGTCGTCGCCTCCCAGGCCTGGTCCCCTAGTATTGGAAGCGTATCCCAACCCGAACTTGCCGCCCTATAGTGTCATAGTAAGCAGGATTGGTGCCGGGGTAGAGGAAGCTGTTGACGGCCGCGACCGGCGGCGCCGTGTCGAACAGGTTCTCCACGACCGCGAACACCTCTGCGGGATGGCCGCCCAGCTTCACCTTCCAGCGTTCGGAGATGTCGTAATAGGCGACGCTCTTGATCGTGTTGTTGTCGATCGAGTTGGGGACGCCGGGCGTGGTCGTATAGAGGGTGTTGTACACGCCGGGTCCGGTATAGCGCTGGGAGATCTCCGTCGTACTGGCCCCCCACGCATAGCCCAGGGTGCTGAACCACCGCCACTTTGGCGGACCGTTGAAGGTGACCGACAGTTCACCGAGCAGGTTGGTCGTGCCGCCCATCGCGTTGATCGCGCGGTCCAACGTATTGGTGCCGAGCGCTCGAACGTAGATGCGTCCGGGAAGCTTCTCGTTCAGTTCGGACAGGCGTTTGCTGTAGTCGAATTCCAGATCCACACCGGACGTCTTTTCGGAATTGGCGTTAAAGCCGGATACGTTCACCTGGGTGATGACTCCGCCGGAGCGCACAACCGACGAGCAATATTGCGTGAGGCCGGAATTGCAGTTCGTCACGATCTGCTGCGCCGAAAGGGTCGTGATGGCCCCCTGGATATAGATCTTGTAGTAGTCCACCGAGACCGAGAAGCCGCTGAGCCAGTGCGGCCGATAGATCACCCCGACGGACTCGGTCGAGGCGATTTCGGGCTTCAGGTTGCGGTTGCCGGACGTGATCTGCAACGCGCCGACGACATTGCTGTTGGTGGCGGCGTCGAACAGGCCGGCGATCGTGTTGGCCTGGCCGCCGAGGAACAGGTCGTTCAGGTTCGGCGCCCGGATGTCGCGGGAATGGGTGAAGCGGAAGCGCAGGTCGTCATCGACGGCCCAACTCCCACCGATTTTGTAGGTCGCGACCTGGCCGCTGGTGCTGTAGTCCGTGCCGCGAACGGCGGCGTCGATGTCGAAGGACCGGATCAGCGGGGCGTTCTTGATGATCGGGGCGACCACTTCGCCATAGGCTTCGGCGACGGTGTATTTCCCCTGGCCGGGCTTGTAGTTGCCGAGCCAATAGCTGTTCGTCAGCGACAGGGTGTCGGCGTCGGCGCCGTACTGCTCGGTCCGGTTTTCCGCGCCGCCGGCGAAGGAGACCGGACCGGCCGGAAGCGAGAACGGCTCGCCGTGGATGTTGAACCCGGCGACGCTCTCGTGAAGCGTGATCCTCTGCTTGGCGATGCCGGTGACATAGGCGAGCGTGGCGGCGGACGGCGTGGTCGTGCCGAAGGGATTCAGAGGCTGACACCCGTTGGCGGTGGTGATGCTGGAGCGGCAGACGATCTGTCCCCCGCTGTTCACCGCATCGATGGCGAGCGCCACCCGGCCGATGATGGGGTCGTCGCGCACCACATTGGTGATCCCGCTGACACCGTATTGGTAGTAGGCGTCCCAGCTCCAGCGGTCGGGAAGCTTGCCCTCCAGGCCAAATACGGCGCGCCCGAGCGTACGATCATTCTCCACAGGCGGGACGCCCAGGGATTCGAACACCTTTCCGAGCGAGAACGCGGTTCCCGTGAGGGGCGCGGGGGTAAAGGCGTTGTCCGCCTTGATCGCAACAATGGTGGGATAGGCGACGCTGGTGTTCTTGGTTACCGAAGACGCGGCGGCGATCTCCACATATCCGGTCAGGTTCGACGTGATGTCGTAGCTCGCCCGTGTGTAGAAGTTGCCGTACTTGACGGGGACGACCAGGGTGTAGCCCTGGGATATGTCGTTCGGCGTCCCGCCGACCTTGTAGCTGGCGTTGATCTTCGCGCCGGGGTCGAACGGCGTCGCCGTCAGGCCTGTGCCCGCGGCGTTGAATTGCTTGTAGAGATTGGGCCCGCTCTCGATCAGGCCAGCGGCGCTGCCCGCGAGGTAATCCGCGTTCGCCACGATGAACTGCGGCTGGGTTCCGCCGGCGACATAGGCCGGATTTGCCAGCAATTTGTACGGCTTGTACCAGGAGCGATCGCCGTAGTGCGCGACGCCGTCGGTGTTGGTGAACCCGCCTTCCATCAGAAGATGACCGCGTCCGCTGGCGAAGGGCGCGCCGTAGGTCAGGCGGATCTTTTCGTTGGCGTCGTCGCCGTGAGTGGATTCGCCGCCCTGGACCTCGCCTTTGAAGCCGGTGTAGGTGCGGTCAAGCACGAAGTTCACCACTCCGGCCACCGCGTCCGAGCCCCAGGCGGCGGAGGCGCCGCCGGTGACCACGTCCACCCGCTTCACCAGGCCCTGCGGCATCAGATTCACGTCGACGCCGCCGCCGGTAGACGACTGGACCACCCGGTTCCCGTCCAGCAGAACCAGGGTGCGGTTCACCCCGAGGTTGCGCAGGTTGAGGAAGTTGGCGCCGCCGGTGCCGCCGCCGACGCCGATGATGGTGGTCGCGGGCGTCACGCTGGGCGTGAACTGGGGCAGGTCGTTGACGAGGTCGGCCAGGTTCGCCGGGGCGTGCGCCTCGATGTCCTGGGCGCCGACCACGGTTGTGGGGGTCGGCGCGCTGAAGCCGTTGCGGACCACACGGGTGGCGGTCACGACCACTTCGCTGCCGGTGTCCGATGTGGCGGC
>CAILTK010000024.1 GCA_903837135.1 uncultured Caulobacterales bacterium
AACACCGCGGTCAACCAGATGGACCAGGTGGTGCAGCAGAACGCGGCCATGGTCGAGCAGTCCACCGCCGCCAGCCACTCGCTGGCGCAGGAGGCGCAGGAGATGGCCCGGCTGGTGGCGCGCTTCGACGTCGGCGGCGGCCAGGCCCAGGCCCCGGTCAAAGCCCCCGTCAAAGCTCCGGCCGGCGTTCCGGCGCAGGCCAGGGCTTCAACTCCGGGCGGCGCCGCGACGCGGCCGATGCCCGTCACTCGTTATTCGACGCCCGCCCCGTCCCCGGTGCGCGCGATGAGCCGCAAGATCGCCGTCAGCTTCGGCGGTGCGGCGCCCGCGCCCGCAGCGCCGGCGACCGATAGCTGGGAGGAGTTCTGAAGATGAGTCACACGCTGATGCTCGGTCCCGTCCTGGACCTCAAGGCCGCGGCCCCGTTGCAGGCCGAGATGCTGGCCCGGAGGGGCCAGGCCCTCGAAATCGACGCTTCGGCCGTCCAGCGGCTGGGAGGATTGTGCCTGACGGTGCTGATCTCCGCCCAGCGCACCTGGTCTGACGACGCGATCCCTCTGCACGTTTCAAACCGCTCCCAGGCGTTCGACGACGCCCTCAGTCTCTTCGGCGCCGCCACCAGGTTCGATGAGCCGCCATTGGATGAAGTGAACTCGATATGAAAATTCTCGCCGTCGATGATTCCCGCACCATGCGCGACATGCTGCGCATGGCCCTCGTCAAGGCCGGTTTCGAGGTCGTGCTCGCCGTCGATGGCGAACACGGGCTGGAGATGCTGAGCGAGAGCGGGGCCGATGTCATCATCACCGACATCAACATGCCCAAGCTCGACGGGTTCGGCTTCATCGAAAGGGTCCGCGAAGGGGGCGAACACCGTGCGGTGCCGATCCTGGTGCTGACGACCGAGAGCGACCAGGAAAAGAAGGACCGCGCCCGGCGGGCCGGAGCCACCGGCTGGATCGTCAAACCCTTTCATCCGGACAAGCTCGTGGACGCCATCCGGCGCGTGGCGGCCTGACCCATGGACGAGCTCGAAGAGATCAAGGTCACCTTCTTCCAAGAGTGCGACGAACTTCTGGGAGATCTCGAAACCGGACTGCTGGCGATGGAGAACGGCGAGGGCGATTCCGAGACCGTCAATTCGGTGTTCCGCGCGGTCCACTCGATCAAGGGCGGCGCCGGGGCCTTCGGCCTGGACGCCCTGGTGCGCTACGCCCACGTGTTCGAAACGCTGATGGACGCCGTCCGCGGCGGCCGGATGGCCGCCGAACCTGCGCTGATCCGGGTGCTGCTGCGCGCTGCGGACGTGCTGGCCGACCAGGTCACCGCGGCGCGGAAAGGCGGCGAGCCCAACCAGGAAGCGACCGTGGCCATGGTCGCCGAGCTCGAGCGCTGGATCGCCGGCAAGGGATCGTCCGGCGAGGCCGGCGCCGCGCCCGAGGCGAGCCCCGCAGCCCCCTCCACGGTGATCGACGAGGACGACGTGGGCTTCGGGTTCAAGCCCGCGGCCATCGCCCTGATCGAGATCGAACCGGAACCGGCTGCCGAGACCGGCCCCGAGGGAGAGCAGGCCCCCGCGCCGATCGAGGACCTGCCCCCGGCCACGGTGTGGACGGTCACCTTCAAGCCCGCGGCGTCGCTCTATGCGAAGGCCAATGAGGCCGGACGACTGCTGCGCGAGCTCGCGCATCTCGGGTCGGTCGAGACCGAACTGCACGACGAGGCCGTCCCCCATCTCGACGTGATCGATCCCGAGGGCGGTTATCTGACCTGGTCGGTCCGCGTGACGACCACGGAGGGCGAGCGCGCCGTGCGGGAAGTGTTCGATTTCGTCGACGGCGACTGCGAGCTTTCCGTCACCGGCGAGGAGCCGGCGCCAGCGATCGCCCCGGAGGCGCCGACCGAGGAGCCCTTCGACCTCGCCGCCCTGATCGCGACAGCCAAGGCGGCGCCGTCCGCGCTTCCGTCTCACGACCCCCAGGGCGAACCCGAAGCGCCCAAATCGATTGCCGCCCCCCCCGCCGAACCGGCGTCGGCGAGACCCGCTCCGTCTGCGCCGACCGCGCCGGCGGCGCGCCAGGGCGGCGGCGAGCCCGCGGCGGCCCAGGCCACCATCCGCGTCGATCCCGAGCGAATCGACCGCCTGATCGACCTGGTCGGCGAGTTGGTCATCAACCAGGCCATGCTGGCCCAGCGGGTCTCCGCACACGGCTTCGCGCCCTCGTCGGACGTGGCCATGGGGCTCGACGAACTCGAGCAGCTGACGCGCGGAATCCAGGACAGCGTCATGGCGATCCGCGCCCAACCGGTGAAGTCGGTGTTCCAGCGCATGCCGCGTCTGCTGCGCGAGGTGGCCAACCAGACCCGCAAGCAGGCCCGCCTGGTGATGGAGGGCGAAGGCACCGAAGTCGACAAGACGGTCATCGAGCGCCTGGCCGAGCCGATCACCCACATGTTGCGCAACGCCATCGACCACGGCCTGGAGTCGCCGGACGAACGCATCGCGGCGGGCAAGCCCGCCGAGGGAACCGTGCGTCTGGCCGCGCTGCACCGCAGCGGCCGGATCGTCATCGAGGTCGAGGACGACGGCAAGGGGATCAACCGGCCGAGGGTCCGACAGATCGCCATCGACAAGGGGCTGATCCCCGCCGATTCCCAGCTCAGCGACGAGGAGATCGACAACCTGATCTTCCTGCCGGGCTTCTCGACCGCCGGCGTGATCTCGGACATCTCCGGCCGCGGGGTCGGCATGGACGTGGTTCGCCGGAGCGTCCAGGCCCTGGGCGGACGGATCTCGATCAGCTCGACCCCCGGCGCGGGATCCACCTTCACCCTCAGCCTGCCGCTGACCCTGGCGGTGCTCGACGGCATGGTCGTGGACGTGGCCGGCGAAACCCTGGTCGTCCCACTCACCAACATCGTCGAGAGCCTGCGCCCGAAGCCGGAGGATGTTCACCCCCTCGGCCCGGAAGGCGCCGTCCTCGCCGTCCGCGACTCCTTTGTCCGCCTGGTCGACATCGGCTGCGTCCTGGGCTTCCGCAAGCAGCCGATCGCACCCGACAAGGGGGTGATCCTGCTGGTGGAAGGCGAGGACGGCGTCCGCTCGGCCCTGGTGGCCGACGGCATCCATGGCCAGCGCCAGGTGGTGATCAAGTCGCTGGAGGCCAACTACCGCCAAGTCGAGGGCATAGCCGCGGCCACCATCCTCGGGGACGGCCGGGTCGCCCTGATCGTCGACGTCGACGCGCTCGTGACCGCGCCCCGCGCCACGCCGCGCGCCGTCGAAACCATTCCTCTTGCAGCAGAGTGAACCATGCACGAATCCGCCCCCAAGACCTCCAACGACCGCCGCGAACTGATCTCGTTCTGCATCGGTGACCAGGAATTCGCGGTCAACATCATGTCGGTCCGCGAAATCCGCGGCTGGAGCCCGGCGACGCCGCTGCCGCAGACACCGCCCTACATGCGCGGCGTGATCAATCTGCGCGGCGCGGTGCTGCCGATCATGGACCTGGCCGCGCGGCTGGAGCTGCCGGTCAGCGAGCTTTCCGTGCGGTCGGTCATCATCGTCGTCAACGTCGGCGAGCGCCTGCTCGGCCTGTTGGTCGACGCCGTCTCCGACATCATCTCGATCACCCAGGACATGGTCCAGCCGCCGCCCGACATCGGCTACGACCGGGGCAGCTCCTTCATCCGCGGCCTGATCTCGATGGAGGGCCGGATGATCAGCGAGATCGCGCTCGAGGGGCTGCTGCCCGAGCTCGACCTGATCGCCGCATGAGCGCCGCTCGCGCCCTGGCGGCCGCGCCGCCCCCGGTCGTGGAGGGGGAGTTCCCGTTCACCCAGTCCGACTTCAGCCGGATCGCGGCGCTGCTGTACGAGCAGGCCGGCATCACCCTGTCCGACTCCAAGTCGACCCTGGTCTATTCGCGCCTGGCCAAGCGGGTCCGGACCCTCGGCCTGCCGAGCTTCGCCGCCTATTGCGACCTCGTTTCCCAGCCCGAGGAAGCCGACGAGCGCGGCCGGATGCTGAACGCGCTCACCACCAACCTCACCCGTTTCTATCGCGAGCCGCATCACTTCGATCATCTTCGCGAGCAGGTGCTCGAGCCGATCGCCGCCAAGGTGCGGGCCGGGGGGCGGCTGCGTATTTGGTCGGCGGGCTGCTCCAGCGGACAGGAGCCCTACTCCATCGCCCTCACCATCCTGTCGGTCATCCCCGAAGCGGCCGAGCTCGACGTGAAGGTCCTGGCGACCGATATCGACTCCAACATGATCGCCCAGGGGCAGGCCGGACTCTATTCCGACGAACTGGTCGAGCCGATTCCCGCGGCGCTGCGGACGCGCTGGCTGGAGCGGGATCCCGGCGATCGGACGCGCTGGCGCATGAGCGCGGCCGCGCGGACGCTGGTCGCCTTCAAGGAGCTGAACCTGATGAAGCCCTGGCCGATCAAGGGTCGGTTCCAGGCGATCTTCTGCCGCAACGTCGTCATCTACTTCGACGAGCCGACCCAGGAAAAGATCTGGTCCCGCTTCCAGCCTCTGCTGGAAGCGGACGGGCGGCTCTACATCGGCCACTCCGAACGGCTCAGCGGCGCCGGCGCCGAGTACGTGAGCGACGGCCTTACCACCTATCGGCCGGCCGTCCAGAGGATCGCATCATGAGACCCGTTCGCGTCGTCATCGTCGATGACTCGGCCACCATGCGGGGTCTGATCGGCGCCTGTTTGCGTCGGGATCCCGCGCTGGAGATCGTCGGTTCCGCGGGAGACCCGCTCGAGGCGCGGCAGATGATCAAGGACCTCAATCCCGATGTGATCACCCTCGACATCGAGATGCCCAACATGAACGGGCTCGAATTCCTCGAGAAGATCATGCGCCTGCGGCCGATGCCCGTGGTGATGGTCTCGACGCTCACCCAGGCCGGCGCCGACGCCACCCTGCGGGCGCTCGAACTCGGCGCGGTGGATTGCGTGGCCAAGCCGACCAGCATGGCCGGGGCCAGCGAGGCCTTGTCCGAGCTTGCGGAACGGGTGAAGGCCGCGGCCGCCGCGCGGGTTCGTCCCCGCGAACGGGCGCCGTCGCCGGCCCCGACGGCCGACTTCATTCCCTCGGGCCACCTGGTCGCGATCGGTTCATCGACCGGCGGCGTCGAGGCCCTGCTGACCGTGCTCGCCAACTATCCCGCCAACTGCCCCCCCACGGTGATCACCCAGCACATGCCGGCGACCTTCACCAAGAGCTTCGCCGCCAGGCTGGACCGCGCCATGGCCGCGCAGGTGCAGGAGGCCTACGAGAACGCTCCGCTGGAGATCGGAAAGGTCTATCTGGCGCCGGGCGGCGAGGCGCACCTGGAAGTGGTGCGGTCGGGCGGCCTTCGCTGCCATCTTCGTCAGGGCGAAGCGGTCAACGGCCACAGGCCTTCGGTCGACGCCCTGTTCCGATCGGTCGCCGAAACGGCCGGCAAGGCTTCGGTGGGCGTGATCCTGACCGGAATGGGCCGTGACGGCGCGGACGGTCTGGCGGCGATGCGCAAGACCGGCGCTCGGACGATCGGTCAGGACGAAGCCAGCTCGGTCGTCTACGGCATGCCGAAGATGGCCTTCGAACTCGGCGCGGTGGAGCGCCAGGCGCCGCTCGACGCAATCGGACCGATGGTCCTTCGCCTTGCTGGAAAGACTCACTGATGCCTGCCGGCTCCGCCATACAAACCCTCATCGTCGACGATCAGCTGACGATCCGCTCGCTGGTGCGCAACGGGCTGCATCAGCTTGGAATCACCAATGTGCGCGAAGCGGCCGATGGAGAAGCGGCGCTTCGTGAGCTGATCACCAAGTCGGCTCACCTGGTGATATCCGACTTCAACATGCCCAAGATGGACGGGCTCGAGCTTCTGCGGGCGATCCGGGCTCATGAACCGATCAGCAAGGCCGCGTTCATCATGCTGACCGGCCGCGCCGACCGCGAACTTCTGCAGCGCGCCGCCCAGTACGGCGTCAACAACTACCTGGTGAAGCCCTTCACCGTCGCCACCCTGCGCGAAAAAATCGAGGAAGTTTTCGGAGCAATCACTTGATGCCGGCCCCGAGCGCCTCGGTCGAGCGGAAGCACCATGTCATTCAGGGTGAGCACGCCGTCTCGGACGATCCCAACCTGCTGATGACCACGGTGCTCGGCTCGTGCGTGGCCGCGTGCCTGTACGATCCGACGCGCGCGGTCGGCGGGATGAACCATTTCCTGCTCGCGGACGATGCGGACGGCGCGCGCTTCGAGGACGAGGCCATGCGCTATGGCGCCTACGCCATGGAGGTGCTGATCAACGACCTGATGAAGAAGGGCGCCCGACGCGACCGGCTCGAGGCCAAGATCTTCGGAGGGGCGAAGATGATCGAGGCCCTCAACGACATCGGCCGGGCCAACGCCGTCTTCGCCCGCAACTTTCTGCGGGACGAGGGCATACCGACGATCGCCGAAAGTCTCGGCGGCCGGCGGGCCCGCAGGGTGGAGTTCTGGCCGGCGACAGGACGGGTGCGCCAGCGTGAAGTCCAGGAAGCGGTGCCTCCGGGCGGCCGCCGAGACCCGGCGCCGGTATTCGGTAATGATGTCGAACTCTTTTAGCAGGCGCACCCATGACACTGATAGCGAACGGCAGCCTGCCGCCCGAAAAGATCCTGCATCTGCAGGATCTGGTCCGCCGCCTCGCGCGAGAGATGCGCATCGCCGCCTCGATCGCCGACGACTGCCAGGAGGCGTTCGGCGATGACGTGCGCGAGAGCCTCGATCACGAAGCGACGATGCGGCTGCAGGGCCTGGACCTCTTGAGCCAGCAGCTGGTCGAGATCGGACGGGTGCTGGACCGCGTCGTCGAGGCCGAGGCCCCGAGCGTCCTGTCGTCGGTCCTGCTCGACGACGTGCGGCTCTCCGACCTGAAGCGCCGACTGTCCGGGACCGCGCCGCCGGCGCCGATCGATGCGGACCTCTGGTGAGGGCGCCCAAGGGCTTTGGCCCCGTTCGGCCGGTCACTTGAATCGATAGCTCAGGGTCATGCCGACGTCGTTGATCCCCTCGTTATAATGATTTCCAAGGAGGCCGCCGTTCGAAAGGTGCTCGAACGCGGCGCCGATCGACCAGCGTCCGGTCAGGCGCCAGTCGACGCCTATCGCTTCGCGAAACAGCGCTTTGGAACCGAGGATAAGCCGGTGCGCGTGCAGAGCCCCGCCCGCCGCACCAGGCGGGGCGTCGGTCACGCCATCGGTGAGCCCCATTCCGAGGTCGAGCCTGCCGTAGAGCCGCGAAAACAGCCTGCGATCCCAGGTCAGGCCCATGGCGCCGAAGTTGGTCTTCCCGGCGCTGTTCAACGCCAGCACCGCGTTCACGCGTGGCGCTCCGAGCCACCGGAGAACGCCCGGCCGCGCCGTGTCGAGTTCGACCTGACCGTCGGCCGAGTGGCTCTCCTTGCCATTCCCGAGATCGCTCACGTCGTGAGCCATGACGCCGAACTTGATCTCGTCCAGAATCTGAGTGTGTGCAGCCTGCGGACCGGCCAGAACCAGTGAGGCGGCGCAAAGCGCGGCCGGCGTTTCAAGCCCGGTGAATAAGCGCATCTCGTCCTTGCCCCACATGAACCATCACCTTGACGAGCGCGCCTTCGACGCGCCTTGCGCCAGCGCAATTCGACGTCGGCGCTTCGCGATTATAAACGGGCCGGGTCGGCCTTCGGCGCGGCGAGATTCCGCCTCGCCGCCTGCCCGAGGACCAGATAGGCGAGGCCGGAAGTGACGAAGTTCACGCCGATGACGATGCCGATCGCGACCAGCGAGGAGCCCGGCCAACCCGCCAGAATGGCGAGAGCCAGAACCACGCTGGCGACCCCGGACAACAGCATCCAAATCCAGCTTCGATCGGGTCTGAGCTCCATCGCCATACCGATTTCGAGCGCGCCCTGGACGACGAAGATCGCGCCGACGCTCAAGGTGACGCCGAGTTCACCGGCCAGGGGCCTGGCCAGGATGAAGACTCCGCCGCCGAGCGACAGGAGGGCCAGCAGCAGAGCGCCGAAGAACGGTCCGGCGCCGCGGATCGAAAACGCCCCGACCAGGGTGGCCAGACCGGACACGATCAGGATCCAGCCCACAAACAGCGTGGCGATGAAGGTCGAGATCAGGGGAAACACGATCGCGGTCAGGCCGATGGCCAGAAACACCGCTCCCACCCCCATCAGACGTCCGGCCTCCTTTCGCACCAGCGCGCGAATCGGGTCTTCCAGAAGCAGCGAGTCCATGAGTGCGTCTCCGAGTCTCGAAATCTCCGGCGAGCCCGGGCCCGGCCAAAGACGGAAGGCCCCGCCCGCAAGAGGCGGGGAACGCTTGATCCTGCTCTTCCCCTGAGCGGTCGGCCTTGAGGCCCGTCAAGGAATGGTCCGCCGCAGCCGGGAACGAAAACGACACGGGGGGCTGAACCGCCCATGGGCGGCGCAAGCCACCTGCGCCAGGGACGATCACGCGCGCCGCAGCCCCCCCCATCCAGCGATGTCTGGCGGCCTCGCCCCGGCTTCCCGCACCCGCATGATGCGGATCAAGGCGCTCGAGCGCCGAATGCGCCTCCTTGACCGCGCCGAGATTCGCGCGCCGCTCGGCAAGCTGGGAGGTGATCCGATGGATTTGGCTGCCCCCCCTGCTCCCGCCGCGACTGACCCCGTCACCCCCTGGAAGGCCGGGCGATGCCTTATGCTCTGATCGATGATCTCCCGGAGGCGATCCGGGCCCGCCTGCCCCTCCATGCTCAGGAAATCTATCGCGGCGCCTTCAACGCGGCGTGGCGGACTTATTCGGATCGGTCGTCCGAAGCGCAGGAAGAGACCGCCCACCGGGTCGCCTGGGCGGCGGTGAAGCGGCGCTACCACAAGGTGGGCGACGACTGGGTGGCGATTTGGCCCTTGGTCCCGCCGGGCGGGGTGCGCAGGCCGCGCCGCCCGCGGCTTATCCCTCGCCGGCGCTGGCCTGCGAGCCCTTGCGGGCCATTCCGGCCGAGCCGCTCGCGGACGGGTGCACGCGATAGCGGCCCGAGGCTGGAAAGAAGTTGCGGCGTACAAGGACGAAGGAATTTCCGGGGCGCAGATGATGACGCGTCCCGGACTTCTCCGTCTTATGGCAGACGCTCAAACTAAGGCGTTCGATGTCGTGTTCGCTGAGGCAATGGACCGCGTTTCCCGTGACCAGGCCGATACCGCCCAGATATTCAAAACGCTGAAATTTCTAGGGATCGAATTGCATACGACGAGCGAAGGCCACGTAAGCGCTCTACAGGCCGGTTTCTCAGGGATCATGAACCAGGTGTTCCTTGATCAGCTCGCCGAGAAGACGCGTCGCGGGCAGATAGCGAATGTGAAGAATGGAAAGTCAGGGGGAGGCAACTGCTACGGCTATTATACCAGCGATGACGCCGACTACGTTGTGAACCCGGATCAGGCTGAGGTAGTGCGCCGCATCTTCGCGGACTACGACCGAGGCTTTTCACCACGGCAGATTGCGGCGCGCCTTAATGCAGAGCACGTCCCCGGCCCCAGGGGTGGTGAGTGGACATCATCAACGATCAACGGGGATCGCCGGGTAGGTGACGGTGTTCTTCACCAGTCGCTTTACAACGGCGAACTCGTCTTCAATCGCCGGCGCTTTCAGAAACACCCTGACACAGGGAAGCGGTCGTCAACGATTAATCCACTCAGCGAGTGGGTTCATAGGCCAATGCCAGACCTCCGTATTGTGGACGAAGAATTGTGGAGCCGAGTGCAATCTCGGAAGGCGGCGCTCAGCGAGACACCAAACGCTTACCGCCGACGACCGAAGCGCCTTCTGAGCCAACTCATGACCTCTAACGAATGTGGTGGCGCTATGGCGCTCCAGGGGCGCGATCGACGGCGTTCGTGACGCCCTGCTGGCCCCGGAGCTGATCGAAGAGGCAATGCGGGCTTACGAGCGCGAATTGGCGGACTATCGCGCTAACGCGGTCAGACAGCGCGCCCAACTCGAACGGGAGCTGGCCGACATCGAAGGCCGCCTAGACCGTCAGCTTGATCTCTATGAAACCAACGTCATCACGAAGGAGAAGCTGATAGAGCGGATCGACGGTTTGGAAACCCGTGCGGCGGTGATCAAGAGGGAGTTGGCCGAGGCCGAAGCGCCGACCACATACACGCTCCATCCTCGTGCCGTGGACCGCTATAGGGAGCTTGTCGGCAGCCTACACGCAGCCTTGGCTGATGATGACGCCCTGGCGGCTCGTGAGGCCTTCAGGGGCCTTCTGGATCGGGTTGTCTTCATCCCAATGGAGGGGAAAGGGCAGTTCCAGCTTGAGCTTCATGGCCGCATAGCAGCCTTGCTGGAGCCCCAGAAACCAAAAACCCCACAGACGGGGCTAACCGCTTGTGGGGTAATGGTGGGTGCGGGGACAGGATTTGAACCTGTGACCTTCAGGTTATGAGCCTGACGAGCTACCGGGCTGCTCCACCCCGCGGCAAAGCTTGTGACATGTGATTGAAGGGTTCTGATCCTGACATCCGCCTTGTAGACCCGGCGACGACCTACTCTCCCGCGCCTTGAGACGAAGTACCATCGGCCCTGGAGAGCTTAACGACCGAGTTCGGAATGGGATCGGGTGGGGACTCTCCGGCATAGCCACCGGGTCAACAAGGGGGATG
>CAILTK010000025.1 GCA_903837135.1 uncultured Caulobacterales bacterium
AAGCCGCGGCCATGCTCTCCGGCCCGGGCCGCCTCCACCGCCGCGTTGAGGGCCAGAAGATCGGTCTGGCGGGCGATCTCCTGCACGATGGTGATCTTCTCGGCGATGGTCTGCATGGCCTCCACCGCCTGGCGCACCGCCACGCCGCTGGCTTCGGCGTCCCTGGCCGACTGGCTGGAGATCTTCTCGGTCTGGGCGGCGTTGTCGGCGGTCTGCTTGATGTTGGCGGCCATCTGCTCCATCGAGGCGGAGACCTCTTCAGCCGCGGCCGCCTGCTCGGTCGCCCCCTGGCTGACCTGGTCGGCCGCCGCGGACAGCTCCTGGCTACCCGCCGAGACATTGTCCGACGCCGCGCCGGCGTCGCCGATCACCCCGCGCAGACGTTCGACCATCCGCTCGAGCGCAAGGCCCAGGGTGTCCTTGTCCGAAAGGGACTTGGGCTGAACCGTCAGATCGCCGTCGGCGATCTGGTCGGCCAAGGTCGCCGTCGCCTGAAGGTTCTGCGTCATGAGATTGACGGTGGTGACCAGATCCTTGATTTCGTCGTTGGACTTGACCTCGATCCGCTGGCTCAGATCGCCCAACGCCACGCCGCGCACCAGGGTGTCGATCTTGGCGAGGCCGCCGCCGATCGACCGGGCGATCACGACGCCCGCGGCGAGGGCCGCCAGGATCGCCAGGATCGCCACGCAGATCAAAATCATGCTGGTCTGGGCGTAGCTCGCCGCGGCCGCCGCCCGCGCATCGTCCATGAACTGCTGCTGGAGCGTCACGAGGTCGTCGACGACCGCCTCGGCGGCGTGGGTGCGATCCCGTTGTTGGCCCAGGGAGAGGGCCAGGGCCTCGTCGTGACGATGCGACATGATCAGCGACTCGAAGGTCTCGGCGCCGGCCTTGAAGGCGTTCCAGGTCTGGCGCAGCTCGACCCACTTCGGCTTGCCGATCGCCGAAGCCTTGGCCAGACCCTCGTCCAGCTTGGCGTCGAGCGACCGGCTGTTGGTCGCGATCTCGTTCCGGAAGGTCTGCAGGCTCTTGGGGTCGTTCGTCAGCAGCATGTTCTTTTCTGAGCGGACGATCTGGAGGAAGCTTATCTTGACGGTCTTGGCGTCGAGGGCCTTGGTCACCGGCCCCGTCATCAGGGCGTCCAGCCGGCTGTTGAGGTTGCCGAGGCTGACGATCCCCATGGCGCTGGCGGCGACCAGCAGGACGATGACCAGCCCGAAGGCCAGGCCGAGTTTCAACTTGATGGTGAAACGCATGATCGAGGCCTCAGACCTTATGGACAAAGCGATGGGGAGCGCCGCGAGGGCGCAAGGCGGAAACGGGTGCGCGCGTCGCGGCGCCGAAGTGGTGCGGGGTCATCAGGCGTAGGCCTTGAATGCGGCGTCATCCGCGTCCGGACCGCCTTGCGCGAGATCGAGGAAGACGCCCTTGGTCCGGGCCTGCGGGACATCCGGCCTGGGCGCCCGTGAAGCGGTCTTGCGCGCGGCGGTCTTGGTGAGGGCTTTGACCGGCCTTGATTTTTGCGCCGGCGGGGTCTCGGTGGCCGGCCCGTCCCGGGCGTCGGTACGGAAGTAGGCGATCGAGGCCTGCAATTCCTCCGCCTGGGCGGCGAGTTGCTCGGAGGTGGTGGACATCTCCTCGGAGGCGCTGGCGTTCTGCTGAATGACCTGATCGAGCTGCTGGATAGCCTGGTTGATCTGCGATGCGCCGATATCCTGCTCGCGGCAGGCGGCGCTGATCTCGGCCACCAGCTCGGCGGTCTTGCGGATGTCCGGCACCAGGGCCGCCAGCATCTCGCCGGCCTGCCGCGCCGAGCCGAGGGTCTCGCAGGAGACGACGCCGATCTCCGTGGCCGCGACCTGGCTGCGCTCGGCCAGCTTGCGCACCTCCGAAGCCACCACAGCGAAGCCGCGGCCGTGCTCTCCGGCCCGGGCCGCCTCCACCGCCGCGTTGAGGGCCAGAAGATCGGTCTGGCGAGCGATCTCCTGTACGATGCCGATCTTCTGGGCGATCGTCTCCATGGCGTCGACCGCCCTGCGCACCGCCACGCCGCTGGCTTCCGCGTCCCTGGCCGACTGGCTGGAGAGCTTTTCGGTCAGGGCGGCGTTGTCGGCGCTCTGTTTGACGTTGGCGGCCATCTGCTCCATCGACGCGGACGCTTCTTCGGCCGCGGCGGCTTGTTCGGCGGCGCCCTGGCTCACCTGCTCGGACGCGGAGGACAACTGCAGGCTGCCGGAGGAGACGTTGCCGGAGGCCGTGACGGCGTTTTCGATCACGTCGCGCAGGCGCTCGACCATCCGCCCCAGCGCGAGGCCCAGGGTGTCCCGGTCCGACAGGGGTCTCGGCTTCACGCTGAGATCGCCGTCGGCGATCTGATCGGCCAGGGCGGCCGTGAGCTTGAGGTTGGCCACCATCCGCACCAGGGACCGGCCCAGCACGTCCTTGTCCGACAGGGGCTTGGCGTCCACGCTGAGATCGCCCTGGGCGACATGGTCGGCGAGGTCGGCGGTGGTCCGCAGGTTCTGGATCATCAGCTCCACGATGAGGGCCAGATCCTTGACCTCGTCGTTGGAGGTGAACACGACCTTGGTGTCGAGGTCGCCGAGCGAGACGGCGCGGGCGAGAACGCCGACCCGATCCAGACCCTTGCCGATGCTGAGCGAAATCAGCACCGCGGCGCCCAGCGCAAGGATCGCCGAGCCGATCGTCATGCCGATCACCAGCGCGCGGGTCTGGTCATAGGTGGCGGCCGCGGCCGATTTCGCCGCGGCGAGGGCGCTTTCCTGCACGTCGACGAGGGCGATGGCCAGCTTGTCGATCGACCCGGCCGCGACCCGCGCCGCGCCCAGCGAAATCGCCTTGGCCTCGGCGTTATGGTGGCTGATGGCCAGGGCGCGGAGGTTGTCGTCGACCGGCTTGAACGCCTCCCAGACCGACTTCAGTTCATCCCACTTGGGCTTGCCCTCGACCGAGGCGATGGCTTCGGACTCTCCCAGCAAGCTGTCGAAGTGCTTTCGATATCCGTCGATGTCGCCGTCGTATTTCTTCTCGCTGGCGGCGTCGTCGGCGAGGACCATGTTCTTCTCGGCGCGCATGATCTGGACGAAGGTGGTCCGCAGGATCTGGGCGTTGTTGAGCCGTGTGACGGGTCCGCTCAGCATGGCGCCGATGCTGTCGTTCATCTTGCCGATGCTGGCGATGCTCAGGACCGAAGAGGCCACGAGCAGGGCGATGACCAGTGCGAAGGCCAGGCCGAGTTTCAGCTTGATCGTGAAACGCATGTTGGGTCCCAGCGTCGGCTTAAGAGAGTTGGACGACGACGCCCGAGGCGCCGCCGCGGGTCGTGAAGATCTGATCCAGGTCCGGCACGACGATCACGTCGCCATTCCTGCGGGCGAGGCAGCGGATGAAGTCGCTGCGCCAACGCAGGCCGACCCGCGGCGCGGTCTCCGTGTCGGCGCGCGCGATCGACGTGACCTCGTGCACCTTGTCGGCGCGCAGACCGATCAGGGTCGGCTCGCCGTCCAGCGGGTGTTCGATCACCACGATGCGGCTGTCGATGGTGGTCGGGGCGCGCTCGAGGCCGAAGGCCAGGCGCAGATCCACCAGCGGAATCACCCGTCCGCGGAAATTGATCACCGCATTGACGAACGGCGCGGCGCCGGGAACGCTGGTCTCGGTGGCGCAGTCCATCACCTCGCGCACCAGGATCGCCTCCAGGGCGAAGGTCTCGTCGCGCAGATTGAAGGTGAGCACCTCCATGGCGCCGTCTTCGGTGGGTTCGCTCATCGCCATCTCTCCCTCTGGCCGCTTCAGCCGGCGGCGCGCAGTTGCGCGTCCTGGCGCTGGCCGGCGGCGACCAGGTGGGCGATGTCGAGGATGAGGGCGACGCCGCCGTCGCCCAGGATGGTCGCGCCCGAGAAGGTCTCCACGTCGGCGTGAAAGCCGCTCAGGGCCTTGATCACCGTCTGGTGGTCGCCGAGGATCTGATCGACCACCAGGCCGACGCGGTCCTCGCCGGTGGAGACCACCACGACCTTCTGGAACGTCTCCCGGGCCTCGCCCGTGGCGAACAGGTCGCGCAGGCGAATGAACGGCACGAGCTGATCGCGCAGGGTGACGAAGCTGCGGCCGGTGGAGCGCAGGTCCTGCTCGGCTGTGAGCTCCACGCACTCCTCGACCGCCGGCAGCGGGATCACGTAGCGCGCCTCGCCGACCCGAACCAGCAGGCCGTCGATGATCGCCAGCGTCAGCGGAATTCGCAGAGCGATCTGCGAGCCCTTGCCCGGAACGCTGGTCATCCTGATCGAGCCGCGAAGGCTCTCGATCGCGCGTTTGACCACGTCCATGCCGACGCCGCGTCCGGACAGGCTGGTCACGGCCTGTGCGGTGGAGAAGCCGGGATGGAAGATGAACTGCAGCAGTTCGTCATCCGAGATGGTCGCGCCCGCCGCCACCAGGCCGGCCTCTTCCGCCTTGGCGCGAACCCGGTCCCGGTCGACGCCCCGACCATCGTCGGTGATGGTGACGATCACCTCGGCGCCGGACTGGCGCGCGGCCAGGGTGATCTTGCCGGTGGGGCTCTTGCCGCTCGCCAGCCGCGCTTCGGACGGTTCGAGACCGTGGTCGGCGGCGTTGCGGATCAGGTGGACCAGGGGATCGGCGAGCCGTTCGATGACGGTCTTGTCGAGTTCGGTGGCTTCGCCTTCGGTGGAGAAGGCGATCAGCTTTCCCGTGTCCCGGGCCAGGTCGTGGATCAGCCGGCGGAAACGGCCGAACAACTGCGAGATGGGCACCATCCGCACCACCATCATGGTGTCGCGAAGTTCGCCGGCCAGGCGCTCGATCTCCTCGGACACCGCCCGCAGATGCGGATCGGTGCTTTGGGCCGCCACCTGGTCCAGGCGGGACTGTGCAATCACCAGCTCGCCCACCCGGTCCATCAGCTCGTCCAGGCGCTCGGCGGGCACCCGCAGCGTATCGCCGGGGCGGACAGCCTTGACCTCCGCGCCCGCTTCCGGGGACGCCTCGGAGGGGTGTGAAGCGACCGGCTCGGCCTCGGCTTCGGAATCGTCCGGCCCGTCGCCCAGGGGCTCGAGGCCCCGCGTCTCGATCGCGAGCGTCATCTCGTCGATCACGAAGATGAACACGTCCTCGATCGCGCTTTTCGGCTCGCGGGTGGTGAGGACGACCTCCCAGGCCAGATGGCATTGATTCGGCTGCAGCGCCTCCAGCGGCGGTACCTGGTCGGTGAGCGCCTGCACCGTGCACTCGCCAAGCGCGCGGAGCTCGTCCAGCAGCGGAAGCGGACGGGTGCCGTTGATCAGGGCGTCGAGCGGCAGGCTGAACCGGATGACGAAGGTGGTCGGCGCGTCCAAGACCGCCTCGGGAACGGCGCCCCCGCTCGCCGCGTCGACGGCGCGCTGCAGATCGGCCAGCAGGGCGTCTCCCACGCGCTTGGGCGCCTCGCGGCCTTCGGCCAGAGCCCGCATATGGTCCTGGGCGGCGAGCACCGCGGAGACCAGGGCCGGAGTCGCGGCGACCTCGCCCTTGCGGACCCGGTCGAAGGCGGTCTCGCAGTGATGGGTGAAGCCGGCCAGGGCGTCGAAGCCGAACATGGCGCCCGATCCCTTGAGCGTGTGCAGGCCGCGGAACACCGAGTCCACCAGTCCCCGGTCGCCGGGGCGGCTCGACATGTCCAGGAGCCCCTGCTCGATCTGCTCCAGCAGATCCTGGGCTTCCTGACGGAAGACTTCGGCGGGATCGGCGTCGCTCATGATGCAAGCACCTTCTTCACCACCTTGACGAGCTGATCGGGGACGAAGGGCTTGGTCAGCCACCCGGTGGCGCCGGCCGCCTTGGCTTCGGCCTTGAGGGCCGCGTCGCTCTCGGTGGTCAGGAACAGGATCGGCACACCGGAATTGCCGGGCTTGGCGCGCAGGTTGCGGATCATGGTCAGGCCGTCCATGACCGGCATGTTCAGGTCGGTGATGATCAGGGAGAAGCCCCCGGCGGCGGCCTTGGCGAGGCCTTCGGCGCCATCGGCCGCCTCGACGACCTCGAAGCCTTCGCCGGTCAGGGCGATCTTGATGGTCAGGCGAATACTCGCCGAATCATCGACCGTCAGAATGGGAGCCATCAGTATTCACCCGGAGTGTTGAGCCAGAAAGCGCGCTGGTCGGCGGTTTGCAGGAAGCCGCCGCGCCGGAGCGTTTCGAGCAGGTCTCCCGACGCGGGCTCGGCGAGCACGAAGGCCCCCCCGGCGGCGAATGCGGTGCGCCGCGCCGACTCGAGGAGCTGAACGCCCGTCAGGTCGAGATGGGCCGCCTCATCGATCGACGCGACGACCCGACTTTGGTCCCGCAAGGCCTCGACAAGCCTGGCGTGGGCCGCGCCGATTGTCCCGACACCGATTTCGCCTGCCAGTACAAGGGTGGTGGGCTCGGCGCTTCTCTGACCGACGTCGTCGTCCATCGCTGAAATATCCCCACGGAAGACAATTTGTTCCTGCAGATTGAATACATCTGGGTTGTAAATTCTAAGTAAATATTGCCCTTTTTCGCCTACGCATCTATACGTATACTTCGACTTATGGGCCAATTACTCTATTCGGTAGGTGACGCGAAGCCCTGTCATTTCGGCCGCCCTGGCGCGCCCGGCATCCGCTCAGGCCGATTCGGAGGCCCGGGATCAGCCCGGAGGACGAGTGGTTCGCGTCTCGCCGGATCGCACATCCGTGCACGAACGGGCACGAACGGGCACGACGAGAGGTGCGGAACCAAAGACGGCCCGCCAGTCGGCGCAACGGTGTCGCGCGCGGCCCGCGGCCGTCCAACGCGCGGCGAAACGACCGCTAGGCGACGTAGCGCCGCGGGCCGCTCCGCACGGAAAGCGACGCTCGGCTAGCGCTATATTGACGCACCTGGAATAATGATTGAATCTCCCTTCACTTATACTTCATTTGGAGCGAGGCATGCTTATGACGAGCGTAAAGCATTCGCTCGCTCGCCCCTCCAACTTCGATCAGGCCTCACCGATGACCCTGCCGGCGGCGCACACGCCAGAGTCGAGGACGTCCGGCGGCGTCCGGGTGATGGTCGTGGACGATTCCGCCGTCGTGCGCGGATTGATCAGTCGGCAGATTGACGCCCAGCCCGATCTCAGCGTGGTGGCGTCAGCCGCCAACGGCGAGATGGCGCTCGTCGAGCTGCGCCGCCATGGCGTCGATGTGGTCATTCTGGACATCGAGATGCCGGTGATGGACGGGCTGACGGCCCTTCCGCGGATTCTCGCCGAATGGCCCGACATCAAGGTGGTGGTCGCTTCCAATCTCACGCGCCTCAACGCCGAGGTCAGTATGCGGGCTCTGCACCTCGGGGCCAGCGATTGTGTCGCCAAGCCCACGGCGGGAGACCCCGCCTACACCACCGAGGACTTCAACCGCGACCTCGTCGCCAAGGTGCTCGCGCTCGGCACGGCGGGCCGAAAGCCGGCTTCTCCTGTGCTGCAGGCGAGTCCGCCCCCCTCCCCCAGGCGGGCCGCCGTCGCGCCGAGCCTGAGACCGGAGATCATAGCCATCGGCGGTTCGACGGGCGCCCCGCCCGTGCTGGTGCGTTTGTTCGAAGGGCTCAGAGGCCAGGTCAAACAGCCGATCGTGCTGACCCAGCACATGCCGCCCATGTTCACCGCCCTTCTGGCCGAGCAGCTCGAGCGCGCGGGCGGACGGCCGTGCGCCGAGGGGCGCGACGGAGAGGTCGTGCAGCCCGGCCGGGCCTATGTCGCGCCGGGCGGCTGGCACATGGTGGTCGAGCGGATCCGCGGTCAGTCCGTGATTCGCCTCAACCAGAATCCGCCGGAGAACTTCTGCCGGCCGGCGGTCGATCCGCTCTTCCGCAGCGTGGCGGAGATCTACGGCGGCGGCGTGCTGGCCATACTCCTCACCGGGATGGGAGCCGACGGCGCCCGCGGCTGCGAAGCGATCGCGCGCGCCGGAGGTCGGTTCGCCGTGCAGGACGAAGCGACGAGCGCGGTGTGGGGCATGCCTGGCGCCGCCGCCAGGACGGGGCTGGCCGATCGCATCCTTCCTCAATCCGATATCGCGCCCTATGTCGCCCAGATTGCGGAGACGGGGCTTTGACCGGAACCGACTTCGAGCATTTCAGCCGGCTGGCGCTGGCGCGGTCGGGCCTCGTGCTGAAGGCCGACAAGGCCTATCTCGTTCAGAGCAGACTGGAGCCGATCGCCAGGGCCCTGGGCCTGCCGGGGGTTCCGGAGCTGCTGGAAAGGCTGCGTGCCGGGGCGCCGGAGCCGGTGGTGCAGCGATGCGTCGACGCCATGGCCACCCACGAATCCATGTTCTTTCGGGACACCAAACCCTTCGAGCAGATCGCGGCCATCGCGGCGCCGGAGCTCGTCGTCGCCCGTTCGCCCGGCCGCCCCATAAGGATCTGGTCCGCGGCGTGCTCCAGCGGACAGGAGCCCTATTCGCTGGCCATCCTGATGCAGGAACTCGGCGGATTGCTGGGCGGACGGCGCGTCGAGATCATCGCCACCGACATGTCCGAGGCCATCCTGTCGAAGGCGCGGGAAGGCTATTACAGCGACTTCGAGGTGAGGCGCGGACTCTCGCCCGAGCGGCTGAAGCAATGGTTCCGCCCCAGCGGGACCGGCTGGGAGGTCGCGCCCCAGCTGAAGGCCATGGTCAGCTTCCACAAGCACAATCTGCTCGACGCCCCGGCCGGGCTGGGCGTGTTCGACATCGTGCTGTGCCGCAATGTGCTGATCTATTTCGAACCGGCCGGTAAGGCCAAGGTGCTGGAGCGGGTGGCCACGGCCATAGCGCCTGACGGCGTGCTGTTTCTCGGCAGCGCCGAAACCGTGATCGGACTGACCAGCGCCTTCGTAGCGCCGATCGGCGCTCAGGGGTTCTACCGTCCGTGCACGGACGGCGTCGCCCCGGTCGCGCGCCAGACCGCCTAAAGCGGACCTCGCGCGCCGGCCAGCAACGGATGCGACATGCGCGATCCGAGGATCACCCATGCCGCACCAGTCCTTTGAAGTCGGAGGGTTCGTGCGGAAAGCCGGCGCCCGCCTTTCCGCACGAGGCTCTAAGCCGTCAGAAGCTTATCCATCTCCGCGCTGAGCGCCTCGCCCTGTTGGGCGAGTTCGCCCGAGGCGGTGAGCAACTGGGCTGACGCGTCGTTGGTCTGCGCCGCCGCGGCGCTGACGCCAACGATGTTGGCCGAAACTTCGCTGGTGCCCGCCGCCGCCTCGGCGACGTTGGCGGAGATTTCACGGGTCGCCGCCGACTGCTGCTCCACTGCGCTGGCGATCGCCGAGGCGATCTCGGCCACCTTGCGGATGGTGTCCGCTATGCCCTGGATCGCCTGAACCGACGTCTGGGTCGCCTCCTGCATGGCGGTGACCTGGGACGAGATCTCGTGCGTGGCCTTGGCCGTCTGGTCTGACAGGCTCTTGACCTCCGAGGCGACCACGGCGAAGCCCTTGCCCGCGTCGCCCGCCCGCGCCGCCTCGATGGTGGCGTTGAGGGCGAGCAGCTTGGTCTGGCCGGCGATGTTGTTGATCAGGGTGACGACGTTGCCGATCTTCTTGGCGGCCTCGGCCAGGGTCTGGATGGCGACGCCGGTCCGGTCCGTTTCGGCGACGGCCCGCTGGGTGATGGCCGAGGAGTCGGTCACCTGGCGGGCGATCTCGTTGATCGACGCCGACAGCTCCTCCCCCGCCGAGGCGACGGTCTGCACGTTCATGGATGCGGCCTGCGCCGCCTGCGCCACGGAGGCCGACTGACGGGTCGCTTCGGACGCGGCCGAGGCCATGGTCTCGGCGGTCGCCTGCATTTCGGTCGACGCGGACGCCACGATGCCGGCGATGTGCTTGACCCGCTCGGCGACCTGGCGCTGGGCCGTGATGTCGGTCGCGTATTTGACCACCTTGAACGGCTTGCCATTGAGGTCGAAGATCGGATTGTAGCTGGCCTGGATCCAGCATTCGCGGCCGCCCTTGCCGATCCGCTTGTACTGGCCCGCGTCGTATTCGCCGCGCCCCAGCTTCTCCCAGAAGGCGCGATACTCTGTAGACTGACGATAGGCGGCGTCAACGAACATGCTGTGGTTCTGGCCGCGCACCTCGGCGAGGGTGTAGCCCATCACGTCGAGGAAGTTCTGGTTGGCGCTCCGGACGACCCCGTCGAGGTCGAACTCGATGACGGCCTGCGCCTTGTTGATCGCGGCGATCTGGCCTTCGTCGTCGGCCGTCTTCAGGCGCTCGGCGGTGATGTCGGTGGCGAACTTGACCACCTTGAACGGCTTGCCGCTGCTGTCGAACACCGGGTTATAGCTGGCCTGGATCCAGCATTCCCGCCCGCCCTTGCCGATCCGCTTGTACACGCCAGCGTCGTACTGGCCGCGCCGCAGCTTGTCCCAGAACGCCCTGTATTCAGGGCTCAGCGCATAGGCGGGATCGACCAGCGCGCTGTGCGGCTGGCCCTTGATGTCGGCAAGGCTGTAGCCCAGCAGGGTGAGGAAGTTCGCGTTGGCGTCCTCGACCACTCCGTCCATGGAGAATTCGATGACCGCCTGCGATTCGTTGATCGCGTCCAGCAGACCCTTGCCGCGGCGGGCGTCCGTCACGTCGGCCCACTCGAGCGCATTGCCCACATAGACTCCCTCCGCGTCGATCACCGAACTGACCTTGAGCGAGAAGCGCAGCTCGCCGACGGCGATCTCGGCGCAATGAGGCTCGCGCCGGGCGAGCGCCAGCATGCGGCGCTGATGACTGGGAGTCTTGTGGAACACGTCGATACATTCGCCGACCAGGTTGTGAAGGTCGAGACCCGGGTAGGCGGCCTCGAAGACCGCCGCGTTATCCGCCATCATACGCTCGGTCGCCGCGTTGACGAAGGTGATGAGGAAGTCGCGGTCGACCAGCATCACGGCGATCGATGCGTTATCGACGGCCGTACGGATCCCGTCCGCCTCGGTGAGGATGATGGGCTCACCGCTGTCTTGAGCGGCGCGGGCCGCGGCTGGACGGGTCATGAGTTTGTTCCTTCTGATCCGCCGTGAGCGGGGCTTGGTGGTTGCATCTGGGTCAGGCGGCGGGGACCGCCGCGTTGAGCGACAGGACCTTGTCGACGTCCAGGACGAGCAGAAGCTCGCCCGGCAGGCGGTAGAGCCCCGAGCACAGGGCGCGCCAGCAGGCCGAGAGCGTGACCGGCGTGGGCTCGAAGGTGTCGTCGGCCAGCCAGAGCACATCGCCGACGTCGTCCACCAGCAGGGCGTAGAGCTCGCCGGAACGCTCGACGATCACGCACATGAAGGATTCGCCCTCGTGGCGCGCCGGCATGTTCAGGCGACGGCGCATGTCGATGGCCGTGACGATACGGCCGCGCAGGTTCAGTGAACCCGCCACCTCGACCGGCGCCAGGGGGATGGCGTTGATCGCCACCTGGGCGATGATGTCCTGCGCCTTCATGACCGGCACGCCAAAGGTCTGCTCGCCCAGGCGGATCGAGACCACGCCTTGAATGTCGGCGCCCGTGCTCACGGCGACAGCTGCGTTCATCAGGCTGCGCCCCGGAGCGCCGAGGGGTCGGCGAGCGTTTCGGACACATCGTCCAGCATGGCCGCCCGATCGAAGCCGGCCCCGCCCGGGCGATAGAGGCCAAGCCCCAGCAGCGGAACGGCGCTCCAGTCGTGGGCGCGGCGGAAGGCGGTGACGAACCGCTTGGAGTCCAGCCCGGTCAGGGAGGTGTCGGCCATGATCAGATCAAAGCTCTGACCGGCGTCGTGGAAGGCCAGCGCGGCCTCCGGATCGGGCGCCACGGTGACGCTGTAGCCGGCCTGGGCCAGGAGCGGCTTCAGCAGGAACTGGCTGAACGGACTCTGATCGACCACCAACAGGCGTTTCAGATCGGCGCCGACCGGGGCGATCGCCGCGGGAGTTTCGGGCGCCGCGGGACTGCATGCCGGCTCGCCGGTGGCCTCACGCCAATAGTGGTCGACGTCGATGAGGTCGGTCGCGCGCTCGCCGATGATCAGACTGCCGAGCGAGCCGACCGCATTCGGCTTCAGCCGGCCATCGAGGGTCGTCTCGACGATATCGACGATCTCGTCGACCACCAGGCCGGCGGATCGGCCGTCTCGCGCGAACACCAGCAGCGGACGCAGGCCCTGGCTAACGCCCGTTCGAAGCGCGGCGCTGTCGGCGCCGACGACCGGCATCAGCTGGCCGCGGTATTGAATGACGCTGCGGCCGCCGACCCATTCGATCTGCTCGCCCTCGATCTCCTCTATGCGCGCCACGCCCGAGACCGGCGTGGCCTTCAGGGTGTCGTCGCCGCAACGGAACAACAGGATGGCGACGGCGTCGCTGCGGTCCTGTTCCTGCGCGCCGGGAAGGTTGTCCAGCGCACCTATCGCCTTGCCGACGCCGGTGGCCGGCGAAAGTCCCTTGAAGTCGAGAATCATGATCACCGAGCCGTCGCCGAGGATGGTGGCGCCGCAGTAGAGTTTCAGATGGCGCAGGGCGCTGGAGACCGGCTTGACGACGATCTCCTCGGTGTCGAAGACGCGATCGACGATGACGCCGAAACTGAACGCGCCGACCCGCGCCACGACGATGCAGCCTTCGCTGTTCTCGTTCTTCGGGGGCAGTCCGAGAAGGGTCTGCAGGGAGATCAACGGCAGAAGACGGTCACGCAGGCGCAGCACGGCGGCGCCGTCGATGTACTCGACCGCGTTCTCGGACGCCTCGCTGGTGCTGACCAGCTCGACCACGCTCGACTGCGGCATGGCGAAACGCTCGCCGCCGGATTCGATGATCAGAGCCGAGATGATCGTCAGGGTCAGTGGAATATGGATGGTGAAGCGGGTGCCCGCCCCTTCGACCGAGTCGAGCTCGATGGCGCCGCCGATCTTCTCGATGTTGGTGCGCACCACGTCCATGCCCACCCCTCGTCCCGAGACCGAGGTGACCTGGCCCGCCGTCGAGAAGCCGGGCAGGAAAATAAGTTGCCGGGCCTCGGCGTCGGACATGGCCTCCGCCTGCTGCGGCGTGATCACCCCGGTGGACACCGCCTTGGCGCGGATGCGCGCGGCCGGAATCCCACGCCCGTCGTCCGACATCTCGATGACGATGGCTCCGCCCTCGTGACGGGCCGACAGGGAGATGCGCCCGGCGTCCGGCTTGCCGGCGGCGCGACGCTCGGCGACCGTCTCGATCCCGTGGTCGGCGGAGTTGCGGACCATGTGCGTCAAGGGGTCCTTGATAAGCTCGAGGACTTGCCGGTCGAGTTCGGTGTCCTGCCCCTCGGTGGTCAGCTCGATCTTCTTGTCGAGCTCCTGAGCCAGATCGCGCACCAGCCGGGGTAGTTTGGACCAGGCGCCGTTGATCGGCTGCATCCGCGTGGTCATCACGCCTTCCTGCAGTTCGGTGGTGACCTGGTTCAGGCGATAGAGCGGCGCGGAGAAGACGCTCTCCGGGTCAAGGCGCAGCAGCTGAAGGAGCTGATTGCGGATCAGGACCAGTTCGCTGACCACGGTCATGATCTGCTCGAGCGATTCCACGCTGACTCGGATCGTCTGCCCCACCGCTGGCTCGGAGTCCCTGGGGGGGGCGGCCGGGGGAGCCGGCTCGGCGGCGGGCTTGG
>CAILTK010000026.1 GCA_903837135.1 uncultured Caulobacterales bacterium
ACCGCCCCCCCGCCGGCGGACTATATGCCCGCCTCCCGCACGGAGAGTCCTCTTCGAGCGCCGTCTTTCCATTGCCGGTCGTCAGTTTTGGCGGCCCAAGACCGAGGTCTTGCACATGTCGCGCCGCTGCGAACTCACGGGCGTCGGCCCTATGGTCGGCCACAACGTGAGCCATTCGAATATCAAGACCAAGCGTCGGTTCCTGCCGTCGCTGGCCGCGGTGACCGTCCCGTCGGATGCGCTTGGGCAGACCTTCAAGCTGAAGATCACCAACGCCGCCCTGCGCACGCTCGACTTCCGCGGCGGCCTCGACAACGTGCTGCTGAACTCCCGCGACGAGGTGCTCTCGCCCAAGGCGCTGAAGATCAAGCGCCAGGTCAAGGCCAAGCTCGCGGCTCAGCCGGCGGCTTAATCGCTTCGGCCAATGTCTTTCAGGGGCCCTGCCGGCGACGGCGGGGCCCTTTTCGTTGGCCGCGGCTCCAGGTTCTTGTGCGACGCGCGGCTGATCCGAAAGCCGGTTTCCGCTTTTCGGAACGTCTCTACTGCCCCGCGCCCTCGGCCGGACAGTCGGCGCTGATCCGGTGTGCGTCGGTGCTGGCCGTGCCGCCCAGCATCGGCAGGTTCTGAAGCGCGAAGCGGGCGTCCATGTGGAAGGCCTCGGGCGAATAGGTCCCGTGCAGGGCCACGTCGACGCCGGTGCCGTGCTTGTCGACGCACTGGCCGCTGAAATCGGCCACCCCGCCTTTGATCGACTTGCTGGCGTAGGTGCAGGTGTAGTGGCTGGTCGACGGCCCGCTCAGATAGGCGCTGACCTTGTCGGCGGTGATGCAGCGCCGCTCGGTCTTGGGCGCGCCCTTGCCGAGCAGGTTGGCCTGGCTTGTGCTCTCCCAATAGCCGGGCAGGATGGTCTGCGGGGCGAGCGCCGACGAGGCGGCGAGAAAGACGACCGCGGCGGAAACGGCGTTGACCAACATGAGGAGCTCCGGACTTCGGCGCTGAGCATTGAACGCCGAGATAAGGGCGTTTTCAGGCCAACAGGTTCCGGTCGGCCGTCTTGACGTCGGTACAGCCGGTCAGGGCCATGGCCACCTTCAGTTCGGCCCGCATGCGTTCGAGCATGCGCAGCACGCCCTGTTCGCCGCCGGCGGCCAGCGCATAGGCCCAGTTGCGGCCGATCAGACAGGCGGAGGCCCCGAGGGCCATGGCTTTCAGCACGTCGAGCCCCGTGCGGACCCCGCCGTCCATCAGCACCGGAATCCGGCCCGCCACCGCCTCGGCCGCCGCCGGCAGGGCCCGCACCGACGACGGGGCGCCGTCGAGCTGACGGCCGCCGTGGTTGGAGATCACGATACCGTCGGCCCCGGCCCCGACGGCCAGGCGCGCATCCTCGGCGTCCAGTATGCCCTTGATGATGATCGGCCTCTTCCAGCGTTCGCGGATCCAGGCGATGTGGTCCCAGGTCAGGGTCGGATCGAAGTTGCGATGGATCCAGTCCGAGAAGTCGCCGAGCTGACCCTCGGGCACGGCCTCGACGATGTTGCCGAAATGATGGGGCCGGCCATGCAGGGCCACATCCCAGAGCCAGCGCGGCCTGCAGGCGATGTCGGCGATCCGGCGCGCCTCGGCCAAGGGCGGCAGCCGGCTCGAGAAGCCGCTGCGCACATCGCGATAGCGCGAGCCGCCCACCGGCAGGTCCACCGTGAACACCAGCGCCGGGACTTCGGCCGCCTCGCACCGGGCCAGGACCTTCTCCATGAAGCCGCGGTCCTTGATCATGTAGAGCTGGTACCAGATCGGCGTCTTCACCGCCGCGCGCACTTCCTCGAGCGGGCAGATCGACAGGGTCGACAGGGTGAAGGGCACGCCCGCGGTCTCCGCCGCCCGCGCCGCCTGGCGCTCGCCGCGATGGGCGAACATGCCCGAGAAGCCCACCGGCCCCAGCATCACCGGCATGGACAGGGTCTGGCCGAACAGGGTCGTCGCCGTGTCGAGCCTGGACACGTCGCGCATCACCCGCTGGCGAAGGGTCACGGCGCGGAAATCCTCGACATTCCGCCTCAGCGTCACCTCGTCGTACGAGCCGCCGTCGATGTAGTCGAACAGCATGCGCGGCAGGGCCCGTCTGGCGGCGAGCCGTTCGTCGACGGTGTTGGCGATCACGCTCATCTGTCGTCCTGTCCGGCCTCAGCCCCAATGGCCGGCAGTCGAGCGGGTCGAGAGTCCAGCGTCAAGCGTTCTAGCTTGGCGCTAGGAACCTCCTGACGGCCATGAAGTTGTTCACGGACCTGTGAGGAAGGATCCCAACACCATGACCCATCGCACCCTGGTTCTCGCCGCCGCCGCCGTGGCGGCCCTGTCGTTCGCCGCCTGCTCCAAGCACGACGACAAGCCCAACGGTCCATCGATCGACAGCTCGACCCAGACCCCCAACGCCGGCCCGGCCGCCAATGTCGCCTCCGCCGTGGACAAGACCCAGGACGCGACCGCGGGCGCTGTCGGCGCGGTCGCCGCCGCCACGCCCACCAACGCCCAGGGCTTCGTTGACGCCGCCGCCATGGGCGACATGTACGAGATCAAGGCCGCCCAGATCGCCGAGACCCGCTCGACCTCGCCCGCGGTCAAGGCCTTCGCCGCCATGATGATCCACGATCACGGCAAGACCACCGCCGGCCTGAAAGCCTTCCTGGCCAAGAACACTGCGCTGAAGGCGCCGACCGACCTCGACCAGCGCCGCACCGGCTTGCTCGACAATCTGAAGTCGGCCCAGGACAAGGACTTCGACCGGACCTATCTCGATCAGCAGGTCGCCGCGCACGGCGAGATGCTGAGCCTGATGAAGGGCTTCGCCGATCACGGCGACAACGCCGATCTGCAGGCGATGGCGTCCAAAACCGCGCCGACCGTGCAGGCCCACCTCGACAAGGCCAAGGCCCTTCAGGGCGGCGCGGATCAGGGCGCGAAGGACAACAAGCAGATGATGAAGGACGAGAAGAAGGCTGAAAAAGCCGCCACCTGAGTCATAGGTTCGCTTAGCCTGAAGGTCCTTCTCCGCTGGCGGAGGAGGGCCTTTGCGTTAGGCCCGCGCTATTGCAGGCAGGCGGCCAGGCCGTCGCGGCGCACGGCGTTGGCGGCGCCGCCGATCCGGCGCGACCGCTTCTGCACATAGCGTCCGGGATTGACCGCCTTCCACTTCAGCGGGCTGGGCAGGATGGCGGCCAGATGCGCGGCTTCGTCCGGATCGAGGTCGGCGGCGGATTCGTTGAAATAGCGGCGCGCGGCGGCGTCCGCGCCATAGGTCCCCGGACCCCATTCGACCACGTTCAGGTAGATCTCCATGATGCGGCGCTTGCCCCACAGGCGCTCGATCAACACGGTGAAATACGCCTCCAGCCCTTTGCGCACATAGTCCCGCCCGGGCCACAGAAAGACGTTCTTGGCGGTCTGCTGGCTGAGGGTCGAGCCGCCGCGCAGCTTACCGGGGTGGCGCTGATTGGCGCGCAGGGCCGACTGCATGGCCTGGAAATCAAAGCCGTGGTGCTCGCAGAACCGCTGGTCTTCGGCGGCGATCACCGCGTTCGGCAGGCTGGAATCGATCTCGCCCAGCGGCGCCCAATGCTTGTGCAACCCCTGGTCCTGGAACAGACGCTCGATCATCAGCCAGGTGATCGGCGGCGGGATCGCCGTGTAGGCCAGGACGGCGACCGGCGGGCCGAGCAGGGCGAGGACCGCCAGGCCGACGAGCGTCCAGCGGAGCGCTCGCAGCGGACCAAACCGCCGCTTCGGCGGGATGGGTGAGACGATCGGCTCGCGTCGGCGCGGTTGCGGCGGCTCCGGCGTGATCAGGGGCGTGATCAGGGGAAGGTCCGGCGCGCCCGGCGCGGGATCCGATCCGGCCCCGCCCGGCGCCGACGGGCCGTCCGGATCCGCGGGAGGCTCCGGCGGCCAGGCGGGCGGCGGCTCCGGCGGCGCGTCGGGCGTGGGGACCGGCGCGAGCGGTTCCGGAGGCGCGCCGGGGTCTTCGTCCTCGCCCGCCATCGTCCACCCTTGCCTTGACCTTGCGGCGGGATGCTATCGAGGCGCGTTACGCCGTCAACGGAGGAGCGCGCATGGACGTCAGCGAGGCGGTGGACCGCCGGGTTTCGGTGCGCGCCTTCACCCCGGACCCGGTTCCCGAGGCGATGGTGCGCGATATCCTGGAGCGGGCGGCCCGTGCGCCGTCGGGCGGCAATCTGCAGCCCTGGCGGGTCTACGCCCTGGCCGGCGAACCCCTGGCGGCGCTCAAGCAGGCGGCCGTGGCGCGCATCGCCGCTGGCGGCGATCCCCCGGAATACGACGTCTATCCGGCCGACCTATGGGATCCCATGCGCAGCCGCCGCTATCAGTGCGGCGAGGACCTCTACGCCACCATCGGCATCCCACGCGAAGACCGTCCCGGCCGCCTGCGGCAGCTGGCCAAGAACGCCGAACTGTTCGGCGCCCCGGTGGGCCTGTTCTTCTACCTCGACCGCAAGGTCGGCCCGCCGCAATGGTCGGACGTCGGCATGTTCATGCAGACGGTGATGCTGCTGGCCGAGGAGCGCGGGCTCTCGACCTGCGCCCAGGAGTTCTGGGCCCGCCTGCATGGCGTGGTCGCCGAGGCGCTGCATCCACCGGACGACCACATGCTGTTCTCCGGCATGGCGCTCGGCTGGCGCGACGCGGGCCACCCGATCAACACCCTGCGCACCCGGCGCGAGCCCCTCGACGCCTTCGCCACCCTGGCCGGCTTCTGACCGCCGAGTTTGCAAGGGCGGCGTCAGGCCTTACTGAGCGTCCCATGCCCGGGACCGCCCCATGAACGAGGAGATCGTCGCCGCGGCCCAGCGGCTGGTCGCCGCCGGCGCGCTCGGCCGCTCGGTGGTCCTCAGGAAGCTGTTCGACTTCCTGGTCGAGCGCTCGCTCGAGGGGCGGGCTCCCAAGGAGGCCGAGGTGGCCCTGGCCGTGTTCGGCGACATGGTGCGGTTCAATGCGCCGCAGGACGCGTCGGTTCGCGTCTACGTGCACCGGCTCCGGCTGAAGCTGGCGGACTACTACGCCGGTCCCGGCGCCCACGAACCGGTCAGGCTCGAGCTTCCCAAGGGCGAGTACCGGCTCGTCGCGCATGGCGCCGGCGGCGCGGCGCCGGTCGCGGCTCCGCCGCGGCGGCCGCGGCTGACCGGACCCTGGCGATGGTGGGGGCTGGTCGCGGCGGTGGCGGCCCTGAACCTGGTCCTGTGGGCGCTCTACGCGGCGAACGGCGGCGGCGACCTCGAGCAAGAACGCCGCGCCGCGCCCTGGGCGGCGCTGATGCGCAACCATCGCCCGACCACCGTGGTGATCGGCGACTATTACATCTTCGGCGACATCGACCGGCCCCGCGGCGTCGACCGGCTCGTGCGGGAGTATTCGGTCAATTCGCCGCTCGATCTCGACGATTACCGGATGTCCCACCCGGAGGTCGAACACCGGTACGTCGACCTCGATCTCTACTACCTGCCCGTCGCCAGCGCCGCGGTGCTGAAGGAGCTGACGCCGCTGCTGGCGTCCAGCGCCCGCACCCGCGATCAGATTCACATCGTGCTGTCGTCCGACGTGACTCCCGACATGCTGAGACGCAACAACATCATCTACGTCGGCTATCTCAGCGGCCTCGGCATCCTCCGCGAGCCGGTGTTCGCCGGCTCCCGCTTCACCGTGGGCGAGACCTACGACGTGCTGATCGACACGGTCGGCAAGCGGCGTTTCGCCAGCCAGGAGGGCGGTCCGGATCGGGCCGACCAGCAGCAGCGCGATTTCGGCTATTTTTCGAGCTTTCCGGGCCCCAACGGCAACCGCATCGTGATCATCGCCGGCGCCCGCGACATGGGCTTGACCCAGATGGCCGAGGAGGCGGTCAGCCCGACCGCGCTCGCCGCCATGGCCGCGGCGTCGGGAAAGGCCGACGCCTTCGAGGCGCTCTATGACGTGCAGGGTGTCAGGCGCAGCAATTTCGGCGGTCGCCTGCTGCTGGCCAGCCCGCTGAAGAGCGGGCGGATCTGGAGCGAACAGCGGCCCGCTCTGCAGTTCCCCCCGGGCTGACTGCCAACGGGCTGACCCTAGGCGGCCAGGTCCAGCACGGGAATGAACACGGCCAGCACCTCGCCCGAACCCCTGATCGCGTCGCCGGACCAGCTCTCGAACCGCAGCAGGCCCCGGGCGCAGAGCCGCTCGAGGCGCCCGTAACGCAGGAAACCGGCCTCCGAGAAATCGCCATGCTCGAACAGTCGGGCGGCGACGCGGCCCGCGCGCAGCGCCTCGTGCAACATCGCGCCGTCCTCGGGAGTCAGCGCGCCTTCGATCCGATGCTCGCCGATCAGGGACGCCATGTGCGATCCGTCCTCCGCCGCCAGGGGCCGCGAGCGGGGCGCTCGCATTGAAGCCAAGCTTCCTGCGCACGCATTGCAGGACGATGTCAGCCGGGGCGGCAGGATGTCGCAGGCCCGGCGGGCGGCAGGATCATGACGGCAGTTCGGCCATGCCGGCCTCGCCATCCTCGGCGCCCCAAGCCACTGTGCGCCCGTCGGGCGATACCGCCAGGGCGCTGATCGCCGCGCCCTTGTCGGCGCGCAGCGGCGTAACGCCGCGGCCGGTCAGGTCCGCGGTCCAGATCCGTCCGTCGTCGAGGCCGGCGACGACGCGATGGCCGGACGGATGTCCGGCCACGCGGGCGACCAGAGCGCTTTCGTCGGCGCCGATCTCCGCCGCCTCGCGTCCCATCGGTCCGTTGGCGCCGCCGAACGGCCAGACGACCACGCCGCCGGCGCCCGAGGTGGCCAGGAGCTGGCCTTCGGCGAGGAAGGCGAAGCTCTTCGGCTTGGCCGGATAGCCGCCCATCCGCATGTCGCGCCCGTCCTGCAGACGCCAGCCGTGCAGGGCGTTCTCCTGCATGGCGGAGATCACGAACCGACCGTCCGGGCTGTAGGTGGCGGCGATGTGCGAGCCGGCCCACTTGAGCATCTGCGGCTTCTGGTCGGCGATGCGGGCGAACCACTGGGCGATCCCGCCATAGGTGGCGGCGGCGATCCGGCGGCCCTTGGGGTCGAAGGAGAGGTCGGCGACGCTGCGCTCGTGCTGGAAGCTGCGGGCGAAGGCGGCGTCCTTGGCGTCTCGCACGTGCAGGACCCGGCCGGCGGCGCAGGCGATCAGGCCGCCGGGTTCGCTGGCGACCGCGTCGATCCATTTGCCGCCGAGGTCGGCCAGGGTCTGCGCGCCGTCGGGACGCGACCAGATCAACCGCCCGTCGTCGCCGCCCGTCACCACGCCCGAGCCGCTCGGATGGAGGGCGGCGCACAGCACGGCGCCCTCGTGGGCCTGGACCGGCGGCCGCAGGGTCGCGCCGTCGGCGAACCGCACCGTTCCGTCGCCGAGACAGAACGCGCTCCCCTCACGGGTGAATAGGGCTGCGGCCACGAAGGCGTCGAAGCTATGCATCATAGTGATGCGCTTATCGCGTCAGCCGACCACCCGGAAGGGGAGTCCGCAGGCGCCGTCAGGAATCGGCGCCGCTTCGAAGAGTTCGGTCTTTACAAGCCGAATGATCGCGGCGATGTGTGAAGTCAGTTTACGGGCTGCAAGGAGCGGCCCGCTTGGGAGATTTGCAGGCATGGCGGCACAGCTTTCCGGTCCCGGCGGCGGCGGTCGGTTCGATCTGAAGCAGAACTCCGACATCAACGTGACGCCGTTCGTGGACGTCATGCTGGTGCTGCTGATCGTGATGATGGTTTCCGCACCGCTGGCCACCAAGTCGATCAAGGTCGATCTGCCGCCGGCGACCCCGCCGAGCCCGACCGATCCCAAGACCAAGCCGACCTTCATCTCGATCCAGAAGGATGGGCAGATCTTCCTCACCGGCGACGCGCCGCACAAGACCAGCCTCGACGCTCTGGGCGCCGATCTTCAAGGCGCGCTGCACGTGCCGGACGCCCGCACCCAGCCGATCCTGATCCGCGCCGACCGCGACGTCGAGTACGACAAGTTCATGAATGTCGTGAACCAGCTCGAGACCGACGGCTTCTACAAGATCGCCCTGATCGTCGAAGACGCCCCGATCGGCGAAGTCTGATCGCAGCCGACCCCCATAGCGAAACGGCCCCATAGCGAAACGGCCCCGGAGCGATCCGGGGCCGTTTCTGTTTGAGCGGCGATTCAGGGTCAGGCGGCCCGCAGATAGACCAGCCGCCGGGCCAGCCAGCATCCCACTTCGAGGGCGGCGATCTCGCCGGTGGGGCGCCGCTGCACGCGCAGCGTCCAGTCCCCGGGCGGAGTGTGATCGAGCGCGCGCGGGCAGGGCAGCATCCAGACGTCGTGGGCGGCCGGCTCCAGGAGCTCCATCCGTCCTTGCCCGAGAAAGCCTGAAAAGCCGCCATAGAGGGCGCCGCCCTCGCCGGTGATGGTCAGCTGGGCGTCCAGCTCCGGACAGAGGTAACGGCCGGCGATGTCGTCCGCGGCGAGGTCCGGTCCGGGCAGGGGATGCAGGCGCGAACTCTGGTTTTCCCCCTCCCGGTCCATCCACAGGCCGCCGTCGCCGGGCCGCACCGTCACGCCCCCGCCGCTCGCCGCGCCCTTGCCGTCGAGGCTCAAAAGTTCAGGATGATGGCCGTAGCGAAGGCGCACCTGGCCTTTCGCCCCGGCCTCGAGCCGGGTCAGGAGGCCGGTTTCCGGTTCGACATAGGCCCCGAGCCAGTCCGGCGCGGACGCCTCGCCGGCGGTCACGACCGGCTGTTCGTCGAGCACGGCGGCGAACAGCTCGAGCGCGGCGGCGCGCGCGTCGGTGAGATGGTTGAACAACACCACCACCGAGATCCGCTCCGACGGGGCGTAGAGCCGATGACTGCGCCAGCCGCGCAGGGCTCCGCCGTGCTCGGTGATCGGTCGGCCGAATTCGACCCCGCGGCTCAGGCCAAAGCCGTAGCCGGCGGGCGCTCCGTCGGCAAAGGTCACCGGCGCGGCCAGCCGGGGATAGAGGGCGTCCTCGTCCTCGTAGGTGGCGTCGATGTGGCGCTCCCAGGCGATCATGTCGTCGAGGCTGGCGGCCACGCCCGCGTCGCCGGTCCACAGGATGCGGTTCTCCGCCGCCCGGAATCCGGTCGCGGCCGATCCCTCATAGCCTTCCGTCCCATCGGGCAGGGCGCGGGTGTCGGCGGCGAGCAGGGCGCTGTCCATGCCGACCCGGTCGAAGATCCGGCCCCTCAGCCGTTCCGCGAAGTCCTGCCCCGTGCGCGCCTGCAGGATGTCCGACAGGATGCGGAAGTTCTGGTTCACGTAGGAGTAGCGGGTTCCCGGGGCGAACTGCAGACTGCGGGCGCCGCCGATCAGCCGCGCGGCCTCGGTGTCGCCGAACGGCGCTTCGATCGGCGATCCGTGCAGCATGGCGACGGCCCAGTAGTCCCTGAGGCCAGACTGGTTGTGGCAAAGGTGCAGGACGCCGGGCGCCGGTCCTTCCAGGTGCGGCAGCCGCGCGCGGACGTCGTCGTCAAGCGCTGACGGATTGGGAAAGGCGTCGAGCAGGGCGGCGCAGGTGAACTGCTTGGTGATCGAGCAGATCCGGAACAGGGTCCGCGGCGTGAAGGCGATCCGGCGCTCGGCGTTGGCGTAGCCCCAGGCGTGGCGCACCAGCACCTCGCCGCGCCGCAGGACGGCGACGGCGCCGCCGGGCCCCGGGTAATCGCGCGGAAGGGTGTGCAGGGCGCGGTCCAGGCGCGCGGAAAGCGATGTCGACATCCGGCGATTCCAGCATGTCTTCCGCACCGGCGCTACCGCCGCCGGGTTGCGCGCCTTTACGGACGCTACGTCAACCTGAGCCAGTGCGGACCAACAAAGCCCAGCGCCGCCCGAGCCGGCGCCGACGAAGCAAGCAAGGAGGAAACCATCATGCCCAGAACCGCCGAGTTCGACATCGTGGTGTATGGCGCCAGCGGGTTCACCGGCCGGCTGGTCGCCGAGTACCTGGCCCAGCGCTATGGCGTGGGCGGCGAGCTCAAGTGGGCCATGGCCGGACGCGACCCCGCCAAGCTGGCCAGTGTGCGCGACGAGATCGGCGCGCCGGCGGAGACGCCGCTGATCGTGGCCGACACCGGTGATGCGGCGTCATTGCAGGCCATGGTCGGACGCGCCCGGGCGGTGATCACCACCGTGGGGCCCTATCAGCTCTACGGCGAACCCCTGGTGGCGGCCTGCGCCGCGGCCGGCGCCGACTATCTCGATCTTTGCGGCGAGCCGGCCTGGATGCGGCAGATGATCGATCGCTACGACGCCCAGGCGCGCGAGTCCGGCGCGCGAATCCTGTTTTCCTGCGGTTTCGACTCCATCCCGTTCGAACTCGGCGTCTGGTTTCTGCAGCAGACCGCCAAGGCCAGGTTCGGGACGGCGACGCCGCGCGTGCTCGGCCGGGTGCGCAAGGCCCAGGGCGGGTTCTCCGGCGGCACCGCCGCCAGCCTCAAGGCGACCCTGGCCGCCGCGGCCAGGGATCCTGGCGTGGTCGCGCTGCTGGGCGACCATTTCGCCCTGACGCCCGGGTTTTCCGGTCCGCCGCAGCCGCACGGCCTCGAGCCTGTGTTCGACGAGATCCTCGACGCCTGGGCCGCGCCGTTCGTGATGGCGGCCATCAATACCCGGAACGTGCACCGCTCCAACGCTCTGCTGGACCATGCCTACGGCCAAAACTTCGTCTACGACGAGATGATCTCCACGGGCCCCGGCGAACAGGGCGAGGCGATCGCCAGGGCCATCGCCGCCGCGCCGTCTCCCCTCACCGGCGAGGGCGGTCCGAAACCGGGCGAGGGGCCCGGCAAGACCGAACGCGAAACGGGCTTCTTCGACCTTCTGTTCGTCGGCGTCGCCGAGGACGGCCGGCAGGTGCGCGTCGCCGTGGCCGGAGACCGCGACCCCGGTTACGGCTCGACCTCGCGGATGATCGCGGAGACCGCCGTCTGCCTGCTGCGCAACGGCGCGGGAGTCCGCGGCGGCGTCTGGACCCCGGCCGCGGCCCTGGGCCAGCCGCTGATCGACCGCCTCGTGGCCAACGCCGGCCTGGCCTTCGAGGTCGAGGAGGCCTGAGCGCGGTCCGGCGTCAGCGCGCGATCGCCACGCCCCACTCGCTCCATCCGGCGAACCTCGGGGCGCCCGGGAGATACATCTGGTCCGACCGCTCGAGGGCGAAGCCGGCTTGGGCGATCGCGGCGGTGACCGGCCGGGTCAGATGGCAGCCGCCCGCGAGCCGTTTCCAGAGCGGCTCGATCCGGCGTTGCCAGCGCGCGACGCCCGCGTCCGGCGCCAGTCCATGCTCGCAGAAGAACAGGCGCCCGCCGGGCTTCAGCACCCGCCGCGCCTCGTGCAGCGCCGCCGCCGGCGTGTGGACCGAACAGAGGGTGAAGGTGCAGACCACGCTGTCGAAGGCGTGGTCCTCGAACGGAAGCGCCTCGGCCACGCCGTCCTCCACCGAGACGGTTAGTCCGTGGGGGCGCGGCGCCGCCATCGCCATCGAGCGCAGTTCGGGCGAGGGGTCCACGCCATGGACGCTCGTCACGCGGACGGGATCGTAGAAGGACAGGTTGAGGCCGCTACCGATGCCCAGCTCGAGCACCCGCCCGACGGCCAGGGGGACGACCTTGGCCCTCTGCTTCATGATCGGCGGCGAGGCGCACGTCTTGTTCAGGATCCAGGGAAGGATGGTCCGGTCGTAGAAGGAGGTCATGGTCGGCCGCTCGATCCGTGCACGTCGATCCCGCCATCGGGACGCGGACGATAACAGCCTGCGGACGTCGCGGCTAAGCCCGCTTGCGCTCTTCCGACCCGGTCACGCCGTCCCAGAATTTGCGGGCCTTGGTGAAGAAGCCGGCGTGCTGGGGATGGTGCCGCTCCACGCCGTGGCAGCTGTCGGCGAGCTCTTTCATCAGCTCCTTCTGCCGGGCCGTCAGATGCGTGGGCGTCTCCACGTAGAGTTCGACGACCAGGTCGCCGCGCTCGCGGTTGTTGCGCAGCGACGGCATGCCCTTGCCGCGCAGGCGCACGGTCTTGCCGGTCTGCGACCCCTCAGGAACCTTGACCTTGACCTTGCAGTCGTTCTCGCACTCGGGCAGGGCGGCCAGGCACGGCGCCTCGATCTCGCCGCCGAGCGCCGCCATCCACATGGGAATCGGCGCGGTGGCGTGCAGATCCAGGTCGTGCCGCTCGAACAGGTCATGCGGCTTCAGCGAGATGAAGATGTAGAGATCGCCTTTGGGACCGCCGCGCTGGACCGCGTCGCCCTCGCCCGAGAGCCGGATGCGCGCGCCGTCATCGACGCCGGCGGGGATGCGCACCTGCAGGGTGCGGTTCTTGCGCACCTGGCCGTGGCCGTGACAGGTGCGGCACGGGTCGGGGATCACCTTGCCGGCGCCGCCGCAGCGGGGGCAGGTGCGCTCGACCTGGAAGAAGCCTTGCGAACTGCGCACCCGGCCCTGGCCGGCGCAGGCGACGCAGGTCTGGGCCGACGTGCCCGGACGCGCGCCCGTGCCTTCGCAGTCCTCGCAGGTGATGGTGGTCGGGGCGACGATCTCCACCTCCGCGCCGGCGAAGGCCTGCTCGAGGCTGATCTCGAGGTCGTAGCGCAGGTCCTGGCCGCGCGCGGGGCCGCCGCGCCGTCCGCCCTGGCCGAACATTTCGCCGAAGGCGTCGCCGAAGATCGACGAGAAGATGTCGCCCGCGTCCTGGAAGCCGCCGAAGCCGGCGGCGCCGGGTCCGCCGCCGCCCTGGAAAGCGGCGTGGCCGAACCGGTCGTAGGCGGCCCGCTTCTGCGGATCGGACAGGACGGAGTAGGCCTCGTTGCACTCCTTGAAGCGGACTTCCGCCTCGGAGTCGCCGGGGTTGCGGTCCGGGTGGTGCTGCATCGCCGCCTTGCGGAAGGCGGCCTTCAGCTCGACCTCGGTGCAGGTCCGTTCGACCTGGAGAATCTCGTAATAGTCGCGCGCCATGCTCAGACGTGGACTCCCTTGCCCGCCATGGCGGGAGGCCCCTCCGGAGGAGCCGGAGAAGACCATGATGAAAATCTGTTAGCAGAAAACGCCCCGCCCACACGTAGCATGGGGGCGAGGCGTTTCATCGCAGTCAGGCGGACTTCTTGTCGTCCGACACTTCCTCGAACTCGGCGTCGACCACGCCGTCGTCCTTGTGGCCTTCCTCACCGGCGCCGGCTTCCGCCTGCTGGGCCGCATACATGGCCTCGCCGAGCTTCATCGACGCCTGCATCAGGACCTGGGTCTTGGCGCTGATCGCCTCGGCGTCCTCGCCGTCGCGGACCGACTTGAGGTCGGCCAGGGCCGTTTCGATCGCGCCCTTGTCGGCGGGAGCGATCTTGTCGCCGAACTCGCCCACCGACTTCTCGGTCGAGTGGATCAGGCTGTCGGCGGCGTTGCGGGCCTCGATCAGGGCCTTCTTCTGCTTGTCGGACTCGGCGTTGGCCTCGGCTTCCTTGACCATCTTGTCGATGTCCGCGTCGGAGAGGCCGCCGTTGGCCTGGATGCGGATCGACTGCTCCTTGTTGGTCGCCTTGTCCTTGGCGCCGACATTGACGATGCCGTTGGCGTCGATGTCGAAGGTCACCTCCACCTGCGGCACGCCGCGCGGCGCCGGCGGCAGGCCCACGAGGTCGAACTGACCCAGGAGCTTGTTGTCGGTGGCCAGCGGCCGCTCGCCCTGGAACACCCGGATGGTCACGGCCGACTGGTTGTCGTCGGCGGTGGAGAACACCTGGCTGCGCTTGGTGGGGATGGTGGTGTTGCGTTCGATCAGCGGCGTGAACACGCCGCCCAGGGTCTCGATGCCGAGGGTCAGCGGGGTGACGTCCAGCAAGAGCACGTCCTTGACGTCGCCCTGCAGCACGCCGGCCTGCACCGCCGCGCCGAGCGCCACCACCTCGTCGGGGTTGACGCCCTTGTGCGGCTCGCGGCCGAAGAAGGCCTGCACCGCCTCGACCACCTTGGGCATGCGGGTCATGCCGCCGACCAGGACCACTTCGTCGATGTCGGACTTCTTCATGCCCGCATCCTTCAGCGCCTGCTCGCAGGGACCGATGGTGCGCTTGATCAGATCCTCGACCAGGCTTTCCAGCTTGGCGCGGGTCAGCTTCAGCGTGAGGTGCAGCGGACCCGAGGCGTTCATCGAGATGAAGGGCAGGTTCACGTCGTAGGACGGAACGCTCGACAGCTCCTTCTTGGCCTTTTCGGCCTCTTCCTTCAGGCGCTGCAGGGCCAGCTTGTCCTTGCGCAGGTCGACGCCCTGCTCCTTCTGGAACTCGTCGGCCAGATAGTCGACGAGGCGAAGGTCGAAGTCCTCGCCGCCGAGGAAGGTGTCGCCGTTGGTGGCCTTCACCTCGAACACGCCGTCGCCGATCTCGAGGATCGACACGTCGAAGGTCCCGCCGCCGAGGTCGTAGACGGCGATCTTCTTGCCGTCGTTCTTCTCCAGGCCATAGGCCAGGGCCGCCGCGGTCGGCTCGTTGATGATGCGCAGCACTTCCAGGCCGGCGATCTTGCCGGCGTCCTTGGTGGCCTGGCGCTGGGCGTCGTTGAAGTAGGCCGGAACGGTGATGACCGCCTTTTCGACCTTCTCGCCGAGGTGGGCCTCGGCGGCTTCCTTCATCTTCTGCAGGATGAAGGCGGAGATCTGCTGGGGCGAATAATCCTTGCCGTGGGCGCGCACCCAGGCGTCGCCGGACGGACCCTTGACGATCTCATAGGGCACCATGCCCTTGTCCTTGGCCACCACCGGGTCGTCGAAGTTGCGGCCGATCAGCCGCTTGATGGCGAAGAAGGTATTGGCCGGGTTGGTGACCGCCTGGCGCTTGGCCGGCTGGCCGACGAGGCGCTCGCCGTCGTCCTGGATGGCGACCACCGACGGGGTGGTGCGCGCGCCTTCGGCGTTTTCGATCACCTTCGGCGTCTTGCCGTCCATGATGGCGACGCACGAGTTGGTCGTGCCGAGGTCGATGCCGATGATCTTGCTCATCTTGGTCTCAATACTCCTTGCGGCGGGCGGACGAAGGGCCTTCCCAGAAGCGCCCCTTGGGGTCCGTCCCCAATGGATCCCGATGGTTAAGCTGCCGGGATTCACGTGCACGTGAACCCGACCATGGGCCGGATATGGGGACCGGGGCCGGGGCCGCAAGGGTGAGGCCCGCCCGGTCCGGAATCATCCCTATATGCCGCCGATGGAGATCGACGGCTTCATCCTGCATCCCGGCGCGCTCACGCCGGACGCGCAGTCAATCCTGGTCGAGGCGGTGCTCGCGGCCGCCGAGATCGCGCCCTTCTACGCGCCCCTCACGCCGTGGGGAAAGCCGATGAGCGTGCAGCAGACCTCGCTCGGGCCGCTGGGCTGGGTCACCGACAAGAGCGGCTATCGCTACGCCGACCGCCACCCGGTCACGGGCCGCCCCTGGCCGCCCATGCCGCAGAGCCTGCTCGACCTGTGGGCCCGCTACGCCGACCCCGAGCGCCCGCCCGACAGCTGTCTCGTCAACCTCTATCGCGGCGAGGCTCGGATGGGGCTGCACACCGACTCCGACGAGGCCGATCTCGGCGCGCCCGTGCTGGGAATTTCGCTGGGCGACACCGCGGTCTTCCGCCTGGGCGGGCCCGGCCGCAAGGACCCGACGCGCAGTGTCCGACTGGCGTCCGGCGACATCAATCTGCTCACCGGCGCGGCGCGGCGCGCCCACCATGGGGTCGATCGAATCCTTGCGGGCTCCTCGCGCCTGATCCCCGGCGGCGGCCGGATCAACCTGACCCTGCGGCGGGCGCGACGCTGAGGGGCGCTGGTCCGCGGCAAAATCTCCGCCAGGCTGAAACCTCGGCGGGCTGGCGGCATTGCCTCTGCGCGGGGGGCCAGCGCGCGAGGTGGTTCGATGAAGGCGATACGGATCCACGAATTCGGCGGGCCCGAGGTGATGCGGCTCGAGGACCTGCCGATCCCCTCGCCGGGACCGAACGATGTGCTCGTCGCGGTCAAGGCGGCGAGCCTCAACCCGGTCGACTACAAGACGCGCGAGGGCAAGTTCCCGCCGGTGAAGGCCGAGCAGCTGCCGATGGTGCTCGGCCGCGACGTCGCCGGCGTGGCGACCAGGTTCGGCGAGGGCGTCTCGGACATCGCCGTGGACGACGAGGTCTACGCCATGCTGCCGACCGACGTCGGCGGGTTCGCCGAATTCGTCGCGGCGCCGGCCAGGCTGTTCGCCAGGAAGCCCCGCTCGCTCGACATGGTGCAGGCGGCGTCCGTGCCGCTGGCGGCCCTGACCGCCTGGCAAGGCCTGTTCGACCACGGCGGGCTCAGGTCCGGCCAGCGCGTGCTGATCCACGGCGCCTCGGGCGGGGTCGGCGTCTTCGCCGTGCAGTTCGCCCGCGCCGCGGGGGCCGACGTGCTCGCCACCTGCGGGGGCGCGCAGAAGGCCTTCGTCGAGAGCCTCGGCGCGTCGCGCGCCATCGACTACGAGGCCGAGCGGTTCGAGGACCTCGCCCGGGACGTGGACCTGGTGTTCGACCTTGTCGGCGGCGAGACCCAGGACCGCTCGTGGGCGGTGCTCAAGCGCGGCGGGGCCCTGATCTGCACCGTTCAGGCGCCGGACCAGGCGAAGGCCGAAGCCGCGGGGGTCCGGGCGGAGCGCTACATGGCCGAGCCCAGCGGCGAACAGCTGGCCGAAATCGGCCGCATGATCGACGACGGCAAGGTGCAGGTGAAGCTCGACCGGGTCTTCCCGCTCGACCAGGCGGCGGAGGCCGAGACCCACCTGCAGAACGATCACGTGGTCGGCAAGGTGGTGCTGAGCGTCGGCGGCTGAGCGACGCCCGGCCCGAGCCGTCCGGCGGACAGGCGCGGGCGCGCTTCACCCCAATCCGGCCAAGCCTTCGTTGACACCCGGGCGCTCCGGCCTAAAAGGAGCGCACGTTTTCGGCTGGCGTGAGGTGTCATGAGCGATAGCAAGCCCGACGCGGCCGTCTCGGCCCCGGTCGTCCGCCCATCGCCGCTCTCGCCGCACCTGCAGGTCTGGCGCTGGCACATCACCATGCTGGCGTCGATCCTGACCCGGGCCACGGGCATCGCCCTCTACGGCGGCCTGCTGATCGTGGCCCTGGGCGCCCTGGCCCTGGCCAGCGGATCCGACGCCTACGCGACCTATCTCGGACTGGTCGGCTCCTGGCTCGGCCGGCTGGTGCTGTTCGGGATCACCTTCTCGATCTTCTACCATCTGGCCGCCGGGATCCGGCACCTGGTGTGGGACTTCGGCAAGGGCTTCGAGCCCAGGACGGCGAACATGTCGGCCTTCTTCTGCATCGGCTTCGGCCTGGCCGCCGCGGTGGTGGTCTGGCTCCTGGCCGTGATGACGGGCGGCGCCTGATGGTCTCCACCTCCAAACAGCACCGCACCGACATGGCCCGCGCCCGCGGGCTCGGCGCCGCCCACCACGGGGTCAACCATTTCATCGTCGAGCGCGCCACCTCGGTGGCCCTCGTACCGCTCTGCCTGTGGGCGGTGTGGGCGGCGCTGAAGATCGCGCCGTCGGGCTACGACGGGGCGGTGCAGCTTCTGGCCTCGCCGATCAACGCGGTCCTGGCCATCCTGCTCGTGCTGGTCTCGGCGCGGCACACCTCGGTGGGCATGCGGGTGGTGATCGAGGACTATATCGACGTGAAGACCACGCGCGTGGCGCTGCTGCTTCTCAACACCGGCGTCGCCGGGCTCGCGGCGGCCATCGCCGTCTTCTCCATCCTGAAGGTCGCCCTGCCCGGGCTGGCCGGCCATTAAGGAAAGCGTTCGTCCATGACGGCCTACAGCTTCGTCGACCACGCCTATGACGTTGTGGTGGTGGGCGCAGGCGGATCAGGGCTCAGGGCCGCGCTCGGCTGCGCCCAGGCCGGCCTGAAGACCGCCTGCGTCTCCAAGGTGTTCCCCACCCGCAGCCACACCGTGGCGGCCCAGGGCGGCATCTCCGCCTCGCTCGGCAACATGGGCCAGGACGACTGGCGCTGGCACATGTACGACACCGTCAAGGGGTCGGACTGGCTCGGCGACCAGGACGCGATCGAATACCTGGTGCGCAACGCCCCGGCCGCGGTCTACGAGCTCGAGCACTGGGGCGTGCCCTTCTCGCGCACCGATCAGGGCAAGATCTACCAGCGCGCCTTCGGCGGCATGACCCGGAACTTCGGCGAGGCGCCGATCCAGCGCACCTGCGCCGCCGCCGACCGCACCGGCCACGCCATCCTGCATACCCTCTACGGCCAGTCGCTGAAGCATTCGGTGGAGTTCTTCATCGAGTACTTCGCCCTCGACCTGATCATGGACGAAGGGGTCTGCCGCGGCGTCACCGCCTGGAAGCTCGACGACGGGACCCTGCACCGGTTCTCGGCCCAGACCGTGATCCTGGCCACCGGCGGCTACGGCCGGGCCTATTTCTCCTGCACCTCGGCGCATACCTGCACGGGCGACGGCGGCGGCATGGTGCTGCGGGCCGGCCTGCCGCTGCAGGACATGGAGTTCGTCCAGTTCCACCCCACCGGCATCTACGGCGCCGGCGTCCTGATCACCGAGGGCGTGCGCGGGGAGGGCGGCTATCTGACCAATTCCGAGGGCGAGCGGTTCATGGAGCGCTACGCCCCCTCGGCCAAGGACCTGGCCAGCCGCGACGTGGTCAGCCGGTCGATGACGATCGAGATCCGCGAGGGCCGGGGCGTGGGTCCGAACAAGGACCACATCTTCCTGCACCTCGATCACCTCGACCCGAAGATCATCCACGAGCGGCTGCCCGGCATCACCGAGAGCGCCAAGGTGTTCGCCAACGTCGACGTGACCAAGGAGCCGATCCCGGTACTCCCCACCGTCCATTACAACATGGGCGGCATCCCCACGAACTATCACGGCGAGGTGCTGACCAAGGTCGGCGACGATCCCGACGCGGTCGTGCCGGGCCTGATGGCGGTGGGCGAGGCGGCCTGCGTCTCGGTGCACGGCGCCAATCGCCTCGGCTCCAACTCGCTGACCGACCTCGTGGTGTTCGGCCGCGCGGCGGGCCTGCGGGCCGGCGAGATGCTCAAGGCCGGCGACCGGCTGCGCGAGCCCAAGCCGGAGTGGACCGAACGCCACCTGGCCCGCTTCGACAAGTTCCGCAACGCCTCGGGCTCGGAGCCCACCGCCAAGCTCAGGGCGGAGATGCAGCGCATCATGCAGGACGACTGCGCCGTGTTCCGCACCGCCGAGACCATGCGCGAAGGGGTCGATAAGATCGCCGAGGTGTTCAACAAGACGCCGCAGATCCGGGTCACCGACCGCGGCATGATCTGGAACACCGACCTGGTCGAGACGCTGGAGTTCGACAACCTGATCAGCCAGGCGGCGGTGACGGTGAACGGGGCGCTGAACCGCGAGGAAAGCCGCGGCGCTCACGCCCGCGAGGACTTCAAGGACCGCGACGACGCCAACTGGATGAAGCACACCCTGACCTGGTTCGACGACGCCACCGGCAAGGTGACCATCGATTACCGGCCGGTGCACACCTACACCCTGTCCAACGACATCGCCTACATCCAGCCGAAAGCGCGGGTTTACTGATGGTCCAGCTGACGCTTCCGAAGAACTCCAAGGTCGTCAAGGGCAAGCACCATCCGGCGCCCGAAGGGGCCAAGACGGTCAAGACCTTCAAGATCTACCGCTACGACCCGGAAGGCGACGCCCAGCCGCGCTGGGACACCTACGACGTCGACGTCTCGGCCTGCGGGCCGATGGTGCTGGACGTGCTTTTGCACATCAAGAACACCATGGATCCGACCCTGGCCCTGCGCCGCTCCTGCCGCGAGGGCGTTTGCGGTTCCTGCGCCATGAACATCGGCGGGCGCAACACCCTGGCCTGCACCCATGGTCACGCCGACTACAGCTCGGGCGTCTCGGTCTCGCCGCTGCCGAGCCAGCCGGTGCTGAAGGACCTGGTGCCGGACCTCAACCTGTTCTTCGCCCAGTACGCCTCGATCGAGCCCTGGCTGCAGACCACCACGCCCGAGCCGCAGAAGGAATGGAACCAGGCGCCCGCCGACCGGCAGAAGCTCGACGGCCTCTACGAGTGTATCCTGTGCGCCTGCTGCACCACCTCCTGCCCGAGCTACTGGTGGAACGGCGACAAATACCTCGGTCCGGCGGCCCTGCTGCAGGCCTACCGCTGGCTGGCGGACAGCCGCGACGAGGCCAAGGGCGAGCGGCTCGACGACCTCGAGGACCCGTTCAAGCTCTACCGCTGCCACACCATCATGAACTGCGCCCAGGTCTGCCCCAAGGGGCTGAACCCGGCCAAGGCCATCGCCCAGATCAAGGCCCTGCTGGTCGAACGGGTGGTGTGACCCGGTCTGCCGCGCCCGCTTCCGCGGGCGAGGGGCTCAGGTCAGCGGCGACAGCCGGTTCACGTGGCCCATCTTGCGGCCCGGCGCGGCGTCGCGCTTGCCGTAGAGCCAGAGCCGGGCCTTTGGATCGGCGGCCAGGACGGCCCAGTCGTTCGCCTCGTCTCCCAGGAGATTGCTCATCTCCACCCGCGCCAGCGGCGCGGTCGGCCCCAGCGGCCAGCCGGCCACGGCCCGGATGTGCTGTTCGAACTGGTCGACCTCGCAGCCGTCGAGCGTCCAGTGGCCGGTGTTGTGGACCCGCGGGGCGAATTCATTGACCAGCAGGCGCCCGTCCTCGAGTTCGAACAGCTCGACGCCGATCACGCCGACATAGTCGAGCGCCTCCAGGAGGGTCGTGGCGATCCGCAGCGCATCCGCCTGCAGGGCCGGAGACAGGCGCGCAGGCGCCGTGGTCGTGCGCAGGATTCCATGCTCGTGGCGGTTCTCGCCCACCGGATAGGCGGCGACCTCGCCGCCGCGTCCGCGCGCGGCGATCACCGACAGCTCTCGGACGAAGGCGGCCTTGGCCTCCAGGATGGCCGGGCGCGCGCCGATGGCGGCGAAGGCGGCGTCGGCCTCCGCAGCCCCCCCGATCCAGGCCTGTCCCTTGCCGTCGTAACCCTCTCGGCGGGTCTTGAGCAGGGCCGGCGCGCCGAGCCGCCGCAGCGCCGGCGCGATGTCTTCGGGGCCGTCGATCGCCGCGAACGGGGTGGTGGCCAGACCCCAGGCGTTCAGGGCGCTTTTTTCCTCCACCCGGTCCTGGGAGACCGCCAGCGCCCGCCCCGGCGGCGCGATCGGCGCGCCGGCCTGCTCGGCGGCCGCCAGGGCCGCGGCGGAGACGTTCTCGAACTCGAAGGTGAGCACGTCGGACTGGGCGGCGAGGCGGCCGACCGCCGCCGGGTCGCCATAGTCGCCGACGATCTCCACGGCCGAGACCTGGCCCGCCGGCGACTCCGCCTCGCGCGCCAGTACGGCGACGCGGAACCCAAGCCGGGCCGCGGCCATCGCCAGCATGCGGCCGAGCTGCCCGCCGCCGACGATGCCGATGGTCGAGCCCGGTGGAAGCGGAAAGACCGCCGGACGCCCGTCGGCCGCCACTAGGCGTCCTCGACCGTCTCGGCCACCGCCGCGGTCTGCGCAGCGCGGTGGGCGGAGACGCGTTCGGCCAGCGCCGGATCCGACAGGGCCAGGATCTGCGCCGCCAACAGGCCCGCGTTCTTGGCGCCCGCCTCGCCGATCGCCAGCGCGCCCACCGGGACCCCGCCCGGCATCTGTACGATCGACAGCAGGGAATCGAGCCCGTTCAGTGTCTTCGACCGAACCGGCACGCCCAGCACCGGCAACTCGGTCATCGCCGCCACCATGCCCGGCAGATGCGCCGCACCGCCGGCGCCGGCGATCACCACCTTGAACCCGGCCGCCCGGGCGCCCTTGGCGAAGGCGACCAGCCGGTCCGGCGTACGGTGGGCGGACACGACGCTGGCCGCATAGGCCACGCCCAAGGCGTCGAGGGCCTCGGCGGCGTGCGACAGGGTCGGCCAGTCCGACCGGCTGCCCATCACGATGGCGACCTGCGGCTTGGCGGCGTCCACCGCGCGCCCCGCGTCCTTCGTCATGGCTGACACGCCCTTCGCCCCGTTCAGGAAGCGGCCGACTATAGAGCAAGCCCGGCGAATGTGTACCGGGTTTCACCGGGAAGACGGTCCTAAGCTCATAATTCCAGACCCTTTTTGAGCCGTGCGGCGGACCGCGCGGCCAACACCGCCGCGCGGCGAACTTGCGCCGGCGCCCAACAGGTCTAGGCTGGGCGACATGACGGTGATCGAAGCCATCGACGATCCGGTCGAACCGCAACCCGCGGCGGCCATCGGCCCGACGTCCGAGCATGGTCTGGCCCGCGCCCTGAAGGCGGCGCAGGCGGAGGTCGAGCGGCTCAGGCGGGCCCTGGCCCACGCCGAGCGGCTGGCCGACCGCGATCCTCTGACCGGCCTGTTGAACCGGCGCGGGTTCGAGCAGGCGCTGGCGGGGATATTGGCGGCCTGCCGACGCTATCGGACCGACGCGGCGCTGATCTACATCGACCTCGATGGATTCAAGGCCATAAACGACCGGTTCGGCCACGCGGCGGGTGACGAAACCTTGAAGAGCGTGGCGCGCGTGCTCGCCTCAGGCGTGCGGGAGAGCGACATCTTGGCGCGGCTTGGCGGCGACGAGTTCGCCGTCATCCTCAACCGCGCGGGCGCCGCCGCCGCGGAAGCCAAGGCCGAATCGCTGGCCAGGGCGGTGCAGGACGCGCCCACCGGTCCCGACGGGGGCGTGCGCCTGTCCTACGGGGTGCGGACCTTCGAGCCCGGCATGGAGGCGGCGCGGATGCTGGCCGAGGCCGACGCCGCCATGTTCGTGCGCAAGGGCGAACGCCGCCGGGCCTGAACCGCCTCGGTCAGCCTTCGGCGCGCGCGTAAACCATGACCGCGCCTGTATAAGCGGCCTCGTCGACGATCTGCACGCCGTGGGCGGTGAAGGCGTCGATCACCTTCCTGGACGTGCCGCGCCGAGGCGTCGCCTCCCCGCCTTCCAGCCGGTTGACTGCACCTAAGGACACGCCACTGCGACTGGCCAGGTCGCGCATCGACCAACCCAGAAGTGCACGCGCCGCGCGGCAAGCTTGCGGCGTAATGACCATTCAAACCCCTCTCAACCCAATCGCACGCGACGATACACACGGTCGGCTCGCCGACAAGGCGAGGCGAGCGCGCAACTCGTCGCACACGCGCGAAGTGTGTCAATCGCGAAGCTTCTTGGAAAATGAGAGAATAGGCACAAGTGATATCAAAGACTTGGGCTTGACCGCCGGCTCAGCGTCCTCTTCGCCACACCTCGGCGAAAGCGACGACCTGTCCGGCCATGGTCTGGACCTGCCAGGCGTCGCGGCGATCGGCCAGCCGGCCCTCGCCGTCGAACAGGCCCCCGGTGTCGCGGGCGGCCGCCGCGTTCAGGGCCACACTCATGGGTGTGTTCCATCCGCGGAGCGCGTGCACGATGGCCCGCAGCGCCCCGAGGGTGGCGCCGGCGGCCTGCCAGCCGTCGACGGTGACGATCACGCCCACGGCGCGACCGTCGAAATAGGGCCGCGGGTCGTCGCGCAACATCTCCAGACTGTCGAGGGCGTTCTTAACCAGACCCGAGACCGACCCGTGATAGCCGGGCGAGGCGATGATCAGACCGTCGGCGGCGCGGACGGCGGCGTTCAGGGCGTCGCGCTCGGGCGACACCGCCGTGACCTCGGGGTTGAACAGCGGCAGCCTGGCCAGGTGCTCACCGCCGAACAGCTCGGTCCGCGCGCCCTTGGCGGCGGCGGCGGCCAGCGCCAGCGCCAGCACGCGCTCGGAGGTCGAGCCCGCCCGCGTCGTGCCGCCGATGCCGACGATGAAGGGCGCCGCGTCCATTTCAGGCCGCCTCGGGATGGATCAGCGTCTTCAGCTCGGTCTTGAGGATCTTGCCGTTGGGATTGCGCGGCAGCATCTCGGGCCAGAAGTGTACGGCGACCGGCACCTTGAAGGCCGCCAGTCTGGCGCGCACGAAGTCGCGAAGCTCGTCCTCGGTGGCCGACGCGCCCGGCGAGAGCGCCACCACCGCCACCGGCTCCTCGCCGAGCGTGCGGTGCGGCCTGCCGATCAAGGCCGCGTCCATCACCGCCGGATGGGCGTAAAGGGCGTTCTCCACCTCGATGCAGTAGATGTTTTCGCCGCCGCGGATCAGCATGTCCTTGGCGCGGTCGCTGATGGTGACGAAGCCCTCCGCGTCGATCGAGCCGAGGTCGCCGGTCTTCACCCAGCCGTCCTCGAAGGTCGCGGCCGTGGCCTCAGGCTTGTTCCAGTAGCCGCGCACCACCTGCGGCCCCTTGGCGCAGAGTTCGCCCACCTGACCGGTCGGCAGGAGGCGTCCCTCGCCGTCGATCACCTTGAGCTCGCCGGTGGGATTGGCCACGCCGCACGACCAGGGACGATGCTCGTAGTCCTCGCCCGCGTGGCCGGTGAAGGTGGCCGACGTCTCGGTCATGCCCCAGGCGTTGCCGGGTGCGGCGCTCGGGAACACCTGCCGGATCAGCCGCACGAGTTCGGGCGCCGAGGGCGCCCCGCCGTAGGACAGGCCGTCGAGCGAGGACAGGTCGTAGTTCGGCCGATCCGGATGCTCGATCAGCTGCCAGGCGATGGTCGGCACGCCGCCGGTCTGGTTCACCCGCTCGCGTTCGATCAGGCCGAGCGCCTTGCCGGCGTCCCAGCGGTGCATCAGCACCAGCTTGCCGCCCATGTTCATCAGCGGGCCGAGGTTCGAGCACAGGCCGGTGACGTGGAACAGGGGCACGACCAGCAGGGTGGTGCGCTGGACCGCGGGGTCCGGCGCGGGCGGCGGCTCGCCGCGGCGAAGATAGCGCCGGGCCTGGGCGATCGCCCCGGACATGACGTTGGTGGTGATGTTGCGATGGGTGAGGATGGCGCCCTTGGGCCGCCCCGTGGTGCCGGAGGTGTAGCAGATCGCCGCGTCGTCGTCGGGTTCGAGCGGCGTGGTCGGCGTCGGCCGGTCGGGCAGGTCGCCCCAGGCGTTCACCGGTCCGATCAGATCCTCTAGCCGGGAGGCCATGGAATTCTCCAGCGGTCCGGGCGCGCGGGTGACGTAGACGTGCTCCAGCGCCGGGCAGGCGTGGAGGCGCCCCTCCAGCCGTTCGTACCGCTCATGGTCCATCAGCGCGAAGCGGCTGCCGGAATCGGCCAGGCCATATTCGAGCTCCGCCCCCGTCCACCAGGCGTTCAGCGGCGTCACCACCGCGCCCAGCATGGCGGCGGCGTGGAACGAGGCCACCCACTCGGGCAGATTGCGCATCACCACGGCGACCCGGTCGCCCTTGGTCAGCCCGCGCGCGGTGAGATCGGCGGCGATGGCGAGGGTCGCTCGCGCGAAGGCCTCATAGCTGGCCCGCTCGTCCTCATAGACGATGAAGGTGCGCTCATGCCCGAAGCCACGGCCGGTCTCGAACAGGTGGCGCAGGGTCGGCGGGGCGTTCTTGAACACCCGGGTGGATATGCCGCGGATCACCCGTGTTTCGGTCTCGAACCGGGCGCCCGGCGCGCTCAGGCGCGCGTGCGCCTCGGCGATCGACATCGCCGGCCAGGGCTTCGCCGGCCAGGGCTTCGCCGGCAAGGGGCTCGAAAGGGGCTCGCTCATGTGACCTGGGCTTACTCCGCCGCTTCCAGCGCTTCCAGCCCCTCGAGGGCTTCGCCGTACTTCTCGAGCGCCGCCGCCTTGAGGTTCGGCAGGGAATAGGCCGGGAACAGTTCATTGGACGGGGTGAAGTCGCGCAGCACCTGTTTGGCCAGGCTCACCTGGTGCACCTCGGTCGGCCCGTCGGCGATGGCCATCACGTGCGCGCCGGTGATCATGCCGATGAAGGGCATTTCGTTGGAGACGCCGAGCGCGCCGTGGATATGCAGGGCGCGCGAGGCGATGGACTCATAGACCCGCGGCATGGCGATCTTCACCGCCGCGATGTCCTTGCGCACCTTGCGATAGTCCTTGTAGCGGTCGATCTTCCAGGCGGTCTGCAGGACCAGCAGTCGGAACTGCTCGAGTTCGATCCAGCTGTCGGCGATCTGCATCTGCACCGCCTGCTTGCTCGCCAGCGGCCCCTCGCGGGTGGTGCGCGACACCGCGCGCTGGCACATCAGGTCGAGCGCCTTCTTCGCCTGTCCCACCGTGCGCATGGCGTGATGGATGCGCCCGCCGCCGAGCCGGGTCTGACTGATCACGAAGGCGCCGCCGCGCTCGCCCAGCAGATGGTCGTTCGGGACGCGCACACCGGTGTAGCGCATATAGCCTTCCGATCCGTCCTGCATGGACCCGACGCCGACGTTGCGGACGATCTCCACGCCCGGCGCGTCGCTCGGCACGATGAACATCGACATCCGCCGATAAGGGTCGCCGTCCGGGTCGGTGACCGCCATCACGATCAGGAACTCGGCCCATCGGGCGTTGGTCGAGAACCATTTCTCCCCGTCGATCACCCAATTCTCGCCGTCGAGCACGGCGCGGGTCCTGAAGGTGAGGGGATCCGACCCGCCCTCGGGCTCGGACATGGAGAAGGCCGAGACGATCTCGTTGTTGAGCAGCGGCCAGAGGTATCTCTCCTTCTGCGCCGGCGTGCCGTAGTGGGCGATGATTTCCGCGTTTCCGGTATCCGGCGCCTGACAGCCGAACACGATCGGCGCGAAGCTCGAGCGGCCGAGGATCTCGTTCATCAGGCCGAGCTTGAGCTGGCCATAACCCTGGCCGCCGAGCTCGGGGCCGAGGTGGCAGGCCCACAGCCGCTCGGCCTTGACCCGCTCCTGCAGCGGGCGGACCAGCGTGTTGCGGATCGGGTTTTTCACGTCGTAGGGATGGAGGCCCAGCCGGTCGAGCGGTTCGACCTCGTCGGTGACGAAGGCGTCCATCCAGTCGAGCCTGCTCTGGAAGTCCGGGTCGGTTTCGAAGTCCCAGGCCATGGCGCGCTCCCTCGATTTCTTTTTTCGGTATGCCAGTCTCCGCCTGCAACGGCGGCGACGCAATGGCGCCTTGGCGTCACGCGGGGTAGGTGAGACCAGTCATCGCAGACTGACTCATCTCACTTATTCCGCTCATCCCGGCGAATGCCGGGACCCAGATCATAAAGCGCCTCGTTTCAAACGACTTGGCTCCAAGCCTCCTGACCGTTGCGCCATATGATCTGGGTCCCGGCATTCGCCGGGATGAGCGGAGGAACAGTCAAGTAAACCGATGGCTGTGTGAGGCCTCTATTGCGCAGCGGATTGAAGCGGATCAAGCTTAGATGATAGCGCGAACCTTGAGGAGCGGGCGGTGAATTGATGAAATTTGCCGTCACGCATAAAATCGACAGCCATCGAACAAGCTGGCTATCCTGGAGGACTATGCCGGCGCGCCAGGCCGCGTAGCGGGGAATGAGGCGACCTTCACCTTCGCGTCGAGGAGGCGCGAGACCGTTTCGTCCGCAACGTTTGGGTCCTCGAACACACCCGGCCAATGTCAAACTGAGACACAACCGGTCGCTGGACGATATTGCGGGACGGATTGAGGCGCGCCAAGCTAAGCTGATGAAGCGCGGGCCATACAAGAAGCGGGCGGGATGATGTGGTGGAAGTTGGGAATCCTCGGCGTCATCACGGTCGCCCTGCTTTTCTTCCTGTTAACGCCCACTGCGACTATGACGATCAAGGTAGACCTTCCGCCCGGCGCTCAACACGTCACGGCTAGCGAAGTCAGGACGACCGCTCAAAGCATGATTTGGGCAACGGAAGCCGCGATGGTCGGCGCGATCCTTCTTGTGTCTGGACTGATCGGCTGGCGCATCGTTCGCCATCATAGAAATTCAAACTGAGACACTACCATCCGGCCCCCAGCCTTGCGTTGACGCGCGGCTTCGTTAAGGGTGCCGGGTCCCATGACGGACCCAGACCTGCCGCACGGCATCCTCCCCTACCAGTCGATCGAAGCCTTGATCGCCGACCGCGCGATCATCGCCGAAACGCCGTTCACCGGCATCCAGGTGCAGCCGGCCAGCCTCGACCTCAGGCTCGGCGACAGCGTCTGGCGGGTCCGCGCGTCCTTCCTCGCCGGAAAGGGCCGGACCGTCCGCGAACGGCTCGAGGACGTGGCCATGCACCGGCTCGACCTCACCGCCGGCGCGGTGCTCGAACGCGGCTGCGTCTATATCGCCGAACTGCAGGAGCGTCTGGCCCTGCCGCCCGGCGTCTCCGCCCGCGCCAATCCCAAGAGCTCCACCGGGCGCGTCGACGTCTTCGTCCGCCTGCTCACCGACCACAGCGTCGCCTTCGACGACGTGGCCGAAGGCTACCTTGGCCCCACCTACGTCGAGATCGCGCCGCAGACCTTCTCGGTGCTGGTGCGCACGGGCACGCGGCTCAACCAGCTGCGGCTCAAGCGCGGCGACAGCGGCCCGCGGCGGACCACCAGCGTGGGCGTCGATCTCACCGGCGAGATCGTCGGCTTCCGCGCCCGCCGCCACGCCGGCGTGGTCGATCTCGACCACGAGAACGGCCATGACCCGCGCGATTTCTGGCAGCCGCTGGAGCCGCGCCCCAACCGCTTCGGCGTGGGCGAACTGCTGCTCGACCCCGGTGAATTCTACATCCTGGCCTCCAAGGAGGCGATCGAGATCCCGGCGCTGGAGGCGGCCGAGATGACGCCGATCGATCCGTCGGTCGGTGAATTCCGCGTGCACTACGCCGGCTTCTTCGATCCGGGCTTCGGTACGGAGGAGGCCAACGCGGTCGGCTCGCGCGGCGTCCTCGAGGTCCGCAGCCACGAAACCCCCTTCCTGCTCGAGGACGGCCAGACGGTGGCGCGGCTGGTGTTCGAGCCGCTCAGCGAACGGCCCTCCAGGATCTACGGCTTCGACGGCTCCCACTATCAGCGCCAGGGCCTGAAGCTGTCGAAGCACTTCAAGCCCTGGGACTAGAAGCGCTGGGGCCTGGCGCGAAGGCCTGGCGCGGGCCTTCGCCTATTCCCGCTTGGCTTTGGTGGGAACGCGAGGCTATAGCAGGCGCAGATCGTATTCGGCTCGAGGGGTTCGAGAAGTCCGCCCATGTCTACCCACGAAGGCGTCCATCACGACTATCACCTGGTGAAGCCGAGCCCGTGGCCGCTGATCGGCTCCATCGCCGCGGCGGTGTTCACGGCCGGCATGGTGGCGGGGATGAAGGGGGTGTTCGGCATCCCCAAGGGCAACTGGATCATGGCCGGCGTCGGCCTGTTCGGCATCCTCTACACCATGTTCGGCTGGTGGTCGGACGTGATCGCCGAGAGCCGCGAGGGGGACCACACCCCGGTGGTGTCGATCGGCCTGCGCTACGGCATGATCCTGTTCATCGCTTCGGAGGTCATGTTCTTCGTCGCCTGGTTCTGGGTCTTCTTCGAGATGGCCCTGTTCCACCAGGTGCGCGCCCACTCGGCGATCGAGGAGGTCCGCAACGCCTGGAACACCTGGCCGCCCAAGGGCGTCGAGATCCTCGATCCCTGGCACTTCCCGCTGCTGAACACCCTGATCCTGCTGACCTCGGGCACCACCGTCACCTGGGCCCACCACGCCCTGCAGCACGGCGACCGCAAGGGCGCCCGCAACGGGCTGATCGCCACCATCATCCTCGGCGTCTCGTTCACTTGCGTGCAGGCCTACGAGTACCGCGAAATCATCACCGAGAAGCTGTTCTTCAACTCCGAGAGCTCGGCGGCCGGCCTCTACGGCTCGTCCTTCTTCATGGCCACGGGCTTCCACGGCTTCCACGTGCTGATCGGCACCATCTTCCTGACCATCTGCCTGGTGCGCATCCTGGCCGGCCAGATGACGCCGAAGAAGCACTTCGGCTTCGAAGCGGCCGCCTGGTACTGGCACTTCGTCGACGTGGTCTGGCTGTTCCTGTTCGCCTTCATCTACGTCACCCTGCCCCGGCTGCATTAGGGCCGGCGTGAACGCCGCGCCCTCCCTTCTGGGCGCGATCCGCGCCGGTCTTCTGTGCCGCTGCCCCAACTGCGGCCAGGGGCGGCTGTTCGCCGGCTTTCTGCGCGTGGCTGACGTCTGCCCGGTGTGCGGCTTCGATCTTAAGGCGGCGGACAGCGGCGACGGTCCGGCCGTGTTCGTGATCCTGATCGCCGGCTTCGTGGCCTGCTTCGGCCTGGTGATCCACGAGGTGATCGCCCGCCCGCCGTGGTGGCTGCTGCTGCTGATCTGGCCGGCGGTGGGGCTGATCTCCAGCCTCTCGCTGTTGTGGCCGACCAAGAGCCTGCTCATCGCCCTGCAGCTCCACCATCGCGCCGGTCAGGGCCGCAGCGATGGCTGAGCCGGCCGGACAGAGGTTTTCGGTCCTCACCCTGGTCGTCGTGGCGCTCGCCGTCGCGCTGCTCTGCGGGCTCGGCGTCTGGCAGGTGAAGCGGCTGCAGTGGAAGACCCACCTGCTGGCGCGGGTCCAGGCCCTGCAGTACGCGCCGGCCGAGCCGCTGAACGTGGCGCTGAACCATCTGCAGGCCGGGCGCGATGTGGATTTCGTCCGCGTCACCACCGCCTGCGAGCCGGCGCCGCCGGCCCCGGCGGCCCGCGTCTACACCGTCACCGACGACGGGCCGGGCTGGCGGCCCATCGTGCTGTGCCGGTTGAAGGCCGGTCCCTATTCCGCGGTGCTGCTCGACCTCGGCGTCGAACCCGACAGCGCCCAGGCGGCGGACACGCTCCTGGCGGCGCCGCCCGAGATCACCGGGGTGCTGACGGCGCCCCCCAAACGGCGGCCCTTCATGGCGACGCCGGTCAGCGGTCCCGGCCAGTTCGGCTGGCGCGACGTCAGGGGGATCGCCGGGATGCTCGGCGCGCCGGACGCCGCGCCGGTGTTCGTGATGCTGGAGCGACCCGCCGCGGCCACCGCCATCCGGCCCCGGCCCGCCCCGCTCGACATCCCCAACAACCATCTGGGCTACGCTATCACCTGGTTCGGACTGGCGGCGGCGCTGGTGGCCATCTACATCGCCGCTCTCGTGAGGCGTCGGCGGAAGGCCGGTTGATGCAGTACATCTCCACCCGGGGCGGCGCGCCCGCGGTCTCGTTCACCGACGCCTTGCTCGCGGGCCTCGCGCCCGACGGCGGGCTTTATGTACCCGAAACCTGGCCCCAGCTGAGCCTTGACGAGATCCGCGCCTTCGCCGGCGCGCCCTACGCCCGGGTCGCCGCGGAAATCCTGCTCCGCTTCGCCGGCGCCTCCCTGACACGCGACGAGGCCGAAGCGGCCACCGAGACCGCCTATGCGAGTTTCGCTCACCCGGCGCGGACGCCGCTCAGCCAGCTCGACGCCGATCTCTGGCTGCTCGAACTGTTCCACGGCCCGACCCTGGCGTTCAAGGACGTGGCCATGCAGCTGCTGCGCCCGCTCTACGAGCATGCGCTGAAGGCCCAGGGCCGCAGGCTGACCATCGTCTGCGCCACGTCGGGCGACACCGGCGGGGCGGCGGTGGAGGCGTTCCGGGGGTCGCCGGACATCGACCTCGTGGTGCTGTTCCCGCACGGGCGGATCAGCGAGGTCCAGCGCCGGTTCATGACCGCGGCGCCGGACGACAACGTGCGCTGCGTCGCCGTCGACGGGACCTTCGACGACTGCCAGGCGATCCTCAAGGCCCTGTTCGCCGACCGCGCGTTCGCCGACGCGGTCGACCTGTCGGGCGTGAACTCGATCAACTGGGCGCGGATCGTGGCCCAGAGCGTCTACTATTTCACCGCGGCCGTGGCCCTCGGCGCGCCGGACCGGCCGATCAGCTTCGCCGTGCCCACGGGAAACTTCGGCGACGCCTTCGCCGGCTATGTGGCGCACCGGATGGGCCTGCCGATCGCGCGGATCGTCGTCGCCACCAACGCCAACGACATCCTGGCCCGCGTCGTCGCCTCCGGCCGCTATGCCCGCGGCGCGGTGGTCGCCACCCAGTCCCCGGCCATGGACATCCAGGTCGCCTCCAACTTCGAACGGCTCTATTTCGAGGCGGTCGGCCGCGATCCGGTGGAGACCGCGCGCGCCTTCACCGTCTTTGGGGCGACCGGCTCGCTCGACCTGCCGAGCCAGGCCCGCGGCGAAATCTCGGCCCTGTTCGACGCCGCCTCGACCACCGAGGCGCACACCGCGCAGCAGATGGCCGACACGGAGCGGCGGACCGGCCATCTGGTCGATCCGCATACGGCGGTCGCCCTGTGGGCTGGTCAGACGATCTATCGCGGCGCGGCGCCGCTGGTGGCGCTGTCCACGGCCCATCCGGCCAAGTTCCCCGAGGCGGTGCAGGCCGCCACCGGCGTCCATCCGGCCCTGCCCAAGCGGGTCGGCGACCTTTACGCCCGCCCCGAGCGGATCACCCGCCTGCCGGCGGACATCGAGGCGGTGAAGGTGTTCGTCAGGGCGGGCCGATGAGCACCCCCCGGATTCACCGCCTCTCCAACGGCGTCCGCGTGGTCGCCGACCCCATGCCCGGGCTGGAGAGCCTGGCCCTGTCGGTGGTGCTGAAGGGCGGCGCGCGCTGGGAGGGCCCGGACGTGGCCGGCTGGGCGCACCTGCTCGAGCACATGGTGTTCAAGGGCGCCGGCGACCGCACGGCCCGCGACATCGTCGAGGCCATCGAGGCCGAGGGCGGCCAGATCAACGCCGCCACCGGCCAGGAGCGGACCAGCTTCCAGGTCCGCTGCCTCAAGGGCGGCCTGCCGCTCGGCATGGCGGTGATCGCCGACCTGATCCGCCGGCCGGTGATCGATCCGGCCGAACTCGAACGCGAGAAGGACGTCGTCGCCCAGGAGATCGCCGAAGCCGCCGACCAGCCCGACGATCTGGTGTTCGACATCGCCCTCGCCGCCGCTTTCGGCGCGCATCCGCTCGGCCGGCCGATCCTCGGCAAGGTGGAGAGCCTGGCCCCGGCCCGGCGCGACACCCTGGCGGACTTTCATCGCCGGCTCTATGCGCCCGAGCGCCTCGTGGTGTCGGCCGCCGGCGCCGTCGACGAGGACGAGCTGCTGCGCCTGGCCGAAGCCCTGTTCGGCGACATGGCGGCGGGCGAAGCGCTCGCGCCGCCCACGCCGCCGGCCTTCTTCGGCGCCCAGTCGAGCGAGAAGCGCAAGCTCGAGCAGGCGCACGTCGTCCTGATGCTGCCGGGCGTCGACCGGCGCCATCCGGATATCTTCGCCCAGGGGGCCTTCGTGGAGATCCTCGGCGGGGGCATGTCGTCGCGCCTGTTCCAGGAGGCGCGGGAGGTCCGCGGCCTGGCCTACGCCATCGACGCCTACGAGGACGCCTATGACGACGCGGGCCTGGTCGGCGTCTATGCCGGGACGTCCGCGGCCAAGGCCGTCGAGGCCGCGCGCCTGTCGGCCGAGATCCTGAAACGGCTGACCGCGGCGGCCACTCCAGGCGAACTCGCCCGCGCCCGCGCCCAGGTCCGCGCCGGCTATTTCATGCGCCGCGAACAGCCTCTGGCCCGCGCCGAACAGAACGCCGCCCAGATCCTGTTCTTCGACCGGCTGTTTCCGACCACCGAGGTCGCCGCCGAAATCGACGCGGTCGGCCTCAAGGACCTCAAGCGGGTGGGGGAGCGGATGATCGACGCCGGCGCGTCCGCCTCCGCCGTGCTCGGCCCCGCTCGCGCCCTCCCGGCCGGCGCCGCCTTCGCCGACACGCTGGCGGCGGGTTAGGGCGTCGAGCCGCTTCCTCTTCGCCCACTGCGCCTTGGCCTTGGCCTGGCAGGTTCAACGCGAAGGACGCAGAGACTCTCGCGGAACACGCAGAGCGCAAGGGACAGGCGGCGTCAGCGCAGCCAAGGTTACAGTCTTTTCAGCGCGCTCCGCGCACATCTCCGCGGTCTCTGCGTCGAATCTTCGAAACCCGGCGGCGACAACGCTCGGTCTCGTCAGGACAGCCGGGGCGAGCCCTCGGATTACAGCGTCAGTCCTTCGGTCACGAACGAAGCCAGCGCCTCGCGGACGGCGGGCGGGATGGGGATGATCTTGCGGGCGTCGAGGTCGAAGTTTACCGCCACGGCTTCCGACACCCCCCACGGCCGGCCGCTGACGGGGTCGAGCAGCCAGTGGATCATGCGCTGGGTCTTGTCGTCGAAGCCGCGCAGGCCGGACCTGAGTTCGATGTGGTCGCCCGCGACCGGCCAGTCGAGGTAGATCAGTCGGTACTCCAGCACCGCGCCGCCGATCCGTTTTGTGGTCTCGGCCGCCGCCGCCATCACCGCCTTGCGGACCGGCGACAGCAGGCCGGGCACCCCGTCGGAGACCCGGCCGATGAACAGTTCGGGCCGCATCCGCCCGAAGGCGTCGCAGTCGGAGACGGCGATGGTTCCCCGCCCGGCGCAGCCGACGCCGAGCCGGTCGGCCGCCTCGAGACTGGCGATCGGCTCGACCGGGCCGGCGTCGATGCTGCGGGGGACGGCGAACGCCGGGACCTCGACCCTCAGCGCGTCGGCCGCGGCCCGGGTGCGCACAGGCCAGGGGAAGGGCCGGCCGCTCGGCGCGCAGTGCGAGACCCGGGTGAGGGCGGTGGCGCACGGCTCGCCCGTGCGCGTGTGCACCAGCACCAGCAGCAGGGTCGCGTCCGTCTCACCGAGGTCGACCACGCCGCCGGTCATGTGCAGGGGGACGCCGGCGTGGGCCTCGCGCAGGAACCGCAGATGGTGCTCGCGCGCCAGAAGGGTCGCCGTCGCCCGCGCGCTGAAGGCTTCGGGCAGGCCCAGGCGCATGGCCAGGCCGGCCAGCCCCTCCATGAAGCGGGCGACGTAGAAGCGCACGTTCATGTGCCCCATCTCGTCGCATTCCCAGGTGTTGACGCCGCCGCGCCAGATCTCCGCCGCGCCCGTCACACCCGTCCCCGCCGCTGCATTATCAAAGGTTTGGATCAAAGGTCTGGTCAGCTGATCGTCACAGGCAGGCGGGGCAGCGGCCATGCGCCTCGATGGTCACGCGGTCGATCAGGTAGCCGGCGTCCGCCGCAGCCGCCTGCACGCGCTCGGGGGCGAAGGGCTCGATCTCTTCGGTGGCGCCGCAGCAGTCGCAGATCAGGAAGGCGGCCGCATGGCGCCGCTCGCCCATTTCGCAGGCCACATAGGCGTTGAGACTCTCGATCCGGTGGGCCAGCCCTTGCCTCGACAGGAAATCGAGCGCGCGATAGACCGTCGGCGGCTTGGCCGCCCTTCCATCCTCCCCAAAGATGTCGATCAGATCGTACGCCTTCATCGGCCGCCCGGCCTCGAGCAGCAGCGCCAGCGCCCGTCGGCGCGGCTGGGTCATGCGTTCGCCGGCGCGGGCGCACCGGTCGTCCGCCTGGGACAGGGCATGATTGAGATCGCGACCGGTCAGACCCGCCGGCCCCTCATGGACATGTTCGCATTCGGCCATCAAAAAACCCTGCATCAGCGTTTCATGCCCTGCAAGCAGGACTTGACGTCCTCCTCCGCCACGCCCAGACGATGCGTGTTATAATGTATCGTTGCTTCTCCCCCCTCATCGAGGCCTGATGTCCCGCCTGCGTCCCCTGCTCGCCGCCGTGAGCCTGTCCGCTCTCGCCCTGGCCGCTGCTCCGGTCCTGGCCGAGGATCTGCAGGCGACGGGGGCCGCGGCCCAGGCCTCGCCTCCCGCCCCCACCGCGCCTGCCCCGAGCGAAGTGGTGGTGACCGCCCAGCGGCTCAACGCCGCGCGGGCGACGATCCAGCCCAGCCTTGGCGCCACCACCTACTCCGTGGACAACGCCGCCATCCAGGCCCTGCCGGGCGCCGACAACCAGCAGCTCAGCCAGGTGGTGCTGCAGTTGCCGGGCGTGTCCCAGGACGGCTTCGGACAGCTGCACGTGCGCGACGATCACAACGGGCTGCAGTACCGGCTGAACGGAGTGATCCTCCCCGAAGGAATTTCCGTCTTCGGTCAGACGCTTTCGCCCCGCCTGGTCGGCCGGCTCAGCCTGATCACCGGGGCCATGCCGGCCCAGTACGGCCTGCGCACCGCCGGCGTCATCGACATCTCCACCAAGTCCGGCCTGTTCGACAACGGCGGACAGGTGTCGCTTTATGGCGGATCGCACGGCGACTACGAGCCGAGCTTCGAATACGGGGCCCATGCCGGCGACAACAACCTGTTCGTGTCGGGCGACTTCAAGCGCACCCAGCTCGGCATCGATTCGGTGGACGGCTCCTCCACCCCGGACCATGACCGCTCCAACCAGGCGTCGCTGTTCGTATACGGCGACCACAACATCGGCGAGAACGACCGGGTCTCGGTGATCGCCGGCTATTCGGACGACTGGTTCCAGATCCCCAATCCCGTCGGCCTGCAGCCCAGCGGCCAGTGGACCCTGCCGGGCGTCGCCGCCTACCCGAGCCAGACCCTCGACGAAACCCAGCGCGAGATCACCGGCTACGCCATCGGCTCCTGGCTGCACGACGAGGGCAAGCTGACCCTGCAGAACTCGGTGTTCGCCCGCTACTCGACCCTGACCTACCGACCGGACGTGACGGGCGAGCTGCTCTACAACGGCATCGCCCAGGCGGCGGCCAAGAAGGACTTCGCGGTCGGCGTCCAGAGCGAAGGGGTCTACCGGCTCAGCGACGCCCACACCCTGCGCGCCGGCGTGATCCTCGAGGGCGAACGCGCCACCTCCAACACCACCACCGAGGTGTTCCCCGTGAACGGCGCGGGCGCCCAGGCCGGAGCGCCGATCACCATCGTCGACAACGGCGGCAGGAACCAGTTCACCTACAGCGCCTACGCTCAGGACGAATGGAAGCTCTCGCCGCAGCTGACGCTGAACTACGGCCTGCGCTTCGACGATGTGAACGGCTATCGCAGCGAGCTGCAGCTGTCGCCGCGCATCAACGCGGTGTGGCAGCCGATCAGCGGCCTCGCCGCCCACGTCGGCTATGCGCGCTATTTCACCCCGCCGCCGTTCGAGCTGGTCGGGTCGGCCTCGCTGGCCAAGTTCGCCGGCACCTCCGCCGCGCCGGTGACGACCCGCGACGACACGCCGCGCGCCGAACGGCAGAACTATTACGACGCCGGCGTCGAGCAGAAGCTCGGCGGCGTCTTCAAGGGACTGACGCTCGGGGTCGACGCCTACTACCGGGTGTCCCACGAGCTGCTGGACGAGGGCCAGTTCGGCGCGCCGATCATCCTCACCCCATTCAACTACGAGCGCGGGGTGATCAAGGGCGTGGAGCTCAGCGCCAACTACAGCCACGGCCCGATCTCGACCTACATCAATTTCGCCGCGGAGCAGGCCAAGGCTGAGACCATCACCTCGAGCCAGTTCAACTTCTCGCCGTCCGATCTGGCCTATATCGCCGACCACACCATCTTCCTGGATCACAACCAGACCTATACGGGGTCGGCCGGCGCCTCCTACAAGTTCCTGGACGGGCCGCTCAATGGCACGACGGCAGGGGTGGACGTGCTGTACGGCTCGGGGCTGCGCCGGGCCGGCGCCGTGCCCAACGGCGACGCCCTGCCGCCCTACACCCAGGTGAACCTGGCCTTCTCGCACAAGGCCGACCTGCCCGTGGTGGGAAAGCTCGAGGCCCGCCTCGACATCATCAACGTGTTCGACAAGCTCTATGAGATCCGCGACGGCACCGGCGTCGGTGTCGGCGCGCCGGAGTTCGGCCCACGCCGCGGCCTCTTCGTCGGTATGACCAAGGACTTCTGAGATGGCGGGGGACCTGCGTCGGCTTGTCGTCGCCTTGGCGGTCTGCGGCGCGGCGACCGCCGCCGAGATCGTCGGCGGGGCCCTGACCCGCTCGCTGGCCCTGACCGCCGACGGCCTGCATTCCCTGGTGCACGTCGGCGCGCTCCTGCTGGCGATCTGGGGCGCGACCAGCATGGCCGCCCGGGCGCCCGTCGGGGCGGGCAGGGCGGCGGCGATCAACGCCCTGGTGATCATCGTCCTGTCGGGGATGCTGGCGGTGGAGAGCCTCTCGCGGCTGTCGGCGCCGCAGCCCGTCGCCTATGGCCCGGCGATCGCCCTGACCGCCTTCGGCCTCCTCGCCAATATCCTGACCATAACGGCGCTCGGCCGGGGCTGCGCCGAGGATCTCAATCACCGCGCCGTGCGGGTCCACATGATCGGCGACGCGGCGATCGCCGTCGTCGCCCTGATCGGCCTCGGGGCGGGCGCCGTGTTCGGCTGGCGCTGGGCCGACGCCGCCTCCGGCCTGGTCGGCGCGGCGCTCCTCTCCGCCCTCGGAGCCCGGCTGATGGCGCAGACCCTCAGAACTTATCCGCCCGCGGCGTCCCATCGCGCCTGAGGCCCTTCGCCCACCGCGACCCACGGCCGCGTTTGCCCGATCGCCCGGCATGGGCTAGACCCCGCCGACTCTTTTCCCTGACCAGCCTGCAAGGCGCGACCTCCTGATGGAAATCCAGACTCAAGCGGGCCAGCCGCAACTCTCCGGCCAGGTTCTGCTCTACACCCGGCCCGAGCCGCTCAATCCCGAACTGCACGGCAGACTCGGCCTGTCGCAGGTCGAACAGCCGTTCAACTTCGCGCGCCCGGCCCATGCGGTCCCGCTGACCGTGACCGAATTCGGCCCCGCCAGCCTGTGCTTCCCGATCATCTTCACCGGGACCGACTACCAGCCGCTGGCGATCATGAGCATTCGCCAGAACGAGAACCTGTTCATCACCGACCAGGGCTTCTTCGAATTCGACACCTATGTGCCGGCCTATATCCGGCGCTATCCGTTCGTCCTCGCCAACGATCCCACCAGCGGACAGCTTCTGGTGTGCATCGAGCGCGACGCCGCGGCGGTGCAGGAGAACGGCGAGGTGCCCCTGTTCGAAGGCGGCCAGCCCAGCCAGTTCACCCAGAACGCGGTGGAGTTCTGCAGCAACTTCGAGACCGAGCGGCAGCGCACGGTGAGCTTCGTCGACATGCTGAAGGACCTCGACCTGTTCGAACTGAAGGAACAGTTCTTCACCCCGCAGAATCCGGACGGCACGGCCGGCGAGCCGCAGCGGATCGCCGATTTCTTCGGGGTCTCGGAATCCAAGCTTAACGCCCTGCCGGCGGAAAAGCTGGCCGAACTGCGCGACAACGGCGCCCTGCAGCAGATCTACGTCCACCTGAATTCGCTGCTGAACTGGAACAAGCTGGTGTCCAAGACCATGCAGAAGGACGCCCAGTCCGCGCCCCAAGCCGCCAACAACTGAACTTGAATAGGCTCGGCCGGCGCGCAAGGGCCGTCGCAGGATAACGCGGAGTCCGCAGAGATCAGCGCGCAGCGCGCGGAGGACGATCGAAAAGGGTCTACCTCAGAGCGGAAGCTCCGCCGCTCCTCCGCGGTCTCTGCGTTACTCTTCGGCGCCGACGCGACGGCGACCCGGCACGATGAGGACGGCGAGACCTGAACCGTTTCCCGCTTTCGCGGGACGCGAGACCTTGGGCCGACGCAAGACCTCAGGCCGCGGCCATCATCCGTTCGACTTCGGCGACGATCTCGCGCAGGTGCACGGGCTTGGCCAGCACCTTGGCGCCTTCGGGCGCCCGCGAACCGGCCGACAGCGCCACCGCGGCGAAGCCGGTGATGAACATGATCCGGGTGCGCGGCGAGCGGGCGGCGCATTCGCGCGCCACCTCGATGCCGTCCGCGCCCGGCATCACGATATCGGTGAGCAGGACGTCGAACGGCCCGTCGGACAGGGCGGCGAGCGCCTCGTCGCCGTCGGCGCAGGACACCACCTCGTAACCGGCCCGTTCCAGCGCCTTGCACAGGAAGGCGCGCAGGGAATCGTCGTCTTCGGCAAGCAGAATTCGCGTCATCAGGCCCACGGTCCGCTGTTCATCAGATCGGCACTCTACAACGATGAGTGTAAACCGCGCCTAAACCACACTGTCGCATCCGCAAACGCCCGTCCAGGCCGCCTCGCGCGTTGACCCGGCCGCCGGATCGCCAATAGTGCCGCCCATGGACGCCATCAGTCAGGTCCTGCCAGAGGCGGCGGAGATCATCCCGCCCTATACGCTCGTCCGGCCGGCGCGCCTGTTCACGCCGCTGGTATTCGCCTGTCCGCACGCCGGCCGCTTCTATCCCGAAGAGATGCTGGCCGCCTCGGCCCTGGACACCGCGGCGATCCGCCGCTCGGAGGACGCCTTCGTCGACCGCCTGATCGGCGGCGCGGTCGAGCGCGGGGTGCCGGTGCTCTCGGCCTGCTACGCCCGCGCCTACATCGACGTCAATCGCGAGCCCTACGAGCTCGACCAGGGCATGTTCGAGGATGAACTGCCGGCCTTCGCCTGCGCCCGCACCGCGCGCGTCGCGGCGGGCCTCGGCTCCATCGCCCGCGTGGTGGCCGAAGGGCAGGAGATCTATCGCGGCAAGCTGACCTTCGGCGACGCCAAGCGCCGGATCGAACAGGTCCATCGCCCCTATCACGCCGCGCTCAAGGCCCTGCTCGACGAGGCGCGGAGCCTGTTCGGGGTGGCCATCCTGATCGACTGGCATTCGATGCCGTCGGCGGCGGCCGGCTCGGCCCGCTCCCCCGCGCCCGACCTGGTGCTCGGCGACCGGTTCGGGGCGGCCTGCTCGCGCCTGGTCACCGGCGCGTGGGAGCGCGAACTCAGCGCGCTCGGCTATCGGGTGGCGCGCAACGCGCCCTACGCCGGCGGGTTCACCACCGAATTCTACGGCAAGCCCGAACGCGGCATGCACGCCCTGCAGATCGAGATCAACCGCGGCCTCTACCTCGACGAGGCGCGGGTCGAGCCGAACGCCGGCTTCGAGCGGCTGGAGCAGGACCTGCGGCGGACCTTCACCTTTCTTGCCGCGGCGGACTGGAGCCGGCTCACGTGAGCGGAGGGCCAGGGGGGAACGAGGCGGTCGCCTACCGGGAGCGCCAGGCCGGCAATATTCCGGACGCCGCCGGGCTCGAATAGACCGCCATCGCGCCGGGCCCCGTCCGCGGCTGGCGCGCGGCGACCGCACGGGCGAGGGCGGCGATCGGCCGATCGCCCTGTTCCGCTGCATGCAGCTGGTGCTCTATCTCAAGGGCGGCTGAGGTTCGGGCCGAGCCCCAAAGGCCTGAATTTCATCCGCGAACGACCGGTTGCGAAATCCGTTTCCCGCCGCTATGGATCGCGCCCTCGCGTTCGACCCCGCGAGCCCCGGTCTGGGGATGCGCCTGGAGAGGTGGCAGAGTGGTCGAATGCACCGCACTCGAAATGCGGAGTACTCGCAAGGGTACCGTGGGTTCGAATCCCACCCTCTCCGCCAGCGCCATGCCTGAAGCCGGTGGTTTTCACCGCACCGTTGAGCTTCGCGGACGGAATCGCCGCTTGACGCACGTTGACCCCGGAAAATCCGAAAACCGGTTGGGCGCGGAAATGGCGCGCTCGCGGGTCAAGCCTGCGAAGGGCTTCCGACGGTCGCCGCGGCGTCCATTTTCGCCGCCTCGCCCTCTCGCGCGAACCAGGGCTGCATCCGCCGGATCGCCTCCTCGACCTCGGGGGTCGACACCGCGAAGCTCATGCGGATGAAGTGGCGGCCTTCCACCGGGTCGAAGTCGACGCCGGGGGCGGTGGCCACGCCGGTGTCGCGCAGCAGCCGCTTGCAGAAGCCGGGGCTGTCGTCGGTCAGATGGGCGATGTCGGCATAGATATAGAAGGCGCCGTCGGGCGGGGCGATGGCGCCGAGGCCGAGGCTCGGCAGGGCGGCCAGCAGCAGGGCCCGGTTGCGGGCGTAGACGGCCACATGGCCTTCGAGCTCCTCGCGGCTGTCGAGGGCGGCCAGCGCCGCGTGCTGGCTCAGCGACGGGGCGGTGAGGAACAGATTGCCGACGAAGGCCCGGGCCCGGTGAAGCAGCGCCTTGGGCGCCAGCAGCCAGCCCAGCCGCCAGCCGACCATGCTGAAGTATTTGGAGAAGCTGCTGATCACCAGCGCCTCCGGCTCGAACTCCAGCATGGAGTGGGCGGGCTCCACATAGCTGAGGCCATGGTAGATCTCGTCGGAGAGGATGCGGATGCCGCGCCGCCGACAGACCTCGGCGATCGCCGCCAGCGCGTCGCGGCCGATGATGGTGCCGGTGGGATTGGCCGGGCTGGCGATGATCACGCCGGCCGGCGCGGGCTCCAGCGCCTCGAGGCTCGCGGCGGTGAGCTGGTAGCGGACCTCCGGCCCGCAGGCGATCTCCACCGGCCGCAGGTGCAGGGCCTTCAGCGTGTTGCGATAGGCGACGTAGCCCGGCCGGGCCAGGGCCACCCGGTCGCCGGGCGAAAAGCTGGAGCTCAACGCCAGCACCAGGGCCGGCGAGGCCCCGCAGGTCAGGATGAACTGGTCCGGGTCGACCTCGACGCCATAGCTGTCGTGATAGTGCCGGGCGAGGCGCGCCTTCAGCGGCGTGCTCTCCCAATAGCCCATGCCGTCGGTGTCGAGCACGCGGTGGGCGGCGGCGATGGCGGCTTTGGGCGCGCCGGTCGAGGGCTGGCCGAACTCCATGTGGATGATCGAGCGTCCCTCGGCCTTGAGGACGTGGGCGAGGCGGCTGATCGAAATGGCCTGGAAGGGTTCGATCTCGGCGGGTTCGGACATTCGGGCACGGCGGGATGAGAGGTGTGCGAGGCGATAGCCCTTTCGGCGGCGACCTCCAACAGGAAGGCTCGTTGTGCATCGCAGCGAAATCGTCCTGACCGGAGCGTTAACCGGCAACCCGCCGGGACCTCGCCGATTATCTCCGGCGCGGAGGGTCGTCATGGCGGAAACGCCCAAACATTCGCCTGTGGATGTGGTCGTCGATTTGTGGACAGCGGTCTACGGCGAGCCGCCGCCGGTGCGGGCGGAGCTTTCCGTCATGGTCGGCGCCCTGGTTTCGGGCTTGCCCGAACCGGTCCGGCGCGAAGACGCGCCCGCCGGCTCGACCTCGGACGCCACTGAGGCCTAGTCTCCCCGAGACGGGGGGATCGGCATGACGGATGCGGCGGGCGGTGGTCTGTTCAGACTGAAGGCGCGGGGCGCGACGGTGGGGCGCGAGGCCCTGGCCGGGGCGACCACCTTCCTGACCATGGCCTATATCATCGCCGTCAATCCGGCGATCCTCGGCCAGGCCGGCCTGCCCGTCGCCGCGGTGGCGGCGGCCACCTGCCTCTCCGCGGGCGTCGCCAGCATCCTGATGGGCCTGATCGCCAACGCCCCGCTGGCCCTGGCGCCCGGGATGGGGCTCAACGCCTACATGGCCTTCACCGTGGTGCTCGGCATGCACACGCCCTGGCCGGTGGCGCTGGGCAGCGTGATGATCTCGGGAGTCGCCTTCCTCGTGCTGACCCTGGCCGGGGTCCGGCGGATGATCATCGAGGCCATCCCGTCGCACCTCCTGGCGGCGGTGGCGGGCGGGGTCGGCCTGTTCATCGCCTTCATCGGCCTTCGCAACGCGGGCCTGGTGGTCGGCAGCCCGGCCACGACGGTGACGCTCGGCGACCTGCGCGCGCCCGGCGCGATCCTGGCCCTGTTCGGCCTGGTGGTGGTGGCCGGGCTCAGCGTCTGGCGCGTGCAGGGGGCGGTGCTGATCGCCATCCTGCTCACCAGCGCCCTCGGCTGGGGCATGGGGGCGGTGAGCTACAAGCCGCAACCCTACGATCTCGGCGCCCTCCGCCAGACCGCCTTCGCCCTCGACCTCAAGGGCGCCCTCGGCTTCGGCGGCAAGGCCGGGCTCGGCGTGGTCGAGATCCTGTTCGTCTTCCTGTTCGTCGACCTGTTCGACAACATCGGCACCCTGGCGGCGGTGACCAAGCGGGCCGGCCTGGTCGACGCCGAGGGCCGGATCCCCGGCCTCAACCGAATGCTGATCGTCGATTCCATCGCCACCATGGTCGGCGCCCTGCTCGGCACCTCGACGGTGACGAGCTACATCGAGAGCGCGGCGGGCGTGGAGGCGGGCGGCCGCACCGGCCTCACCGCCGTCGTCGCCGGCGGGCTGTTCCTGCTCGCCTTCTTCGTGGCCCCGTTCGCCCAGGCCATACCGCTGGCGGCGACCGCGCCGGCCCTGATCATGGTCGGGGCCCTGATGATGGCCCCCCTGCGCGAGATCGATTGGGCCGATCCGATGATCGCCCTGCCGGCCTTCCTCACCCTGGTGATGATCCCGCTGACCTTCTCCATCGCCAACGGCCTCGCCTTCGGCATCACCGCCTTCGCCGTGCTGAAGCTGATCCGCGGCCAGGTGGAGATCCGGCGGGACTGGCTGCTCTACGTCCTCGCCGCGCTCCTCGCCGCCCGCTTCGCCTGGATCGCCGCGACGTGAAGGACGATCTTCCGCTCGATCCCTGATCAGAATTCCTGACTCGCCCCGCTCCGCGCGCGGCGCGATGGTCCGCCGCGCCCACCCCCTCCGACCGGGATTTGACCCATGACGCTCAAGCTCAACGACACCGCCCCGGATTTCGAGGCCCAGACCACCGAGGGGCCGATCCACTTCCACGCCTGGGCCGGCGACAGCTGGGTGGTGTTGTTCTCCCACCCCAAGGATTTCACCCCGGTCTGCACCACCGAACTCGGCGAGGTCGCGCGGCTGAAACCGGAGTTCGACAAGCGCAACGTCAAGGTGATCGGCCTGTCGGTCGATCCGGTGGAGAACCATGCCCGCTGGGCCAGCGATATCGCCGAGACGCAGGGAACCGCGCCCAACTTCCCGATGATCGGCGACACGGAGCTCAAGGTGTCCAAGCTCTACGACATGCTGCCCGCGGGCGCCGGCGAGACCTCCGAGGGCCGCACCGCCGCCGACAACGCCACGGTCCGCAACGTCTTCATCATCGGCCCCGACAAGAAGATCAAACTGATCCTGGTCTATCCGATGACCACCGGCCGGAACTTCGACGAGGTGCTGCGGGTGATCGATTCCATGCAGCTGACCGCCAAGCACCGGGTGGCCACGCCGGCGAACTGGACCCAGGGCGGGGATGTGATCATCGTCCCGGCGGTGTCGAACGAGGAGGCCAGGGCCCTGTTCCCGGCCGGCTTCACCGAACACAAACCCTATCTCCGCACCACCAAACAGCCCTAAGACTCCCCCGGCGGCGGCCGGGAGTGAAGCATGCGAGCTGACAGGACGGGCCAGGCAGAGCCCCAGCGGACCGTCGCGGTCGTCGGCGGCGGCCTGTCGGGGACGGTGTTCGCCCTGAAACTCGGCCGGGCGCGGCCCGACCTGCGCATCGTGATCGTCGACGAACCGCGCCGGGCCGGGCGCGGCCTGGCCTATGGGGCCTGCTCGCCGATGCACCTGCTCAACGTGCCGGTGAACCGGATGGAGACCGGGCTCGAGCCGCGCTTCATCGACTGGCTGGCCGAACGACCCGAGGCGACCGGCGAGGCCCTCGCCGAGAGCGGCGGCGACCTGGCGTCCGCCTTCGTGCCGCGCGCCCTGTTCGGCGACTATCTCGAGGCGCGCCTGGCGGAGGCCCGCGCCACCGACCAGCCCACGGGCGTCCATGTGGTTCGCGGCCGGGCGGTGGCGGCGCTGGGCGACGGCCGCCGCGGAATCCGGCTCGAGGACGGGCGCACGATCGAGGCGGCTTCGGTGGTCCTGGCCATCGGCAATCTGCCGCCCGGGCGGCCCGGGGGTGTCGACGCCTGGTTCTATGACACGCCCCTGTTCACCCCCGATCCCTGGGCGGCGGACGCCTTCGATGGGCTGGATCCGGCCGCGCCGGTGTTGCTGGTCGGGACCGGCCTGACCATGGTCGACGTGGCGCTCAAACTCGCCGACCTCGGCCATACCGGTCCGATGCTGGCGGTCTCGCGCCGGGGTCTGGTCGCCAGAGCCCACCGCGCGGGCGGCGCCTGGCCGCCGTTCCTGAACGCCCACCTCGGCGAGGCGCCGCTGGCCCTGCTGCGACGAATCCGCGCCGAGGTCCGCGCCGCCGAGGCCGCCGGCGCCCCCTGGCAACGGGTGTTCGACGCGGCGCGCCCCGCCGTGGCCGCCGTCTGGAGCCGCTGGTCGCCGGCGCAGCGGCGCCAGTTCCTGCGCCACCTTCGTGCGCGCTGGGATGTGCATCGGCATCGGACCGCGCCGCGCATCGACGCGGCGTTGCGGTCCCTGCTGGATCGGGGCCAGCTGCAGATCAAGGCGGCGCGGCTGGCCGGCTTCGCCCTCGCCGGCGATCGGGCGCGGGTCCGGCTCAGGCCTCGCGGCGGCGGCGGCGAGCAGACGGTGGAGGCGGCGCGGGTGGTCAACTGCACCGGGCCGGCCAGTGCGCTGGATCAGCTGGCCCTGCCGCTGATCGACTCGCTCCGGGCCCAGGGGCTGATCAAGCCGGACGGGCTCGGCCTCGGCCTCGAAACCAACGACTGCGCGGTGCTCGAGGCGGGCGGCGCGGTGTCCTCCTGGCTTTACGCTCTGGGACCGCTGACCCGTCCGGCCTGGTGGGAGATCACCGCCACGCCGGAGATCGTGGTGCAGGTCGACCGGCTGGTGGGGCGGATGCGGGACGAAGCCGTCGCCGCGGCTCCGGGGGGCGGGCGCGACGCCGCCGCCGCCTTCCTCGACCTTGGCGCGGGCATCTGATCGCAGTCATCGCGGCGCCGTAAACTTGGCTTGACTGAATTTATGGGCGCAGGCGCCTTCTCAAATCGGTGCGGAAACCTTATGTAGCGGCCGTTGGTTGCGGCTCAGCAGCGCAGCCCCCACAAGCCACGGACACGCATGCAGCCCAAAAATACCGGCTTCGCCGATCGCCTCACCACAGCCGCAGAAGCCAAGAAGGCGCTCCTCGAGAAATTCAAGCCGAAGCCGATGGTCACCGCGGAGAACCTGGAAGACCGCGAGACGCGCCGCAAGGCCGAACTCGAGGCCGTCCGCGCCCAGCGGGCCGAGGAAAAGGAGACCGCGCGGCTTGCGCGGGCTGTGAAGGCGGAAGAGGCCCGCAAGGCCAAGCTCGCGGCCGACCTCGCCGCCATCGAGGCCCGGCGTTCGGCGATCAAGAACCGCAAGGCGCTCGAAAAGCAGGACGCCCAGTCGCGCAAGGCCGCCCGCATGGAGATCTACGGCCGCATGCGGCCCTCCGGCGAGAGCATGGAAGCCGACTAGATCCGTCCCCCCTCGTGGAGGGGGTATCCGTGACCGCCCGCGCTTTGGGCCGCTTCACCAGCCCGCTTCGCGCGGTCACCCTCCCCATCGCAGATGGGGAGGAATTCGTTGTCGATGCAGAGACTTATTTCGCCGTCTTCAGATAGGCGATCAGGTTGGCCCGGTCCGCCGCGTTCGGCACGACCATCATCATCTTGGTGCCGGGAACCGCCTTCATGGGGGAGGCCAGGAAGGTGTCCAGGTCGGCCGGGGTCCACTTGCCGCCCTTGGCCTTCAGTGCATCGGAATAGTTGAAATCGGTCAGCGAGGCGACCTTGCGGCCGATCACGCCCTTGAGCGACGGAGCCATCGGTCCGCTCTTGGCGCTGTCCACCTGATGACAGAGGCCGCAGCGGCCGGTGAAGGCGGCCTTGCCGAGGGCGGCGTCCTGAGCCTGGGCGGCTCCGGAGGCAGCCATGGTGATACCCACCGCCAGGGCGGCGTAGACTGCACGCATATCTTATCCCCTAAGTGCAAACACACGAGTGGCGGCAGCCTAGCCGGTTTGGACATGGCTTGAGTAGTGGGTATGATCTGAACATCGTTCGGAACCCCGGGGACGCCGCCATGACGATCCAGCTCGACATCAATGGAAAGACCTATGCGGTCGCCTCCGAACCGGACACCCCGCTGTTATGGGTGCTCCGAGATGAACTGCACCTGACCGGCACCAAGTACGGCTGCGGCATCGCCGCCTGCGGCGCCTGCACCGTGCACGTGAACGGCGCCCCGACCCGCGCCTGCCAGCTGCCGATCAGCGCGCTCGGCGGCATGAAGATCACCACCATCGAGGGGCTGCTCGGCCGGCACCCGATCCAGGCCGCCTGGGTCAGACACGACGTGCCGCAGTGCGGCTACTGCCAGTCGGGCCAGATCATGTCGGCCGTCGCCCTGGTCAAGGACAAGCCGCACCCCACCGACGACGACATCGACGCGGCCATGGCGGGCAACATCTGCCGCTGCGGCGCCTATCCGCGCATCCGCGCCGCGATCAAGGACGCCCTGTCGGCGCCCGCGCCCGTCGCCGCCGCCTGAGGACGAACGTCATGAACGCCATCCTCAACGACAGCCTCGCGCTTCGCCCGACCCGCCGCACCGCCATCGTCGCCGCCACCGTGGCCGGCGGCGCCCTGGCCGTCGGCGCCTGCTCGCCGATGAAGCTCCTGCAGCTCGGCGCGCCGAACATCGACTTCGGCGCCTTCGGACCCTTCGTCCGTATCGCCCCCGACGGATCGGTCAGCGTGGTCTCCAAGCATATCGAGTTCGGCCAGGGGTCCGCGAGCGGCCTCGCCGCGGTGGTGGCCGAGGAGATGGACGCGGACTGGGACCGGGTGAAGATCGAACTCGCGCCGGGAAACACCAAGGCCTACGCCAACACCCTGATGGGGGTGCAGGGCACCGGCGGCTCGACCGCCATCAACGAGGCCTGGGACCAGATGCGCCAGGCGGGCGCCGCCGCCCGCGCCATGTTCGTGCAGGCCGCCGCGGCCGAATGGAAGGCGCCGGCCGACCAGATCACGGTCAAGGACGGCGTGGTGAGCGGCCCCGGCGGCAAGTCGGCGAACTTCGCCGAACTCCTGCCCGCCGCCGCCAAGCAGACGCCGCCGCAGAAGCCGGTGCTGAAGGACCCGAAGAATTTCACCCTGATCGGCACCGCCCGCGTCAACCGCCGTGACAGCCACGCCAAGTCCACCGGTGCGCCTCTGTTCACCCAGGACGTCTACGAGCCCGGCATGCTGACCGCCGTGGTGCTGCACTCGCCCCGCTTCGGCGGCAAGCTGAAGAGCTTCGACGCGGCGGCGGCGAAGAAGGTCCCGGGCGTGGTCGACGTGTTCGAGATCCCCACCGGCGTCGCCGTAGTCGCCACCGGCGTCTACGCCGCGCGAAAGGGCCGCGACGCCCTGGCCCAGGTCCAGTGGGACGACGCCAAGGCCGAGATGCGCTCGTCCGAGCAGATGCTCGCCGCCTACAAGGCCATCGCCGGCGGCGAGACCAAGGCCGCCAGAGAGAACAAGGCAGACTGGGTCAGCTACGAGACCAAGGGCGACGCGAACGGCGCCTTCACCGGCCCGGACGTGCTGCACGCCCGCTACGACTTTCCCTATCTGGCCCACGCCGCCATGGAGCCGATGAACTGCACGGCGCGGGTGCAGGGAAACAAGGCCAGGCTCAAGTTCGCCAGCCAGATCCCGACGCTCGACCAGATGAACCTGGCGACAGTGGTCGGAAACCTGCCCGGCGCGATCGAGATCGAGACCCTCTACGCCGGCGGCTCGTTCGGACGGCGCGGCTGCATCGACAGCGACTATGTGGTCGAATGCGTGCGCATCGCCAAGCATGTCGGCGGGAACAGGCCGGTCAAGCTGGTCTGGACCCGCGAGGACGACATGACCGCCGGCCGCTATCGGCCGATGGCCCATCACGACGTGCAGGTGAAGGTGGGGCCGGACGGCTATCCGGTGGCCTGGCGCCATCGGACGGTGATCCAGTCCTTCATGAAGGGCACGATGATGGCCGGGTCGAGCAAGCTCGACGCCACCGCCGTCGAGGGCGTGCAGGGCTCGCCCTATCTGAAGGCCATACCGGTCACCGATTGCCAGGTGGCGACCCCGGTCTCGCCGGTGACCACCCTGTGGTGGCGCTCGGTGGGCGCGACCCACACGGCCATGGTGATGGAGCACACCATCGACCAGCTGGCGGCGCGGGCGAAAATCGACCCGGTCACCTATCGGCGGACGCTGTACGCCAAGGCCGGCGCCGACCGGCACCTGAAGGTGCTGAACCTCGCGGTCGAGAAGTCGGGCTGGGGAACGCCGCTCACCGACGGCTATGCGCGGGGCGTGGCCGTGCACGAGAGCTTCGGCACGGTGGTCGCCAATGTGGTCGAGGTGAAGCTCGACAACGGGACGCCCAAGGTGCGCCGCGCGGTCTGCGCCATCGACTGCGGCGTGGCCGTGGCGCCTGACCAAGTGGCGGCGCAGATGGAGGGGGGGCTGAACTACGGCCTGTCGGCCGGGCTGTTCGGCCAGATCACCCTCAAGGACGGCCTTGTGCAGCAGACGAATTTCGACACCTACCGCGTGCTGCGCATGAACGAGTCCCCGGCGATCGAGACCTATATCCTCCCCTCGGGCGCCCATCCGACCGGCGCCGGCGAGCCCGGCACGCCGGTGGTGATCCCGGCGGTCGCCAACGCCCTTCTGGCCGGCGGATACCCGGCCACCACCAGCCTGCCGTTCGTGAAGGCATAACTTCACGGAAAGAACTTTACAAAGCAAAGTAAAAAGTCTACCGATCCGTGCATTGAAACGGGCCGGGGAGTTTTGCGATGTCGAGGATCTATTCCAGGGCCGTCGCGGCGGCGGCGTTGATCGCGTTTACCGGCGCGGCCGCGACCGGCCTGCCGCGGGAAGTGCGCGCGCAGACCGCGCCGGCGGCCGACCCCAACCGGCTGTTCGCCGACAGCACGCTGATCGTCCGGGACCACCTCTCGGTGGAAGTGGTCGGTTCCGGTCCCGACCTGATCCTCGTCCCCGGCCTGAACTCCTCGCGACAGACCTGGAAGCACACCGCCGAGCGGCTGCGCGGCCGATACCGGCTGCATCTGGTGCAGGTGGCGGGCTTCGCCGGCGAGCCGGCGCGGGCCAACGCCACGGGCCGGGTCCTGGCGCCCACCGCCGAGGCGATCGACGCCTACATCGTCGAGGCCAAACTGGCCCCGGCGGTCTACATCGGCCACTCGCTCGGCGGGACCATGGGCCTTTATCTGGCCGAGCATCATCCCGAGCACCTGAAGAAGCTGCTGCTGGTCGACAGCCTGCCCTTCTACGGCGTGCTGATGGGCGGCCCGGCCGCCACCGCGGAAACGGTCAAGCCGATGGCCGACCGGATGGAGGCGATGATGAGCGCACCCGGGGCCGCGGCCTTCGACGTCACGCCGATGATGAAATCGATGGTCAAGGATCCCGACGGGCTGAAGGCCGTGGTCAGCTGGAGCAAGGCCTCGAACGGGTCTGTGGGCGGGCGGGCCATGGCCGACGACGCGACGCTCGACCTGCGGCCCGGCCTTCAGGCCGTGCAGACGCCGATTACCCTGATCTATCCCTTCGATCCCGGCATGGGCGCGCCCCTGGCCCAATGGGACGGCCTCTACAACAGCCAGTTCGCCCCCATCCCGCACAAGACCCTGGTCCGGGTCGACGACAGCCGCCACTTCGTCATGTTCGACCAGCCGGCCAGATTCGACGCGGCGCTGGACGCCTTTCTGGCGGGGTAGCGGGGGCGGGGGCGCCCTCAGATTTGGCGTGAAGCGGCTGGCCGGCGGTGCTAGCACGTCCGGGTCTCAAGCCCGGGAATGCGTCCATGCCCGACATCCATCATTTCGTGAACGGCCAGACCCTGGTGGGGTCGTCCGGCCGCTACGGCGACATCTTCAACCCCAACACCGGCGTGGTCGCCGGCCGGGTGCAGCTGGCCACGGCCGAGGAGCTGGATCAGGCGGTGCAGGCCGCGGCCGCCGCCCAGAAGACCTGGGCCC